>NZ_JBMEZZ010000002.1:0-616516 GCF_048822415.1 Klebsiella sp. C360
ACGCCGTAGCGCCGATGGTAGTGTGGGGTCTCCCCATGTGAGAGTAGGGAACTGCCAGGCATCAAATAAAGCAGAAAGCTCAGTCGAAAGACTGAGCTTTTTGTTTTTGCGTTTAAAAAGAACCCCGTCCCGAAAGGTGCGGGGTTTTTTGCTTTGTGGGGTATATCTCCCCGCTGGCGCTGCGCTTACCGGGGCTACGGATCCGTAGCCCGGACAAGGTGCGCAGCACCGCCTCCGGGGAAAATCCCCCCATACCCGCACCATTATCTTCATTCAAAGCAACATAAAACCCCGTCATGGCAAACCCTTCGCCATAATCCACTTTTTCCTTACCTCTGCGCTGGCGTTGATCGCGAAAACCGTGCTTGCGAAAAAAAATGTGAATGCAATCACATATAAAGATATAACAATTATATAACATTTAGTTTACTAACTAATTTGTCTGCGTGACGTGGTACGCCCGACAAGACAGACTGCAGTCTTTGCTGGAGCAATATAACAATGACAGAGAGTAGCATTACCGAACGGGCCGCGCCGGAGCAGGCCGATACCCGTCGTCGTATTTGGGCAATTGTTGGCGCTTCCTCGGGAAATCTGGTTGAGTGGTTTGATTTTTACGTCTACTCATTCTGCTCGCTCTATTTTGCTCATATCTTCTTTCCATCCGGAAATACCACCACTCAACTTTTACAAACGGCAGGCGTATTCGCCGCCGGATTTCTGATGCGTCCTATCGGTGGGTGGCTGTTTGGTCGGATCGCCGACCGCCGCGGACGTAAAGCTTCCATGCTTATTTCGGTCTGTATGATGTGCTTTGGTTCACTGGTGATTGCCTGCCTGCCGGGCTACGCGGTCATCGGCACCTGGGCTCCGGCGCTGCTGCTGTTGGCCCGTCTGTTTCAGGGGCTGTCGGTCGGTGGAGAATATGGCACCAGCGCGACCTATATGAGTGAAGTGGCGATTGAAGGAAAGAAAGGCTTCTATGCCTCTTTCCAGTACGTCACGTTAATTGGCGGTCAACTGCTGGCGGTATTAGTGGTCGTGGCGCTCCAGCAGGTGCTGAGCGACGAAGATTTGCATGCCTGGGGATGGCGTATTCCTTTTGCTCTCGGGGCAGTACTGGCTATCGTCGCGCTGTGGCTGCGTCGCCAGCTGGACGAAACCTCGAAGCAGGAGACCCGGGCGCTGAAAGAGGCTGGCTCATTTAAAGGGTTGTGGCGTAATCGCCGGGCTTTCGTGATGGTGTTGGGCTTTACTGCCGCCGGATCGCTGACCTTCTATACCTTTACTACCTATATGCAAAAGTATCTGGTCAACACGGCGGGCATGACGGCCAGCACCGCCAGCGTGATCATGACCGCGGCGCTGTTCGTTTATATGCTGGTTCAACCGCTGTTCGGCGCCTTTTCGGATAAAGTTGGCCGCCGTACCTCCATGCTGTGCTTTGGCGTGCTGGCGACATTATTTACCGTGCCTATCCTGAGCGCCTTGCAAAAAGTGAGCTCACCCTATGCTGCCTTCGGCCTGGTGATCTGCGCCTTGCTGATTGTCAGTTTCTATACCTCGATCAGCGGCATCCTGAAGGCCGAGATGTTCCCGGCGCAGGTTCGCGCGCTTGGGGTAGGGCTGTCCTATGCCGTCGCGAATGCCCTGTTTGGCGGCTCGGCGGAATATGTCGCGCTGTCGCTGAAATCGGCGGGGATAGAGCACGCGTTCTACTGGTACGTGACGGTGATGGCGGCCATCGCCTTCCTGGTCTCCCTGATGCTGCATCGCAAAGGCAAAGGCCTGCGTCTTTAGCCGTTACTGGTGCGCCAGTTGCCAAACAGCGTAGCCGGTGGTCGCGCCGGCTACATCCCAGGCGAAATCCTTCCAGCTCCAGCCGCTGCCTGCCGGGCGGCTGTCCCAAAGCTCTTTTGAGGCGCCGAGGCTGACGGAAAACATCAGGCCGATAGCAGCGCTGCGGTCCCGGCTGTAACCCTGATGTTGCGCATATTCATTGCCGGCGGCAGATAGCATCGCCGAGGCCAGAAAATGCTGGGCTTTGTCCTGACCGGACCATGCATCATTTGCCATGTGGCTGCAGCCCGTTAACATCAGCGAAGCAATCACGATTATCGTACGCATAGCGCTTCCAGAAAAAAGCCCCGTCGAGGCGGGGCTGATTGTCAGAGAATACGGCTGATCAGCCGGTCAATGCGGATCCGCCGCAGTCGGCGGATCAGTTTACGCACTTTCACCGGATAGTCGGCAATACTTTGCAGATCCCGATAATGTTTCACCACCGTGGTGTGGGTGCGGATGAGCTTCAGCTCTTTCTCCCGCATGGCTCCCAGCTGCTGCTTTGGATCGTGGATCAGAATGGCATTTTCCAGATCGAGTCGCCAGGCGCGCGGGTTAAGGTTGTTGCCGGTGAGCAGCATCCACTCATCGTCAACCCACATGCCTTTCAGGTGGTAGCTGTTATCGTCATCCTTCCACAGGCGGACGATCAGCTGATCGGTATTCACATAATACTGCAGCCGGCTGAGGAAACGCCGCAGGTTGATCTCATACAGATAAGGAAGCGCGCCGATGATTTTAAACGGCTGATCTTCCGGAATATAGAAATCGTTAGCGGTTTTATCGCCGACAATAATCTCCACCTGTTTACCGTCGCGCAGCAGCTGGATGATATTTCTTACCAGCACGGCAGGAAGGTTGAAGTAGGGGGTGCAGATCGTTAACTTGTGCTCGGCACAGGGCATCAGGTGAAAGATAGTTTTGTTCAGCAGGCTGGATTTCCCCAGGCCTACCAGCGGGGTGACGGAGAGTTCTTCGTCACCGGCGGTGCCGACAAAATGGTAGCTGCGGTCGCGCAGCTCCTGACGGTACTGGCGAATATCGTTTTTGATTTCCGGACTTTTTGGCCGATCCGGTCTGTCGAGACGATTCACGCCGCGTCCCTGAACCAGATTATTGTCGACCCAGTCGAACATGACGTCCGCCATTTTGCCGTTACGGATGCACTGATAGCGGTCATAGCGGTACTTATCATGCTGATGCAGATAAACATCGTTCAGGCTGGCGCCGCTGTAGAGGACGCAGTCATCGATAATAAAGCCTTTGAAATGGAGAACGCCGAGCGCCTCCCGGGTGTTAATCGGCACGCCGTAAACGGGGATCTCTACGCCCGGATTTTCATTGGCCATCCGACAATACCAGTCAGCATTGGTGTTGGAGGCGGCGGCGCCGATACGGCCACGTTGAGCGCGGTGCCAGTCAACGAGGACGCGAACATCCAGTTGCGGACGCTGACGTTTGGCGTCATAAAGGGCCTGCAAAATTCCTTTTCCGCCATCATCTTGCTCCAGGTAGAGCGCAATAATGCATATACGCTGAGTGGCGTTGGCAATCCGGGTCAGTAACGCTTCCCTGAAATCCGCAGGGGCGTAAAAGAACTCTACATCATCAACTGACTGAGAAAGCTTAGGGAGTTGGGCAAGGTGTTGTTGATGTTTATTACGCTTAAATTTTGACAACATCACAGTGCGTTTCTTCTCTGTTTATTGAAGGGTCTTCTGTACCATGCAGACGACGTAAGCGGGCAATAATACCATTACTACCCGCTAATGTGGTCAACAATTGCGGTCAGCGTCGCGCGATTATCCCTGATTCAGGGGCAGCGACAGACTGACAATCCCATCTTCCAGCTGAATATCAACGGTGAATCCCAGCTTTCTGGCGAGGCCGATCATGCCTCGGTTATTCGGCATCGTAATCCCATTCAGCCGTTGCAGGCCATGGCTTTGCGTATAGGCGATCAGCTTTTCCAGCAGCCTTCGCCCCAGGCCTAACCCTTTCAAATCTGAACGGACCAGCACAGCAAACTCGGCATCAATATTGTCAGGGTCGGAGATCGCCCGCGTCACGCCGAGGATCTCGCTCTGTTCCGCGGTGGTCCTGACGGCGACGAACGCCATTTCTCGATCGTAGTCGATCTGGGTCATATTGGCTAAGTCGTCATGGGTAAATTCGTTGATCTCACTAAAATAGCGATAATAGAGATCTTCTTTGGTGACCTGAGCGATAAACGCGAGCAACTGCGGTTCATCTTCCGGAAGGATCGGCCGGAACAGACAGCGATCGCCATTTTTCATCACCACCCACTCCTCCAGCTGGTGCGGATAGGGACGAATAGCGAGACGGCTTTCACTGTCGCCGCTAAAGGGAGCAAGCCCCAGGGTAACGTCCAGCGCCGTAAACTCGTTGCCGGAGGCGAGCAGGGGATGAATATCCAACCGCTGGATCTCCGGGCAGTCGACGATCAGGTTCGAGACCTGAACCAGCAGCTGGCTTAAGCCTGCGATATCCAGCGGTCGCAATGCGCTGCGGCCGCGGATCTTCTTATTTTTGATCGCCTGGATCACCAGATAACGCGCCAGGTTCATATTCAGCGGCGGCAGCGCCACAGCGGCCTGGTCCTCGGCCCGCCACTCCACGCCGCCTTCGCCCAACATAATCAACGGGCCGAAGAGGGGATCGTGCTCAACCACCACTCTCAGCTCCTGGGCGCCGGCGCGATTGGCCATACTCTGCACCAGCAGGCCATGAATGCGCGCCTGGGGCCAGGCCAGCCTGACGCGATCGATCATCGCATCCGCTGCCTGCTGTACTTCTGCCGCGGTACGCAGATACAACATGACCCCCTGTACTTCTGATTTGTGCGGAATATCCGGGGAACGCAGCTTCAACGCAACCGGATAGCCTATCTGCTCAGCGATATGCACCGCTTCCGCGCTGTCAGCGGCGATCCAGGTTGGCAGTGTGTGGATACCGTAGGCCCGGAGCACCGGGCTGACCTCGTGGGTATCCAGCGTAGTGGCGCCGTCATCTATCGCTTGCTGGAGCAGAGCATGCGCTTCGCTGGTATTGGCGGTTAACGAGTCCGGCAGCACTGGAGTCTCGCGCAGCTGTTTCTGGTTACGGCGGTACTCGACCATATGCATAAAGGCGGTGATGGTGCCCTCCGGCGTACGGTAGGTGGGAAGGCCGGCATCGCTGAACAGCCGTCGCGCCTCCTGGGAAGAGAATTCGCCGCACCAGTTGGTCAGCACGGTGACATATTTGCCACGCGGATGGTGCTTCAGGGCGTCTATCAGCGCCAGGGCGCTCTCGGTGCCCGGCGCGGCGGCGCTGGGCGAGTGGATCACCAGCAGCGCGTCGTAGTCCTGACTGTTAAGCAGAATGTTCACCGCCCGCTGATAGTGTTCGCTGCTGGCGTCATCGCGTAGATCCAGTGGGTTGGCGATCTCAACGCCGCCCGGCAGCGCCTGGCGCAGGGCGTCGCGCGTCTCCTCACTGAGGGTCGCCAGCTTACCGTTACGCAACCAAAGCTCATCCAGCGCCAGCGCCGCCGGCGCCGCGCCGTTGCTGACGATCATCAGTTTTTCACCGCGCAGCGGGCGCATATGGCTCAGGGTTTCTACGGCGGAGAACAGCTCATGGGTATCCTGGACCCGCAGCAGACCAGCACGCTGGATGGCCGCATCCCATGCCGGATCCATCCCTGAATTGACGTGCAACAGTTTCTGCGCCGCGGGACTACGGCCGCTTTTGATCACCAGGATTGGCTTGTTTCGCGAGGCGCTGCGCGCGGCGGAGACAAACCGGCGCGCGTCGCTGAGATGCTCAAGGTAAAGCAAAATGGCGCTGGTTTTGCTGTCGCGGGCCAGAAAGTCCAACAGGTCATCGACATCTATATCCAGGCTATCGCCCAGCGCGATGAAGTAGGAAAACCCCATCTCGCGCTGTTGCGCCCAGTCAAGGATGGTGTTGGAGACGGCGGCCGACTGCGAGATAAAGGCCAGTTTACCGCGGTGGATCGCGACCGGCGAAAAGCTGGCGTTCAGGCCTTGCCACGGCGCCAGCAGCCCCAGACTGTTTGGGCCGAGCAGGCGCATCTGATAGCGCGCAGCGCATTCGAGCAGCGCCGGATACTGTTCCGGCTGCGAAGAGAGGATGATGCAGGTCTTGCAGCCTTTCTGCCCCAGGGCTTCGAGCAACTCGAGATTACGTCGCGCGTTGGTACAAAGCACCGCCAGATCCGGCGTAAACGGCAGCTTCTCGATGGTGGGCCACGCCAGCACCCCAAGCACCGCCTTCCAGGCGGGGGTCACTGGCAGTACCGGGCCATTGAAGCCGCCGGCTAGCAGGTTGCGCATCATGAGATAGCCAGCGCGCTGCGGCTTCATTGATGCGCCAATAACGGCGATGGATTTTGGTCGCAGCAGCGCTTCCAGGCCTCGTTGGCTCATACCGGTCTCCTTTCATCCCAGTGACCGAATGATTTTAAACGTTTTCCGCCTGGCCCGCTGTGATACTGCCCTTATGCTGGGTTTTTCCCGCCAGGTAGCGGGTCCGGAAGCGGGTGAAGTGTTCGCCAAGCGCTGCGGCGGCCGGCGCATCGCCCGCCAGATCCAGCAGGGCGATGGCCACTTCCGCGGTACAATATTGTCCGTCGGCGTGCGCCTCGCGCAGATGGTAGGCTGAGATGCGCGACAGATCGACGGAGATGATCGGCAGCGCGTCCAGATAAGGGCTCTTACGGAACATTTTACGCGCTTCGGTCCAGGTGCCATCGAGCATGATAAACAGCGGCGGTTTGCCGGACGGCGGCGCGCTCAGGACCTGGCGCTCCGGTGCGGCGTAGGAGGCGGGGAACACCACCATCGGCTGGTAATCGGGATGGGCGACCAGATCGAGCAGCCCCTGCGGCGGCTCGGTTCTCGACCATTGATAAGCCTCGGTATTCGGCAGAATATCGGCGATGAGCCGGCCGGTGTTGCTGGGCTTCATCGGCTCCGTATCAAACATCACCAGGCAGAAACGGCTGGTAGCCTGCGCCGGCGTTAACGTGGCGCACAGGCACTGCTTGAGCGGCAGCAGACAGCGCTGGCAGCGGCGGATGCGGTTGCCGCGAGCAAGGAAAGGGCGGGTGGCTCGCGCGAGACGTTCGGCGCGCAGGCGAAGGACAGCGTTATCAGTCATGGGAGTCGCTAGTGAAAAACGCTATTGTCGCAGAGGCGAAAACGGGGCACAAGCGGTGCCCCGGAGGGATTACTGCTGTCCGGCTTCGTTCAGCCAGCTATCAAATGGCGCTTTTGGCACCGCGCCATTGAGCATGTCGATCACTTCGCCATTTTTGAACATCATAATGGTCGGGATGCTGCGGATACGAAACCGTGCGCTAAGCTCACGTTCCGCTTCGGTGTTAACTTTCACAAAACGCATCTTCCCGCTACGCTCTTCCGCGACGTCTTCAAAGATCGGCGCGAAGCTGCGGCAGGGACCGCACCATGGCGCCCAGAAATCGACAACGACCGGCAGATCGTCCTTTAAGAGTTTATCCAGCGTTGCCCCGGTCGCGTTGATGACGTCGCCATCAAAAAGATCGTGACCGCAGCGTCCGCACTTTGCGCCATCCGCGCTACGATCGTCCGGGAGGCGGTTCAGAGCCTGACAACTGGCACAAACGGTATTCATAACTAACCTCTGGTTATGGGTTGCAACGTGGCACGTGGCCGATATGTTTCTGTGATGTTACATATTATCGATTAAGTGTTATTTAAGGACAATGCGTTTTGTTCGATGAGTGCAATAGAGGCCGTCTTTTAAACGAAATCATGGCGAAGCGATGACACATCGGGTAATCTGCGCGCTTCGCGCAGCGCAGGTGGAGAAAATTGATGAGCGACGAACTGAAAAATAAAAGCGGCAAGGTCAAAGTGATGTATGTCCGCAGTGATGATGATTCTGACAAACGCACCCATAACCCACGTACCGGGAAAGGGGGAGGTCGTCCAGGAAAATCTCGTGTTGACGGCCGCAGCCGCCCTGCGCGTGACGAACGAAACAGCCGCGGTGACGATCGTAAACGCGATGACCGCAAGCGTGATGAGCGCAAGCGCGATGATTTTAATCGTGACGATGCGTCCCCGTGGCGTACCGTTTCTCGCGCTCCTGGCGACGAGACGCCGGTAAAAGAGGATCACGGCGGGATCAGCGGGAAGAGCTTTATCGATCCGGAAGTACTGCGTCGCCAGCGTGCGGAAGAGACCCGCGTGTATGGTGAAAACGCCTGTCAGGCCCTGTTCCAGAGCCGACCGGAAGCCATTGTCCGCGCCTGGTTTATCCAGAGCGTGACGCCGCGCTTTAAAGAGGCGCTGCGCTGGATGGCGGCTAACCGTAAAGCCTATCATGTGGTTGATGAAGCCGAGCTGGCGAAAGCCTCCGGGACCGATCACCACGGCGGCGTCTGCTTCCTGATCAAAAAACGCCACGGTACCTCTGTTGCCCAGTGGGTCGCGAAGGCCGCAGAAGAAGATTGCGTTCTGGCGCTGGAGGAGGTGGGTAACCCGCACAACCTCGGGGCGATCATGCGCAGCTGCGCGCACTTCGGCGTGAAGGGTGTTGTGGTTCAGGATGCCGGCGTGCTGGAGTCCGGCGCGGCGATCCGTACGGCGGAAGGCGGTGCGGAACATGTTGAACCGATCACCGGCGACAGCTTCATCGATACTCTGGATCAGTTCCGTCAGGCGGGCTACGCGATTGTTTCGACCTCCAGCCATAATGGTACCCCGCTGTTTAAAGCCGAGCTGCCGAAGAAAATGGTGCTGGTGTTAGGCCAGGAGCGCGATGGCCTGTCGGATGCAGCGATCTCCAGCGCGGACCTCAGCGTCGCCATCGATGGTACCGGCAATGTCGAAAGCCTGAACGTCTCTGTGGCGACCGGCGTCCTGCTGGCGGAATGGTGGCGTCAGAACAAGGCGTAATACCTGTCCCTGAATACAAAAGCCAGCTGATGCTGGCTTTTTTTATGGCTGTCGATCACTCGCTTTCGGCGGGAAGGACCGGCATCCAGTCAATCGGCGCTTCGCCGCGATCGGCCAGCCACTGATTGGTTTGCACGAAATGGTTGCTGCCAAAGAAGCCGCGATGCGCGGAGAGCGGTGAAGGGTGCGGCGCCTTCAGTACGCAGTGGCGCTGGCGATCGATAATCGCGCCTTTCTTCTGCGCATGGGAGCCCCACAGCAGAAAGACCACCCCCTCGCAGTGCTCATTGATTAAGGCGATTACCTTATCGGTAAACGTCTCCCAGCCGAGGCTGGCGTGCGAGTGCGCCTGCCCGGCGCGGACGGTCAGGACAGTATTAAGCAGGAGCACCCCCTGGCGCGCCCAGCTTTCCAGGTAACCATGGGTAGGGCGGGTAAAGCCAGGGATAGTGGCCTCCAGCTCTTTGTACATATTCAGCAGCGAGGGCGGGACAGCGACGCCGGGGCGAACCGAGAACGCCAGACCGTGGGCTTGCCCCGGGCCGTGATAGGGGTCCTGACCGAGAATGACGACTTTGACATCGCCCAGTTCGGTAAAGCGAAACGCATTAAAGACATCTTTTTGCGGTGGATAGATGGTGATCCCGGACTGGCGCTCTTCGGCGACGGTCTTCAGAGTATTGAGAAAATAGGGTTGTTGCTTTTCATCCGCCAGCACGTCATGCCAGGTTAAAGGGGTGGTCATCTTGCTCTCCTGCAAAGGGTCATTGCTATAGCTTAACGGCTTCTTTCTACAGAACAAAATCGGCACGGCTTGACGCGGGCCTTTATGCAAAAAAAATTGAAAATTTACAAAATTATTTATAGCGGCTAATGGCGTAACTTGATGTAAAACAATAAAATCCTTGCATACCCACTTAGAGTGAGTGGTTTTTGTTGATTTACATCAAAGAATGCCGAGGGTGCGGCTGATATATATACACTCATACAACAATGGTTTTACCAATTGGCCGCGAAGAGGCCAAAATCGAATAAACACTGCCTGGGAGGCATCAAATGATTACTGGTATCCAAATTACTAAAGCGGCAAACGACGACCTGCTGAACTCTTTCTGGCTGCTGGATAGCGAAAAAGGCGAAGCGCGTTGTCTGTGCGCCAAAGGTGGTTTTGCGGAAGATGACGTGGTGGCGGTCAGCAAACTGGGTGAAATCGAATACCGTGAAATCCCGGTAGACGTGAAACCAGAAGTTCGCGTGGAAGGCGGTCAGCACCTGAACGTTAACGTGCTGCGTCGCGAAACCCTGCTGGACGCGGTTGAGCATCCGGAAAAATACCCGCAGCTGACCATTCGTGTTTCCGGCTACGCGGTACGCTTCAACTCCCTGACTCCGGAACAGCAGCGCGACGTTATCGCTCGTACCTTTACTGAAAGCCTGTAAGGCTAACGCCAGATGTGAAAACGCCGGGATATCCCGGCGTTTTTTTTACTCTTCGCTCGACGCTGATGGCGTCCCGGTCGCGCTTGGCTTCCGGCGCTTACCGATATTTTTCGTATCGCGGTGGCGCTTCTTCACCCGCGGCTTCTCTTTTTCTTTCTCTTTTTTCTCGGCGCGTTTCGCCAGCACTTTCTTCGATGGTTTACCAGTCAACTTCTCGCTTGGCGCGCGGGTTTTGGGTCGCAATTCATCAATCAC
This sequence comes from Klebsiella sp. C360, assembly GCF_048822415.1. Classification (NCBI taxonomy): domain Bacteria; kingdom Pseudomonadati; phylum Pseudomonadota; class Gammaproteobacteria; order Enterobacterales; family Enterobacteriaceae; genus Klebsiella; species Klebsiella sp. C360. The sequence continues at coordinate 10,509 of NZ_JBMEZZ010000002.1, forward strand.
GCGAGCTTTCAGCGGTTCTTCAACGTAGCGGCCGATCTTGCCCAGCAGCAGGTGATCGTGCGCTTCAACCAGCGAAATCGCGGTGCCTTTCTTACCTGCACGGCCGGTACGACCGATACGGTGCAGATAGATGTCGGCGGTGCGCGGCATATCGAAGTTAAAGACGTGGCTGACGTCCGGAATATCGATACCGCGGGCGGCGACGTCGGTGGCGATCAGCACGTTTACGCGGCCGTCGGTCAGACGCTTAATGGCTTCGTTACGCTTGGCCTGCACCATCTCGCCTTCCAGCCAGCAGGTGTTAATCCCCGCTTCACGCAGCCAGTTGGCCAACTCATGCACGCGCTCGCGCTTGCGCACAAAGACGATAGCGCGGGTAGCTTCCGGCTGTTGCAGCAGATTCACCAGCAGCCTGGTCTTATGTTCGATATCGTCCGCGCGATAGTACCATTGATGGATTTTCTTACGCTCGCGAGTCGACGGGGTAGCGGAAACTTCAACCGGCTCTTCCAGCAGGCGCTCAGCGAAGTCTTTGATCGCATCGCCTTCCAGCGTCGCGGAGAACAGCATGGTCTGCTTGCGCCAGCGGGTTTCACCAGCGATGGTTTCGATATCCTGCGCAAAGCCCATGTCCAGCATGCGGTCGGCTTCATCGAGGATCAGGGTCTCGACGGCGCGGCAGTCGAAGTTCTCTTCTTTTATATACTGCAGCAGGCGACCAGTGGTGGCGACCACGATGTCCTGGTTTTCGCTGAACACTTCCGCGTGGTTCATGTAGGCTACGCCGCCGGTAATGGTGGCGATATCCAGATGGGTATGCTTCGCCAGCTCGCGGGCGTGGTCAGCCACCTGCATCGCCAGCTCACGGGTCGGCGTCAGGATAAGAATACGCGGCGGGCCGGATTTCTTACGCGGGAAATCGAGCAGGTGCTGCAACGCTGGCAGCAGATACGCCGCCGTTTTACCGGTGCCGGTCGGCGCTGAACCGAGAATGTCACGGCCATCGAGCGCAGGCGGAATAGCGGCGGCCTGAATGGCTGTCGGGCGAGTGAAACCTTTATCCTGGAGGGCTTCCAGCAGGTTTTCGTCGAGTTCAAGTTCGGAAAAAGTCGTTACAGTCATGTTCTACCTCTGAGTGGGCCGCCGATTATAGACGTTACTGACGTAATGTTCATCTGTTTGTAAGGCTATCTGTTCTCCGGTATTGTGCATAGCCTTACGTTCAGGAGTTTTTTGTCGGCAAGGTTATTGAGGATGTCTCAGTCGAAGTTTGCGCTGCCGCGCAATGGTTTTACCTTCAAACAGTTTTTTGTCGCCCACGATCGTTGCGCGATGAAGGTGGGTACCGACGGCATTTTGCTCGGCGCCTGGGCGCCGATTGCCGGGGTGAAACATGTGCTGGATATTGGCGCCGGCAGCGGCCTGCTGGCGCTAATGCTCGCGCAGCGTACCGGCGATGATGTGCGTGTCGATGCGGTCGAACTGGATGAGGAGGCCGCCGCCCAGGCGCAGGAAAATGCCCTTGCGTCGCCATGGGCTTCGCGGGTTGAGGTCTGTCAGGCCGATATCCATCAGTGGCAGCCGCCGCAGACCCGACGCTATCAACTGATAATCAGTAACCCGCCCTTTTTTGCGGAAGGGGTGCCTTGCGCCACCTCGCAGCGGGAGCAGGCGCGGTATACCACGACGCTCGATCACGCTTCTCTGCTGACCTGTGCCGCTGAGCATATCACCGAAGAAGGATTTTTTTGCGTGGTGCTGCCGGTCGATATCGGTAATGCGTTTATCGAACGGGCAACCGCGATGGGCTGGCACCTGCGACTGCGCACTGACGTGGCGGAGACCGAGATGCGGCCGCCGCATCGGGTACTGCTGGCTTTCTCCCCGACGGCGGGGGAGTGTTTCAGCGACAGGCTGGCGATCCGCGGGCCAGAGCAGCAGTATTCAGAAGGCTTTACCGCTCTGACCGAGGATTTTTATCTCTTTATGTGAGCCAGGGGCGACAATATCGACGGACCGCTGTTCGGCAGCGGCTGCGGATAGTCGAGGGTGTAATGCAGTCCCCGGCTCTCTTTGCGCAACATCGCGCAGCGTACGATAAGTTCCGCCACCTGCACCAGATTGCGCAGCTCCAGCAGATTATTCGAGACGCGGAAGCGGGCGTAATACTCATCCAGCTCCTGCTGCAGCATGGTAATGCGCCGCAGGGCGCGCTCCAGCCTGCGGGTGGTGCGCACAATCCCCACGTAATCCCACATCAGCAGGCGCAGCTCGTGCCAGTTATGCTGGATAACCACCAGTTCATCCGGGATCTCCACCTGACTTTCATCCCACGCCGGCAGGGTGCTGACCTTCTGGGCCAGCGGCAGGCGACGGGCAATATCTTCTGCGGCGGACCAGCCGTAAACCAGACACTCCAGCAGCGAGTTCGAGGCCATACGGTTCGCGCCGTGCAGCCCGGTATAGCTGACTTCGCCGATGGCGTATAACCCATCGACGTCGGTGCGGCCATTATCATCCACCATCACGCCGCCGCAGGTGTAATGCGCGGCAGGGACGACCGGCACCGGATCTTTGGTTAAATCAATTCCCAGACCGAGCAGCTTTTCGTAAATCATCGGGAAGTGCTGGCGAACAAACGCCTCGGGTTTATGGCTGATATCAAGGAACATACAGTCAACGCCAAGGCGCTTCATCTCATGATCGATGGCGCGGGCGACGATATCGCGTGGGGCCAACTCGCCGCGTTCGTCAAAGTCCGGCATAAAGCGGGTGCCGTCCGGGCGTTTAAGGTGGGCGCCTTCGCCGCGCAGCGCTTCGGTCAGCAGGAAATTGCGCGCCTGCGGATGATACAGCGCGGTGGGGTGAAATTGGTTGAATTCCAGATTCGCCACCCGGCAGCCCGCCCGCCAGGCCATCGCGATACCGTCTCCGGAAGAGACGTCGGGGTTAGTGGTGTATTGATAAACCTTGGCGGCTCCGCCGGTGGCGAGCACCACCGCCTTCGCGCTGCAGGTTTCCACGCGCTCTTTATTGCGGTTCCAGATCCATGCCCCGACCACCCGGCGCGTGCCCGGCAGGCCAATCTTATCCGATACGATCAAGTCGACGGCATTGCTGCGCTCAAGGATGCGGATATTGGGATGGGCGAGGGCTTTATCGACCAGCGTCGTCTCCACCGCTTTGCCGGTAGCGTCGGCGGCGTGAAGAATGCGCCGATGGCTGTGGCCCCCTTCGCGCGTGAGATGATAGCTCTCTTCGCCATTGGCCTGGACCTGGGTATCAAACAATACGCCCTGATCGATAAGCCACTGGACGCATGGCCTGGCGTTGCTGGCGACGAAGGTGACCGCATGGCGATCGCATAACCCTGCGCCGGCGATCAGGGTATCTTCGACATGGGATTCAATACTGTCGGTCTCGTCGAAGACGGCGGCAATCCCGCCCTGCGCATAGAACGTCGAACCTTCGCTAATTGGCCCTTTGCTCAACACCGTCACCGAACTGTGCTCTGCCAGGCGCAGCGCAAGAGAGAGGCCGGCAGCGCCGCTGCCGATAATCAACACATCACAAGAGAAGTCAGGAGTGGTATTCATCGTCTTTGTTTAATTTACTAAACACATTTAGCTCACAATAGCACCAGCTCGTGAGGAATCGTACAATTTTTTTTAACTGGCGTTGTGACGGCTAAACAGCAGACGAGCGGAAACGGTCTGGAGCACGGCGAAAATGAGACGCGTGGCAGGTTGATAGCATTGGATTTTATAGTGAAATAAACGCCGTGTTACGATACCCTTCAGACGGGCCTGCGCTTTTTCTTATTGACTAACCTATCGTTTAGCAACCTGGGCATATAATGATTGATAACGATCTGCCGCCGTTGCCAGACAAAAAACAAAAGCGTAACGGAACTTTATTGTTTTCATACACTCCAAGAGTCAGCTTGCTCATAATGCAGATTTTGGGTGGTGTTTTGAAGACGCATGGGAATTGGGTTTGGGGAGACATTACCTCGGATGAGCGAGCAGTTAACGGATCAGGTCCTTGTTGAACGGGTCCAGAAAGGAGATCAGAAAGCGTTTAATTTGCTGGTAGTGCGCTATCAGCATAAGGTCGCGAGCCTGGTTTCCCGCTATGTACCGCCGGGCGATATCGCTGACGTCGTTCAGGAATCGTTCGTTAAAGCATGGCGTGCGCTGGACTCTTTCCGGGGAGATAGCGCTTTTTACACCTGGTTATACCGTATCGCCGTCAATACGGCGAAGAATTATCTGGTTGCTCAGGGACGCCGTCCGCCGTCCAGCGATGTTGACGCTAACGAGGCGGAAAACTTCGAAAGCGGCGGGGCGTTGAAAGAAATTTCGAACCCTGAGAACTTAATGTTGTCAGAAGAACTGAGACAAATAGTTTTTCGTACCATTGAATCGCTTCCGGAAGATTTACGCATGGCAATTACGTTACGGGAGCTGGATGGCCTAAGCTATGAAGAGATAGCCGCTATCATGGATTGTCCGGTTGGGACGGTGCGTTCGCGTATCTTCCGGGCGCGAGAAGCTATTGATAATAAAGTTCAACCGCTTATCAGGCGTTGACGATAGCGGAATACTGGAAAAGGGTATCAGGCATGCAGAAAGAAAAACTTTCGGCTTTAATGGATGGTGAAACGCTGGATAACGAACTGCTCAACGAGCTGAGTCGTTCTTCTGAGATGCAAAAAACCTGGGAGAGTTATCACCTTATCCGCGATACGCTGCGTGGCGATACCGCAGAGGTGCTGCAATTTGATATCTCCGCCCGGGTGATGGCCGCCATTGAAAATGAGCCCGTTCGTCAGACGGCGCCGCTTATTCCTGAATCTCAGCCCGCACCGCACCAGTGGCGGCAGATGCCGTTCTGGAACAAAGTGCGTCCGTGGGCCAGCTCACTGACCCAGATGGGCGTTGCCGCCTGCGTATCGCTTGCGGTTATCGTCGGCGTCCAGCACTATAATGGGCAGTCTGATGCCGCTCAGCAGCCAGAGGCGCCGGTGTTCAATACGCTGCCGATGATGGGTAAAGCGAGCCCGGTAAGCCTTGGCGTACCGGCTGACGTATCAGCAGGTAGCGGCCAGCAGGCTCAGGTCCAGGAACAGCGTCGGCGGATTAACGCCATGCTGCAGGACTACGAACTGCAGCGCCGCCTGCACGCTGAGCAGCTTCAGTTTGGCCAGGCCCAGACTCAGCAGGCCGCAGTCCAGGTGCCGGGTTATCAAACTTTAGGAACGCAATCGCAGTAATGAAGCAACTTTGGTGTGCCATGTCGCTCATGGCAGGCAGTCTGTTGTTCTCTGTCAACGCCTCGGCTGATACATCGTCCGGGGCGTTGTTGCAGCAGATGAACCTGGCCAGCCAGTCCCTCAATTATGAGCTGTCTTTCGTCAGCATCAGCAAACAAGGCGTTGAGTCGCTGCGCTATCGTCACGCGCGACTGAACAATCAACCGCTGGCGCAGCTTCTGCAGCTGGACGGTCCGCGCCGGGAAGTGGTCCTGCGCGGTACGGAAATCAGCTATTTTGAACCCGGCCTCGATCCGTTCACCCTGAACGGCGACTATATCGTCGATTCGCTGCCGTCGTTGGTTTACAGCGATTTCAAACGTCTCAGCGCAGCCTATGATTTTATCTCCGTGGGCCGTACCCGTATCGCCGACCGCCTCTGCGACGTGATCCGCGTCGTGGCTCGCGACGGCACGCGCTATAGCTTTATCGCCTGGCTGGACGCTGAGACCAAGCTGCCGCTGCGCGTCGATTTGCTCGACCGCGACGGTGAAACGCTGGAGCAGTTCCGGGTCGTCTCTTTCAACGTTGGCGATAACGTCAGCGCCAGCATGGAGACGCTGGCGAAAGCGAATTTGCCGCCGCAGCTGTCGGTGCCTGAAGGGGGCGACAAAGCCAACTTCAACTGGGCGCCAACGTGGCTCCCGCAGGGCATGACTGAGGTCTCCAGCAGCCAGCGTCGTCTGCCCACCTTTGATGGTCCGGTAGAATCACGTCTCTATTCCGACGGCTTGTTCAGCTTCTCGATCAATATCAACCGCGCCACCGCGGCCAGCAGCGACCAGCTGTTGCGCACCGGCCGACGCACCGTCAGCACGACGGTACGCGATAACGCGGAGATCACCGTGGTGGGCGAACTGCCGCCGCAGACGGCGAAGCGTATCTCAGACAGCATTAAATTCAAGGCAGTACAATGATCAAAGAGTGGGCCACCGTGGTTTCCTGGCATAACGGCGTGGCGCAGGTGCACTGCGACGTTAAAGCCTCCTGCAGCAGTTGCGCCTCCCGCGCCGGCTGCGGCAGCCGGGTATTAAACAAGCTGGGGCCGCAGACCAGCCATACCATCAGCGTGCCCTGCGAGCAGCCGTTGACGGCGGGGCAAAAAGTGGAGCTGGGGATTGCCGAGAGCAGTCTGCTGGGTTCGGCGCTGTTGGTCTACATGGCGCCGCTGGTGGGTCTGTTTGTGATGGCGTCGATTTTCCAGGTGCTGTTTGCCAGCGATATCGCTTCGCTGTGCGGCGCGCTGCTGGGCGGCGTCGGCGGGTTTCTGGTGGCGCGCGGTCTGTCGCCGCAGCTGGCAGCGCGCCAGTCGTGGCAGCCGGTGATTCTGAGCGTCGCGTTGCCGCCGGATCTGGTGCGTATCGAAACGCCTTCCTCCGACATGGGTCAGTGATTTCACTGGCCCTTATCTTTATTTACCCTTCCTGTTACAACGCCACAATTTCTGCGGTTATGCTGGATCTAACAGCATTTCCTGGTTTCAAGGATGTAGTGTAGAATGCGGCGTTTTCGGATTAAAAAACGTCAGGCACAGTACAGCGGCCTCATGATACTCGTAAGGCATAATTAACTCTAAATATGAAGAATATACGTAACTTTTCGATCATCGCTCACATCGACCACGGTAAGTCGACGCTGTCTGACCGTATCATCCAGATTTGCGGTGGCCTTTCTGATCGTGAAATGGAAGCCCAGGTTCTGGACTCCATGGATCTTGAGCGCGAACGCGGGATCACCATCAAGGCGCAGAGCGTCACCCTTGACTATAAGGCCAACGACGGTGAGACCTATCAGCTGAACTTTATCGACACCCCGGGCCACGTGGACTTCTCTTATGAAGTTTCCCGTTCCCTCGCCGCGTGCGAAGGCGCGCTGCTGGTGGTTGACGCCGGGCAGGGCGTAGAAGCCCAGACCCTGGCCAACTGCTACACCGCGATGGAGATGGACCTGGAGGTCGTTCCGGTACTCAACAAGATCGACCTGCCTGCGGCCGACCCTGAGCGCGTAGCGGACGAGATTGAAGATATCGTCGGGATCGACGCCCACGACGCGGTGCGCTGCTCGGCGAAAACCGGCGTCGGCGTGACCGAGGTGCTGGAGCGTCTGGTGCGCGATATTCCGCCGCCGGAAGGCGATCCGGACGCGCCGCTGCAGGCGCTGATTATCGACTCCTGGTTCGATAACTACCTCGGCGTGGTGTCGCTGGTACGAATTAAAAACGGCACCATGCGCAAGGGCGACAAGATCAAGGTCATGAGCACCGGCCAGGTCTATAACGCCGACCGTCTGGGCATCTTCACCCCGAAACAGGTTGACCGTACCGAGCTGAAATGCGGCGAGGTAGGCTGGCTGGTCTGTGCGATCAAAGACATCCTTGGCGCGCCGGTGGGCGATACCCTGACCGCCGCCCGCAACCCGGCAGACAAAGCGCTGCCTGGCTTTAAGAAGGTGAAACCGCAGGTGTATGCCGGCCTGTTCCCGGTAAGCTCCGATGATTATGAAGCTTTCCGCGACGCGCTGGGCAAACTGAGCCTCAACGACGCCTCTCTGTTCTACGAGCCGGAAAGTTCTACCGCGCTGGGCTTCGGCTTCCGCTGCGGCTTCCTCGGCCTGCTGCACATGGAGATCATTCAGGAGCGTCTGGAGCGTGAATACGATCTTGACCTGATCACCACCGCGCCGACGGTAGTTTACGAAGTGGAGACCACCTCCAAAGAAGTTATCTACGTCGACAGCCCGTCCAAGCTGCCGCCGCTGAATAATATTCAGGAGCTGCGTGAGCCGATCGCCGAGTGTCACATGCTGCTGCCGCAGGAGTTCCTCGGCAACGTGATCACCCTGTGTGTGGAGAAGCGCGGCGTGCAGACCAACATGGTTTACCACGGTAAACAGGTGGCGCTGACCTACGAAATCCCGATGGCGGAAGTGGTGCTCGACTTCTTCGACCGTCTGAAGTCTACCTCCCGCGGCTATGCGTCGCTGGACTACAACTTCAAACGCTTCCAGGCGTCGAACATGGTACGCGTCGATGTGCTGATCAACGGCGAGCGCGTCGATGCGCTGGCGCTGATCACCCACAACGATAACGCGCCGTATCGCGGCCGCGAGCTGGTGGAAAAGATGAAAGATCTTATTCCGCGTCAGCAGTTCGACATCGCGATTCAGGCGGCCATCGGCAACCACATCATCGCGCGCTCTACCGTGAAACAGCTGCGTAAAAACGTGCTGGCGAAATGCTACGGCGGTGACGTCAGCCGTAAGAAAAAGCTGCTGCAGAAGCAGAAAGAAGGTAAGAAGCGTATGAAGCAGGTCGGTAACGTTGAACTGCCGCAGGAAGCGTTCCTCGCCATTCTGCACGTTGGTAAAGACGGCAAATAACCCTAAGGAGTTGGCATGGCGAACATGTTTGCCCTGATCCTGGTGATTGCAACCCTGGTGACGGGCGTTTTATGGTGCCTGGACAAGTTCATTTTTGCACCGAAACGTCGTGAGCGTCAGGCCGCTGCTCAGGCAGCGACCGGCGAGCAGCTGGACAAAAAGACGTTGAAGAAAGTCGGCCCGAAACCGGGCTGGCTGGAAACCGGCGCATCGGTTTTCCCGGTGCTGGCGATCGTTCTGGTGGTACGTTCATTCATTTATGAGCCGTTCCAGATCCCGTCAGGTTCGATGATGCCGACTCTGCTGATTGGCGATTTCATCCTGGTGGAGAAATTTGCCTACGGCATTAAAGATCCTATCTACCAGAAAACGCTGATCGAGACGGGTCATCCGAAGCGCGGCGACATCGTGGTGTTTAAATATCCGGAAGACCCGCGCCTGGACTACATCAAGCGCGCGGTGGGGCTCCCGGGGGATAAAGTCACCTACGATCCGATTGCCAAGCAGGTCACTATTCAGCCGGGCTGCAGCTCCGGACAGGCCTGCGGCAACGCGCTGCCGGTGACTTACTCCAACGTGGAGCCGAGCGATTTCGTTCAGACCTTCTCCCGCAGCAACGGCGGCGAAGCGAGCAGCGGTTTCTGGCAGCTGCCGAAGGGCGAAACCAAAGCCGACGGCATTCGCCTCACCGAGCGTCAGGAGACGCTGGGCGACGTCACGCATCGTATTCTGATGGTGCCGATTGCTCAGGATCAGGCTGGCATGTATTACCATCAGAGCGGTCTGCCGCTGGCCACCTGGATTGTGCCGCCGGGTCAGTACTTCATGATGGGCGACAACCGGGATAACAGCGCCGACAGCCGTTACTGGGGCTTTGTGCCGGAAGCAAACCTGGTCGGGAAGGCCACCGCTATCTGGATGAGTTTTGAAAAGCAGGAAGGTGAATGGCCGACCGGCGTGCGGTTATCGCGCATTGGTGGAATTCATTAATTTCATCTGCTGAATTCACGCCGCTGCTGTTATCGCAGCGGCGCGAATTATTTAGTATTTAAATCCATTCAAACTAACGACATCCCGTGTCGTTGCGTATAGAATATCCCCCCGAAGTTTTTGGTTGTCGCTCTGCCGGGTGACACTGCACACGAAAGCGTATTGGTCTGTTTCAACTTACTGTTTGAAGCGTATGCTCAGGTCGGTTTCGTGTGCTGCATCTTTGACGCATTCATTTATTGGTAACGCATGAACCCCATCGTAATTAATCGGCTTCAACGAAAGCTGGGCTACACTTTTCATCATCAGGAGCTGTTGCAACAGGCATTAACTCACCGCAGTGCCAGCAGCAAACATAATGAGCGCCTGGAATTTTTAGGCGACTCCATTTTAAGTTTCGTGATCGCTAATGCGCTGTATCATCGCTTTCCTCGCGTGGATGAAGGCGACATGAGCCGTATGCGCGCGACGCTGGTGCGCGGCAACACGCTGGCGGAAATCGCCCGCGAGTTTGAACTGGGCGAATGCTTGCGCCTCGGGCCGGGCGAACTGAAAAGCGGCGGTTTCCGTCGTGAATCGATTCTCGCGGACACCGTTGAAGCGTTAATTGGCGGGGTTTTCCTCGACAGTGATATTCAGAACGTTGAACGCTTAATCCTCTCCTGGTACCAGACTCGTCTGGACGAAATCAGCCCGGGCGATAAGCAAAAGGATCCGAAGACGCGTCTGCAGGAGTATCTGCAGGGTCGTCATCTGCCGCTGCCGTCCTACCTGGTAGTCCAGGTGCGCGGCGAAGCGCACGATCAGGAATTTACTATCCACTGCCAGGTCAGTGGCCTGAGTGAACCGGTGGTTGGCACAGGTTCCAGCCGTCGTAAGGCGGAGCAGGCTGCCGCCGAACAGGCGCTGAAAAAGCTGGAGCTGGAATGAGCGAAGAAAAAAGTTATTGTGGGTTTGTCGCTATCGTGGGTCGTCCAAACGTTGGCAAATCCACGCTGTTGAATAAGCTGCTTGGGCAGAAGATCTCGATCACCTCCCGTAAAGCGCAGACTACCCGTCACCGCATCGTCGGCATCCATACCGAAGGGCCGTATCAGGCGATTTACGTCGATACTCCGGGCCTGCATATGGAAGAAAAGCGCGCCATTAACCGCTTAATGAACAAAGCGGCCAGCAGCTCTATTGGCGATGTTGAGCTGGTCATCTTCGTGGTGGAAGGCACCCGCTGGACGCAGGACGACGAGATGGTGCTCAACAAGCTGCGCGACGCGAAAGCGCCGGTGATCCTCGCGGTCAACAAAGTGGATAACGTGCAGGAAAAAGCGGATCTGTTACCGCATCTGCAGTTCCTCGCCAGCCAGATGAACTTCCTCGATATCGTGCCGATGTCGGCGGAAACGGGGACCAACGTCGACACCATCGCGTCGATCGTGCGTAAGCATCTGCCGGAAGCGATCCACCACTTCCCGGAAGATTATATTACCGATCGTTCTCAGCGCTTTATGGCTTCCGAAATCATCCGTGAAAAACTGATGCGTTTCCTCGGCGCTGAGCTACCGTACTCCGTCACCGTGGAAATCGAACGTTTCGTGACCAACGAGCGTGGCGGTTACGACATCAACGGCCTGATCCTTGTCGAGCGTGAAGGGCAGAAGAAGATGGTGATTGGCAACAAAGGCGCCAAAATCAAAACCATCGGCATCGAAGCGCGTAAGGACATGCAGGAGATGTTTGAAGCGCCGGTCCACCTCGAGCTGTGGGTCAAAGTGAAATCCGGCTGGGCCGATGACGAGCGCGCCCTGCGCAGTCTCGGTTATGTTGACGACCTCTGAGTTAACGCAACGTGGATGGATGGCAGCGCGCCTTTGTCCTGCATAGCCGACCGTGGAGCGAAACCAGCCTGATGCTGGACGTCTTCACGGAAGAATCCGGTCGCGTGCGCCTGGTTGCCAAGGGCGCACGCTCCAAACGCTCGAATCTTAAAGGCGCTTTACAGCCCTTTACCCCCTTGCTGGTTCGCTTCGGCGGCCGCGGCGAAGTCAAAACCCTGCGCAGCGCGGAAGCTGTCTCGCTGGCGCTGCCGCTCAGCGGCATCACCCTCTACAGCGGTCTTTACGTTAACGAGCTTATCTCCCGTGTGCTTGAGCACGAAACGCGCTTCTCCGAACTCTTTTTTGACTATCTGCACTGCATTCAGGCGCTCGCCGGGGCCAGCGGCTCGCCGGAGCCTGCGCTGCGGCGCTTTGAGCTGGCGCTGCTCGGACACCTGGGCTATGGCGTGGATTTTCTCCACTGTGCCGGGAGCGGCGAGCCGGTGGACGACACCATGACCTACCGCTATCGCGAAGAAAAAGGCTTTATTGCCAGCCTGGTGATTGATAACAACACGTTTACCGGGCACCATTTGAAAGCGTTGGCGAGTCGCGAGTTTCCTGATGTTGATACGTTGCGCGCCGCGAAGCGCTTTACCCGTATCGCCCTGAAGCCCTATCTCGGCGGCAAACCGCTCAAGAGCCGGGAATTGTTTCGCCAGTTTATGCCCGCGCGAAAGGCGCGAGCGGATAATACGAATAATGATTAACGAGGATTGTCATGGCTGAATTACTGTTAGGGGTCAATATTGACCATATCGCGACCTTGCGTAACGCCCGCGGCACCGCTTACCCGGATCCGGTTCAGGCGGCTTTCATTGCCGAACAGGCCGGCGCCGACGGCATAACCGTGCATCTGCGCGAAGACCGCCGCCATATCACCGATCGCGATGTGCGTATCCTGCGCCAGACGCTGCACACCCGCATGAACCTTGAAATGGCGGTCACCGAAGAGATGCTGACGATCGCCTGCGAAACCAAACCGCATTTCTGCTGCCTGGTGCCGGAGAAGCGTCAGGAAGTGACCACCGAAGGCGGACTGGACGTGGCCGGCCAGCGCGACAAGATGCGTGATGCCTGTCAACGCCTGGCGGATGCTGGCATCCAGGTCTCCCTGTTTATCGATGCGGATGAAGCGCAGATCAAAGCGGCAGCTGACGTTGGCGCGCCCTATATCGAAATCCACACCGGCTGCTATGCCGATGCTAAAACCGACGCCGAGCAGGCGAAGGAGCTGGAACGTATTGCCAAAGCGGCCACTTACGCCGCCAGCCTCGGCCTGAAGGTCAATGCGGGTCACGGTCTGACCTATCACAACGTGAAAGCGATTGCTGCGCTGCCGGAAATGCATGAGCTGAATATCGGCCACGCGATTATTGGTCGGGCGGTAATGAGCGGCCTGAAAGAGGCGGTGGCGGAAATGAAACGTCTGATGCTGGAAGCGCGCGGCTAATGGCCATCCTCGGGCTGGGTACCGACATCGTCGAGATCGCCCGCATCGAGGCGGTGATCGCCCGCAGCGGCGATCGCCTTGCCCGCCGGGTGCTGAGCGACCATGAATGGAGCATCTGGGAGCAGCACCAGCAGCCGGTGCGTTTCCTGGCGAAACGCTTTGCGGTCAAGGAAGCGGCGGCGAAAGCGCTGGGGACCGGGATCCGCAACGGGTTGGCCTTTAATCAGTTCGAAGTTTACAACGATGAGCTGGGCAAGCCGAAGCTGCGGCTATGGGGTGAGGCGCAACGGCTGGCGGAACGACTGGGGGTGAGCCATATTCATGTCACGCTCGCCGATGAGCGCCATTACGCCTGCGCCACGGTGATTGTCGAAAGCTAAGCCGGGAAGCGGTTAAATTTTATCCGTGTGGTGCATCAGGACGAATTTATCCCACAGCTGTTCTTCATTCTCGACGTGTGCCGGATCTTTCAGAATGGTATTTGGGATCGGGCACACCTTCTGGCAGGTGGGCGTGTCGTAATGGCCCACGCATTCGGTGCAGCGGTCGCTGTTAATTTCATAAATGCTGTCACCCATCGAAATGGCCTCATTGGGGCACTCCGGCTCGCACATATCGCAGTTGATGCATTTTTTGGTAATTAACAGCGCCATCAGGAAAATCTCAGAAACAACACAAACAGGGCGGGCATTATACGCCCATTTTCTGCTCAGACCAGCTTTTTCACCAGCGCTTCGCTATGGCGAATGCGCTCCGGCGCCCGCTCCAGATCCTGCTGCACCAGCCCCATAAACAGCAGGTCGGTGAGCATCATTTGCGCGCTGGTGGAAGAGATGGCCGCGCTGCGCGTCGCCTGCTCTTCGGCGATGGTGTACAGGCAGTGGGTCGCCTGCTGCTGCAGGGCGTTAGGGCTAAAGCCGGTGATCGCCAGGATCCTGGAGCCCACGCGCAGCGCTTCACCGGCCGCCATATTGATCTCCCGACGCTCGCCGGAGTAAGAGATCGCCAGCAGCAGATCGTCGCTGGACATGGCCTGCACCGTCGCCAGCAGGGCGTGCATATCCTGCTCCGAAACAGCATTAACGCCGATCTTCATCAGCTTCCAGCTAAAGTTACGCGCTACCAGGCCGGACGCGCCAATCCCGGTGACGATCACCCGCCGGGCGTTGCGCAGCAGCGTGACGGCTTCCCGCAGCGTCTCTTCAGTGTTGACGTCCAGCGAGGCATGCATGGCGGCGACATTGTCTTTAATGAGTTTCTCGCCCACCAGACGCAGCGGGTCGTCACCGCGAATGTGGTTATGTACCGGAACGGAGTGCGGATCCGGGCTGCTGGCCAGCGCTTCACTCAGCGCCAGCTTCAGCGCCGGAAAGCCTTTGAACCCCAGTTTCTGGGCAAATTTAACCACGCTGGACTGACTCACACCGGCTTCCACCGCCAGCTGTTGCGAGCTGAGGTGCCGGGTGTCATCGGGTTGGCTCAGAATAAAATCGGCCAACTTTTTGTCGCTCGCCGCCAGGGTGGGATAGCGCTGACGAATACGCGTTAAACAGTTCATTGGAGCTCCGCTGGAGCCGTCCGGCTCGTGACTGACAGAATTTTTATTCGATTATAAGGGGTATACCACGAATTAAAAATTCATAAGCCACAATTTTTCCTTCGCCTGCTAATTTAATTCTTCCTTAACGGCAGGGATGTTTTCCCTCTTCATGGCATAAGACTGTTAAGCTTACCCTAACGAGAAGCGAATCCTGAGAGAAGGAGGCAGTTTGCAGCACAGTGAACGGAGAGTGGTGTTTTTCGATCTGGACGGAACCTTGCATCAACAGGATATGTTCGGCAGTTTTCTGCGCTACCTGCTGCGCCATCTGCCGCTGAACCTGCTGCTGGTGGTGGCGATGGGGCCGGCGATCCTTGCCGGGCTGGCGGTGTGCGGGCGGGCGGCGCGCTGGCCGATGAGCCTGCTGCTGTGGGCGTCAACCTTTGGCCGTCGCGAGGCGGTACTGAAGCGGCTGGAAGCGGAGTTTGTCGGCTGGTTTCGTCATCATGTGACGGCGTTTCCGGTGGTTCATGCGCGGCTGACGGCCTACCTGACCAGTACCGATGCCGACGTCTGGTTGATCACCGGCTCGCCGCAGTCGCTGGTGGAACAGGTCTATCGCGATACCCTCTGGCTGCCGCGGGTGAATCTGATAGCCAGCCGCACCGCGCGCCGCTGGGGCGGCTGGGTATTGACCCTGCGCTGCCTGGGCCATGAAAAGGTGGTGCAGCTGGAGAAAAAGATTGGCGCTCCGCTGCAGCTGTATAGCGGCTATAGCGATAGCGAGCAGGATAACCCATTGCTCGGCTTTTGCCAGCATCGCTGGCGGGTCACCCCGCAGGGAGAGCTGCAGCAACTGGAGTAATAGTGTGTAATTGATAGCTCCCATGTATAATGCGCCCCGCTTTTTCTGCTGGAGTGGCCGCTGTGTCTGACCTCGAACTCAATGATGAATACTGGATGCGTCATGCCCTGACGCTGGCGAAGCGCGCCTGGGAAGAGGGCGAGGTGCCGGTGGGCGCGGTGCTGGTGCATAACAATCAGGTCATTGGCGAGGGCTGGAACCGGCCGATAGGCCGTCACGACCCCACCGCCCATGCGGAAATTATGGCCTTACGCCAGGGCGGGCTGGTGCTGCAAAACTATCGCCTGATCGACGCCACGCTGTACGTGACCCTCGAGCCCTGCGTGATGTGCGCGGGCGCGATGGTGCACAGCCGTATCGCCCGCCTGGTGTTTGGCGCCAGGGATGCCAAGACCGGCGCCGCCGGCTCGCTGATGGATGTTCTGCACCACCCGGGAATGAACCATCGGGTCGAGATTAGCGAAGGCGTGCTGGCGGGATCCTGCTCTGCCATGCTGAGCGACTTCTTCCGCTGGCGGCGGGAAGAGAAAAAAGCGCTGAAGAAAGCCCGGGAGCAGAACGGGGAAAGTTAATACAGGTGGCCGGGGAGTTTCATCCGGGCATTATCCATCTGTTTATCGGCGCGAAACTTGAAAAAGGGCAGGGTGGTCTCCTGCGGCTGTTCGAGCTCATTGGGGAGCACCGCCGGGTAATCCTCCGCCAGGGCCAGCGTTTGCTGCTGCTGGCGCTCCTTTTCTGACAAATAGCCGACAAGGCTTATCTGATATTTGCGGATGTTTTCCACATAGGCGTAGGCCTCATGGCCGCGGGCATAGCCG
Organism: Klebsiella sp. C360; assembly: GCF_048822415.1. NCBI lineage: Bacteria > Pseudomonadati > Pseudomonadota > Gammaproteobacteria > Enterobacterales > Enterobacteriaceae > Klebsiella > Klebsiella sp. C360. Next base: position 26,738 of record NZ_JBMEZZ010000002.1, read on the forward strand.
TATTTAAGTTTGCTGTAATAGGGTTTCTGGCTCAGCAGGGGTAAACGCAGCTTAACGTCTGCCCAGCTGTTGGGATTGCCTTTCTGTTTGCGGGTGAGCGCCATGGCGTCCAGCATATGGGCATAGCCCATATTGTAAGCGGCCAGCGCAAACCAGATGCGTTCATCTTTCGGGATCGAATCCGGCACTTTATCCATCATATCCTGGAGATAGCGCATACCGCCGTCGATACTCTGCGCCGCATCGGTCCGGTCAGTCAGCCCCAGACTCTGCGCCGTATTACGCGTAAGCATCATCATGCCGCGCACGCCGGTAGGCGAGGTGGCCTGCGGATCCCAGTGGGATTCCTGCCAGGCGATGGCGGCCAGCAGGCGCCAGTCGATCTCGCGGGCGTACTTTTCAAACAGCGGCTGCACCTCCGGAAGAATGTTTTCCACCGCGCGCAGGAAGGTGCGGGTATCGACATAATCGAAATCGTTGCCGTGGCCGAGGTACTTCTCTTCCAGGCGCGCCAGGGTGCCGTCTTCATTAATATTGTTGAAGAAATCAAGCATCGCCGCCGACAGCGAATTATCGTCGTCCCGGGCGCTGAACCAGGTGACCGGCTGTTCGTCGGTGATATCGAGGGCTACCGCCAGCTCCGGATGGACGCGCTGGAACAGGCTGACGGCCACCGAGTCGGCGATGGTGTAATCGAGTTTGCCGTCAATCACCGCCTGCATCAGCGCGGTGGTGCCGCGCTTTTCGTCCACGCGCCAGGCAAGATCCGGGTATTTCTCCGCTTTCAGTACCTGCAGGTCGTTGATCGCCACGTGACCCGGGGCGATGGCGAGCTGCTCGGCGGTCAGCGCCGCGAGGCTGCGCGGCCGGGTATTGCCGACGCGATAGACCAGCTGTTGGGAAACGGAGTAGTAGCCAGGGCCGGCCTGGTAGTTTTTCACCCGCTCCTGGTTATAGACCAGCCCGGCGGCCAGCATATCGGCCTGACCGTCGTCGAGGTCGTCAAACAGCTGGCTGATGTTCTGGCGGACGGTTATCTTAAGCGTCACGCCGAGGTAATCGGCAAACTGCTTCGCCAGTTCGTAGTCCAGGCCGAAGGTTTTATTGTTCATGGTGGCGAAGGTCATCGGCGAGTTGATGGTGCTGATGCGTAGCTCGCCGCGAGCGATAATGCCCGCCACCCGGTTCTCCGGTTTACCGGACCAGGGGATCGACGGCCACAGGGCAGCCGCCAGCAAAAGGGTGACAATGCCGATGAGCAGATAATTAATCTTTAATTTTTTCAGCGCGTTAATCTTCTGCAGCTTCAGGTTCCTCAGCAGGCGATGTCCGGAAAAAACGCAAGGTTGTCGTCGAATGAGCGGCATTCTGCTTAAGAATGCGCCAGTTGGCAACTTATTCGCGATGGACGTCACATTTATTGATAAACAGCATCAATGATTTTATTTCTACGCAAACGGTTTCGTCGGGGCGCAGGATTCACTATAATGACGCCCGTTTCCCCCCCTGGCTCACCCTGAAAGCTTCGAAGACGAGAGACTTATGATGGAAATTTTGCGTGGTTCACCTGCACTGTCGGCATTCCGTATTAATAAACTGCTGGCACGATTTCAGGCGGCCAACCTTCCGGTAAGCGCCATATATGCCGAGTATATTCATTTTGCCGATCTGAACGCCCCGCTAAGCGCTGACGATCGCGAGCGCCTGGCGCGACTGCTTAAGTATGGCCCGAGCTTAAACAGCCATACCCCGACCGGTAAATTACTGCTCGTGACCCCTCGCCCTGGCACCATCTCTCCCTGGTCTTCTAAAGCTACCGATATCGCCCATAACTGCGGCCTGGCTCAGGTTGTGCGTCTGGAGCGCGGCGTGGCGTATTATGTTGAAGCCTCGACCCTGACCGAAGCGCAGTGGGCCGCGGTGGCGGCGGAACTGCACGACCGCATGATGGAGAGCGTCTTCGACGCGCTGGAAGCGGGCGAAAAGCTGTTCGCACACCATCAGCCGACGCCGGTGACCAGCGTTGACCTGTTGGGCGAAGGGCGTCAGGCGCTGATTGACGCCAACCTCCGTTTGGGGCTAGCGCTGGCAGATGACGAAATTGACTACCTGCAGGACGCCTTTACCCGTCTGGGACGCAATCCGAACGATATCGAGCTGTATATGTTCGCCCAGGCGAACTCAGAGCACTGTCGTCACAAAATTTTCAACGCCGACTGGATCATCGACGGCGAACAGCAGCCGAAGTCGCTGTTCAAAATGATCAAAAACACCTTCGAAAAAACGCCGGACTACGTCCTGTCGGCCTATAAAGACAACGCCGCGGTGATGGAAGGGTCTGAAGTGGGGCGCTATTTTGCCGACCACCAGACCGGACGCTATGACTTCCATCAGGAGCCGGCGCACATTCTGATGAAGGTGGAAACCCATAACCACCCGACGGCCATCTCCCCATGGCCGGGCGCGGCAACCGGCTCCGGCGGCGAAATCCGCGATGAAGGCGCCACCGGCCGCGGCGCGAAGCCGAAAGCGGGCCTGGTGGGCTTCTCGGTTTCCAACCTGCGCATCCCGGGCTTCGAACAGCCGTGGGAAGAAGATTTCGGCAAGCCGGATCGCATCGTCACCGCCCTGGACATCATGACCGAAGGCCCGCTGGGCGGCGCGGCGTTTAACAACGAATTTGGTCGACCGGCGCTGAACGGCTACTTCCGCACCTATGAAGAGAAAGTCACCAGCCATAACGGTGAAGAGCTGCGCGGCTACCACAAACCAATCATGCTGGCCGGCGGTATCGGCAACATCCGCGGCGAGCACGTGCAGAAGGGCGAGATTACCGTCGGCGCGAAGCTGATCGTGCTGGGCGGTCCGGCGATGAACATCGGCCTCGGCGGCGGCGCGGCGTCTTCCATGGCCTCCGGCCAGTCCGATGCTGACCTCGATTTCGCCTCCGTCCAGCGTGACAACCCGGAAATGGAGCGTCGCTGTCAGGAAGTGATCGACCGCTGCTGGCAGCTGGGCGACGCCAACCCGATCCTGTTTATCCACGACGTCGGCGCCGGCGGTCTCTCCAATGCCATGCCGGAGCTGGTCAGCGACGGCGGCCGCGGCGGTAAATTCCAGCTGCGCGATATCCTGAGCGATGAGCCAGGCATGAGCCCGCTGGAGATCTGGTGTAACGAATCGCAGGAACGTTATGTCCTGGCGGTCGCCCCGGAGCAACTGCCGCTGTTCGACGAGCTGTGCCGCCGCGAGCGCGCGCCTTATGCGGTTATCGGCGAAGCCACCGCCGAGCAGCACCTGAGCCTGAGCGACAGCCACTTTAACGATCAGCCGATCGATCTGCCGCTGGACGTCCTGCTTGGCAAAACGCCAAAAATGACCCGCGACGTGCAGACCCTGAAAGCCCAGGGCAGCGCGCTGGATCGCCAACCGATTACCATCGCCGATGCGGTTAATCGCGTTCTGCACCTGCCGACGGTGGCCGAGAAAACCTTCCTCGTGACCATCGGCGACCGCACCGTGACCGGCATGGTCGCCCGCGACCAGATGGTCGGCCCGTGGCAGATCCCGGTGGCCAACTGCGCGGTCACCACCGCCAGCCTCGACAGCTACTACGGCGAAGCGATGGCGATGGGCGAGCGCGCCCCGGTTGCTCTGCTGGACTTCGCCGCCTCCGGCCGTTTGGCGGTTGGCGAAGCGCTGACCAATATCGCCGCCACGCAGATTGGCGAGCTGAACCGCGTGAAGCTGTCGGCTAACTGGATGGCCGCCGCCGGCCACCCGGGCGAAGACGCGGGTCTGTATGAGGCGGTGAAAGCGGTGGGCGAAGAGCTGTGCCCGGCGCTGGGCCTGACCATTCCGGTCGGCAAAGACTCAATGTCGATGAAAACCCGCTGGCAGGAAGGCAGCGAGCAGCGTGAGATGACCTCTCCGCTGTCGCTGGTGATCTCCGCCTTCGCCCGTGTCGAAGATGTTCGTCATACCGTCACGCCGCAGCTCTCGACGGAAGATAACGCCCTGCTGCTGATCGACCTCGGTAAAGGGCACAACGCGCTGGGCGCGACGGCGCTGGCGCAGGTCTATCGCCAGCTCGGCGACAAGCCGGCTGACGTGCGCGATGTCGCGCAACTGAAAGGCTTCTGGGATGCGATGCAGGCCCTGGTGGCGCAGCGTAAATTGCTGGCCTACCACGACCGCTCCGACGGCGGCCTGCTGGTTACCCTGGCGGAAATGGCCTTTACCGGCCACTGTGGACTGGAAGCGGATATCGCCGCGCTGGGCGACGACCGTCTGGCGGCGCTGTTCAACGAAGAGCTGGGGGCGGTGATTCAGGTCCGCGCCGCAGACCGTGAGGCAGTGGAAGCCATTCTGGCGGTTAACGGCCTGGCGGACTGCGTGCATTACCTCGGTAAAGCGGTCGAGGGCGATCGCTTCGTGCTGACCGCCAGCGGTCAGACGGTGTTTAGCGAAAGCCGCACCACCCTGCGCATGTGGTGGGCGGAAACCACCTGGCAGATGCAGCGTCTGCGCGACAACCCGGCCTGCGCCGATCAGGAGCATGAGGCGAAAGCCAACGACGCCGATCCGGGCCTTAATGTGAAGCTCTCGTTTGATATTAATGACGACGTCGCCGCGCCGTACATTGCCACCGGCGCGCGTCCGAAAGTGGCCGTCCTGCGCGAGCAGGGGGTGAACTCTCACGTTGAAATGGCGGCAGCCTTCCATCGCGCCGGCTTTGACGCCATCGACGTGCATATGAGCGACCTGCTGGCGGGCCGCACCGGTCTGGGCGATTTCCATGCCCTGGTGGCCTGCGGCGGCTTCTCCTACGGCGACGTGCTGGGGGCAGGCGAAGGCTGGGCGAAGTCGATTCTGTTCAACGAGCGCGTGCGCGATGAGTTCGCGACCTTCTTCCATCGTCCGCAGACCCTGGCGCTCGGCGTGTGCAACGGCTGTCAGATGATGTCCAACCTGCGCGAGCTGATCCCGGGCAGCGACCTGTGGCCGCGCTTTGTGCGCAACCAGTCTGACCGCTTTGAAGCGCGCTTCAGCCTGGTGGAAGTGACGCAAAGCCCGTCTCTGCTGCTGGAAGGCATGGTTGGCTCGCGGATGCCGATTGCCGTCTCCCACGGCGAAGGTCAGGTGGAAGTGCGCGACAGCGCGCATCTGGCCCAGCTGGAGAGCAAAGGTCTGGTGGCGCTGCGCTTCGTGGATAACTTCGGCAAAGTGACCGAAACCTATCCGGCGAACCCGAACGGTTCCCCGAACGGTATCACCGCGGTGACCAGCGAAAGCGGGCGCGCGACCATCATGATGCCGCACCCGGAACGCGTCTTCCGCACCGTAAGCAACTCCTGGCACCCGGAAAACTGGGGCGAAGACAGCCCGTGGATGCGTATCTTCCGCAACGCGCGTAAACAGCTGGGTTAATCTTCCCGAAGCGTGCCACGCGAACGTATCAGCCCCCTGCTCAGGCAGGGGGCTTTTTTTATCTGTGACGGTCGGCACGCCAGGGTGTCGGGAATCACCGACAACTGGCATATTGCGGTGTCGTCAAAAGGCGACACTTAAGTTATTGATTTAAATGATGAGTAACCTGGGGCATATTTAGTGTCGCTAATCGGCGACATCATGGATAAAAAGTATACAGCGCTGGAATGGTTGGATTTTATGGTGAAAGTCATATATATCAACGTGTTAATAAAATGTTTTGAAAGATGGCATAGTTCATGCATAATATTAACCAGTGGCTCATTCACCTTCTTATGTCAGCCCCTTCGGGACGCGCTACATAAACTTCGAATGACGCACAAACAGGTGCCTGCCGTCCAACTCCTGATAACAGCCTGGCTTTATCAGACATCGGGCGAAACGTCGAGTAAGGCACCGCCTCATTTCTCAACAAAGCCAGGCCTTGCGCCTGGCTTTGTTGTTTCTGCGGCGCCGTGGCGACGGGTATCGCTTTTCTCCGCCGCGCTCCTCAGTTAGCATCGACCAGAGCTAATGATTGAGACCACACCCTTGAAGCGACTCTCTCTTTTTCCCCGTTCGCTGCGTCAGCTGGTGACGCTCTCCTTTGTGCTGATCCTGCTGCCGTTGCTGGTGCTGGCCTGGCAGGCCTGGCAGAGCCTCAATGCCCTCAGCGCCCAGGCGGCGCATATCAACCGCACTACGCTGGTCGATGCCCGCCGCAGCGAGGCGATGATCAATGCCGCGCTGGAGATGGAGCGCAGCTATCGCCAGTACTGCGTGCTGGACGATCCGACGCTGGCGCGCGTCTATCAAAACCAGCGGCAGCGCTACAGCCAGATGCTGGACGCGCACGCCGGCGTGCTGCCGGACGAGAAGCTCTGGCAGGCGCTGCGCCAGGATGTCAGCGATCTGGCGCAGCTGCAGTGTAACAACAGCGGCCCCGACGCCCAGGCAGCCGCCAGACTGGAAGTGTTCGCCAGTAATAACAGCGACATGGTCCAGGCGACCCGGGCGGTGGTCTATTCCCGCGGCCAGCAGCTGCAGCAGGAGATTGCCGAGCGCGGCCAGTTTTTCGGCTGGCAGGCGCTGGTGCTGTTTCTGCTGAGCCTGGCGCTGGTGCTGCTTTTTACCCGCATGATCATCGGCCCGGTGAAAGGCATCGAAAGAATGATCAACCAGCTGGGGGCTGGGAAATCGCTGGACGACGCGGCATTGTTTACCGGCCCGCGCGAGCTGCGCTCGGTGGGCAAGCGCATTATCTGGCTCAGCGAGCGCCTGGCATGGCTGGAGTCGCAGCGGCATCAGTTTCTTCGCCATCTGTCGCATGAGCTGAAAACCCCGCTGGCCAGTATGCGTGAAGGCACCGAGCTGTTGGCCGACCGTGTCGCCGGGCCGCTGACGCCGGAGCAGCAGGAGATCGTCGAGATCCTCGACAGCAGCAGCCGCAACCTGCAAAAGCTGATTGAACAGCTGCTGGACTACAACCGCAAACAGGCCGACGGCCCGGTAGCCCGGGAAGAAGTGGACCTGGTGGAGCTGGTGGAAAACGTCGTGGCGGCGCACAGTTTGCCCGCGCGGGCTAAACTGATGCATACCGAGCTGGCGCTGCGGGCGCGGCATTGTCTGGCAGAGCCTGCGCTATTGATAAGCGTAATGGATAATCTCTACTCCAATGCGGTGCACTATGGCGCTGAATCCGGTAACATTCGTATCCATAGCTACCGGCACGGAGAGCAGGTGCGTATTGATGTCGCCAACAGCGGCGAACCGATCCCGGCCGCGGAAAAGAATATGATTTTTGAGCCCTTTTACCAGGGGAGTCACCAGCGTAAAGGGGCCGTGAAAGGCAGTGGGCTGGGGTTAAGCATCGCCCGCGACTGCGTCCGTCAGATGCAAGGGGAGCTCAGTCTGGTTGACGCCCCCGCCGGGCAGGTCTGTTTTCGCATTACGCTTCCCTCAGCGCCGGAATAATCCAACTAATGAATCGATATCGGGGAACTATGTCCCAATTCCTGGCCTGGCGCCGTTCCCTTAGCGGATGGCTGCTCTCAGGCATTGCTTGTCTGACGCTGGCGGGGTGTTCCGCCGGCTTCTCGCCGCATAGTGCGGAAGGTGCCGCCGCCCCCGGGCAGGCGCAGCATCAGGTGGCCGATTTTGTCGCGGTGGACTGCGCCGATATCTGGGCGCACAGCAGCGATGCCAGCGACAAAAACCCCCTCTACTGGCTGCGGGGCATTGACTGCGCCGATCGTCTCGCGCCGGCGCAGGCGCGAGCGGAGGCGAAACGCCATACCGACGACAGCTGGCAGGACGCGTTCCGCCGCGGCATTCTGCTTGCCGATGCCAAAATTACCCCTGACGAGCGCCGCGAGCTGGTGGCGCGTCTCGACACCTTCAGCCCGCAAATCGCCGTTCAGGTCCGCCCGCTGTATCAGCTCTGGCGCGACGGGCAGACCCGTCAGCTGCAGCTGGTGGAGGAGCGAGCCCGCTACGCGAAGCTTCAGCAGTCCAGCGATAGCGAGCTGGAGACGTTGCGCCAGCAGGAGCAGTCGCTGCGCGAACAGCTGGAGCTGACCACCCGTAAGCTGGAGAATCTGACCGATATTGAACGCCAGCTCTCCAGCCGCAAGCCGGGCGGCAATTTCGGCAGCGAAAAAGTGCCGGAGGTGATCCATGACGATCCGTAAACCGGCGCGTTTGCTGCTGGTGGATGACGATCCGGGGCTGCTGAAGCTGCTGGGCATGCGCTTGGTCAGCGAAGGCTATAGCGTGGTCACCGCCGAGAGCGGCCCGGAAGCGCTGCGCGTGCTGGGGCGTGAGAAGATGGATCTGGTGATTAGCGATCTGCGGATGGATGAAATGGACGGTCTGCAGCTGTTCAGTGAGATCCAGAAGGGGCAGCCCGGCATGCCGGTGATCATTCTCACCGCCCATGGCTCGATCCCCGACGCGGTGGCGGCCACCCAGCAGGGCGTCTTCAGCTTCCTGACTAAGCCGGTTGATAAAGACGCCTTGTATCAAGCCATTGATGAGGCGCTGGAGCAGCGCTCGCCAGCCACCGACGAAGCCTGGCGTCAGGCCATTGTCACCCGCAGCCCGCTGATGCTGCGCCTGCTCGAGCAGGCCGGGATGGTGGCGCAATCCGACGTTAGCGTGCTGATTAACGGCCAGAGCGGGACCGGGAAGGAGATAGTCGCCCAGGCGATCCACAACGCCAGCCCGCGTCATGACAAGCCGTTCGTGGCGATTAACTGCGGCGCGCTGCCGGAACAGCTGCTCGAGTCCGAACTGTTCGGCCATGCGCGGGGCGCCTTTACCGGCGCGGTCAGCAACCGCGAAGGGTTATTCCAGGCCGCCGAAGGCGGTACGCTGTTTCTCGATGAGATTGGCGATATGCCGGTCGCCCTGCAGGTGAAGCTGCTGCGCGTCCTGCAGGAGCGTAAGGTACGCCCGCTCGGCAGCAACCGCGATATCGAGATCAACGTGCGGATCATCTCCGCCACCCACCGCGACCTGCCGAAGGCGATGGCCCGCGGCGAGTTTCGCGAAGATCTGTTCTATCGCCTCAATGTGGTTAACCTGAAGATCCCGCCGCTCTCCGAACGCACGGAAGATATTCCGCTGTTGGCCAACCATCTGCTGCGTCAGTCCGCCGATCGCCATAAGCCGTTCGTACGGGCGTTTTCCAGCGATGCGATGAAGCGGCTGATGGCCGCCAACTGGCCGGGCAATGTGCGCCAGCTGGTGAACGTGATAGAGCAGTGCGTGGCCCTGACCTCGTCGCCGGTGATCGGCGATGCGCTGGTGGAGCAGGCGCTGGAGGGCGAGAACACCGCCCTGCCGACCTTCGTGGAGGCGCGCAATCAGTTTGAGCTGAACTACCTGCGCAAGCTGCTGCAGATTACTAGGGGCAACGTCACCCATGCCGCGCGGATGGCTGGACGCAACCGCACTGAATTCTATAAGCTGCTGTCGCGCCATGAGCTCGACGCCAACGACTTTAAAGAGTAGCTCCGCAACATAGCGCAAGTTATGATACGGTAAGCAACCGGTTACGCGACTAAGACAGGAACACCATGAAAAAGATTGATGCGATTATTAAACCTTTCAAACTGGATGACGTGCGTGAAGCGCTGGCCGAAGTCGGCATCACCGGGATGACGGTAACGGAAGTGAAAGGCTTTGGCCGCCAGAAAGGGCACACCGAACTCTACCGCGGCGCGGAGTATATGGTGGATTTTCTGCCGAAAGTGAAAATTGAAATCGTGGTGACCGACGATATCGTCGATACCTGTGTGGATACCATCATCCGTACCGCGCAGACCGGCAAAATCGGTGACGGTAAAATCTTTGTCTTTGATGTCGCGCGCGTGATTCGTATCCGTACCGGCGAAGAAGACGACGCGGCGATTTAACGCTCGCCGCTCGCTGCAGTATTGCCGGGTGGCGCTGCGCTTACCCGGCCTACAAATCCCCGCGTCGTCGGGGCTTACAGCACCTTATGCGGCCCGAAGCATTCGTAATGAATGTTGTCTTTATTCACCCCCTGCGCCACCAGCTGCTGCGCCGCATACTGCATAAACGCCACCGGGCCGCAGAGATAGAACTGCATCTGCGGGTCGCGAAGGGTTTCCGCCACCGCCGCTAAATCCATCAAACCTTCGCTATCAAAACGTCCTGCCTGACGGTCGGCCTCGCTCGGGTTGCGATACCAGACGTGAGCGGTAAACGCCGGCAGCGCCGCGCCGAGCGCCTGCACTTCATCCGCGAAGGCGTGCACGTCGCCATTTTCCGCCGCATGGAACCAGTTCACCTGACCCTGATGGCGGCTCTTCGCCAGCGCATCCAGCATCGCCAGCATCGGCGTTTGCCCGACGCCGCCGGAGAGCAGAGTGACCGGCGTCTGCGGCTCAACGTTAAGGAAGAAGTCCCCGGCCGGCGCCGCCAGATAGACCACATCGCCTTCGCTGGCATGGTTATGCAGCCAGCTGGAAACCTGGCCGCCTTCTTCGCGTTTAACCGCGATGCGGTAGCCCTTGCCGTCCGCTTTGCGGGTCAGGGAGTACTGGCGAATTTCCTGATATTCGAAATCTTCCGGCTTCAGCCAGATGGCCAGATACTGGCCAGGCTGGTAATCGGCGACCGGCTGGCCGTCGACAGGCTCGAGCTCAAAGCTGGTGATAAGCTGGCTGCGCGGGGTTTTCTTCACGATGCGGAACGCGCGGGTCCCTTCCCAGCCGCCGGTTTTACTGGCGTTTTGCTGATAGATCTCGGCTTCGCGGCCGATAAAGACGTTCGCCAGCACGCCGTAAGCTTTCCCCCAGGCATCAAGGACTTCCTGACCCGGGCTGAACATTTCATCGAGGGTCGCCAGCAGATGGCTGCCCACGATGTTGTACTGCTCCGGTTTGATCTGGAAACTGGTGTGTTTCTGGGCGATTTTTTCCACCGCCGGCAGCAGGGCGGGCAGGTTATCGATATTGCTGGCGTAGGCGGCAATGGCGTTGAACAACGCTTCTCGCTGGTCGCCGTTGCGCTGGTTGCTCATATTGAAGATCTCTTTGAGCTCCGGGTTATGCGCAAACATACGATCGTAGAAATGGGCGGTTAATTTTGGTCCAGTCTCTACCAGCAGGGGGATGGTGGCTTTGACCGTAGCGATGGTTTGAGCGTCGAGCATAGCGTGCTTCCTTGTGTGTTACCTTAATGATGTATTTTAAATGCATCTTAAGGAAATAACCCTGCGTTGTAAATGGTTCTTTAACACTTTCCGCCGTTGCAGTTACAACATGAAGAATTTGCATCACAATCCTGAAAAGAAATCCGTTGATACTGAGAGAGGCGTTATTGCTCAAAGCCTTGTGTCATGCGGAGCCAAACGTTTGCGTAAAATCCTTTGTCAAGACCTGTTATCACAGAATGATTCGGTTATACTGTGGGCCGTTGTCCAATCGGACCGCCTTTTTAGGCCGAAATTTTATTGTTAGCTGAGTCAGGAGATGCGGATGTTAAAGCGTGAAATGAACATTGCCGATTATGATGCCGAACTGTGGCAGGCTATGGAGCAGGAAAAAGTACGTCAGGAAGAGCACATAGAACTGATCGCCTCCGAAAACTACACCAGTCCGCGCGTGATGCAGGCGCAGGGCTCTCAGCTGACCAACAAATATGCTGAAGGATATCCGGGCAAGCGTTACTACGGCGGCTGCGAATATGTCGACGTGGTTGAGCAGCTGGCTATCGACCGCGCGAAAGAGCTGTTCGGCGCTGACTATGCTAACGTCCAGCCGCACTCCGGCTCCCAGGCTAACTTTGCCGTCTACACCGCGCTGCTGCAGCCGGGCGATACCGTGCTGGGGATGAACCTGGCGCAGGGCGGCCACCTGACTCACGGCTCTCCGGTTAACTTCTCCGGCAAACTGTACAACATCATCCCTTACGGTATTGATGAGTCCGGCAAAATTGACTATGACGACATGGCGAAGCAGGCACAGGAACATAAACCGAAGATGATCATCGGTGGTTTCTCCGCTTACTCCGGTATCGTTGACTGGGCAAAAATGCGTGAAATCGCTGACAGCATCGGCGCATACCTGTTTGTCGACATGGCGCACGTGGCAGGCCTGATTGCCGCTGGCGTGTATCCGAACCCGGTTCCGCATGCTCACGTCGTGACCACCACCACCCACAAAACCCTGGCGGGTCCGCGCGGCGGCCTGATCCTGGCGAAAGGCGGTAGCGAAGAGCTGTACAAGAAACTGAACTCTGCGGTATTCCCAAGCGCGCAGGGCGGCCCGCTGATGCACGTTATCGCAGCGAAAGCGGTGGCGCTGAAAGAAGCGATGGAGCCAGAGTTTAAAGTTTACCAGCAGCAGGTTGCGAAAAACGCCAAAGCAATGGTGGAAGTGTTCCTGAACCGCGGCTACAAAGTGGTGTCTGGCGGTACTGAGAACCATCTGTTCCTGCTGGACCTGGTGGATAAAAACCTGACCGGTAAAGAAGCTGACGCTGCCCTGGGCCGCGCCAACATCACCGTCAACAAAAACAGCGTGCCGAACGATCCGAAGAGCCCGTTCGTAACCTCCGGTATCCGTATCGGTTCTCCGGCGGTGACTCGCCGCGGCTTTAAAGAAGCGGAAGTCAAAGAGCTGGCTGGCTGGATGTGTGACGTGCTGGACAATATCAATGACGACGCGGTCATTGAGCGCGTGAAAGGCAAAGTCCTGGATATCTGCGCCCGCTTCCCGGTTTATGCGTAAGCGATAGCGTTGACATCAAAAAGGCCGCGTTTGCGGCCTTTTTTGCGTCTGGGGATTAGCGGCGGTCGAGCGAAATCGCTCCGGGCCCGGTTACCGCCAGCAGCAGGAAAGCGCCGGCGATGCTGACGTTTTTCCAGAAGTTAATCATGTTCGGCAATACCGCATCGCCAGTCATATCCCAGTAGTGATGGCCAATCACCGCGGTGCCCAGGGTGTAGAAGATAAAGATGACCGCCAGCGGGCGGGTGAAAAAGCCCAGCACAATTAAAATGGCGGCAGGCACTTCCATAATGACGGCGATAATCGCCGCCAGGGTCGGCATCGGCGCGCCGGAGGCGGCCATGTACTGCACCGTACCGTCAAAGCCCAGCAGTTTGGGGTAGCCAAAAAGAATAAACAGAACTACCACGGCGATGCGGGCGATAAGCAGTAGCAGAGAACGGGATGCGCCAAAATCAAAATAGCGGAGTGTGTTCATAATCAGCTCGTTATGAGAGAAGTGTCCTTTAAACGTAATACACGTTTTTGCTTCCCGCCACGTTAGTTCTGGCAACATCCCCGGTCCGCTGAACAACGAAATTACCGCGTTTTTAACGGGACGCTTTCATCGCATAGCGTTTCGGCGTTCACCGCTTGACCACTCTGGATGAGCTTGCGCAGCGTGCGGATCTCGCGACCGTGATTGAGGGTGACCGCGCCGGTTAACACGCCGTCGCGCAGCTGGAACCAGATCGCTTTGCGATCGGCGGGCGCTCCCCGACACCACCACTTTTCGCCCTGCATATCGCCAATAAACTGCAGGTTATCTTCGTACTGATCGGTCCAGAACCAGCCTGGCGCCCTGGCGGGGCGTGGTTTGCCAAGCATGGCCGCAGCGGCAATCTGCGCCTGGATATTGGCATTTTCCCAGCTCTCGACGCGCGACAGCGAACCATCTGATTGCCGCGTCAGCGTGACGTCGCCGGCGGCAAAAATAGCCGGGTCCGAGGTCCTGCCGTCGGCATCCACGACGATGCCATTGTCGGTCTCCAGCCCGGCGCGGCGCGCGAGAGCATCGTTAGCCACGATGCCAATGCCATATACGACCGTCCCGGCGCGCAGGGTTTCGCCACTCTGTAAAGTGAGGGTGAGGTGGGTTCCCTGTTCCGCCTGTTCGATGGCGCGGTTCAACAGCACCCGTACCCCGGCCTGGCGATGGCGGGCCAGCAGGTAATCGCGGACCGGCGGCGGGGCGTTGCGACCCATCACCGTCGACGCCTGCTCCACCACCGTGACGCGACAGCCGCGCTGAATAGCGCTGGCGGCCAACTCCAGGCCGATGGTGCCTGCGCCGACGATAACCACCTCGCTCCCTGGCTGCAGCGCCGCGCGCAGACGCGCAGCATCGCCGGCGTGTCGCAGGGTCAGGCAACGTTCCCCCAGCGCGTCGAGCAGCGGCAGCGGCCTGGCGGCGGCTCCGGTCGCCAGCAGCAGTTGTCGCCAGTGAAAGACGCGATTGTCTGCCAGCGTCAGGCTCTGCGCCTGACGATCGATGTCGCGCAGCGTCACACCGAGATGCAGCTGGACGTTGTTGTCCTGCCACCAGCTGGCGGGGTGCACCGGCTGTCGCTGCGGATCTGCATCCAGCAGCATCGCTTTCGACAGCGGCGGGCGCTCATAGGGTAAATGGGGTTCATCAGAAAACAGGTGCAGGGGACCCTGGTAACCCTGCTGGCGGAGGGCCGCGGCGGCCATCGCCCCGGCCTGTCCACCGCCGATAATGGCAATCATCGGTTCGCTCATCATCACTCCTTAAAGGTTTAGTCCGGCGGCGACATGGCGGATCCCGCGGATCCCCAGCCCGCCATCGGCATTGATCATCACCCCGCTCAGCGTCCGATTATTACGTCGGGAAGCCAGCATGACGTACGGGCCGGTGAAATCGACCGGTTCGGGGAAAAACTGCAGTGGCAGGATGGCGGCGATCTTCTCCGCCGTCAGGGAGTGCATTATCGTGGTGTCGCTTTGCCCCAGCGCCTGCGGGCCGCGCAGATCGGTCGCCATCCCGCAGGGGCCAACGCCGTTGACCCGCACCTTCGGCGCCAGCTCGTAGGCCAGCTGGCGAATTAAGCCGGTCGCCGCATGTTTGCTGGCGGTGTAGAGCGGGCCGCCGCCGCCCGGATACCAGGCCGCGTTGGAGAGGGTCAGAATAATGCTGCCTTCGCTGGCGATTAATGCCGGGGCGCAGGCCTTGGCGCCGAGCAGATAGCCCAGCACGTTGACGTTGAACAGCTCATGGAAGCCATTCTCCAGCGCCTCCGCCGGGGTGTCCATCAGGGAGGCGTTATGATCCCAGATGCCGGCGTTACCGATAAAACAGTCCAGACGGCCAAAGGTGGTGAGGATCTGATCCACTGCGCGCTGATAATCACCGTAGCGGGTTACGCTGCCTTCCACCGCCAGCACCCGATCGCCAAAGCGCTGGCGCAGGCTGGCGACTTTCGCGCCGGACAGTTCGAGGGTCGCGACCTTCGCCCCCTCGTCAATAAAGCGCTCAACCAGCGCCAGACCCAGGCCGGAACCGCCGCCGGTAATCAACACCACGTTATCGCGTAAATCGCTCATCAGGCCTCCTCAGGAAGATCAATAAACACCTCACCGCCTTCCACGTGCACGGTATAGGTGGTCAGCGGCTCGGTGGCGGGCAGACACAGCGCTTTGCCGGTTTTCAGGCAGAAACTGGCGGCGTGTAGTGGACATTCCACCGTCGCGTCGTCTTCCAGGTAGCCTTCGGACATCGACGCGTTGCCATGGCTGCAGCGATCGTTAACGGCATAAAACGCTCCGCCAATATGGAACAGGGCAATAACGGGAGAGGTCTCCAGGCGGAGGGCTTCCCCCTCCGGCAGCTCCACGGTGGAGCAGGCGAATATTCGATTCATCAGAAGAGTACGCTCAGGTTGTGGGACGCGATCACTGCCTGATCGAGCACGATCTCTCGTGCCGTCAGGCGCCACTCGCCGCCAGGCAGACGGCGGACGGTGTCCCTCCGCGTGCCGACGTAGCAGGTCTCGTCACGCTCCTTTTGCGCGCGATATAGCAGATAGTTAAGGCGCACGGCGAAGCGATCCGGTTGTCCGGTTTTGCTGATCTGCAGGTTGCTAATCAGATGGCGGGTGCGGGATGGCGGCTCCTCTGCCCATGCCATGCCGGTCTCCAGGCGAGCAATCCGGCGCTCAAGCTGGTCTTTGTTGTCATTAAAGATCCAGGTGGTCGGCGGCTGGACCCCTTTGCGACGGTCGCGGGTCTGGGCGTTGACGGTCGTGCGCATGGTGTAGCGGATCTCGTCGTCCAGCTGCGTCAGCCAGTCGCGAAACTGCCAGTCGTCCAGCAGACGCGCCTCCTCGTAGAGGAACTGGCTGATGCGGTAGTGCAGTTCAGCAGAGACTAAGGCGCTCATTTCATCACCTCCTGCTGGTAAGCGGCGGTTTTTTCCTGCACTTCCTGCCACGTTTCGCTGCTTAACAGATCGGCCCAGCGCTGGTACATACCGCGGGCGGCAGTTTCGGAAAAGATATAGTTGGTTATCCCCGGAATGCCATCTGTGCGGCGTTTTTCCTCGCCTAATCCCATCTCCAGACACAGGCTGGTGTGACGCGCCCGGTGTCCTTTCAGCAGTTTTTGAATTTCACACCAGTTTTCCGAGTCATCCTGCTCGAGGAAACCAGCCGGACCAAAGGCGCGCGTGGCGCTGTTTTCGAACGCCGCTTTGACCTCATCGGAGGCGGCTTTATCGGTGAGACAGAATGCCCAGACCTCAACCCGATCCGGTCCTCGCGGGTGCCAGACGCGCAGCGTGGCGGTACCGTTTAGCCACGAGAGGGTCGGGAAGATGTTATTGTGACCTGCGAGGCGCAGGGCGCGGACGGTGCCCAGCCGCTGCTCGGCTTCGGCAAAGGTATCGCGGTAATAGCGGGAGACCTCGCCGTCGACCCAGACGTTAGCGTCCGGCTGTTCGGTGAAGAAAAAGCCGCTGCCGTGCCCCTCCTGACCAAACTGC
Source organism: Klebsiella sp. C360 (assembly GCF_048822415.1). Lineage (NCBI taxonomy): Bacteria > Pseudomonadati > Pseudomonadota > Gammaproteobacteria > Enterobacterales > Enterobacteriaceae > Klebsiella > Klebsiella sp. C360. The sequence goes on from NZ_JBMEZZ010000002.1 coordinate 43,508, forward strand.
AGCGCGTCTTTGGCAGTCTCCCACACCGGGCGGGCGGTCTGTCCTTCGCCCAGGCGCTTTTCACTGCCATCATCTTTCGCGCCCAGCACCTGCACCGCCGAGGCGTGGCTGAACAGCGCGTGATACTGGTCGCTGGCGAACTGCTCGGCGGGGAATTTCCAGTTGCAGTCGATGGTCCACTTCTGTACGCCGCCAACGATCTCGGTCCCGCCTTCACGACGGTCGAGGACGCCGTCAAGATACCAGGCCATATCGCCCAGATAGTCACGCAGCGTGGGGGCTGTAGGATCCCAGTTGGCGAAAATAAGGCCTTTGTAACTTTCCACACACGGGACTTCATTAAGCCCCCAGTGGGACTTGCACAGCCCCTGCGGGTAGGCGCGCGGCTCGAGCGGGACGTCGATCAGCTCGCCGTCGATGCCATAAGACCAGCCGTGATAGGGGCAGGTGAAGGCCCGGGTATTGCCGCAGTCGGCGTAGCTCACGCGCATCGCGCGGTGACGACATTGATTTAAAAAAGCTTTAATGCTGCCGTCCTTTTGGCGGACCACCACCACGGCATCTTCACCCATGTACGTGTTAAAGAAATCCCCTGCCCGCGGGATCTGGCTTTCATGGGCCAGAAACAGCCAGCAGCGGCCAAAGATCCGCTCCAGCTCAAGCTGATAGATCTCAGGGTCGGTATAGATCCGTGGGGTGACGCGACCGTTTTGCGGGTCGACCAGTTGGTAGACATCGGTTTTCATTTTGATGGTCATTTTTTTCATCCTGTGGGGTAAGAGGTATTGACCTTCTCTTTTTTGTGTCATCCTTATGTTGCTTGTGGGTTATCAATGTGTGAAATAGTTAATTTCTACCAGCTGAGATGTTTTATCGATAACAAGGAGGGGTTGATGGAATTGAGGCACCTGCGCTATTTCGTCGCGGTGGCGCAGGAACTAAACTTCACCCGCGCGGCAGAAAAACTGCATACCTCGCAGCCTTCGCTGAGCAGTCAAATTCGCGATCTGGAACAGTGCGTCGGCGTGTCGTTGCTTGAGCGCGACAAACGCAAGGTGACGCTGACGGCGGCGGGGGAGTGTTTTCTGCAGGATGCGAAGGCGATACTTGACCAGGCAGAGAGTGCCAAAATGCGCGCGCGAAAAATCGTCCAGCACGATAACCACCTGGCGATTGGTTTTGTGCCGTCGGCCGAAGTCAATTTGCTGCCCGGCGTTCTGCCCTTGTTTCGCCGCAAACAACCGAATACCCGGGTTGAGCTGGTCAGTCTTATCACCACCGAGCAGGAAGATAAAATTCGCAGCGGTGAACTGGATATCGGACTGATGCGCCACCCGATCTACAGTCCGGAAATTGACTATCTTGAGTTGCTCCATGAACCGCTGGTGGTGGTGCTGCCGGTAGATCATCCGCTGGCGAAAGCAGAGAAGGTGAGCGCCAGCCAGCTGGACGGCGTTGATTTTGTCAGCACTGATCCGGCGTACTCTGGTGCGCTGGCGCCGATCGTCCAGGCGTGGTTCGAACAGCAAAAAAGCCAGCCGCGTATTGTCCAGGTGGCGACCAATATTCTGGTGACCATGAATCTGGTGGGGATGGGGCTCGGGGTGACTTTGATACCCGGTTATATGAATCATTTTAATACTGGCCGGGTGGTTTTTCGTCCTATCGCCGGCAATGCCCCGACCATTGCGCTGCTGATGGCATGGAAAAAAGGCACCATCAAGCCGGCGCTGGCCGATTTTATCGCCACGGCCAGAGAGCATGCGGCTGCGGGATAATCTCCTGTCTGTAGCGGACCGCTGACGGGCGGCGGCGCCTGAACGTCGGTCGTAAGCTGTGATGAACTTCACGATTTTAACGCAAACTTTCAGGGTTATGTCTGTCAGCCTGTCTGGTCTGTCATCCTACGCCATGGCTACCTCCAACGCCTCGGGCACTGCGTTTCAGCCGCGGTATCGCCGGAATGCCATTTTTTCCGCCAGGGGCGTCGCCCGGAGAACGAGGCACCATGGTGAATAAACCGCCTTTTTCCGCTTTCTGCCTGACTTGCGTCCGCCGGGGTTTATCGCCAGACTGTCGCCACCATTCGGGAGGGAATCATGGTCTTGCACTCCACGCGCTGGCTGGCGCTCAGTTACTTCACCTACTTTTTTAGCTACGGTATTTTTCTGCCCTTCTGGAGCGTCTGGCTGGTCGGTAACGGACTGACCCCGGAAACCATCGGCATCTTGCTCGGCGCCGGTCTGGTAGCCCGTTTTCTCGGCAGCCTGCTGATCGCCCCGCGGGTGAGCGACCCCTCCCGGCTGATCGCCGCGCTGCGCGTGCTGGCGCTGTTAACCTTGCTCTTCGCGCTGGCCTTCTGGGCCGGCAGCCACGTCGCATGGCTGCTGGCGATCATTGTGGGCTTCAACCTGTTCTTTTCGCCGCTGGTGCCGCTGACGGATGCCCTGGCCAATACCTGGCAAAAGCAAATCACCATGGACTATGGCCGGGTGCGGCTATGGGGCTCCATCGCCTTTGTGATTGGTTCGGCGCTGACCGGCAAGCTGGTGAGCCTGTTTGATTACCGGGCGATCCTGCTGATGCTCAGCCTGGGCGTCGCCTCGATGCTGCTCGGCATGCTGCTGAAACCGTCGGTGATGCCCGAGGGGGCGTCGCGCCAGCAGCAGGGGGCCGGGCTGGCGGCCTGGCTGACGCTGGTGCGCCAGAGCTGGCGCTTTCTCGCCTGCGTTTGCCTGCTGCAGGGGGCGCACGCCGCCTACTACGGCTTTAGCGCCATTTACTGGCAGCAGGCAGGCTATTCGGCCTCGGCGGTGGGCTATTTGTGGTCGCTAGGCGTGGTGGCGGAAGTGGTGATCTTCGCGCTGAGTAAAAAGGTGTTCCGCCGCTTCAGCGCGCGGGATCTGCTGCTGCTCTCTGCCCTGTGCGGGCTGGTCCGCTGGACGCTGATGGGCTGGACCACGGCGCTGCCGGGGCTTATCCTCGCGCAGATCCTTCACTGCGGCACCTTTACGGTGTGTCATCTGGCGGCGATGCGCTATATCGCCGCCCGCCAGGGCAGCGAAGTGATCCGCCTGCAGGCCGTCTACTCCGCGGTGGCGATGGGCGGCAGTATTGCCATCATGACCGTCTTCGCCGGCTTCCTCTACCAGCACCTGCACCAGGGCGTGTTCTGGGTGATGGCGCTGCTGACCATCCCGGCGCTGGCTATCCGGCCAAAAACGGTGGCGGCCTAGTCTTCGAGCATCGCGCAGATATGCTGCTGCTGGCGTTCAGTGAAGCAGTTCTCCGCGTGGATCAGCGGCGGTGAAAACAGCGGCAGCGGCGCCGTCGCATAGGGGGTGACGATAAGCGTCACCCCTTTGGGCGCCCCCTCTTTCTGAAAGCGCTCTACGCTCTGGTATTTGATGTTCAGCGGCAGCAGCGTCAGTTCGCGCAACTGCTGCTCCAGGGCCGCCTCCATATCCGGATTATCATCGGTCAGCAGCAGGACCTGCTTCTCATGCAGGTCGCTTTTCTGCATCAGCCAGGCGCCAAAGATCACCGCGATTAAGCCGGTCTCTTCCTCATTAAAACGGACGTGCCAGGCATCCTCAAATTCGCTCAATGCCGCCTGGGTGGTGCGCAGTAAGCGAGGATAGAGCCGGCTCACTTCCTCTGTGAGCGTGTTATCGATGCCGATAGCAAACACGCTGCGGATCAACGCCTGCGACAAGTGAATATAAAGCTGATCGCTCAGCCCCTGCTCGTCACTGAACGACCTGCCGGCGAGCATCTGGAAGCGGTGGATCAGGCCGGAAATAGCCAGCCGCAGGCGTCGATCCTGCGGGTGACCATCGCGAAGCGGATCGGGGGTTTTGAGCATCATAAACAGCAGCGAGAGGAAAAAAGGCTCTCCGACATGCGGCGTCGCGCCGACCCGACGCTGCCAGTGGCGGACAATCTCCTGCGCCAGGGTGAACTCGGCGGCGGTCTGCGCCCAGCGTTGCTGTTCATCATTGAAGTCGGGTGAATATCCCCGGTGATGCTCAAGCAGACAGTACTGCAGGTACAGGCGCAGAAACTGAACGTCCCGGCAGTCGAACTGGCGATTGAGCGCTCGCGCGCAGCGGTTCACCAGCGCCTGCAGGTTAGTATCATCGTACAGGGTACGGGCGATGCCTTCCTGTTTAAGCTGCGTTTTCAGCGCCGGGGTAAAATGATGGTTAACGAACTGCGGGCACAGGCGCAGGCCCCGCCGCAGCGCATGCAGCAGGCATAAACGTTGGTCGAGCGCGGCGCCTTCAATCCGATAGCTGCCGTCCACCTGTGACCGAAGGGTCAGGCGGTGGTAACGCTGAATTTCGCGTCCGGTCTCCTCAATATCCTGCCGGGCCGTGGTCTCATCAACGAGGTTGATTCTGCCAAGCCGTTCAGTCGTTACCGACTGTCCGGGCAGATAAAACATCAGGAGCACCTGGCTACGGCGCTGTGGACTGGAAAGCGCAGATGGTGGTTCAATGACGGTCATCATCTGGTAAGTTCCAGTTAGGGTTTCCGCTAAGAATAGACAATGACAGCGGCGGGGGCAGGGAAGTGCGCCCGCTTTAGCTCAGGATTGCTGGCGAAGTTCACAGAATTTTTCACGTGAGGAACAGATGAACAGAGTGAAACAATGCACCGGCGCGGCGTTTTTCATGGTTTTATCATGGACAGCCGCCGCGCATCCGCATAGCTTCATCAGTTTGCAGAGCGAGCCGGTGGTCAAAGACGGCTTGCTGAGCGGGTTTAAAATGCGCTGGACGATGGATGAAATTACCTCATCGGATCTGCTCTACGACGCCGGAAACGCTAAACCAGGCAGCGAAGTATGGAAAAAACTGGCGGCGGAGGTGATGGCCAACGTGCTCGGCCAGCACTATTTCAGCGAGCTGTGGCACAACGGCCAGCGGGTGAAATTTGAAAATCGCCCCGACGGCTACGGTCTTGAGCGCGACGGCCTGCAGGCGGTACTGACCTTCACCCTGCCGCTGGCGACGCCGCAACCCGTTGCCGGACAGACATTTACCTTTTCCACTTTCGACCCGACCTACTATGTCGACATGTTTTATGACAAAGATAGCGATTTTTCCCTGCCCGCAGCGCTGCAGGCCGACTGTAAGGCAACGGTAATGACGCCAAAACCGAATGACAAAATGCTCTCATACGCCCAGTCGCTGGATAAAGCGGATGCGCCGCCGGAGGATATGGCGCTGGGCAGCTATTTTGCCCAGAAGGTGACCCTGACATGTCAGTAATTTTTACCCCGCGCACGCGCGCGTCGCGCTGGAAAGCGCTGTGGCCGTTGGCGCTACTGCTGGCCGTGAGCGTCACGGGCGGCTTCTGGCTGTGGCAGGCCTGGCCGCAGGTGCTGATGCAGAGCGCGGTCTGGCAGCGCGCGCTCAATCTGGAGCTCAGCCGCCTGCTGCAGGCGGTGGCGGAGAACCCGGCGGCAGCGGGGCTGTCGCTGCTTGGGTTCAGCTTCGTTTACGGGGTGCTCCATGCCTTAGGGCCCGGCCACGGCAAAATTGTCATTACCACCTGGCTTGCCACCCATCCTTCGAAGTTGAAATCGAGTATTAACCTGACGCTGGCCGCCTCTTTATTGCAGGGGCTGGTGGCTATCGCGCTGGTGGTAGTGGTGCTGGCGCTGCTGCAGCTGCCGGCGCGCCAGCTGCATCTCAGTAGTTTCTGGCTGGAGAAGGGGAGCTATTTGCTGGTGGGCGCGTTAGGTCTGCTGCTCTGCTGGCGGGCGCTGAAAAAGCTGCGTCTGCTGCTGAGCCGGCCAACGTTTACCGCGTTTACCTCGCATCATGTTCATAACGAACATTGCGGCTGCGGGCATCAGCATCTCCCGGCCCCGGAGCAGCTGCAGGCCGGCGACGACTGGCGGGCTCGCACCGTGATTGTCCTGTCGATGGGCATGCGTCCCTGCTCGGGGGCGATCATGGTCCTGCTGTTTAGCAAGGTGATCGGGGTGTTCAACTGGGGGATGGCGGCGGCGCTGGCGATGGCGGCAGGGACCTCATTGACTATCACGGCGCTGGCGCTGCTGGTGCACAGTTTTCGCCAGCTGGCGGTGAAGCTGGGTCGGCATCAGGCGCCGCCGCTGTGGCGACAGGTGGGCTGGCTGACGCTGGCGCTGGCCGGCGGCGTGGCGCTGCTGGTGGCCGCTGTCGTGATGTGGAGTAGCGCGATCGCGCCAGGCGGCGGTTTGCGACCGTTTTAGAACATAAAAAAAGGAAGCCGCGGCTTCCTTTTTACATCTGCAAGAGATTAACGCTTCAGCGCGTCGCTCAGCTGCTCGCGCATATTCGCCAGCATCGCTTTCACCACACGCGGGTTACCGGCAACGATGTTGCCCGTCAGCATATAGTTATGACCGCCGGTGAAGTCGCAAACGATAGCGCCTGCTTCACGGGCGATCAGCTCGCCTGCGGCGAAATCCCATGGTTTCAGGGCAATTTCAAAGTAACCGTCAACGCGGCCGGCGGCAACGTAGGCCAGATCCAGCGCGGCGGAACCGGTGCGGCGGAAATCGGCGCATTCGGTGAACATGTTGCCGAGAATATTCATGTAAGTGGTGGCGTGCTGCTTCGCCTTGAACGGGAAACCGGTCGCGATGATGGTGCCGTCGAGGTCGCGAGCGTTGCTGCCGCGCAGACGGTAGCCGTTCAGCTGCGCGCCCTGGCCGCGGGTCGCGGTGAACAGTTCGTTACGCATCGGATCGTAAACCACCGCGACTTCAGTACGGCCTTTGATGCGTACGGCGATGGAAACAGAGAAGTGCGGCAGACGTTTAACGAAGTTGGTGGTGCCATCCAGTGGATCGATAACCCATTGAACATCCTGCTCTTCACCAGCGTGTTCACCGCTTTCTTCGGTGATAATGGTGTGCTGCGGGTAAGATTTGCGAATGGTTTCGATAATAATCGCTTCGGCGGCTTTATCGACGTTGGTCACAAAATCATTGCTGCCTTTCTGGCTGGTTTCTACGGTGTCTGGCGTTTCGTAGTGTTTGGCAATTAAATTACCCGCCTTGCGCGCGGCGCGCACGGCGATGTTCAGCATCGGATGCATCGGTCTCTCTCACTGGATGTTAAAGAACGGGAAAAAACGGCGCATATAATAACAGCGAATTCTGCTTATGTCTCCGTTTTATGGTAGCATGCCCGAATAATCTTTAGCCGAAGAACCATAATGCTGCAAAATATTCGAATCGTACTGGTAGAAACCTCCCACACCGGCAATATGGGCTCCGTTGCCCGCGCGATGAAAACCATGGGCTTAACCAACCTGTGGCTGGTCAATCCGCTGGTGAAACCTGATTCCCAGGCCATTGCGCTGGCCGCGGGCGCCAGCGACGTCATTGGCAACGCGCAGATCGTCGATACCCTTGATGAAGCGCTGGCTGGCTGTAGCCTGGTGGTTGGCACCAGCGCGCGCTCCCGCACGCTGCCGTGGCCGATGCTCGATCCCCGCGAATGCGGCCTGAAAAGCATCGCCGAAGGCCAGCATGCGCCGGTGGCGTTGGTGTTTGGCCGCGAGCGCGTTGGCCTGACCAACGACGAACTGCAGAAGTGTCACTACCATGTGGCCATCGCCGCCAACCCGGAGTACAGCTCGCTGAACCTGGCGATGGCGGTGCAGGTTATCGCCTACGAAGTGCGGATGGCCTGGCTGGCGGCGCAGGAGCAAGCGCAGCCGGCGGTTGAGCACGAAGAAGCGCCGTACCCGCTGGTGGATGACCTGGAGCGTTTCTACGGTCATCTTGAGCAGACGCTGCTGGCGACGGGCTTTATTCGCCCGAATCATCCGGGGCAGGTGATGAACAAACTGCGTCGTCTGTTCACTCGTGCGCGCCCGGAAAGCCAGGAGCTGAACATCCTGCGCGGCATGCTGGCCTCGATTGACCAGCAGAATAAAGGCAAGTAACCGCGTTGATGCCGGATGGCGCTGCGCTTATCCGGCATGCAAATCACGCGGCCCTTGCTATCTCCAGGTGGGAGAGGGCCGGGGTGAAGGCGCCCGGCAACGCGGAAGGAAAACGGCACGGAAAGCCAAATACCTGACTAAAACAGTCAAGTAAATAGTTGACCAAATTACTCGGGAATGTCAGACTTGGCCCTGCTATGCAATACCCATATTAATAAAAAGCCCGGCCAGGGGCGAGTTTGAGGTTAAGTAAGACATGAGACTGACATCTAAAGGGCGTTATGCCGTGACCGCGATGCTTGACGTTGCGCTCAACTCTGAAACGGGCCCGGTGCCGTTGGCAGATATTTCAGAGCGTCAGGGAATTTCGCTTTCCTATCTGGAACAGCTGTTCTCTCGCCTGCGTAAAAATGGCCTGGTTTCCAGCGTTCGTGGCCCAGGCGGCGGTTATCTGTTAGGTAAAGATGCCGGCAGTATCGCCGTCGGCGAAGTCATTAGCGCCGTGGACGAATCCGTTGACGCTACCCGTTGCCAGGGCAAGGGCGGCTGTCAGGGCGGCGATAAATGCCTGACTCACGCGCTGTGGCGCGATCTGAGCGAACGCCTGACCGGCTTCCTGAACAATATCACCCTCGGGGAACTGGTGAATAACCAGGAGATCCTCGATGTTTCCGGTCGTCAGCATCAGCACGAAACCCAGCGCAATGCGCGCACCCAGGACGCGATCGACGTTAAACTGCGCGCCTGAGTGACCCGTCCCGTTTCGGGCTGCGGCTGACAGGGCGAGGCAGCGCGAAACGGCGGGACAACGATTATAAAGAGCTTTCAGAATCAGGCCGGGATGCTCCGACATTCCGTGTACTCGGTCGTACATCAAGCCGGTTGCCTGATTCCTTGCATTGAGTGATGTACGGAGTTTAAGAGCAATGAAATTACCGATTTACCTCGATTACTCCGCAACCACGCCGGTGGACCCGCGTGTTGCCGAGAAAATGATGCAGTTCCTGACCATGGACGGGACCTTTGGTAACCCGGCCTCCCGTTCCCACCGTTTTGGCTGGCAGGCTGAAGAGGCGGTTGATATCGCCCGCAATCAGATTGCCGAGCTGGTCGGTGCCGACCCGCGCGAAATCGTCTTTACCTCTGGTGCGACTGAATCCGACAACCTGGCGATCAAGGGTGCAGCCAACTTTTATCAGAAAAAAGGCAAGCACATCATCACCAGCAAAACCGAGCATAAAGCGGTTCTGGATACCTGCCGTCAGCTGGAGCGCGAAGGTTTCGAAGTGACCTACCTGGCGCCGCAGAGCAACGGGATTATCGATCTGAAAGAGCTGGAAGCGGCGATGCGTGACGACACCATCCTGGTTTCCATCATGCATGTGAATAACGAAATCGGCGTGGTGCAGGATATCGCTACCATCGGCGAGATGTGTCGCGCCCGCGGTATCATTTACCACGTAGACGCCACCCAGAGCGTGGGCAAGCTGCCTATCGATCTGAGCCAGCTGAAAGTTGATCTGATGTCCTTCTCCGGTCACAAAATCTACGGTCCGAAAGGCATCGGCGCGCTGTACGTGCGTCGTAAGCCGCGTATTCGTATCGAAGCGCAAATCCACGGCGGCGGCCACGAGCGCGGTATGCGTTCCGGTACTCTGCCTGTTCACCAGATCGTCGGCATGGGTGAAGCTTACCGTATCGCCAAAGAAGAGATGGAAAGCGAGATGGCGCGTCTGCGCACGCTGCGCAACCGTCTGTGGAACGGCGTGAAGGATATGGAAGAAGTGTATCTCAACGGCGACCTCGAGCAGGGCGCGCCGAACATTCTTAACGTCAGCTTCAACTATGTTGAAGGCGAGTCGCTGATTATGGCGCTGAAAGACCTGGCGGTTTCCTCCGGTTCAGCCTGTACTTCCGCGAGCCTTGAGCCATCCTACGTGCTGCGCGCGTTAGGCATGACTGATGAACTGGCGCACAGTTCTATTCGTTTCTCTTTAGGTCGTTTCACTACCGAAGAAGAGATTGACTACGCCATCAACCTGATTCGTAAATCCATTGGCCGTCTGCGCGAGCTTTCTCCACTGTGGGAAATGTTCAAACAGGGCGTGGATCTGAACAGTATTGAATGGTCACATCACTAATTCGGCACCAATAAGGAGAATTCATCATGGCTTACAGCGAAAAAGTTATCGATCATTACGAGAACCCGCGCAACGTCGGCTCTTTTGACAACAGCGACGAGAACGTCGGCAGCGGCATGGTCGGCGCGCCGGCCTGCGGCGACGTGATGAAGTTGCAGATTAAAGTCAACAATGAAGGTATCATTGAAGACGCGCGCTTCAAGACCTACGGCTGCGGTTCCGCTATCGCTTCCAGCTCTCTGGTCACCGAGTGGGTGAAGGGTAAATCCCTGGACGAAGCGCAGGCGATCAAAAACACCGATATCGCCGATGAACTGGAGCTGCCGCCGGTGAAAATTCACTGCTCTATTCTGGCGGAAGACGCGATTAAAGCCGCGATTGCGGATTACAAAAGCAAACGTGAAGCAAAATAATTAGTTGAGGTTTTGTTATGTCGATTACTCTTAGCGACAGTGCAGCAGCGCGAGTCAATGCCTTCCTGGCAAACCGCGGAAAAGGGTTTGGCCTGCGCCTGGGCGTGAGAACCTCCGGCTGCTCAGGTATGGCCTATGTACTGGAGTTTGTTGACGAGCCGGCGGCTGAAGACACCGTGTTTGAAGACAAAGGCGTGAAGGTCGTGATCGACGGCAAAAGTCTGCAATTCCTCGACGGCACGCAGCTGGACTTCGTCAAAGAAGGCCTTAACGAAGGGTTCAAGTTCACTAACCCTAACGTCAAAGATGAGTGCGGCTGCGGCGAAAGCTTTAACGTATAATCGGTACTCCCCAACCCCACCGCGGTCACGCCGCGCGTGGGGTTTTCGTTTAGATGCATGACCCTGAGGTTACTATGGACTACTTCACCCTCTTCGGGTTACCAGCCAGCTATACCCTCTCGCTTGAACAACTGGCTGTCCGGTATCAGGATCTGCAGCGCCAGTACCATCCGGATAAATTTGCCAGCGCGCCCGCTGCGGAACAGCTTGCGGCGGTTCAGTATTCCGCCACCATTAACCAGGCCTGGCAGACGCTGCGCCATCCCCTGACCCGCGCAGAATACCTCCTCTCGCTGCATGGCTTCGATCTGGCCAGCGAGCAGCATACCGTTCGCGATACCGCGTTCCTGATGGAACAGCTGGAACTGCGCGAAGAGCTGGATGAGATCGGCCAGGCGAAAGAAGAAGCGCGGCTGGAAGGCTTTATCAAACGAGTGAAAGCGCTGTTTGATACCCGCCATCAGCTGATGGTTGACCAATTGCATAATGAGAGCTGGGAAGCGGCGGCGGACACGGTTCGTAAGCTCCGTTTCCTCGATAAACTGCGCAGCAGTGCTGAAGAACTCGAAGAAAAACTGCTCGATTTTTAATTTTCGGAAGCAATTATGGCCTTATTACAAATTAGTGAGCCCGGCCTGAGCGCCGCGCCGCACCAGCGTCGTCTGGCGGCCGGTATCGACCTGGGCACCACCAATTCTCTGGTGGCTACCGTGCGTAGCGGCCAGGCCGAGACTCTGCCCGATCATCAAGGCCGCTATCTGCTGCCGTCGGTGGTGAATTACCACGCATCGGGGCTGACCGTCGGCTATGACGCCCGGCTGAACGCCGCCCAGGACCCCGCCAATACCATCAGCTCCGTGAAACGGATGATGGGGCGCTCCCTCGCCGATATCCAACACCGCTATCCGCATCTGCCGTATCAGCTGCAGGCCAGTGAAAACGGCCTGCCGATGATCCAGACCGCCGGCGGCCTGCTGAACCCGATTCGCGTCTCCGCCGATATCCTGAAAGCGCTGGCCGCCCGGGCCACTGAAGCGCTGGCCGGCGAGCTCGACGGCGTGGTCATCACCGTCCCCGCTTACTTTGATGACGCCCAGCGTCAGGGGACCAAAGACGCGGCGCGTCTGGCGGGTCTGCACGTGCTGCGCCTGCTTAATGAACCGACCGCGGCGGCTATCGCCTATGGCCTTGATTCCGGCCAGGAAGGGGTGATTGCGGTCTACGATCTCGGCGGCGGCACCTTTGATATTTCTATTCTGCGCTTAAGCCGCGGGGTGTTTGAAGTGCTGGCCACCGGCGGCGACTCGGCCCTCGGCGGCGATGATTTCGATCATCTGCTGGCGGACTATCTGCGCGAGCAGGCGGGCTTCAGCGACCGTAGCGACAACCGCCTGCAGCGTGAGCTGCTGGATGCCGCCATCGCGGCGAAAATCGCCCTTAGCGATGCCGAGGTGGCGCACGTTGAGGTCGGCGGCTGGCAGGGCGATATCACTCGCAGCCAGTTTAACGATCTCATCGCCCCGCTGGTAAAACGCACGTTAATGGCCTGCCGCCGGGCGCTGAAAGACGCTGGCGTTGAGGCGCAAGAGGTGCTGGAAGTGGTGATGGTCGGCGGTTCCACCCGCGTGCCGCTGGTGCGCGAGCGCGTCGGCGAATTCTTCGGTCGCACCCCGCTGACCTCCATCGACCCTGACAAAGTCGTCGCCATTGGCGCGGCGATCCAGGCCGATATTCTGGTCGGCAACAAGCCGGACAGCGAACTGTTGCTGCTCGACGTTATCCCGCTGTCGTTAGGGCTGGAAACCATGGGCGGCCTGGTGGAGAAAGTGATCCCGCGTAATACCACCATTCCGGTGGCCCGCGCCCAGGAGTTCACCACCTTCAAAGATGGCCAAACGGCGATGTCCATTCATGTGATGCAGGGCGAGCGTGAGCTGGTGCAGGATTGCCGCTCCCTGGCGCGCTTTGCGCTGCGCGGTATCCCGGCGCTGCCGGCGGGCGGGGCGCATATTCGCGTCACCTTCCAGGTGGACGCCGATGGCCTGCTGAGCGTCACGGCGATGGAAAAGTCGACCGGCGTGGAAGCCTCTATTCAGGTGAAACCGTCTTACGGTCTGACCGATGGCGAAATCGCCACCATGATTAAAGATTCGATGAGCTACGCCGAACAGGATATTCAGGCGCGCATGCTGGCTGAACAGAAAGTGGAAGCCGCACGCGTCCTGGAGAGCCTGACAAGCGCGCTGGCCGCCGACGCCGCGCTTTTAAGCGCCGCGGAGCGTCAGGCTATCGATGCCGCTGCGGAGCAGGTACGCGCCGCCGCGGCAGGCGACGACGCCGACGCCATTAAAGAAGCGATTAAAAATATCGACACACAAACCCAGGAATTCGCCGCCCGCCGTATGGATCAGTCGGTCCGTATCGCGCTGAAAGGCCAATCCGTGGACGAGGTTTAAAATGCCAAAAATTGTATTTCTGCCCCACCAGGACCTGTGTCCGGATGGCATCGTTGTGGAAGCTGAGACCGGTGAAACTATTCTGGATGCGGCGCTGCGTAGCGGCATCGAGATTGAACACGCCTGCGAAAAATCCTGTGCCTGCACCACCTGCCACTGCATCGTGCGTGAAGGCTTTGACTCGCTGGCGGAAAGTACCGAAGATGAAGACGATATGCTGGATAAAGCCTGGGGACTGGAGCCTGACAGCCGCCTGAGCTGCCAGGCGCGCGTCACCGACGAAGATCTGGTCGTTGAGATCCCGCGTTACACCATCAACCACGCACGCGAGCACTAATATGGCACTGAAATGGACCGACAGTCGTGAAATCGGCGAAGCGCTGTATGACGCTTACCCTGACCTCGACCCAAAAACCGTTCGCTTTACCGACATGCATCAGTGGATTTGCGATCTGGAAGAGTTTGATGATGACCCGAACGCATCCAATGAAAAAATTCTCGAGGCGATTCTGTTAGTCTGGTTAGACGAAGCCGAATAATTTTCGCATCATGATTTATGCGGCGGTATTAAGTCGGATGAATCATTGAGCGAGAGAACGTTACGGGCTGCCATACGGTGGCCCGTTTGCTAAGAAGGATAATGATAATGACCGAAGCCATGAAGATTACGCTTTCCACTCAGCCAGCCGATGCGCGCTGGGGAGAAAAGGCGTCTTACAGCATTAATCATGACGGCATCGCCCTGCATCTCAACGGCAAAGACGACCTGGGCTTGATTCAGCGCGCGGCGCGTAAAATTGACGGCATGGGGATCAAGCATGTCGCGTTAAGCGGCGAAGGCTGGAACACCGACCGCGCGTGGGCGTTCTGGGCGGGTTATAAAGGCCCGAAAGGCACCCGTAAAGTTGAATGGCCGACGCTGGACGATGCGCAGAAAAGCGAGCTGGATAACCGTCTGACCATTATTGACTGGGTGCGCGACACCATCAATGCGCCGGCGGAAGAGCTGGGCCCGGAACAGCTGGCGCAGCGCGCCGTCGACCTGCTGTGCAGCGTGGCGGGCGAGAAGATGAGCTATCGCATCACCAAAGGCGAAGATCTGCGTGAGCAGGGCTATCTCGGCCTGCACACGGTGGGCCGCGGCTCCGAGCGCCCGCCGGTTTTGCTGGCGCTGGACTATAACCCGACCGGCGATAAAGAAGCCCCGGTATACGCCTGTCTGGTAGGTAAAGGCATCACCTTTGATTCCGGCGGCTACAGTATCAAACAGAGCGCCTTTATGGATTCAATGAAATCCGATATGGGCGGCGCGGCGACTATCACCGGCGCCCTGGCCTTCGCTATTACCCGCGGGCTGAACAAGCGCGTGAAGCTCTATCTGTGCTGCGCCGACAACCTGATCAGCGGTAACGCTTTCAAACTGGGCGATATTATTCATTATCGCAACGGCAAAACCGTCGAAGTCATGAACACCGACGCCGAAGGTCGTCTGGTGCTGGCGGATGGCCTGATTGACGCTTCGGCGCAGAAGCCGGAGCTGATCATCGATGCCGCCACCCTGACCGGCGCGGCGAAAACCGCGCTTGGCAACGACTACCACGCGCTGTTCAGCTTTGACGATGCGCTGGCGAATCGCCTGCTGGCGAGCGCCCAGGCGGAAAATGAAGCGTTCTGGCGTCTGCCGCTGGCCGAATTCCACCGTCATCAGCTGCCGTCTAATTTCGCGGAACTGAACAATACCGGCAGCGCCGCCTATCCGGCCGGCGCCAGCACCGCGGCGGGCTTCCTGTCCCACTTCGTGGAAAACTACCACCAGGGCTGGCTGCACATCGACTGTTCGGCAACCTATCGCAAATCAGCCGTTGAGCAGTGGTCGGCGGGCGCGACGGGGCTTGGCGTACGTACTATCGCCAATCTGCTGACGGCTGAGTAATGGCCTTGCCGGGTGGCGCTATGCTTACCCGGCCTGGAAAATCCGCAGGCCCGTGCGGACGTAGCGCCGCCGGGCGATTTTTGAAGTAGCCAAACTATGTCCGAAACCAAAAACGAATTAGAAACCCTGCTGGAAAAAGCGGCTACCGAGCCCGCTCATCGTCCGGCATTTTTCAGCGCACTGCTTGAGGCCACCGTCTGGGTACCAGGCCGCGCAGCCGATGGCGAGCAGATTGTCGTGGATAGCGCGTTGGATCTACAGCACTGGGAAAAAGATGACGGCACGTCGGTCATTCCGTTCTTCACTTCGCTTGAGGCCCTGCAGCAGGCGGTGGAAGATGAACAGGCTTTCGTGATGATGCCGGCCCGCACGCTGATGGCGATGACTCTCGGTGAATCGCTGTTCCTCAACCCGAAGCTGCCGAACGGTAAAGCGTTTACCCCGCGCGAAATCAGCCATCTGCTCGGGGAAGAGGGCAGCCCGCTCAGCACCCAGACGGTGCTGGAAGGGGGCGAAGCGCTGCTGCTGTCTGAAGTCGCCGAGCCGCCGGCACAGATGGTGGATTCGCTGACCACGCTGTTCAAAACGCTGAAAACCGTCAAGCGGGCGTTCCTGTGCTCGATCAAAGAGCACGCCGACGCGCCCGCTAATCTGCTGATCGGCATTGAAGCGGAAGGGGATATCGAGTCCATCATTCAGACCACCGGCAGCGTGGCCACCGATACCCTGCCCGGCGATGAGCCGATCGATATTTGCCAGGTGGTGGAAGGCGAGAAGGGCATCAGCCACTTTATGATTGCCCATATCACGCCGTTCTATGAAAAGCGCTGGGGCAGCTTCCTGCGCGATTTCAAACAAAATCGCATTATCTGACAGCGGGGGCGGTTGCCCCCGGTTTCGGTATGCTTTCAGCTCGATGCAAAAGCGGAATTGCAAAGGTTAATGCAGGGCGGCAACGATCCGCGGATAGGCTGACACCATGTTATAGAGCAGAAATCCCGTCACGCACAGCGTGACGACGCCGTTGAAGAGCGCCATATCACCGCGCCAGGCACGGCACCTTTCCTCTCCCAGCAGATAGCGTAGCGCTGCTACCAGCCCGGCGACCAGCATAAACGCCAGTAACACCCCTACCATCTGCGCAATGACGATATACCAGCCCAGCGGCGTATTCACGCCCCGGGCGCTCATCAGCGCGATCTGCGCCGGCAAAATCGTCTGGAACCCGAGGGTGAGGAGCATCAGAAGGCGCAGATCCGCCAGCTGAGCGTCGAACGTGCGGGCCAGACGTCGGGCGTCACGCAGCAGCAGCACCCCTGATGCCACCGCCGCGGCAACGCTGACGTGCTGGAGAATAAAAATATAAAACGCCAGGGTCCCGGATCCGACCCGGGACAAAAAGAACAGATTGCAAAATACCATGACCAGCAGGCCAAATTTCATCGCCCAGGCACGGAGTACCTCGCCGGGCCAGCGGCGGCTTGACGCCGGGTTGTGCATCATCCATGCGGCAAGCGTCGATTTACCGTAACCGGGCGCGAGCAGCACCATCAGAAAACCCAGCAGCGCCTGATGACCATAGGTGATCAGCGGGACGTCTTCCAAAGTGACGCCGAGAAAGCGGGTATAAACGGAAACGGGCGCAGGAACCAGGCTTAACCATGTCCGGTTCCATTGCGGCCAAAAGTAGAGGATTGCGCCGCCGACCAGCAGGCCAGCTATGCCTCCCAGCCAGGGAAGGCGCGGGGAATAAGCAGAATGTGGGTTGGAGACTAATGCCATTTTCACTCCTTGTGGTGCCATCAGGTTATAGATTAAACGCTCAATCCTGGCGCTGGCCCCGACGGCGCGCGTTAATCGCGCTATCGGTGGGAGATGGTGAATTAGTCAGGACAACCTTCGAGCCTGGCGTAAAGATCCTCATGAATATATTCCAGCTCCAGCAAGGCGCCATCGCGTGACTCGTTGAGGGCTTGTTGATGCTGCCATTCGTCGTGGCTCTCCTTTCCACCGGTAAAAATCCCCTGCAAATATTCAATCAGCGACGATTCTGCCAGCCAAAGCTCATTTTCTTTACCCTCGAAGCGGACGACAGGATATTCACCCTGTTCATCACGCTCGGTGACGTAGATAAATACCTGCTGATCCCCGGGATGGCAGAGGCGAATCAGGGCAGGAAGACGCGGATCGTTGTTCCAGACGGGCATTAGCTCTTCAAAATCCAGCCCGATCATATCAAGGCCATTCATATAATAAGCCTCTTCATCCAGTGAGTCGGAAAGCAGTACGCCATGTTCATCAATGGCGTTCAGAACCGATTCCAGCACCCGTTGACCGTAGGGGCTTGTCAGCTGGCAATCGTAGGCCAGCAGCGCTTTCAGACTCTCCGGAAGCGCCACGGTTTCGCTATTTTGCGGATCACGGTATTTCCGGACGCGCAGGCGATCCACTTCGTCTACGGGCATCGGTTTCGGGGTGGGATTGCGGTTGTGCTTGTGTACGACATCCATGAGATCCGCTAATGAAAAAGCCATCATTCAATTTCCTTATATAGTGGGCGGCAGTAAAGCCAACAGGGCAGGCGCAAGCCCTGCGGCAGCACAGAGTAGCTGGTTTAGCGACTGGCAGGAGAATGAGGCGGAGAAAATCAGAAATTATTTAGTGGCCGCGGGACGGGACGTCCGCGGCCATGCGGCGTTTACTGAGCGGCAGGAGCCGGTTCAATCGGCAGATCGCTGCGCGCCCCCCATTCGCTCCATGAGCCGTCGTACAGGCAGACGCCGTTCACGCCAAGCGTGGTGAGCGCCAGCACGACCACCGCCGCCGTCACGCCGGACCCGCAGCTGGCGATAATGGGCCGATCAAAATCGACGCCCTGACGCAAAAAGATGTCGTTCAGCTCGTCGACGGTCTTCAACTCGCCGTTAATCACCAGCTCTGTCCACGGGACGTTCAGCGCGCCGGGGATATGCCCGCGCCGCAGGCCCGGGCGCGGTTCGTCAGCCTGGCCGTTAAACCGGGCTGCCGGACGCGCATCGACAATCTGCGCCGATCCTTCATGGCTGACCAGCAGCACGTCGGTCAGGCGCTTAATTTGCTGAGGATCGAATCGCACGTCGAATTCTCCTTCGGCCACCTCCGGCACCCCTTGTTCCAGCGGCAGCTCGTCGCGACGCCAGCCCTCCAGCCCACCGGCCAGAATCGACACTTTCTCCACGCCAAAGGCGCGCAGCATCCACCAGGCGCGCGGGGCGGAAAACAGATTGCCTTCGTCATAGACGACCAGGTGCTTATCGCTGCAGACGCCCAGTTCGCGCATGGCCACGGCAAACGCCTCGGCGCGCGGCATCATATGCGGCAGCGGGCTGGTGTGATCGGACAGCGCCTCGATATCGAAAAACAGCGCGTTCGGCACGTGGCCGGCGCGGTACTCCGCGGCCATATCGCGCAGGGCCTCCTGCCCGGCGGGCGCCATGCGGGCGTCGATAATCTGGATCTCCGGGTCATCAATATGTTCCGCCAGCCAGTCGGCGGCGACAAAAAACGAGGTGGACATAGGTGCCTCCGTTTTACTATTCATGACTGAATTGTCGGCGTTTTATCGGGTGCTGACAAGTTAAGGACGCCAGAGTGGGGACGACGTCACGGCACTTTTCTGATTAATCGGCAGAAACCCGCGTCATCACTGTTGAGAAGCGCCGCCTTAACGCATAATAAAAAGTGATAATTTGCATCAGGCCCACCGGCCGAGGGGTTAGAAGGATGAAACCATTTCGTTTAGCGGCGCTGTCACTGGCGCTCCTTACCGCATTTTCATTAACCGGGTGTGATGACAGCGGTACACCGCAGGCTACGGCCCCGACGCCGGCCGCCGATAGCGGCCCTGGCGCGGCGGCAAAACCGGACAGCGCCCAGCTGGCGGCGCTGGCGGAAAAAAGCCAGGGCAAAGCGCTGACGCTGCTCGACGCCTCGGAGGTGCAGCTGGATGGCGCCGCGACCCTGGTGCTGACCTTTTCCGTACCGCTGCAGCCGGACCAGGATTTCTCCCGCAGCGTGCACCTGGTGGATAAGAAGAGCGGTAAGGTAGATGGCGCGTGGGAGCTGGCGCCGAACCTGAAAGAGCTGCGTCTGCGTCACCTTGAGCCAAAGCGCGAGCTGATTGTCTCGGTCGACCCGACGCTGACCGCCCTGAACAAGGCGACGCTCGATAAACCGTTCGAGAAGACCCTGACTACCCGCGATATCGCGCCAAGCGTCGGATTTGCCAGCCGCGGCTCGCTGCTGCCGGGCAACGTGATCGCCGGGCTGCCGGTGATGGCGCTGAACGTCGATAACGTCGACGTGAACTTCTTCCGCATTAAGCCGGAATCGCTCTCGGCCTTCGTCAGCCAGTGGGAATACCGCAATTCATTAAGCAACTGGGAATCCGACGAGCTGCTGAAGATGGCCGATCTGGTATACAGCGGCCGCTTTGACCTCAATCCGGCGCGCAATACCCGCGAAAAGCTGCTGCTGCCGCTGAGCGACATCAAGCCGCTCCAGCAGCCTGGCGTCTACGTGGCGGTCATGAACCCGGCGGGTCATTATAGCTACAGCAACGCGGCGACGCTGTTTACCCTTAGCGACATCGGCGTGTCGGCGCATCGCTACCACAACCGGCTGGACGTCTTTACCCAGAGCCTGGAAAACGGCGCCGCCCAGTCTGGTATCGATGTCCAGCTGCTCAACGCCAAAGGGCAGACCCTGGCGCAGGCGAAAAGCGATAGCCAGGGCCACGTCACCCTGCAAACCGATAAAGAAGCCGCGCTGCTGCTGGCGCGCAAAGAGGGACAGACCACGCTGCTCGACCTCAAACTGCCGGCGCTGGATCTGGCGGAGTTCTCCATTGCCGGCGCGCCAGGCTTCAGCAAACAGTTCTTTATGTTTGGCCCACGGGATCTCTATCGTCCGGGCGAAACGGTGATCCTCAATGCGCTGCTGCGCGATAGCGATGGCAAACCGCTGGCGGAACAGCCGGTGAAGCTGGAGGTGGTCCAGCCGGATGGCCAGGTGATCCGCTCGGTGATGAGCAAACCGGTTAACGGCCTGTACCAGTTTACTTATCCGCTCGACAGCGGCGCGGCCACCGGCATGTGGCACATTCGCGCCAGCACCGGCGACAACCAGCCCCGCGAGTGGGATTTCCACGTCGAAGACTTTATGCCGGAACGCATGGCGCTGAAGCTGACGCCGCAGGCGGCGCCGGTCGAGCCGAATGCCGATGTCGCCTTTGACGTCAGCGGCGCTTATCTCTACGGCGCGCCGGCCAGCGGCAACACGCTGCAGGGCAAACTGTTCCTGCGCCCGCTTCGCGACGCCGTCGCCGCGCTGCCGGGCTTTGAGTTCGGCGATATCGCAGAAGAAAATCTCTCCCGCAGCCTTGATGAAGTCCAGCTGACGCTGGATGAAAAAGGCCATGGCGAAGTGACCACCTCCAGCCAGTGGCAGGATAGCCATTCGCCGCTGCAGGTGGTGTTGCAGGCGAGCCTGCTGGAGTCCGGTGGGCGTCCGGTCACCCGTACGGTTAAGCAGCCGATCTGGCCTGCCGAGGCGCTGCCGGGGATCCGCCCGCAATTTACCCTGAAGGACGTTTACGACTACCGCACCGACACCACGGTGAAGCAGCCGGTGGTGGATGAAAACAGCAACGCCGCGTTCGATATCGTCTATGCCGACGCCAAAGGCGAGAAAAAAGCCGTTTCCGGCCTGCAGGTACGGCTGATCCGCGAGCGCCGGGATTATTACTGGAACTGGTCCGATAGCGAAGGCTGGCAGTCGCAGTTCGATCAAAAAGATCTGCAGGAGGGCGAGGAGTCGCTGGATCTGCAGGCCGGCCAGATCGGTAAAGTGAGCTTTCCGGTAGAGTGGGGCTCCTATCGCCTGGAGGTGAAAGGACCGGACGATGTCGTCAGCAGCGTGCGCTTCTGGGCGGGCTACAGCTGGCAGGATAACAGCGAAGGCACCGGCGCAGCGCGCCCGGACCGGGTCACCATGAAGCTGGATAAACCGAGCTATAAGCCGGGCGACACCATCAGGCTGCACATCGCCGCCCCGGCGGCGGGTAAAGGCTACGCGATGGTGGAATCCAGCGAAGGGCCGCTGTGGTGGCAGGAGATTGACGTACCCGCCGAGGGGATGGACCTGTCGATCCCGGTGGATAACGCCTGGAATCGCCACGACCTCTACCTCAGCACGCTGGTGGTTCGCCCCGGCGATAAATCCCGCTCGGCGACGCCGAAACGCGCGGTGGGCCTGCTGCATCTGCCGCTGGGCGATGAAAACCGTCGCCTGACGCTGGCGCTGGAGGCCCCGGATAAAATGCGCCCCAACCAGCCGCTGACGGTGAAAGTGAAAGCCAGCGTCAAAGAGGGAGAGGCGCCGAAGCAGGTTAACGTTCTGCTCTCGGCTGTCGATAGCGGGGTGCTGAATATTACCGATTACGCCACCCCGGATCCGTGGAACGCCTTCTTCGGCCAGAAACGTTATGGGGCGGATATTTATGATATTTACGGCCAGGTGATTGAAGGGCAGGGGCGTGTGGCCAGTCTGCGCTTCGGCGGCGATGGCGACGAGTTAAAACGTGGCGGTAAACCCCCGGTTAACCATGTGACCATCATCGCCCAACAGGCGCAGCCGGTGGTGCTGAACGATCAGGGCGAAGGGACGGTGACGCTGCCGATCGGTGATTTTAACGGCGAGCTGCGTGTGATGGCTCAGGCCTGGACGGCGGATGACTTCGGCAGCAGCGAAGATAAAGTGGTGGTGGCCGCCCCGGTCATCGCCGAGCTGAATACCCCGCGCTTCCTCGCCAGCGGCGACACCACCCGTCTGGCGCTGGATCTCAGCAACCTGACCGATAAACCGCAAACTCTGCAGGTACATCTTGCCGCCAGCGGACTGGTGACCTTGACCGAGGGTCAACTAACGTCGGTGCAGCTGGCGCCGGGGGCGCGCAGCACGCTGTTTGTGCCGGTGAGCGCGCTGCCGGGCTATGGCGATGGCCAGGTGAGCGCCACTATCAGCGGCCTGAGCCTGCCGGGGGAAACCTTCGCCCCGCTGCAGAAGCAGTGGAAAATCGGCGTTCGTCCGGCGTTCCCGGCGCAGACCGTCAACAGCGGCGCCGTGCTGCAGCCCGGCGAAAGCTGGCAGGCGCCGGCGGCGCAATCGGCAGGTTTCGCCCCGCAGACGCTGCAGGGCCAGCTGCTGCTCAGCGGCAAGCCGCCGCTGAATCTTGCGCGCTATATCCGCGACCTGAAAGCCTATCCTTACGGCTGCCTTGAGCAGACCGCCAGCGGCCTGTTCCCCTCCCTGTATACCAGCGCGGCGCAGCTAAAAGCGCTGGGCATCAGCGGGGACAGCGACGAAAAACGTCGCGCGGCAATCGATGTCGGGATCTCGCGCCTGCTGCAGATGCAACTGGAAAACGGCGGCTTTGCGCTATGGGATAAAGAGGGGCCGGAAGAGTACTGGCTGACCGCTTACGCCATGGATTTCCTTGTTCGCGCGGGCGAGCAGGGCTATAGCGTACCGGTCAACGCCATTAATAAAGGTAACGAACGCCTGCTGCGCTATCTTCAGGAGCCGGGGCTGATGAACGTGCGCTACAGCGACGACGCCCAGGCCAGCCGCTTTGCCGCCCAGGCATACGCCGCACTGGTGCTGGCGCGTCAGCAAAAAGCCCCGCTCGGCGCATTGCGTGAAATCTGGAGCCGTCACGACCAGGCGCGATCCGGCCTGCCGCTGCTGCAGCTCGGCATTGCGCTGAAAACCATGGGCGATGCGCCGCGCGGCGATGAGGCCATGAAGCTGGCGGTTACCACGCCGCGCCATGATGAGAATCGTTGGCTGGGCGATTACGGCAGCCCGCTTCGCGATGACGCGCTGAAGCTGGCGCTGCTGGAAGAGAACAAGCTGCTGCCGGAGGTGCAAAACACGCTGTTGAGCACGCTGTCGGAAGAGGCCTACGGCCAGCGCTGGCTGTCGACCCAGGAAACCAACGCCCTGTTCCTTGCCGGACGTACGCTGGCCGACCTGCCGGGCGACTGGCAGGCGCAAACCTCGCTGCAGGCTGAGCCGCTGGCCGGCGATAAAGCGCAAACCCGTAACCTCGACGGCGATCGGCTGGCGACGTTGCAGGTGAGCAACACCGGCAGTCAACCGCTGTGGCTGCGTCTGGACAGCAGCGGCTATCCGCAAAGCGCGCCGCAGCCAGGCGGCAACGTCCTGGGGATTGAACGCGCCGTTTTCGATACCCAGGGGCGGCAGAAGTCGCTGTCGTCGCTGCGCAGCGGCGAACTGGTGCTGGTCAAGCTGGAGGTGACCGCCAGACGCAACGTGCCTGACGCGCTGGTGGTTGACCTGCTGCCGGCGGGACTCGAGCTGGAAAACCAGAATCTGGCCAACAGCAGCGCCAGCCTGCAGGAGAATGGCGAAGCGGTGCAAAACCTCCTTAACCAGATGCAGCAGGCCGATATTCAGCATATCGAGTTCCGCGACGACCGCTTCGTCGCCGCTGTCGCGGTCAATGAAGGTCAGCCGGTGACGCTGGTCTACCTGGCGCGGGCGGTCACGCCGGGCACCTACCAGGTCCCGCAGTCGCAGGTGGAATCGATGTATGTGCCGCAGTGGCGGGCGACCGGGACCGCCAGCGGTCCGCTCACCGTGACGCCGTAAATGCGCGTAGTGCATCGGGTAAAACGCCGCTGGCGCTGGCTGGCGGCGTTTATTTTTCTGCTGTGGCTGGCGGTTATGACCGCCGATCGCCTGTGGCCGCTGCCGCTGCATGACGTCACGCCTGCCCGGGTGGTCGTGGCGGAGGACGGGACCCCCCTGTGGCGGTTTGCCGACGCGCAGGGCGTCTGGCGTTATCCGGTGACTCTCGCCGACGTGTCGCCGCGCTATCTGCAGGCGCTTATTCAGTATGAGGACCGCTGGTTCTGGCGCCATCCGGGGGTCAATCCCTTCGCTGTAGTGCGCGCCGCCTGGCAGGATCTCACCTCCGGGCGGGTCATTTCCGGCGGCAGTACCCTCACCATGCAGGTGGCGCGCCTGCTCGATCCCCACCCCCGCACTTTCGGCGGCAAGCTGCGCCAGCTGTGGCGGGCGCTGCAGCTGGAGTGGCATCTGTCAAAGAGCGAAATCCTGACCCTGTATCTGAACCGTGCGCCCTTTGGCGGCACCCTGCAGGGGATCGGCGCGGCCAGTTGGGCTTATCTCGGCAAGCCGCCCGCGCAGCTCAGCTACGGCGAGGCGGCGCTGCTGGCGGTGCTGCCCCAGGCGCCCAGCCGTTTACGTCCGGACCGCTGGCCGCAGCGGGCCCAGGCGGCGCGGGATAAAGTCCTTGCGCGCATGGTCAGCCAGGGCGTCTGGCCGAGGCTGGCGGTAAAGGAGGCGATGGAGGAGCCGGTGTGGCTGTTTCCGCGGCAGATGCCGCAGCTGGCGCCGCTCTTCGCCCGCCGGGCGCTGGCGACCAGTCGTGAGGAAAAGGTGGTGACGACCCTGGATGCCGGACTGCAGCGGCAGCTCGAGGATCTGGCGCTGAACTGGAAGTCGCGCCTGCCGCCGCGCAGTTCGCTGGCGATGGTTGTCGTCGACCACACGGATATGAAAGTCCGCGGCTGGGTGGGGTCGGCGGATATTACGGACGACAGTCGCTTTGGCCACATTGATATGGCGTCGGCGGTCCGTTCGCCTGGGTCGGTGCTGAAACCCTTTATTTATGCGCTGGCGATGGATGAAGGACTGATCCATCCGGCGTCGTTATTGCAGGATGTGCCGCGGCGCTTTAGCGATTATCGCCCCGGTAACTTTGACAGCGGCTTTCACGGCCCGGTGAGCGCCAGCGACGCGCTGGTGCGCTCCCTGAATCTGCCGGCGGTCCAGGTGCTCGAAGCCTACGGGCCCAAACGTTTCGCGGCGAATTTGCGCAATGCCGGGTTGCCCCTGATGCTGCCCGCCGGCGCCGAGCCGAATCTGTCGTTGATCCTCGGCGGCGCCGGAGCGAGGCTGGAAGATATCGTCGCGGCGTACAGCGCCTTTGCCCGCCACGGGAAGGCGGCGCGGCTGCGCATGACGCCCGGAGACCCGCTGGTGGAAAGGGCGCTGATATCCCCGGGGGCGGCGTGGATCGTCCGGCGCATCCTGGCCGGCGAAGCGCAGCCGGTTCCCGATGCCTCACTCCCGCAAGTGGTGCCGCTGGCCTGGAAGACCGGCACCAGCTACGGGTATCGCGATGCGTGGGCGGTGGGCCTCAATGCGCGTTATCTGATTGGCATCTGGACCGGGCGTCCGGACGGTACGCCGGTGGTGGGGCAGTTTGGCTTCGCCAGCGCGGTGCCGTTGCTCAATCAGGTCAATAATCTGCTGCTCGCCCGCCCGGCGATGAGCCGCGGCGGCCTGCCGGTCGATCCGCGACCGGCAACGGTTAGCCGCGGAACGCTCTGCTGGCCCGGCGGCCAGGCGCTGCCGGCGGGCGACAGCAACTGCCGTCGTCGCCTGGCCAGCTGGCTGCTGGAAGACAGCCAGCCGCCGACCCTGCTGCTGCCGGGGCAGGAGGGCGTGCGCGGGATCCGCTTCCCGGTGTGGCGCAATGAACACGGCGAACGGGTGGCGGCGGATTGTCCCGGGGCGCGCGAAAGTGTGGTGGAGGTCTGGCCGCTGCCGCTGGATCCCTGGCTACCGCCGGGGGAACGTCGCTCCGCGCGTCTGGGGCCGGCATCGAAGGCATGCCCGCCGTTGCAAACTCAGGATGCCGCGCCGCTGGTGCTCTCCGGGGTTCGCGAGGGGGCGGTGATTAAACGTCTGCCGGGGGAGGCGCGGGTGATGTTGCCCCTGCAAACCAGCGGTGGTGAAGGGCGGCGCTGGTGGTTTATCAACGGCCAGCCGATAGATGCCGCCGGCGCGAGAACCACGCTAACTCTGGATAAGCCCGGCGAGTGGCAGCTGGTGGTGATGGATGAGGCAGGACAAACGGCGGCCGCGCGTTTTACCCTGCAATAACCAGGGTAAATTTGTTGTTGGCGGTTTGTGTTTTCAATACTCATCTTATTTTAACAAAATGTTACCTTCAGCCGTAGGCAGGGGCGGGGATGCTCATTATAATGCGCGCCAGGCCATACGATCGTATGCGCAACAACAGAACATTTAATTAGAGGTAATCATGGCTATTGAACGTACTTTTTCCATCATCAAACCAAACGCGGTGGCAAAAAACGTTATTGGCAGCATCTTTTCCCGCTTTGAAGCTGCAGGGTTCAAAATCGTCGGCACCAAAATGCTGCACCTGACCGTAGAGCAGGCTCGTGGTTTCTATGCTGAGCACGAAGGTCGCCCGTTCTTCGACGGTCTGGTTGAGTTCATGACCTCCGGCCCGATCGTGGTTTCCGTCCTGGAAGGCGAAAACGCCGTTCAGCGTCACCGTGACCTGCTGGGCGCCACCAACCCGGCAAACGCCCTGGCGGGTACCCTGCGCGCTGACTACGCTGACAGCTTCACCGAGAACGGCACCCACGGTTCCGACTCTGTAGAATCCGCTGCACGCGAAATCGCGTTCTTCTTTGCTGAAGGCGAGGTTTGCCCGCGCACTCGCTAATCTCCTGCGTCTTTCACGCCACAGCATTGTTGGCTTCCTTCGCGCACCCCGGTCACATAGTTATCTATGCTCCCGGGGATTAGCGAACTCGCCGCCTCGCTGTGACCTGAAATACTATGGAGATACGAACCTCGTCTTTTCGACCGTCGCGGCGTTGGCTACGCGCGTTCACCCCGGTCACATAGTTATCTATGCTCCCGGGGATTCACTTGCTTGCCGCCTTGCGACAATCGAAAAGCCATAGAGGATTAAGCACACGGTTACGATTTTTTTATCATTGACTGCGTGCAGGCATGGCTTCCATGCGCCAGAATTTGTAGAATATAGCGCCCCTGGACGAGCTGTCGCTCTCCGGGGCGTTTCTTTTTCAACCCACCTGG
This sequence comes from Klebsiella sp. C360, assembly GCF_048822415.1. Taxonomy (NCBI): domain Bacteria; kingdom Pseudomonadati; phylum Pseudomonadota; class Gammaproteobacteria; order Enterobacterales; family Enterobacteriaceae; genus Klebsiella; species Klebsiella sp. C360. The sequence goes on from NZ_JBMEZZ010000002.1 coordinate 70,754, forward strand.
GGCCATAACGTGTAATAACGAGGCCGGAAAACATTATGTCTGAACAAATTGTCACGCCTGATACCGCCGCTCTGACGGTGCCGAACAAAGATGCCAAAATCAACCTGCTGGATTTAAACCGTCAGCAGATGCGCGAGTTTTTCAAAAACATGGGCGAGAAGCCTTTCCGCGCCGATCAGGTGATGAAATGGATGTATCACTACTGCTGCGACGATTTTGATGAGATGACTGACATCAACAAAGTCCTGCGCAGTAAACTGAAAGAAGTGGCGGAGATCCGCGCCCCGGAAGTGGTTGAAGAGCAACGCTCAACCGACGGGACCATTAAATGGGCGATTGCCGTTGGCGATCAGCGCGTCGAGACCGTCTATATCCCGGAAGAAGACCGCGCCACCCTGTGCGTCTCCTCCCAGGTAGGCTGCGCGCTGGAGTGTAAATTCTGCTCCACCGCCCAGCAGGGCTTTAACCGCAACCTGCGGGTTTCCGAAATTATCGGCCAGGTCTGGCGCGCGGCGAAAATCGTCGGCGCGGTGAAGACCACCGGCGTACGTCCGATCACCAACGTGGTGATGATGGGCATGGGCGAGCCGCTGCTGAACCTCAACAATGTCGTTCCGGCAATGGAAATCATGCTCGACGATTTCGGCTTTGGCCTCTCCAAACGTCGCGTCACCCTGTCGACGTCCGGCGTGGTGCCGGCGCTGGATAAACTCGGCGATATGATCGACGTCGCGCTGGCCATCTCCCTGCACGCGCCGAACGACACCATTCGTGACGAAATCGTCCCGATCAACAAAAAGTACAACATCGAGACCTTCCTCAACTCGGTGCGCGGCTATATTTCGAAGTCCAACGCCAACCAGGGCCGGGTGACCATCGAGTACGTGATGCTGGATCATGTCAACGACGGCACCGAGCACGCCCACGAACTGGCGGCGCTGCTGAAAGATACGCCGTGCAAGATCAACCTGATCCCATGGAACCCGTTCCCGGGCGCGCCGTATGGCCGCAGCTCCAACAGCCGCATCGACCGTTTCTCCAAAGTTCTGATGGAGTACGGCTTTACGACCATCGTGCGTAAAACGCGCGGCGACGATATCGATGCCGCCTGCGGTCAGCTGGCGGGCGACGTCATCGACCGTACCAAGCGCACGCTGCGTAAGCGGATGCAGGGCGAAGCGATTGACGTAAAAGCGGTCTGACAAATGATGGCCCGTGCAGCGCAGGCGGCACGGGTCATATTTATGACCAATAGCCAGGCGAAATACGCTGATTCGGTTAATAATTACGGTGCGTTTTTGTCGACTTTGAGGCAGTATGTAGCGGCACAACAACCGCTTAGCATTCAATTTTGATTCGTCTCTGTGATCGCGCGGCTGACAGTCCTATACTGTGAGGCTGACGTACCACAGATGTCTCGCGGCGCCGGCTTTTTCCCGCGCTGAACTTTAAATTTCACGTACCAGTAGTTGTAGCGAATGAATACTGAAGCCACTCAAGATCATCAAGAAGCAAACACCACGGGCGCGCGTCTGCGTCACGCCCGCGAACAACTCGGACTTAGCCAGCAAGCGGTGGCAGAACGCTTATGCCTGAAGGTGTCCACGGTTCGTGATATTGAAGACGATAAGGCGCCTGCCGACCTCGCTTCCACCTTCCTGCGCGGGTACATCCGCTCCTATGCTCGCCTCGTACATATCCCGGAAGACGAGCTGCTGCCGATGATGGCTAAGCAAGCGCCCATCCGCGCGGCGAAAGTCGCGCCAATGCAGAGCTTCTCTTTAGGTAAACGTCGCAAAAAACGCGACGGCTGGCTGATGAGCTTCACCTGGCTGGTGCTGTTTGTGGTTATCGGCCTGAGCGGCGCCTGGTGGTGGCAAGACCATAAGGCGCAGCAGGAAGAGATCTCCACCATGGCCGATCAGTCTTCCGCTGAGCTGAACAGCGGCGACACCAGCAGCCAGAGCGTGCCGCTGGATACCAGCGCCCCGGCAGCCCCGACCGCCGATAGCGCTGCGAACAGCGCGCCAACCGATACCGCCAGCGCCCCGACCACCAGCGCCCCGGCCCAGACGCCGGCGGACAATAACGCCGTTGTCGCGCCTTCCCAGGCCAATGTCGATACCGCAGGCGCGGCGCCGACGGCGCCGGCTACACCGGCCTCGCCATTGCCGACCGATCAGGCGAACGTGACGAACCCGGCGGCGGCGGCGCAGGATCTGGTGATGAACTTTTCCGCCGATTGCTGGCTGGAAGTGAGCGATGCCACCGGCAAAAAACTGTTCAGCGGCCTGCAGCGTAAAGGCGGCAACCTGAACCTGAGCGGTCAGGCGCCGTATAAGCTGAAAATTGGCGCCCCGGCTGCGGTAGAGATCCAGTATCTGGGCAAGCCTGTCGATTTAAGTCGTTTTATCAGAACTAACCAGGTTGCGCGTCTGACCCTTAATGCCGAATCATCACCGGCGCAGTAACAGACGGGTAACGCGGGAGATTTTTCATGCATAACCAGGCTCCGATTCAACGTAGAAAATCTAAACGTATTTACGTTGGTAATGTGCCAATTGGCGATGGGGCTCCCATCGCCGTTCAGTCAATGACTAATACGCGCACCACTGATGTGGCGGCAACCGTAAATCAAATCAAAGCGTTAGAGCGCGTGGGCGCGGATATTGTCCGCGTTTCTGTTCCGACGATGGACGCCGCCGAGGCGTTCAAACTAATCAAACAGCAGGTCAACGTCCCGCTGGTCGCCGATATCCACTTTGACTACCGTATTGCGCTGAAAGTCGCGGAATACGGCGTCGACTGCCTGCGTATCAACCCGGGCAACATCGGCAACGAAGAGCGCATCCGCATGGTCGTAGATTGCGCGCGCGATAAAAATATCCCGATCCGCATCGGCGTTAACGCCGGCTCGCTGGAAAAAGATCTGCAGGAAAAATATGGCGAGCCGACGCCGCAGGCGCTGCTCGAATCCGCCATGCGCCATGTCGATCATCTCGATCGCCTCAATTTCGACCAGTTTAAAGTCAGCGTTAAAGCCTCCGACGTCTTCCTGGCGGTAGAGTCTTATCGCCTGCTGGCGAAACAGATCGATCAACCGCTGCACCTTGGGATCACCGAAGCGGGCGGCGCGCGCAGCGGCGCGGTGAAATCGGCGATCGGTCTTGGGCTGCTGTTGTCCGAAGGGATCGGCGATACGCTGCGCGTCTCGCTGGCGGCGGATCCGGTGGAGGAGATCAAAGTCGGCTTCGATATCCTCAAATCGCTGCGTATTCGTTCCCGCGGTATTAATTTCATCGCCTGCCCGACCTGTTCGCGTCAGGAGTTTGACGTTATCGGGACGGTGAACGCCCTGGAGCAACGTCTGGAAGATATCATCACTCCGATGGATGTTTCGATCATCGGCTGCGTGGTGAACGGCCCGGGCGAAGCGCTGGTTTCCACCCTCGGCGTGACCGGCGGCAACAAGAAAAGCGGCCTGTATGAAGACGGCGTGCGTAAAGATCGCCTGGACAACAACGACATGATCGACCAGCTGGAAGCGCGGATCCGCGCCAAAGCCTCGATGCTCGATGAAGCCCGTCGGATTGACGTTCAACAGCTTGAAGCAAAATAACGTGTTGGGAAGCGATACGCTTCCCGTGTATGATTGAACCTGCGGGCGCGAGGCGCCGGGGTTCATTTTTGTATATATAAAGAGAATAAACGTGGCAAAGAACATTCAAGCCATCCGTGGCATGAACGATTATCTGCCGGGCGAAACCGCTCTCTGGCAGCGCATTGAAGGCTCACTGAAGCAGGTGCTCGGTAGCTACGGTTACAGCGAAATCCGTTTGCCGATTGTAGAGCAGACCCCGTTATTCAAACGCGCGATCGGCGAAGTGACCGACGTGGTTGAAAAAGAGATGTACACCTTTGAGGACCGCAATGGCGACAACCTGACGCTGCGTCCGGAAGGGACGGCGGGCTGCGTACGAGCCGGCATCGAACATGGTCTGCTGTACAATCAAGAACAGCGCCTGTGGTACGTCGGGCCGATGTTCCGCCACGAGCGTCCGCAGAAAGGCCGTTACCGCCAGTTCCATCAGATCGGCGCCGAAGTTTTCGGCCTGCAGGGGCCGGACATCGATGCGGAGCTGATCATGCTGACCGCGCGCTGGTGGCGTGAGCTGGGCATCTCCGATCATGTCAGCCTTGAGCTGAACTCCATAGGTTCTCTGGAAGCCCGCGCCAACTACCGCGACGCGCTGGTGGCTTATCTCGAGCAGTTTACCGATAAGCTTGATGAAGACAGCAAACGCCGGATGTATACCAATCCGCTGCGGGTGCTGGACTCCAAAAACCCGGACGTGCAGGCGCTGCTGAACGACGCGCCGGCGCTCGGCGATTATCTCGACGAAGAGTCGAAAGCCCACTTTGCCGGCCTGTGCGCGTTGCTTGACGATGCCGGGATCCGCTATACCGTCAACCAGCGCCTGGTGCGCGGCCTCGACTACTATAACCGCACCGTGTTTGAGTGGGTGACCACCAGTCTCGGTTCTCAGGGCACCGTCTGCGCCGGCGGCCGTTACGACGGCCTGGTTGAGCAGCTTGGCGGTCGTGCCACCCCGGGCGTGGGCTTCGCCATGGGTCTGGAACGTCTTGTTTTACTGGTCCAGGCAGTGAATCCGGAATTTAAAGCCGATCCTGTTGTCGATATATACCTGGTAGCCTCCGGGACCGATACTCAGTCCGCCGCCATGCGTCTGGCTGAGCAGGTTCGCGATGCGCTGCCCGGCGTGAAACTGATGACCAACCACGGCGGCGGCAACTTTAAGAAGCAGTTCGCCCGTGCCGATAAATGGGGCGCACGTATCGCCCTGGTGGTGGGTGAGTCAGAGATCGCTGACGGAAACGTGGTAGTGAAGGATTTACGCTCAGGTGAGCAAACTACCGTAACGCAGGAGAGCGTTGCCGCGCATTTGCGCACACTTCTGGGTTAATCTCCCGGGAATTATTAGTCAGGAGAAGGACTGCGTGGAAACTTTTAACAACGAGAACGATCAGGTCGATGCGCTGAAGCGCTTCTTTGCCGAAAACGGCAAAGCGCTGGCGGTCGGGGTGATTTTAGGGATTGGCGCGCTGGTTGGCTGGCGCTACTGGACCTCCCATCAGCAGGATACCGCCAGAGACGCGTCGCTGGCTTACGAAAAGGCGACTTCCGCGCTGAAATCAAATACGCCAGACGTGCTGTCAGGGGCGGAGAAGTTCGCGGCTGACAATAAAAATACCTACGGCGCCTTCGCCTCTCTCGAGCTGGCACAGCATTTTGTTGAACAGAACGATCTGCCGAACGCCGAAAAGCAGCTTCAGCAGGGGCTGGCGGCCGCGTCTGATGATAACCTGAAATCGGTTATCAGTATGCGTCTTGCCCGCGTTCAGCTGCAGATGAAGCAGGCTGATGCGGCGCTGAAAACCCTCGACAGCATTAAAGGCGAAGGTTGGACCGCGATTGTGGCTGATTTGCGCGGCGAAATTCTGTTGAGCAAAGGCGATAAGCAAGGGGCCCGTGCGGCGTGGGAAGCTGGCGTGAAAAGCGATGCTTCTCCTGCGCTCAGCGAAATGATGCGTATGAAAATGAATAATTTGTCCATCTGAGAGGGACTCGATGCAATTGCGTAAATTACTTTTGCCAGGGCTGCTTTCCGTTACCTTGCTGAGCGGGTGTTCGCTGTTTAATAGCGAAGAAGATGTGGTGAAAATGTCACCGCTGCCGACGGTAGAAAACCAGTTTACGCCGTCCACGTCCTGGAGCACCTCGGTTGGCGATGGTATCGGCGAATTTTACTCTAACCTTCATCCGGCCTTCGCCGACGGCGTGGTCTATGCCGCTGACCGTAAAGGCACCGTCAAAGCGCTGAGCGCTGACGACGGCAAAGAGGTGTGGTCGGTGAATCTGGCGGAGAAAGATGGCTGGTTCTCGCGCACCCCGGCGCTGCTTTCCGGCGGTGTGACCGTCTCGGGCGGTCATGTTTATATCGGCAGTGAGAAAGCGCAGCTGTATGCGCTGAATACCAGCGATGGTACCGTTGCCTGGCAAACCCGCGTCGCCGGCGAAGCGCTGTCGCGCCCGGTGGTGAGCGATGGCATGGTGCTGGTCCACACCAGTAACGGCCAGCTGCAGGCGCTGAATGAGACCGATGGCGCCGTGAAGTGGACGGTTAACCTGGATATGCCTGCGCTCTCCCTGCGCGGCGAATCCGCTCCGGCCACCGCCTACGGCGCGGCGATCGTGGGCGGCGACAATGGCCGCGTCAGCGCGGTATTGATGCAGCAGGGGCAGATGATTTGGCAGCAGCGTATTTCCACGGCCACCGGGCCGACGGAAATCGACCGTCTGAGCGATGTCGACACCACGCCGATTATCGTCAACGGCGTTGTCTATGCGCTGGCTTACAACGGTAACCTGACCGCGCTGGATCTGCGCAGCGGCCAGATTATGTGGAAGCGCGAGCTGGGTTCGGTGAATGATTTCATCGTCGATGGTAACCGTATCTATCTGGTTGACCAGAATGACCGCCTGCTGGCGCTGACTACCGATGGCGGCGTGACCCTTTGGACACAAAGCGATCTGCTGCACCGTTTGCTGACCGCGCCGGTGTTGTATAATGGCAATCTGGTGGTCGGCGATAGCGAAGGCTATATGCACTGGGTGAACCCGGAAGATGGCCATTTTGTGGCGCAGCAGAAAGTGGACAGCTCCGGTTTCCTGACCGACCCGGTTGTGGCCGATGGTCGACTGCTGATCCAGGCGAAAGACGGTACGCTGTACGCGATTACGCGTTAATTACCGCTGTCGTGAGTGATTAAGAAACGGCCCCTGGCAGACAGGGGCCGTTTTGACTTTTTTAAAAACGTCGTTATGACGATGTTGCTTAGTGATTGTATGAGGCATTTAACATGATACCTGTGGTCGCGCTTGTCGGGCGCCCTAACGTTGGAAAATCCACGCTCTTTAACCGCCTGACGCGCACTCGTGATGCGCTGGTTGCGGATTTCCCGGGGCTGACTCGTGACCGTAAGTACGGTCGGGCCGAAGTCGAAGGCCGCGAATTCATCTGTATCGATACCGGTGGTATTGATGGTACGGAAGAGGGCGTGGAAACCCGGATGGCGGAGCAGTCGCTGCTGGCAATCGAAGAGGCCGATGTGGTGCTGTTTATGGTCGATGCGCGCGCGGGCCTGATGCCGGCGGACATCGCGATCGCTAAACACCTGCGCTCTCGTGAAAAGCCCACCTTCCTGGTGGCTAACAAAACCGACGGCATCGACGTCGACCAGGCGATGGCGGACTTCTGGTCGCTCGGCCTGGGCGATATCTATCCTATTGCCGCTTCGCACGGCCGCGGCGTGACCAGCCTGCTTGAGCAGGCCCTGCTGCCATGGGTCGATGAGGTTAATCCTCAGGAAGAAGTGGATGAAGACGCCGAATACTGGGCAAAATTCGAAGCTGAGCAGAATGGTGAAGCGGAAGAAGAGCCGGAAGACGATTTCAATCCGCAGGATCTGCCGATCAAGCTGGCGATTGTCGGACGTCCTAACGTCGGTAAATCGACGCTCACCAACCGCATCCTCGGCGAAGATCGCGTGGTGGTCTACGATATGCCGGGCACCACCCGCGACAGCATTTACATCCCGATGCAGCGTGACGAGCGCGAATACGTGCTCATCGATACCGCCGGGGTGCGCAAGCGCGGCAAAATTACTGACGTGGTGGAGAAATTCTCGGTCATCAAGACGCTGCAGGCGATTGAAGACGCCAACGTCGTGCTGCTGGTGATTGATGCCCGCGAAGGCATCTCCGATCAGGATCTGTCGCTGCTGGGCTTTATCCTCAACAGCGGCCGCTCCCTGGTGATCGTCGTCAACAAATGGGACGGCCTGAGCCAGGAAGTGAAGGAGCAGGTGAAAGAGACCCTCGACTATCGTCTGGGCTTTATCGACTTTGCCCGGGTGCACTTCATCTCCGCCCTGCACGGCAGCGGCGTCGGCAACCTGTTTGAATCGGTACGTGAAGCCTACGATAGCGCAACCCGCCGCGTAAGCACCGCGATGCTCACCCGGATCATGAACATGGCGGCGGAAGATCATCAGCCACCGCTGGTTCGCGGCCGTCGCGTGAAGCTGAAATATGCCCACGCCGGGGGCTACAACCCGCCTATCGTGGTGATCCACGGTAACCAGGTGAAGGATCTGCCGGATTCCTACAAGCGCTATCTGATGAACTATTTCCGTAAATCCCTGGACGTGATGGGTACGCCAATCCGTATCCAGTTCAAGGAAGGGGAAAACCCGTTCGCCAACAAGCGCAACACCCTGACGCCGAACCAGATGCGGAAACGTAAGCGCCTGATCAAGCACATCAAGAAAAGCAAATAATCATTAAACCCGCTTCGGCGGGTTTTTTTGTGGCCGCAATGCCGGTAAATGTCAAAACCATCCGCCATAATCCCGCGATACTTCGCCGGGAACAGATCGGCTCAGGGGTGGACTAAACATGCAAATTGGATTTATCGGCCTCGGCGCGGTGGTGGAAACCGCCTATTTACCGGCGCTGCGTCGCCTCGGATACCGTATTGACAGCTGCCAGGGCTATGACCTGGACAGCAGCAGAGCGCTGCCGGGGATCCAGCGCTGCAGTTCGCTGTCGGCGCTGCTGGCCAAACCCCTGGATACGCTCTTCATCACCACGTCATCCCTCCAGCACCTGCCCGTGCTGGAGAGGGCGTTAGCCAGCGCCATTCCCCGCATCGTGGTGGAGAAACCGATTGTGGCCAACCTTGAGCAGGCCGCGCGGCTGCGGGCGCTGCTGGCGCCGGCGGGGGAGGCCGGTCGGGTGCTGGCTCTCGACCACTGGATGGCGCGTGGGTTAGCCCTGAACGCTCTTGCTCCGCCGTGGCAGGCGGAAGAGGAGGGCAGCGGCCTGCCGCCGCCGCACCTTTCAGCGCAGGATATCGCCTGGATAGAAGGCTATTTGCAGGAGCCAAGCGGCTTTAACGCTGCCGGAGAACCGGTCGCGCTTAACTTTGCCACCGGCGAGCTGGATACCCGGCGGCTGCGTCATCCTGACGGCGTGATCCTCGATATCGGTACCCATGTCCTGGCGATGCTGCGGGAAACGCTGCTCGGCTGCGGGGGCGATGTGACGCTGGACCTCGCCGTTCGGGCGGCGAAAGACCGTCTCGGCCGAGATATTGCTCATGGGGATACGGTCACTGCCGAGGGAGAGGCGCATCTGCAGGGACGCCTTGGCGATATTCCGCTGAATATCTGGCTTAACAAATATGCCGGTCCCGCGGGCGGGCAAAAGGGAATGCGGATAGGGCTGCGGGACGGGCGACTGCTTGCCCTCGATCGCGCCCCTGATGGCGAGGTGGCGACGCTACAGGACGGCGAGCGGATCCAGCGCTGGACCCGGCCCGGAGCGATCTATGCGCACTGTCTCGATGAGCAGATCCTTGGCGCGGAGAATGTGTTTACCCGGGCGCCGGAAAGCGTGGCCGGGCTGACGCGGCGTCGGCTTGAGGAAGTGGAATGGCTGCTCAGGTTGCAGCAGCAATTACGCGGCCCTCATTAAACCCGGAACATGATAAAATAGGTGCAGATAAACGTTGAAAGGAATGGTTATGGAACTTGATTGCCCTCTGTGCCACGCGCCGTTAGATGTCAAAGGCAGCAGCGCGCATTGCGCTCAGTGCGAAAGGGTATTTGCCCTTGAGGCGCGCTGCCCGGAATGCCACCAGCCGCTGGAGGTGCTGAAGGCGTGCGGCGCGGTGGATTACTTTTGCCAGCACGGGCACGGCCTGATCTCGAAAAAACGGGTGGAGTTTATTCCGCTGGTTTAGGCGGCGATGGCTTTCTGGCCCGCGTTTTTTTCACCGGCGCAATCTGCCTCACTTCACTTTCGACCCAGCCGTCTTTCAGGCGGGTGGTGAGCAGATCGCCGGTTTTGACCTGTTTTGTCTGCTTCAACACCGTGCCGTCGCTCACCGAAGTGACGCTATAGCCGCGCGCCAGGGTGGCTAAGGGACTCACCGCCTCCAGATGGGTCACCGCGTGACCAAACCGTTCACGCCGCTCGCTGAGGCGGCTACGCATCGTTTCCGCCAGCCGGTATTCCAGCTGCTGGACGCGCGATTGCGCCCGGTGGATACGCGGCTGCGGGTTATAGTGATTCAGGCGCTGAACAGTGCGCTTTTGCCGCTGCTCGGCGCGTTTAAGCTGCGATTCCACGGCGATGCGCATCCGCTGGCGCAGGCGTTCCAGTGCGGTCTGCTGGCGGGCCAGCCGCAGCTGCGGGTGCTGCTGCTGCAGACGATGGAACAACTGGGTAAAACGGCGCTGGCGACTGGCGAGGAAATAGTCCATCGCCATCTCCAGCCGCTGCTGCCCGGCCTGCAGCTGGCGCAGCAGCTCCTGCTGATTACGGCTGACGATCTCCGCGGCGGCAGAAGGGGTCGGCGCTCGCAGGTCGGCAACAAAATCAGCGATAGTGACGTCGGTTTCATGACCGACGGCGCTGACGATAGGGATCTGGCTGGCGAAGATAGCGCGCGCCACCCGCTCATCGTTAAAACTCCACAGATCCTCCAGCGAACCGCCGCCGCGTCCGACAATCAGCACGTCACACTCCTGACGCGCGTTCGCCAGCGCGATGGCGCGCACAATCTGCCCGGGGGCATCGTCACCCTGGACCGCGGTCGGGTAGACGATCACCGGCAGCCCGGGGTCGCGGCGTCTGAGGACATGAAGAATATCGTGCAGCGCGGCGCCGGTTTTCGAGGTGATGACCCCGACGCAGCGGGCGGGGGAGGGGAGCGCCTGCTTATGTTTTTGATCGAACAGCCCTTCCGCGGTTAACTGCGCTTTCAGTTGCTCATACTTCTGCTGCAGCAACCCTTCGCCGGCGGGCTGCATGCTTTCGACGATAATCTGGTAGTCGCCGCGCGGCTCATACAGGGTGATGTTGGCGCGAACCAGCACCTGCTGCCCATGCTGCGGGCGAAACGTGACCCGGCGGTTGCTGTTGCGGAACATCGCGCAGCGCACCTGGGCGTTATCGTCTTTTAAGGTGAAGTACCAGTGGCCGGAAGAAGGCTGGCTGAAGTTAGAGATCTCGCCGCTGATCCAGACCTGGCCCATTTCGCGCTCAAGCAGCAGACGCACCGTCTGATTGAGGCGGCTAACGGTAAAAATTGCGGGGGATTGAGAGGGTAACATGTGAGCAAGATCAAACTTTAAATCAGCAGGTTATTCAGTCGATAGTAACGCGCTCAGAGGGGATGGCAAGTATTATTTGCAAAAAAGGGTAGATGCAATCGGTTACGCTCTGTATAATGCCACGGCAATATTTATCCACCCTGGTCGAGATATTGCCCATGCTACGTATCGCTAAAGAAGCCCTGACGTTTGACGACGTCCTCCTCGTTCCCGCTCATTCTACCGTTCTGCCGAATACAGCCGATCTCAGCACTCAGCTGACGAAAACCATTCGTCTGAATATTCCTATGCTCTCCGCAGCCATGGATACCGTAACGGAAGCGCGTCTGGCTATTGCCCTGGCACAGGAAGGCGGCATCGGCTTTATTCACAAAAACATGTCCATCGAGCGCCAGGCGGAAGAAGTTCGCCGCGTGAAGAAACATGAGTCCGGCGTGGTCACCGACCCGCAGACCGTTCTGCCGACCACCACCCTGCGTGAAGTGAAAGAGCTGACCGAGCGTAACGGCTTCGCCGGCTACCCGGTGGTTACCGAAGAGAACGAGCTGGTCGGCATCATCACTGGCCGCGACGTGCGTTTCGTCACCGATCTGAACCAGCCGGTCAGCGTCTACATGACCCCGAAAGAGCGTCTGGTTACCGTTCGTGAAGGCGAAAGCCGTGAAGTGGTCTTTGCGAAGATGCACGAAAAACGCGTTGAGAAGGCGCTGGTTGTGGATGAGAGCTTCCACCTGCGCGGGATGATCACCGTAAAAGACTTCCAGAAAGCGGAACGTAAACCGAATGCCTGTAAAGATGAGCAGGGCCGTCTGCGCGTAGGCGCTGCGGTCGGCGCCGGCGCGGGCAACGAAGAGCGTGTTGATGCGCTGGTGGCTGCGGGCGTTGACGTCCTGCTGATCGACTCCTCTCATGGCCACTCCGAAGGCGTTCTGCAACGTATTCGTGAAACGCGCGCGAAATACCCGGACCTGCAGATCATCGGCGGCAACGTCGCCACTGGCGCAGGCGCGCGTGCGCTGGCGGAAGCCGGCTGCAGCGCGGTGAAAGTGGGCATCGGCCCGGGCTCCATCTGTACTACCCGTATCGTGACCGGCGTAGGTGTGCCGCAGATCACCGCCGTTTCCGACGCGGTGGAAGCGCTGGAAGGCACCGGTATTCCGGTTATCGCCGACGGCGGTATCCGTTTCTCCGGCGACATCGCTAAAGCGATCGCGGCCGGTGCGGCGGCAGTGATGGTCGGCTCCATGCTGGCCGGTACCGAAGAATCCCCGGGCGAAATCGAACTCTACCAGGGGCGCTCTTACAAATCCTATCGCGGGATGGGCTCCCTCGGCGCGATGTCGAAAGGCTCCTCTGACCGCTACTTCCAGAGCGATAACGCCGCTGACAAACTGGTGCCGGAAGGTATCGAAGGCCGCGTGGCCTATAAAGGCCGCCTGAAAGAGATCATTCACCAGCAGATGGGCGGCCTGCGCTCCTGTATGGGTCTGACCGGCTGTGGTACCATTGACCTGCTGCGTACCAAAGCTGAATTCGTACGCATCAGCGGTGCGGGCATTCAGGAAAGCCACGTTCACGACGTGACCATCACCAAAGAGTCCCCGAACTACCGTCTGGGCTCCTGATTTCTTCGCCCGACCTTGCGTCGGGCGATTTATTTACTCTGTTTCACTTGCCTCGGAATTAGCGTCAATGACGGAAAACATTCATAAACATCGCATTCTCATTCTCGACTTCGGGTCACAGTATACTCAGCTGGTGGCGCGTCGCGTGCGTGAGCTGGGCGTCTACTGTGAGCTGTGGGCATGGGATGTCACGGAAGCACAGATCCGCGAATTTAATCCAAGCGGCATCATTCTTTCCGGCGGCCCGGAAAGCACCACCGAAGAGAACAGCCCGCGCGCGCCGCAGTATGTGTTCGAAGCCGGCGTGCCGGTATTTGGCGTCTGCTACGGTATGCAGACCATGGCGATGCAGTTGGGCGGCCATGTAGAAGGCTCTAACGAGCGTGAGTTTGGCTACGCGCAGGTTGAAGTGGTTAACGACAGCGCGCTGGTGCGCGGTATCGAAGACTCTCTGACCGCGGACGGCAAACCGTTGCTGGACGTGTGGATGAGCCACGGCGACAAAGTCACCGCCATCCCGTCTGACTTCGTCACCGTCGCCAGCACCGACAACTGCCCGTTCGCCATTATGGCCAACGAAGAAAAACGCTTCTACGGCGTGCAGTTCCACCCGGAAGTGACCCATACCCGTCAGGGGATGCGTATGCTGGAGCGCTTCGTGCGCGATATCTGCCAGTGCGAAGCCCTGTGGACCCCGGCGAAAATCATCGACGACGCCGTTGAGCGTATCCGCCAGCAGGTTGGCGATGACAAAGTGATCCTCGGCCTCTCCGGCGGCGTGGACTCTTCGGTGACCGCGATGCTGCTGCACCGCGCCATCGGCAAAAACCTGACCTGCGTATTCGTGGATAACGGTCTCCTGCGTCTGAACGAAGCCCAGCAGGTGATGGACATGTTCGGCGACCACTTTGGCCTGAACATTGTTCACGTCGAAGGCGAGCAGCGCTTCCTCGACGCGCTGAAAGGCGAGAACGATCCAGAAGCGAAACGTAAGATTATCGGCCGCGTCTTCGTGGAAGTGTTCGACGAAGAAGCGCTGAAGCTGGACGACGTCAAATGGCTGGCGCAGGGCACCATCTACCCTGACGTTATCGAATCTGCCGCTTCCGCTACCGGTAAAGCGCACGTCATCAAATCTCACCACAACGTGGGCGGCCTGCCGAAAGAGATGAAGATGGGGCTGGTTGAGCCGCTGCGCGAGCTGTTCAAAGACGAAGTGCGTAAGATCGGTCTGGAGCTGGGTCTGCCGTACGATATGCTCTACCGTCATCCGTTCCCGGGTCCGGGCCTCGGCGTGCGCGTGCTGGGCGAAGTGAAGAAAGAGTACTGCGACCTGCTGCGTCGCGCCGACGCTATCTTCATCGAAGAGTTGCACAAAGCTGACCTGTACAACAAAGTGAGCCAGGCGTTCACCGTGTTCCTGCCGGTTCGCTCCGTCGGCGTGATGGGCGATGGCCGTAAATACGACTGGGTGGTTTCCCTGCGTGCGGTGGAAACCATCGACTTCATGACCGCGCACTGGGCGCACCTGCCGTATGATTTCCTCGGCCGCGTCTCTAACCGCATTATCAATGAAGTGAACGGTATCTCCCGCGTGGTGTATGACATCAGCGGTAAGCCGCCAGCAACGATCGAGTGGGAGTGATCCTGCGTCCGGCATAGACTGGCACCAAATAGCATTAAAACACCCATAAGCCCGCGTAATTGCGGGCTTTTTTCGTTCTTGGCGTAGCACTGTCTGGCAAATTTTCGCATCGCCAAGCACACCGTTTCTATGGCATGGTAGATGGTACGATTTGAACCTGATGCCATGTTCGGCACTCGATACCATGCCGCCTCTGATGGGGTGTTCATGGTATCGAATTTAGGTAACGCATTGTCCTTAAATAAGTTTTTTGAGGATTTGTGGGGCTTTTTGAGCATGGTATTTTTGAGAGGAAACCCAACCCGACCATGCTGACTGATACCAAGCTGCGCAACCTCAAGCCAAAGGACAAGCTCTACAAAGTGAATGACCGTGACGGCCTCTACGTGGCCATCACCCCTGCGGGTTCGATTTCGTTCCGCTACAACTACTCGATCCACGGCAGGCAAGAGACCATCACCTTCGGCCGCTACGGTGTCGGTGGGATCACGCTAGCGGAAGCTCGCGAACGGCTGGGCGAAGCCAAGAAGATGATCGCCTCAGGGAAATCTCCAGCCAAGGAGAAGGCCCGAGACAAAGCCCGCGTCAAGGATGCTGAGACATTCGGCGCGTGGGCCGAGAAGTGGTTGCGCGGCTATCAAATGGCAGATTCCACCCGCGACATGCGCCGTGGAACATACGAGCGAGAGCTAAAGCCGAAATTCAGCAACAGGAAACTGATAGAAATTACCCACGAGGACTTGCGGGCGCTTACTGATGCCATCGTAGAACAAGGCAGGCCATCAACGGCCGTGCTTTGCCGCGAAATTATGATGCAGGTCTTCCGCTGGGCTATCGAACGCGGACAGAAGGTTGAGAATCCGGCCGATCTGGTGCGCCCGTCAACTATCGCCAAGTTTGAGCCACGAGATCGAGCACTGACACCAGATGAAATTGGCTTGATGTACCAGTACATGGAGCGCATTGGCACCACACCTTCGATCCGCGCGGCTGCCAAGCTGCTGTTGCTAACGATGGTTCGCAAAAGCGAACTGACCAACGCAACGTGGAACGAAATCAATTTCACCGACGCGCTCTGGACAATCCCCAAGGAGCGGATGAAGCGCCGCAATCCCCATTTGGTGTTCCTGTCGAGGCAGGCGCTGGATATTTTCATAGCACTGAAGACCTTCGCCGGCGGTTCGGAGTACGTTCTGCCATCACGTTATGACTCAGACTTGCCGATGAGCAGCGCCACGCTCAATCAGGTGCTCACGCTGACCTACCGTCTGGCGCAGAAGGAAGGGCAGTCGCTTGGCAAGTTTGGACCGCACGACTTGCGGCGTACAGCCAGCACGCTGCTGCATGAGGCGGGCTATAACACCGACTGGATCGAGAAGTGCCTTGCGCACGAACAGAAGGGCGTTCGAGCCGTCTACAACAAGGCTGAATACCGCGATCAGCGCCGGGCGATGCTCCAAGATTGGGCCGACATGATCGACGAGTGGACAATCAGGAAGAGCCGCCCCAAGGACTGATTCGGAGCCTTGAGACCTGCTTTTTGTCGCGAAATGCCCACTTTGGTGGGCTTTTTTTGTCCGCAAAACGTATGAATTTCCGGACGCGATAAATTGGCTTTAAGTGCCTATTACAAACCTAAGTAAAACAGCGGTTTGCGTTATCAAGATTGTCCGTCAAACGTTGAATTTAAGGACACTAAGCAATTGATTTAATTGAAAAAATATGATCATGGATGCTGGAATTTACCAGAATTGTGTAGCAATAATTAAACCTCGGATGATGACAAAACGAGGTATTCGGTGTGGAAAAAGAATTAAGGAGAGCAAGTAAAGTTCTCATTAGCAAAAAGCAACTGCTGGAGATGATTCCGCTGTGCGAGCGCACGATCTACAACTTTGAAAAGCAGGGTAAATTTCCTCAGCGCATTGCGCTCAGTAGCCGCAAGGTCGTGTGGGATTTGGCGGAGGTCGAGGCATGGATTGATGCGTGCAAACATTCCAGCCCGGCCCCTCGTCCCGGAATGGGGGCCTGAATTGTGGCGGCCAACTTGCAGGCGACATTTACGAGTAGACCGCTTGTACTGGGCTTAATACAGCTCCGGTTGGGCCGTGCATGAGTAGCCGAAACAGCGGTCTTAAGCCCATAGGCGCGGTAATAGGCGACTCTGGCGGGCTACTGGAACGCCTTGAAAATATCAGGAAGCGGAACAGTGACCGAACTCCGGCTGCTGAACGCGGTAGACCGTCTAACGTCTCGACCGTGCATGAACAGATGGAAAGGGCAAAAGAGCGGGACAAAGCGTTGTCACTTGTCCGCAAGCCTCCACAAGGCGACGCTCAGCCAGATTTTTTTGCGCCCAGCCTTTATGACGTGGGCGGCCGCGACAATCGCAGCGTCATGGATGTGGCCGTGTTCCGTTTATCCAAGAAGGACAAGCGAGCCGGAGAACTGATCCGCTACGACCTGCCGGATGGATACGTGGAAGTGTCCGCAGGAGCGCACGGAATGGCCTCCGTTTGGGACTACGACATTGTGCTGATGATGGTGTCTCACTTGACCGAAGCTATGAACCGCTATCGAGAAGGAAAGGGTGGCAAGCCGGGGAGAGTGTTTCGGCTGCATGTTAGCGACATCCTCAGATTTGCCCGACGTGGTAACGGTAGTAGTCAGGTTAAGGGAGTGGAAGCCGCGCTAGATCGGTTGCGGGGTACTACCATCAAGACAGTGCGCGAAAGCGGCAAGTTCCGGGCAACCGAAGCCGAGGGGCTGATCGCGCGCTATCGTGTTCTGTCACGCACGGACACCAAGAAGATAAGTTCTGTCGAGATTGAAGCCCCGGAGTGGATTTATCGAGAAGTCACCGAGGGCAAGCGGCCGGAGGTACTTACAGTACACCGGGACTACTTTCTGATCGAGCCGGGCATAGGACGCTTTATCTACCGACTGGCTCGCCGTGCCGCAGGCAGGGATAGCGCTAAATGGGCTTTCAAGACCCTTTACGAACGCAGTGGAAGCGGTGGCTCGTTCAAAAAATTCTGTTTCTTCCTTCGCGGGATCATCAAAGCCGATGACCTGCCTGAATATGCCTTGTGCGAAGAAGCGGGGAAGGATGGCCCTCTACTGGTCATGAGGCACCGCAATTCCTCGTCGGAACCGCTGGGCGGTTCCTAATAGACGGTGAGTGAGATCGCAAAAGAGCCCCGTTGCGGGCTTTTTTCATTTTGATTGACGGACAGTTGGCGGACAAACTGGGAACAACCCGCCACGTTGTGGATAGAGTGTCTATTAGGAACCTGAAACCGTCTATTAGGAACCGTTTCGCCGTCTATTAGGAACTGGTATCCGTCTATTAGGAACCGGCATCGCGCGTAATTCATTGAATTAAAATATTAAACTTCCTTCTTTTTACGCTAAATCTTTTAAAACTATATATAAAACTGTTTAAAACCCTTTTGCCTGTGCATAAGTCGATGGCCCCCATCCGTTAGTTCGGAACTCCTATTCGTACGAAATCGCGCCACGATCCAAAAGCGTGCCCCCCTGCGGGGTTCCCACCGCTTCGCGGCAGCTCCCCTCCCTCATGAAAGGCGTTCGCTCCGCCCCAAGGCGCTGGCCGAGCTTGCTGCCGTGGGTTGGAGGCTGGACGAGTACGCTAAGGGCAAATGGGAAACGAGCGACCCAAGGCATCCGACCGTAACGCTGCTCCCCCTTGTTTAAGGGCACCTCACCCCCTGTTTAACAGTACCCAACCCCCTGTTTAACGGCACCCGGCCAGTTTCTGAAAACCCAGCAACGGCGGGCCTTTGCGGGCCGTTCGCAAATTCCATTCAAGATTCTCTAAGAATCTCCAACATCCGCGCTAAGCGCCGCGCCTTGATGGCGCAGCTCATCGCTTGCTGCTCTTGGTCGGCCTACGGCCGTTGGGCACCAAAAAAGGTAGGGCGGGCCTGCCGTCGCGGCTAGTTCCGTGGATTACCCACCGGTCGCAGCCCCTGGTCGAGCCGTTGAAACCGGCAAAAAGACGATCAGGCACCAAAAAGGGAAGGGCAGGGCCAAAACCGACATAAGGCCTCTAACGACCTGCGAAAGCGTCCAAAATCCCTCCAGTATGGGCCGTAGCGGCTTTTTTTCAGTGTCGGAATTTGGTTGTGGCTGTCATGTGTGAAAACTTTTCACAGCGCGATACAGGTCGTTTTTGCGGTGTGTAATAGACGGAGAAGCAGCGGCAGGAAAACAAAACCCCGCACTCAGGCGGGGTTGTGGGTGATGGAGCTGGCTGTGCGCGTCAGCGATTGATGCCCCTACCTCGCTGCCGTTCTTCCTCTTCCATCTGAAGGATGGCCATTCTCACACGCTCTACCAGTACCACCTGATTCTTGCTGCCGAAAAGTGGCATGCGATTAAGCATACCCATGCCACCGTAGAAATGCGCAGCGGCAGGCAGAGCCAATCGGTTCACACGATGCTGTAGTGCCGTGTACTGCTTATCCAGTGCATCGAGCTGCGGGCCGAAGCCTTTGCGTCGCAGCCACTGGCCAAGCGCCCACATACCAATACCGAGAACAAAAAAGCCACCGAGCATCATCAGGCCAAAAAATATATCGTTCATCATGATTACGTCTCCGATTGAGAGTTAACACTAGAGGCCATGCCGGGCACATTGAGCGCGCCGACGTCTCCGGTGCTAGTGGTGTCCGATGCCGGACGAATAATGTTGGATTCCGCTTGTGCAGTCGACTCAGCGCCGTCATCAGACGCTGGACTGTCACTGCCGGGGACTGGAGGGGGAGATCCGGTGCCCCCGAGCGAAAGCCCGTGGGAGCTTTCCATGCCGGGTACGCTGATAGCGCCCAGCACGCCAAGCGCCCGTGTGGCCACCTCGGCGCCCTGCGCAACAGTCTTGCCGTTGCCGCCAGTCCCTTCTTTTGGTGTCATCTGCCGTTGCTGCGCGACGGCTTGCTGATCCATATCGTCGTCACCACCCTTCGCAGCTTTTCCGGCCTGTTTGGCGGCTTGCTTCAAGCCGCTGCCTGATTCTTGGCTAGCAGGCGAAGCGGCCGCCGACACTGGATTCGCCGATCCTGACGCAGCACCACCCCCGACGCGAGAACCTGCGGCCTTTGCGGTCGCACCGCTGCCCCCTCCTGTGCTTGCGCCAATTCCAGCGCTGCCGACGCCCGTCGCACCGCCGATGCCCCCTGCGGTACTGCCGCCTGCCATGCTGGCGTTCAATGCGGAGGCCAGTCCACCACCCGCGGCACTGGCAGCGCCTCCGCCTGTTCCCGCGGCCCCTAGTGCTCCAGCAGCCGGGGCTGCTGCCCCAGATGTTGCAACAGTAGCGATTGCGGCCGCCGCACCGGCTGCACCGGCTGCGGCCATGCCCCCAATTGTAGAGCCGCCGCCCATCGACGTGCCGCTAATCATGCCGCCGATCAGTTCAGGGATGGTTTTGGTCAGGTAGGCGCACACCAAAGACAGGCCGACCAAGGTCATCAACGACGCTTCGTCGTTGGTGTAGGCTGCCGACCATTCTGCGGAAACCTGCATGATCAGACCCACAATCAGAGTCAGGACAAACAGCTTGGCACCTACCGCAACGGCATAGCGAATGGGAGCCAGTGCATATTCGCGTGTCCATTGAGAGCCACCGAAACCCATGAACAGGACGGCGGCATTGATGATGACGTAGGCCTCTACGAGCGTCACGAACACCAGAGCCGCTATAAACGTGAAACACATCAGGACGATCAATGCAGATACGGCCACTACAACCGATGTGATTGGGCTGAACATCGACACACCGGCCGTCAACACCTGCCGTGAAAAGTCCACAGCAGTTGAGAACATATCCCCCGGCATCAGCTCCGCACTACCCAACCCTGCCGCGTGCGCCCCGGCCTGCCGGAAGCTGTTGACGATGGCCCCGCCCCACTCGGTCGCGTGATCGAGCATCGCATAAAAGAACCCTATCACGAGGATGTATTTCACCAGCTCATGGAGGAGGTCGCCCAGTTCAGCTCCGCGCATGACCAAAGGAGCAAAAGTCCAAACTAACTGGATGACGGCAAGGCATCCCAAGAGCCACAAGGCGTAGTCATGCAGGCGCGGTGCCCATTGGTTTGAAGCGTTCTGAATCAGCCGCAGAAGGCTGTTCATAGACGTGTTGCTCTGCGCCAAATCGACCCCGGCAGCCATCGCACTAGTTGCAGATAGCAAGAGCACTGCGCCGACAAGTGCGAAAACGGTTGTACGTCGCATAGTCAGAACCCCTCAGACGGGCCGCGAGTGTTTGGGCGGCTGCGGAATTGGTCATCCTGATGGCCATTGCCGACCGCTGCGCATTCCGGGGCGGCGGCGTTCGTGACGACCACGGCGGTCAGTGCCGACCCACCAAGGGCCGAGACGAGACAGAGGGCGGCAATCAGCGCCTTAGAAATCATCATGGTTAGAACCCCTCAGACGGGCCGCGTGTATTTTCACGGCTGCGGAATTGCTGTTCGGAGGCATCGCTAACGGACTGTCGTTCGTTTTGCTGCGCCATGTAGTTGCCTTGCAGTGTGATTTGTGTGGCTACCAGATCGCGCAGCTTCTGGAGCTGCTGCACGTTCTGCGCCGCAATCTCGTTCCCGGCTTGAATGGCCTGCTGACGGCCAATGGCCGACTGCGAACGGCTCACCAACTGATCCAGCAGCGCGTTCTCATCCTCGAATGTGCTGGTATTTACGCCAGCGGCCTGCATGGCCGTGCGGGCGTTATCGAAGCCGGATTGTGCCCAGTCCCGATAGCGCTGCGGCATGTTGTTTTGCCCTTGGCCAATCGAGTTCAGATAGCTGTCATAGCCCTTGAACTGCTGGCGAAACTGTTCGTCCAGATTGCTGATGTTGCGGCCGAGCGACTGCGCCGAGTTGTAGACGCTGGCCACGCGCTGGAGGTCGCCTGTGATGGTGTTGAACATGCGGCTGGGCAGCGACATGCCCTGCCTAATCATGTTGTCGTACTGCTGTATCTGCGTCTGCAACTGCTGCGCGGTGTTCAGTTGCGTATTCACCGCTTCGGCGTACTCGTACATCTGCTGATAGAACGTCGAGCAGTTCGAGCAGTAGATGGCATAGGCCGGAGCCGGTGCCATGTAGAGACTTACACCAAGGCCTGCGTTTGCTATTGCTAGAGCGAGCGCCGCGTCTCGACCGAATTTTCGGGCAGCATAAGCTGACGTTTTTTGCGATTCCATTTCCATACCGAATACCTCATTTTGTCATCATCCGAGGTTTAATTATTGACCGATATGGAGCGGTTTTAAATATGCGGATAATCTTGTATCCGCATATAATTCAATGATTTATGTCCGTAAACTGCCCGTCAATCTTCAAGAGATTGTTTCTCAACACTATGATTTTGATCGCGTTTTTCATGACGAGCGGAACGGGCTTAGCTGTCCGTTTTGATACTTTTTGCGGACAAAAAAAGCCCACCGAAGTGAGCTTTTGATAAGCCGGTGCGTGGCGTCAGTGGGCCGCGTAATAGGGATTCTGTACGCGATAGAGGTCACGCTCTGTTTCAGGGATGTGCAATGTTTCAAGGTGCCACTCTTCGAGTAAAGAAGCCAGCTCGGCCGCAATGCGCTGGGCTTCCATAACGCTCTTGCTAGGCCGCCCACTGGCTCGACCGAGGCAGGCTTGCAGTTCGTTGAGTTGATTGGCCAATGCGCTGATGCGGTGAGCTGTCTTCATGATCAATTCCCCTTGCTGATCCTTTCCACAATTCTGTCGAATTCTTCCCGGACTTGATCGTCCGTTAGTTCAAGATTAACCAATCCTGATTTTATTGCAATTCTTCCGATTCTTTCGGCTGCCTCATTGTCAAGTTTTGCCAGCCTTGCTTTTGCCGTTTCAAGCTCTGAAAGCGCATCAGCTCTCCGCTCTGAAAGTGTCTTTCTGGCCAATTTATCCACTCCTCTTTGGTGCCATTTTGGCTTTACGCCGTTGAATGTAATTGCATTCTAACGACCGTCGGCATGTTTGGCCATAACAGGATCATCGCTTCCCGTCGTGCTTGTAGGGAGCGAGGATTGGCTGACCTTGCTTGATGTATCGTGTGACGTATTTGGTGAACTGGGTGTATCCGATTTCGAGCTGGTCCGCGAATGCCTCATAAATCCATACCAGCGGTACCCCGCGTTCGTGCTCCTTCCGCACCTCATTAAGTACCGCCACGAACGATGCGCGGCCACGGCGTTGAGGGCGACGTTCAGTATTTGCATTTTGATGGTCGGTCATGTGCCTTTCTCCGTTCTCAACGTTCGGTCAAAACCAGTATATCCAAGCAAAGAAAATTAGCGCAATTTTACGTAATTCTGCGCTCGTAATAATGCGACGCTGCGCGATTTAAGGAAAACTAGCGCAATTATAGGAAAATGAACGCAACTGATGTTAGCGAAGCTGGCCATTAGCGTTAAATTGCCTAAAATTGCACTGAGCAGTACGGCAAGATGTGTGTTGTACCGGTACGGGCAAGCCCGCACCAGTCCAACACCGCCCCTTACTCACCTGCGGTTCGACGGCATCTTGCTCTGCGAGGCTGTCAGTCGCTCTGCGACATTTACACCAAAGAGGAAAAGCTTATGGCCGGTGAAAATGCGATTGAGGCTATCAAGCCGCATTCGCGTGGGACACGTCCGCGGCGGGAGCGAATTGAGGTTTGGGTCAGCATTGATGAGAAAAAAGAGTTAGCCGAAAGGGCCGATCAGGCGGGATTGTCGAATTCCGCTTTCCTTCGCGCTGTTGGGCTGAATCTACCTATAGGTTCACGGGCCGATTTGGAAGCTGTCCGCCAGTTGGCAAAGGTGAATGGCGACCTGGGCCGGGTGGCCGGATTGCTGAAATTGTGGCTCGCTGAGAAACGCGGTCAGGGCGCGCGACCGATTGACGTAGAAGCGATGATGATGGATTTCCGCGCAATCCAAGAGGACATGCGGACGCTCATGGGGAAGATTTCCAAATGATCGCACATCGCATCAACCGTGAACGCAAGGCCTCAAGCCCAGCCCGGTTAATCAAGTATATGGTGGCGGCCAAGGGCGGCATTGACCCGACGAGCTGGGAGCGCACGGCCGATTACATTCTGGATTCCGCCAATGGCACGACCGAAGGCGAGAAGGTCGCCAGCTACCGCGTTACCAACTGCGGCACGGATGATCCGGCAGATGCCGCAATCTTAATCCAAACCACGCAAGCGGCTAACACCAGGTCGAAGGCGGAAAAGACCTACCACTTTGTCTATTGCTTCCCGCCCGGCGAGCAGCCAGACCTTGAGACGCTGCACGCCATTGAAGACGAACTATGCGCTGCCATCGGCCTCGATGAGCACCAGCGTGTATCAGCGGTTCATATCGACACTGATAACCTGCATGTGCATGTGGCCATCAACAAGGTGCACCCGACCGGGTTACAGAACATCGAACCCTATTACGATCAGTTCCGCCTGATGGAGGCCTGTGAGCGTCTTGAGGTAAAGCATGGCTTGCAAAGAACGTTTCATGGTCTGGAGGCAAAGCAGCGGTATCAGAACCGCGACATTGAGCTGTTGCCAGCGAAAGCCCCAGAGCAGCGCCATAGCCTATTCCGTAAACACCTTAGAAACGCTTACGACCTCAGCATATCGGAGCCTCCCGAAGCGAAAACCCTGAACGGGTTGCGCAAGCTGTCGGATGCCCGTCTACAGAGGCAGTCAGTAGATAAAGCGGAGCCAGTCCGCATCGGCGCGAAGGTGGCCAGCGTGGAGGCGCAGTCCGGCATCGAGACTCTGACCGGGTACGCGGCCCGCGAGCTGGCCCCGGCGATGCGACAGGCGACGAGCTGGCAGGAGCTACACGACGCAGCGGCCGAGCACGGCCTAGAGGTTCGCCAGCGCGGCGCTGGCCTTGTCATCGGCGAGCCGGATTTAGGCATTTGGGCGAAGGCCAGCAACGTCGGCCGCGACCTTTCCATGAAGGCCCTAACTGACCGTCTTGGCCCGTTCCAGCCTTCCGAACGGCAGGCCGAGGCGAAGGCGAACCGCAAGCGGTACAAGCCACGACCCCGGCGGCCGGATAACCCGACGACAGCGGGCCTGTTCAACCAGTACCAGCGCGAGCGACAGGCGGCCATTCTGGCCCGCCGTCAGGGCCTCGACCAGATCAAGCGCGAGAGTGCGGCTTTCAATGCGCAGGTGAGGCAGTGGAGCCAGACAGAGCGAATGCTTTTGAAGGTCGCGGGCAAGGGGCCGACCAAACGCCTGATGTACGGCACTATCAAACAGCAGGCCGACGCCTCGCGCCAAAAGAACCGGCAGAGCGCAGACGCTCGCCGTCAGGCGCTGTTCAAACAGACGACGATGCCCACTTGGGCCGACTGGCTGACGCAGCAGGCCGAGCGCGGCAACGCCGAGGCGCTGGCCGTACTACGCGACCGCAAGGAACGGACACGCCGCTGGAACGGAGAGCTACTGACCGCCGACCGGGCCGACAAGGCCAAGGCTGTTGTTCTCGACAAGCTCAAGCCCAAGGCCCGGAAAGACGGGACGATGGCGTACAGCACCATCGACGGCGGCATGGTGATCGACCGGAAGACGCACGTTCAGGCGCAGAAAGCCACGACCGGCGCGGCACTGGTAGCGCTCGAACTGGCATCTAAGCGGTTCGAGGGCCAAGCCCTCATCGTGGAAGGCACGGACGAGTTCCGGCTTGAAGTCGCCCAGCTCGCCGGTATGCACGGCCTCAAGGTCACGTTCACCGATCCGGCGATGGAGCAAATGCGCCGCGAGACGGCCGAGCAAAAGGAAATGGAGAAGGCCTTTCAGGCCGAGGTGTACGGCCAGAAGGGTATTCAAGTTCGTGAGGGAAGCAAGTCGGCGTCGGTAATGCCTCAGTGTGGCAAGAAGCGACCAGAAGGCAGGTCTAACGATCTGACATAAGTTTTGGGTTGTGCAATCCAAAATGCAGACGCTGAAATTGTCTTGGCTTGCCGCATGCTTTATCGTCACTGGAAAAAGGAGGATGGCACCAATGAAAGACAGATCGCATGATGCAGCGATGGCTGAGCACTTCCGCGCAGATCCGTCCTATGCGGCCGAATTGCTAGCCGAAGTCCGCCGTAATGGTGATCCCGCCGAGCTGGCAATTCTGTTGCGGCTGATGGTCACGGATTCGGTAGAT
Organism: Klebsiella sp. C360; assembly: GCF_048822415.1. NCBI lineage: Bacteria > Pseudomonadati > Pseudomonadota > Gammaproteobacteria > Enterobacterales > Enterobacteriaceae > Klebsiella > Klebsiella sp. C360. The sequence goes on from NZ_JBMEZZ010000002.1 coordinate 96,477, forward strand.
GCTGTGAGGTCGGAGGACGCCGATACATAGCGTACCGGGCCAGCCGTAACGGCGCGACTATCTGCAATCGCCTCTTCGGTTTCTTTTTCGTTTATGCTTGTACCTCTTTTGTATCCGTTAGCGACTACTCTAAACTTTGCGTTCATATTCTTGCACATGGTGTATTTACGTTTCGTCGTCGCGTCCACGAATCCAGTCGTGGTCGGGGACGAGCAGCGACCCAATAAGGCCCTCTGTCCGCTCTACCAAACCTTGCTCGTGCTGTGAAATCGATAGCACAAGCATTTGAATGGCCGACCTGGCAACACGTAAAGCACGCAATGCCTCTTGGGTAAACGGCTCCCGTCGATGATGTTCAATTTCAGGTGCCTGCCTGCTATGTGCAGGGTCGCCAAGGTCATGCAGCACCACGAATCGATGTGTGCCGGCGTTGCGGAGGTCCTTTTGAGAACGCAGGATTCCCGCGCTGCTGTCGTAGTCGTCGGCAAGCTCAACAAGGCCATATAGGGCACTGGTGCCTCCACGAATCGCCTGTTCCACCTTTGCGTTGAGTGGGCGTATGCCTGTCGCCCTGTCAGGGCCTCCTCGCCATAGTTTGCCAAAGTAGACCTTATCTGGCGGTAGCCCAAACTCGAAGTAATGGTTTGCCGCTACTGCCACCTTGTCGAGCAGGTCGAGAGCCGTCCGGTGCGCTAAGATGAGCGCTGACGCATCTGGGCCATAGGTGGCATAGTCGAGAGTGTCTCCAAATCGGCCCGTCGCAGGCCACACGCTTTCATCGACAGCTCGCCATAACAAGTCACGCGCTAGGATGAAGTCGCTCTTCAGCATGTTGAACATGGCGAATACTGGCGGGGGCATCCCGTCTGTACCGGGCTCTCGCTCCACAATTCCGGGAAGCATGAGCCAGTCCAGTTTGCCCATGGTGGGGTCGATGAGTTCCACGACTGGCGCAAGTGTCAGGCGTTCACGTTCGGCCCATGTGATGAACGGATTTTTGTGTGGAGATCGCGGTGGCGGATCTCCCAATTCGCATGCGAACGCTGCGATCTGTTCTGCGGCCTGTGCGCCAGCATATTGGATGATTCGATCCCTATGCCGATCCGCAATCTTGGCTAGCATGAGCGCCTCGATGCGCGTCAATTCCGAGCAGCCACCGCGCTCATAAAGCCAAAGCAGATTGCGGGCGGCGGAACTTGCAGCCACTCCATTCTCTGGATCAATTTCTAGCGCGGCAAGCCATCCATCTTGGGCTTCGCCAAGCCGATAGCTGTTGCTGAACTGGTTGGCAATATTTGTCCAAGCTTGGGTTCGCAGCGTTGAGTCGGCATCCTGATCCTGAGCGACTTTCCAGAAGCATTGTCGTGCTTCTGCGCGACGCGCTCTAGTTAACTCTTGATGGTTCAACCAATTTTCATTATGTGGCGGGAAACCTGTCGCGGCGACCAGTCCATTGGCCAAGTTATAGGTGACGTCAGCAGTTGGAAATGAGCTGTGAAGGTCACGAAACAGCGCGAGCCCTTCCTCAATCGCATCTTGCTGCCGAGTTAACGCTCCGCCATCGACTAGGATCGCTGCGCGCAGACCCATTAGGTTGAATCGCTCATCTGTATCGAGATGGAGATTGATCTCCCGGGCCTGTTTTACCGCCTCGGCAGGATTGGTGTCCAGCAAGGCATTCAGATGAGCGGTTCGCTCATAGAACCGGTCTAGTATTGATGGCATAAGGGGCTCCGCTTCGCGCTATCCGGCTGGGCGTGGTTCTTGATGGGGCGGGTGAATCCAGCAGCCGGGGCTTTCGCTGTTGAAGAATTCCACTTCGACGTGCGCTCCTAACACATCATGGATTATCTGAAAGACCCGGTTGCAGTATGCCTGATCGCCTCGGAATACTGATACCGCTACACGATTGATGCCCGTGCCGTTCATGCGCTGCAGGAGATGAATGTCTTGCTCGGCGAAGCCCCAGCCGTAGACCACTAGGGTGTCCCGCTGTGATTTCAGGACCTCTCTGTAGACGGTGGAGAGGTAGTAGCTGTTCTGGATGGAAGTAATTTTTTGCGACCAAGTTCCCTCACTTACGAACAAAGGCACGACCTGACCGTCTTGCCAGCATTGCAGGACCGCCTCCAGTAACCCGTCCTGAAGGTTGTGGATCTTGCGTTCTTGTTCCACCAAGTTTCGACACAACACCAGACTGCCATGCGGATAGAAAACAAGGGAGGTTGAACGCTCTCCTCGGATCGGCTGCCTGAATCGCTGCCAGTCATCGTTGAAGGTACCACCTCCCACGAAGCAGTCCTTAAACGCATGCTGGTCGTCGATGTCTAAACCGTAGGTTATAGCCCAGTACACAACAAGGTCGTAGTTGAGCGAGATAACCGTTTGGAATCGCTTCAGGAATTGGTAGATGGTCGGCAGATGAGCGCTTACTGCCCCGTGCTCCGGGTGAATGTCGCGGACTGTCTGGATGAGGCAGTCCCTAAGAGCGACGTAGGTGGCATGGGTCCGCTCATCCGGTATTCGTAGCGAACGGTTGACGTTCGAGGCTTGCCAGACGATCCGAAGAACCAGTTCGAAGTCGTTGGTCTTAAAGAAATTGAATAACTGCTGAGCATCGTCGGGAAGCAAGTTCTGCTCAGTGGCATGCTGAAGCAGCGAAGTATACGAAAAACTCGGATTGACGGAAATGCTGGCACCGTTGCCGAGGAGAATTGTGCATCCGTAGTTCTCGACAATCGCTTCCCAAGGTCTGATCTCGAATGGCATGTTGTCGTTCCTTGCACAATTGAGCCGGTACGTTCAAGGCTGTTGGATTCGCAGGAGATGGTTCTTGAGCAAGAACCAGCACATATTGAGCGCGAATGAGCGGCCAAGCCGCGTCATCTGATCTTCTGGGATGCCCATCGGGCGGTGAGCGCCCGGACTTAGAAAACCGAACACGCCAGCCAGCCCTTTTTCCTCCTCGACCGTGATCTCGCCGCTGCTTCGCAGGAACACAAGCACTTCGCCCCACTTCGATGGGTTGTAGGTGGGTGGTGTCGGCTGCTGCGAGGCATTATGGGCAGCCACGTCACCGGCCAGCGTCTCCAGCGCCACGCGGGCATTAACGAGCGAGGCATTGTAGTCGGGTGGTGTCGAGCGGAACGCGCCAGCCGAGTCATTGATCTTGGCGATGATTTCCTGCGCACGGGGAGCCCCCGACTTCTGCAAGGCGTCGATCAAGTCATCCTCTAAGGGCGCCGCATCGGTAATCGATGGATCAGTTTGAACCAGCATCTTGCTCTTGATGATGTAGCCGTCCAGCAGTAGGCACTGCGTCAGGTCGTGCAATCGCTCATCGAACCGATACTTAGGATTGACCCTGGCCCGCAGATCGCCTGTAGTCGCAACGACCTCGGCCAGCGCCAGCATGAGCGTGCGGGCATCGAGATCGCGTAGCGTGTTCAGTAAACCGTACAACAGTTGTCCGTGGGGCAAGGATAAGTCTTGCACCCCGTACTTGCCCAAGAGCACGATTGAAATCATGGGCTCCTGAAGTTCCAGGAATTGCGCTAACGAATAGCGGGTTCTTTGTCCTATCATCCTTCTTGCGTCTCGCAGATTTCAGAGAGGTAGTGCGGCCTTTTATGTGCGCTTGCTGATAGCTCCGAGACTTCCAGTATTCAAGCGCATACTCAGAATTCAACCACCACCAGTCCGATAGTTATCCAAATCTGATACCAAATAGCCCACCGTCCTCAGTAGCATCGGTCAAACGTGTTGGAAGCACATGGTCATTAAGGTCGAAGCCATCGATGGTTTCCTTGAAAGCGTCGTCCTCATTCATCGTCACGATGTATTGAAAGCCAAGCTCTTGGGCGATCTCTGAGCCAAGACGCAAGGCGCTAATGACCTGACGTCCGTCAACGCCATCAAACAGATGGCTATCATGGATTAGAAATCCCGGTCCCATCTGCCGCTTGGCGCACAAGCGCATAAGCATCATGTCGAAGCAGAATATCTGCATATTTTTGATGCCTTTGCTGCGCTCACCTTGCATCGGAAATTTGAAAATCGGTCCGTTGGAGGTTTCATCGACCGTCATACTGCCGGCCGATTCATACAAACGTTGCGAAGTTTCCTCGAAAGCGACGATAGCTTCGGCCAATCGGTCTTTCTGCTCAGCAAAGTCACGCCGCAGTCGAATAGTGAGGCGATTGCGCTCTATGTCCAGCTCGTTCCTGGTACCTTCGAGCTGTTCTGCAGCTTCGAAACGTTGCCTCAGCGATTCCACTTCGGATTCCAGCCGGCCCAGTTCTCCTTGCAACTTGAGGAACTGTTCGAGAGCACCATGGCTCTTGAGAATGCCAAGGATTTCGCCACGCCGTTGGTCGAGCTGTGCTTTCTTACTGTCACGAAGCTCGATACGAAGTTTGGCAGCTTCGAGTTCGCTGGACAGATAGTCCTTGCGATTGCGCACCACCGAGTCGTGAAAGCTTTTTACGTCTTCATAACGGCGTTTAACCAAGCCGGGAAGCACGATACCTGCCTCTTGATATACAGCCTGAAGGTCTTCATGGTCCGGAGGAATCTCGGAGGCGAGGGCGTTTTCCAGATCACGAATAGCCGAGAAGTCAATGGTGTTAGCGTTGGCCAAGTCGTTGAGCTCGCGGGTGAGCGTTGCGCTCTCGACTTCCAGCTCCCGGTATTCTGGCAAGACTTGGAAAGTTCCAACTTCCGCGTGAAGCTTCTTGAGACGGGCCTCCTGAATGGTTAGCTCTGTGCGCAAGTCAGCGACTTTGCCGATGATTGAACCGAAGACACCGTTGCCAGCCGCTTTCTTCAGCTCTTCGAGAGTCTTTTCCCGATCGCGTACAGCTTGCCAATCTCGGGCAATCTGCCAGTCCAGTCCGAGTAGGAACATTAGCGCCATCTGCATGTCGCCAGTTCCCTGCATCGTAGCCTGTTTTTCTGGCGTCATAAAGGCGCCGCTCGCCTGTCGGCGTACAAAGTAGGCAAACAGCGACCGGAATGAAGGCGGCTTGCTGCCTGCAGCTTCAAGGCTGCTCAGGCCAAACATTTGTTCGCCGAGGAATGTACACCACTCGGTGGCCGAGAACTTGACCTTCGCGGCAGGCGGAGCTGTAACGAAAATTTTGGCTTTGGAACCACCACTCCGCTCGACAACCGTTCGTTCCGAATTCAGATCAAAGTCCATGCCGAAGGTGTGTTCGGCCAGCTCCGGGGTGCGGAAAATCGACTCTGGACCGGCATCGGCACCGAGCAGAAAATGCACCAACTCCACGAAACTGGTTTTGCCGGCACGATTTCGTGTTTGCTTGGTGGATGCCCCCTCAGTTTTTTGGGCGAGCAGCACATTCAGGCCGGGCTTCAGATCTCCAAGATTTTTGAAGCTAGGTAGCGTGCTGAAAATGTTATGAATCACGCTGTTCTCCTGGCCACAAGGCCGCTTTCTAGTTCGATGGTTCCAAGTGCATATAGCAGGTCGAGGGAGAGCAAAAACCAGTCGTAGGTGATTCGCCGAGGCGTTACGGTCAAGCCTGTATCGTGTCTGTTCAATTCTTCCCAAAGCGCGGAGACAGTCTTGGGGCGTGCAAGGAAAGTCAAAACACGGGCACCAACAGTCAGAAGTGCACGATCATGAGGCAGATGTTTGGATGGCAGTATCATGCAGCCCCCATCGCTTGAGCATCTTCAAAAATCTCGCACTTGTCGAACAGGTATGCCAATACGGCCAATACGGCCGCCTTATGCGCAGGCGTGGTATTCGTCGTGCCTCCGGCCCACGCTTCTAGGCGGCCGAATATTTCATCGGGATGGAGCTGAGAAACTCCATCCCGAAGCTTCACGTATTCGCTCTTGAATGCCTGCGCGATCTGCTCGCCGTAGGTGGGGTTCTTCCAGCTATTGAAGAACTGCGCAACGAGCGGCGACTTCTGCATACCGATCTTCAGAAAGTCGGCGACAGCCTGAGACAGAAGGTTTGCTTCGATCTTTCCGCGCGAAACGTTCTTCACCTCGCTTGCCGTAGGTACTGGCGTGATGCTGATGTGAGTGAGCACAGCGGTCAGATCGCCGAAGCCCAGATTGACATTTGCTTCCATTGTTAACGAAGGGCCGAACCAAGACTCGAGATCCTGAAGGCTTAGCTGACGGAATTTAGTCAGCATTTCCTCGTACCCACAGTGCCCGATCTTGAGCTGTGGGTTGTCTTGCGCGAGTTTGGCTAGTGCTTCGATGATGTGTGGACCCAGACGCCCATCGGGTGCATTGTGCACGAAGGTCCACTCATCGAAATAATCTTCCCAGTGCTCTTTGGCGCCTTCGAAGTCCTCATTGATCTTCTTGATTGCCTCGGTAGCGCTCAATTCATTGGGGGCGTAGCTCTGAAACAGGATTCGCGCGGAAGGTAGATACCCGTCGTTTTTCCGATCCCCAACATTGCCCCAAGGTCGGCAAGCCATAAAATCATTGGGGTGTGCCTTCAACATCAGCTTCTCGAACAAACGTTGAAATCCATCCCCCTTTGATTCCAGGAAGGCAATGCGGAAGTCCTTTTCGTAGTTGAGTTGTTGTATTCGATCCATGCGCTTAGACTCTGGCCCTAATGTTTTTTGAGTTTTTCAGGCAGACGCTCATGGCTTCTTGATGCTGGGTTGAGCCTGCACACGATTGATATCGAAGGGGAGCGCCTTGTCGGTTGCAATGCGCGTGAGCAGTATTCGAATGGCGTCTGATACGGATAAGCCCATTCCCGATAACACGTTCGTGGCTTCCTCTTTGATATGCCCGTCAATACGAGCGCGAACGACATCATTACTGCTTGCCATTACATTCTCCAAGCTTTTTGTAGCTACATTGTGCTCCATTTGGGTCTAGATGTCATTTGATTTTTAAAGCAGTCTTCCTAGCATCTAGGCGTCGGGTTTCATAGGCTGTTCCCCCCAGTCTCATGCTGCGTCGTGGCAGCTGGCTTCACGTCCTGAAGGCTTGCGCTGCGCCGTGCCGGCGGCGATTCTTGGCGCCTATTGGAGCAAGGTGTGGCTTCGGTCAGCCTGGAATGGCATTTTTCATGGTATCTCTTATTGCAATTGAATTAATTGAATGTTATATATGGATTTTTTTATTTAATTAATAATAGAGTGGGAATAACGCCCGCCCGTTAATCGTTTTTGATTTAAGCCCGCATCCTGCGGGCTTTTTATTGCCTGTCTCATTTCACCGCTTGCTCAATCACCCGGGCAATCTCCTCCGGTTGGCTCACCATCGACACATGGCTTGCCGCCACCTCAGTGGTTTTCGCATCAATCGCCTTCGCCATCGAACGCTCCAGATCCGGATTGATCATCCGGTCATTCTTGCTGACCACATACCAGCTCGGCTTATCATGCCAGGCCGCATGCGTGACCTTTTCGGTAAAGGCCTCCGCGCGGATCGGGCCCTGGGTGGCGATCAGCCTGTTTTGCTCAGCAGCCTTAATATCTGGCGCAAAGTCCTGGCGTACCGATTTTTCAGGTAACCAGAGAAAACCCTCTGCGGTTTTAGCAATACCTGCGCTGCCCGGTGGGGCAGGGTAGCTCCCCGCCAGATCCGCCGTCGACTGGCCCGAGTCCGGGGCAAACGCCGCCACGTAAACCAGCGATTTGACCCGCGCAGCGTTACCCGCCTCGCTGATCACCGTCCCGCCCCAGGAGTGGCCTACCAGCACCACATCCCCGTGGGCCCGGGCGATGGCGCGCTGGGTTGCGGCGACATCCTCTTTCAGCGAGTTGAGCGGCAGCTGAACGGCAATGACCTCGGTATGCTGGCGTTGCAGTCTGTCGATCACCTGGTTCCAGCTGCTGCCGTCGGCAAAAGCGCCGTGCACCAGCACCACGGTTTTATTGCTACTCGCCAGTGCGGTACCGCTGGCGGCGGCCAGCAGCAGGCCCACCGCGAAGGTATGAAGAGACTGTTTTTTCATGGTGACGCCTCAACGGTAAATATCTGCGGTGCCCGACAGGGTGTTGTTCCCCCCGGCGGAGGTAATGCGAAACGCACCGGCGCCCGCTTTAACGGCTTTGGCCTGCAGTTTCGCCTCCAGATCCGCCAGCGACGTTGCGCCGCTGCTGTCGGAAACGGTGCCAATTTTTTGCAGCCCCTGAGGCTGGTTAATTTCCCGGGCAGCGAAAGCGGAAGACGCCATTGCGGCGGAGAAGGTCAGAACAGCAATCAGTAATGCTTTCATGGTTAAGATCCTCAAAAATAAGTGACTGGTGGCGTTCAGTGCATAACCGCAGCATGCGGCGGTACGATGAATTCGACTGTCTTGCGATCAACAGGTTTATGGGTTGGATCGGCGAGAATAAGGGTCACCTTGTGATGACCGGCAGGCAGGCCCACCAGAATAACCGGCTCGCCGCTGGCGTCGGCCCAGTGCCAGGGGTTGTCATCCACGATGACGTGGATATGGCCGATGCGCGGCGCCACTTTCAGCGCCTCGGGCCCGAACACCGGTTCAATACGCATGTTCTCGGCGCGGTATTGAATAAAGACCGCACCTTTACTCAGCGGGCCCGCCAGCGGCGGATCCACAATTAGTGTTGCCGGTGGCTGGGGCTGTTCGGGCGGTGCAACGGCGGCGGGGCCGTTAACATCCGCGGCGCTGAGTCCGCTAAGCGGTGCAGCCCAAGCGCAGCCTGATGTCAGCGCGAACAGCGTGAAGAGTAAATGTGGACGTATCATCGGGGTATCTCCTCATCGGGTCATCAATGGCGACAGCCTCATAAAACCATTTTTATGTATCGGGTCTGTTTGCTGTGGGCGGCTTTTTTGTATGGCTGCGTAAGCAGGGCGGCGTGGATACAGTGCGATACATTCCGCGCATGCGAAGGGCTGTATCTGCTGGCATGGTGTCTGCAGAGGCACCCGGGTGGGTGCTACAGCAAACAGGAGAATGACCATCATGAATCACGAAAAGGTAGCGTTGATTTTCGGCGGCGCGCGCGGTATCGGGGCGGCCATTGCGGCGCGACTGGCGCACGAGGGCTATCGGGTTGCCATCACCTGGGTATCACGCCCGGATCGGGCGCAGGCGCTGGTCTCAACGATTGAGCAACGGGGCGGTCAGGCGATAGCCATTGAAGCCGACAGCGCAGACCCCAGGGCTATCCAGGCCGCGGTGGATAAGACATTACGGCACTACGGCAGGCTGGATGTCGCGGTGGTAAATGCGGGCGTGCTGCGTCTCGGTACCCTTGAGGCCTATTCGCTGGACGATCTGGATACCACCCTGGCCGTCAACGTGCGTGGTGTCTTCCTTGCCATTCAGGCGGCGGTTAAGCCGATGGCGGAAGGGGGGCGTGTGATCACCATCGGCAGTAATACCGCGGTGCGTACCGGCCATGTGGGCAGTAGCGTGTATGCCATGAGTAAAGCGGCTGTCGCCTCAATGGTGCAGAACCTTGCGCTGGATCTGGCGCCACGGCGCATCACGATTAACAACATCCAGCCGGGGCCCATCGCCACCGATATGACTGCCGGAATGGCGGAGCAGATCGTCGGGCGCATTCCCTTGCAGCGTATGGGCGAACCGGACGAAATCGCCTCGCTGGCGGCCTGGCTTGCCGGTGAATCGTCCGGCTACATGACGGGTACAAGCCTGACCATCGACGGCGGCTTTGTGCTCTAGTCGCTAAGGGCAGGGATACCCTCAGCCTGGTGCGATGCCTGCCCCTTGACGATAGCCACCGCCAGTACGGCAATCAGCAGCGTTAACCCCCACGACAGCCACATCGCCCCGATCGTCCCTAAAGCCCGGTTCAGCCACGCATAGGCCAGCGGGGAGGCCGCCGCCATCAGCTGGGCCGGGATCAGCAGCACCCCGGTGCGTCTGGCGTACGCTTCAGGGGCAAACAACTGCAGCGGCAGCGTGGCTTTGACGATGGTCACCAGCCCGTTAATCGCCCCGTAGCCCAGCACAAAACCGGCGGCTGACCAGAGAAAAAGCGAGCTACTCAGGCCGAGCATAAAGCACACCGGCATAGCCAGCGCGGTAAGCAGCGTCAGGCGAAGCGGGGTGAGCCCCGCCCCGGCCACCACCTCCAGAAACCGTGCACCAGTCTGTCCAACGCCCCATAACATGCCGACGGCAACCGGCAGACCGACGCTTATGATAAATTCCGGCAGATGGGTGGAAGTGCCATTAGAGACAAAGGTGATCAGCGCGATAAACGCGGCGTACAGCCAGCCGTTTCGCCGATCCCGTACCGCGGCAGGGGCGGCGGGTTTATTGACGATAAAGCCTGTTTTATTGGGTAGCGACAGGGTTAACGCGGCGCTTAGCAAGCCGAACAGGGCATAGATCAGCAGTGCTTCCCGCCAGCTCATGGCCGCGAGCAGAGCCTCCCCCAGCGGCCAGAACACCACCGAGGCCAGCCCACCCGTCAGGGTTATGCGGGAGATCGTCCGTCGCGCCTGCTTGCCGTAGAGATTAACCAGCGCGGCAAACAGCGCGTCATACAGCGACAAACGCATGCCGATGCCGGTCAACAGCCAGGCGCTGTACCAGGCGACAAGCGAGTGTGCGTCAGCCATAAGCAGACAACCGACGGCGAGCAGCAGGGAGCCTGCCATCACCACGCGTTGCCCGCCAGCACGCGACAGCAGCCGGGCGACAAACGGCGAGAGGGTGGCCATCACCAGCATGGCGAGCGTCAGGCCTGAGTAGATTTGTGGGGATGACCAGCCGGTATCTGCCGACATCGCCCCGGCAAAGGTGCCGGGCATATAAAAAGAGATACCCCAGTTGATCAGTTGCTGAGCGCCCGCCGTGAAGGCGAGGCGTCGGGGAATAGCCGGTGTTTCCATGGTTTTTCATTCCGTTAAGACAGTTGTCCTGAGCATACCCGGCAGGCTATTGTTCTGGCAGAGCGGCCACCTTATGCGCGGTATAAGAGAAACTTTGCATGACAACACTGAACCTGGGAAACCTGGCGACCTTCCGGCTGGTCGTACAGCGCGGCAGCTTCTCCGCCGCCGCCGACGCGCTGGGGATCTCCCAGCCCGCCGTCAGCCTGCAGGTGCGTCAGCTGGAGCAATTTTTACAGACTCGGCTGCTGGAGCGCACCGGGCGTGGGATCAAGGCGACGGCGGCGGGAATGGCGCTGCTGGCCCACAGCGAGCAGATCGATCGGGCGGTGAATAGCGCGGTGCAGTCGGTCAGCGCATTTAGCCAGGAAGTTAATGGCTCGTTGACGCTGGGGACCGGCGCGACGGCCTGCATTCATCTTCTTCCGCCGCTGCTACAGCATCTTCGTCAGCAGCACCCGCTGTTGACGGTGGGGGTGACCACCGGCAACACGCTGGATATCGTCCGGGCGGTGGAGGAAAACCGGCTCGATCTTGGACTGGTTACCCTGCCCGTGCAGGGGCGCAGTCTGGCAGTGACCGCAGTGGTTGACGAGGAGTTCGTGGTCATTCATCCCAGCCACGAGGCGGGGATCCCGGCGGTGTGCACCTCTGAAGCGCTGCAGGCGCTGCCGCTCATTGCCTTCGAGGCGGGCAGCGGCACGCGGGATCTGATTGACCGCTGGTTCCGTTCGGCGGGCCTGGCGGTCACGCCGGTGATGCAGCTGGGAAGCATCGAGGCGATCAAACGCATGGTGCGGGCCGGGCTGGGCTACAGTATTGTGCCCCGCATGGCGGTGGAGCAGGCGGAGGATCGCTGTGGCTTAACGGTACATTCTCTGGCCCCGTCGCTGTACCGTCAGCTGGCGGTTGTCATGCGTCAGGATAAAGTGATTACCAAAGGAATGGCGGAAATGCTGCGTCTGCTACAGGCCGTGCGCTTATAAATCGCCAGCAGCAACATATGCCTCGTCAGGGATAGAGTCTCGAAAACGGGCGTCTCTGACAGCGGTTGGGGGCGCACCCGGCATCGGGCTCAACGGGTTACTCGCGGGCGGAAGGCTCGACGGTGAGCGTTGACTCCTGCGACGCTTTTTTATCCTGGTGATGGTACCAGGCGCCAATGGAGGAGTAGACAAAGCGTCCAAAGAAGAAGAGAAAGCTGATAAGCAGTACGATACGGGTCATGCGACGGTTAAATCGATGTCGTTTACGCATACTGGGTGCCTGACTCACAAAAGGTTCCTTGAAGTATACCCGAAGATGGGCGATGGGGGTATTAAGGCACAGGAACGAGGTGGGGTCAATTGATGCAGATGTAAAAGTGCGGCAGTGAAAACATTAATTAATGTTATATAAGATAATCGGCGTATTTACATGCTCACTTTATTAGCCAGGGAAAGGTGAAAAAATAAGTTTTATTAATGTTGGTGTCAGCATTTGTTGATTTATATCAACAGCCTCATTCTCTTGGCCACTAAAATCAGCGGACGTTACCGTATCGTTATTACTTATGCGGACAGCATGGGGTGGTTGGATGCCTGCCTGAATATGCCTCGCAGGAGCAGAGGCTCTCTGTAGAGCACCTATGAATTTATTAAAATACTATCAACAATATCGCGACAAATGGTGGGCCTTACCGCTTCTCCTGCCTGTTCTGTTATTACCCCTTGCCAGAGGGATGAATACATATACCGTGCTGAATGGTCACATGGTTTATCTTTATTATCTTCCCCTGGCGCTGGTGCTCAGCCTGATGATGTTTTTCGGCTGGGCGGCGATCCCCGGTATTATCGTTGGCCTGCTGCTTACGCTGGCCCGGGGAATGACGCCGGAACAGGCCTTTGGCGTACTGTTCCATTTTCTGATCCCCTGCGTACTCTGCTGGGGCGGATACCGCATCTTTGTTCCCCAACGGCAGCAGGTATCGCATGGTAACGTCAGACTGATGCCGCATCGTTTGTTCTGGCAAATGCTGCTCCCTTCGGTCATTTTTCTGATTCTGTCGCAGATCGCCGAGTTTCTGGGGCTGCATCCGCGCACAACGGAGATGACCGGCATCTCGCCGTTTAGTTTACGGTCGTTAATCACCTTTCAGGCGCTGATGGTAGGGTGCCTGACCGGCGTGCCCTTATGTTATTTACTGCTGCGGGTAATTCGTAACCCTTTTTATTTGCGCGGATTTATTTCTCAGGTTCGCTTACAAATTGATCCAAAAATAAAAAAAATTGAAATCATCAGCTGGGTGGCGATATTAATCCTGCTGCTGGGGCTATTATTGATGCCGCTTAATGATAGCAGCACTATATTTAGTACAAATTATACATTATCCTTACTGATGCCGGTGATGCTGTGGGGGGCGATGCGTTTTGGCTATCGCTTTATCTCGCTGATCTGGACGCCGGTACTGATCGCCGTGATCCATTTTCATTACCGTTATTTACCCATTTATCCAAGTTATAACACTCAGCTGGCGATCACCTCGTCAAGCTATCTGGTGTTCTCGTTTATTGTCGCCTATACGGCGATGCTGGCGACACAGCAGCGGCTGATCTACGCCCGCGTCCGACAGATGGCCTTCCTCGACCCGGTGGTACATATGCCGAATCTGCGGGCGCTGAGCCGGGCGCTGAACGGCGCGAGCTGGTCGACGCTCTGTTTTTTGCGTATTCCTGAGCTTGAGCTGCTGGGCCGCCACTACGGGGTGCTGTTGCGCATTCAGTATAAGCAAATGCTGGCGAATCACCTGCGTGCGCTGCTGCAGCCGAACGAAGCGGTATATCATCTTGCCGGTCACGATTTAGTGTTTCGTCTCAACAGCGAAGGGCACCAGGCGCGCATTCACTTAATTGAGCGCTCCCTGCGACAGTTCCGTTTTCACTGGGACGGGGTCCCCCTGCAGCCGCGGATCGGCATGAGCTATTGCAACGTCCGCTCGCCGGTGAAGCATCTGTATTTGCTGCTTGGCGAGCTGAACACGATTGCCGACATGTCGCTGGCCAGCGGCCATCCGGAGAATTTGCAGCGCCGCGGCGCCGGGCATGTCCAGCAGGATCTGAAAGACAAAGTGGCGATGATGAACCGCATCCTCAAGGCGCTGGAGCAAGACCATTTTGTCCTGATGGCGCAGCCTATCCAGGGTATTCGCGGCGACAACTACCATGAAGTGTTGTTGAGGATGAAAGGGGAGTCGGGGGAGCTGACAGGGCCAAACGAGTTCCTGCCGGTGGCGCACGAGTTTGGGTTGTCCACGCGCGTGGATCAGTGGGTCATTGAGCACACCCTGGCCTTTATGGATGCCAACCGGCGGGCGCTGCCCGGTCTGCGGCTGGCGATCAACCTCTCTCCGGTCTCGCTGAGCCGCAGTCAGTTTCCCGAGGAGGTGGAAAACCTGCTGCAGGCCTATAACATTGAGCCATGGCAGATTATCTTCGAGCTGACCGAAAACTATGCGCTCAGCAACCCCGAGCTGGTTTGCCAGACATTAGAGCGTCTGCGGGCGCTGGGCTGCCGGGTGGCGATCGATGATTTTGGTACCGGCTACGCCAGCTATGCGCGGTTAAAAACGATGAACGTCGATATTCTTAAAATCGACGGCAGCTTTATTCGCAATCTGCTCGCCAGCAGTCTTGATTACCAGGTGGTGGACTCTATCTGTCGTCTGGCGCGGATGAAGAACATGCAAGTGGTGGCCGAATATGTCGAGTCGCCGGAGATACGCCAGGCGGTCATCGCGCTGGGGATAGATTATATGCAGGGCTATGATATTGGCGTTCCGGTACCTCTGGCGCAGCTGGCGGAGGGGATGAGCGCCTGAAGCGGTAAAAAGCCGGGCGCGATGGCCCGGCTCGTATGCTATCCACAGAGGCGATCAGGCGTCTGGCTCTTCTTCCGCAATCTTCAGCAGCCACTCCGGCACACCTTCCCAGTACTGCTGCTCTTTTTCCAGATCCAGCAGCACCAGCGCATTCTGGCTAAACCAGTTGTGCGGGAAGGTCAGCGTCCAGTGGTGAGCTTCCGTCTGCAGCCGTAGCGTCGGCGGCGTGGTGGTGGCCTGACGCTGGTTATTCAGCAGCACGCCGAGGCGCAGCAGTTGGATCAGCGGCAGAAACTGCTTTTTCCTGAATAGCGTAAAGCGCGGCAGGTCGTCGAGTTTTATCGCTTTGCGATGATAGCGCACCAGCGTGGCCATCAGCATCTGCTGCTCCTGGTTGAAGCCCGGCAGGTCGCTATTCTGCAGAATGTAGGCCGAGTGGCGGTGCATGCCGCTGTGGTTAATATTCAGGCCCACCTCATGGAGCATCACCGCCCACTTCAACAGCGCCGCGAGGTGTGGATTGGCCAGCTTCGGATTCTGCTCCTGCCACTGCTCCAGCATAAGGGTGGTGGTTTCCAGCACCCGGCGCGCCTGTTCGCGATCGATGTTGTACTGATTCGCCAGACTCTGCGCCGTGCGGCTACGAATATCCTGGTGGCGGAAACGGCCTTCCATTTCGTACAGCACGCCTTCACGCAGCGCGCCATCAGACAGACGAAGCTCTTTAATGGCTAACGCGTCAAACACGCCGCACAGGATCGCCAGCCCCGGAGCAAAGACCGCTTTACGGTCTTCCGAGAGGCCGGGCAGGCTGAGCGCGTCGAAGTTTTTATGCTTCAGCAGCTCACTGACCAGCATTTCGAGGCGTTCCGGCGTAATAAACCCGTCCTTCTCGCCCATCGCCACCAGCACTTCCTGGGCGGCTTTAATGGTGCCGGAGGCGCCCAGCGCCACGGTCCAGCCCTGAATACGGAACTGCCAGGCCAGGGTTTCCAGCTTTTGTACCGCCGCCAGGCGAGCGCGCTGGAAATTTTCTTTATTGATCGTCCCGCCCGGGAAGTAGGCCTGGGAGAAACTCACGCACCCCATGCGACGGCTTTCCACCAGGCGGGGCTCAAAATCTTCACCGATGACCAGCTCGGTCGAACCGCCGCCGATATCAATCACCAGCTTACGGCCGCGCTCCGGCTGCGTGTGCTCCACGCCCATAAATATCAGGCGCGCTTCTTCATTACCAGAGATGATCTCGATCGGGTAGGGGATCACTTTTTCCGCGCGTTTAAGAAACTCCGCCGCATTGGTCGCCTGACGCAGCGTATGCGTCCCGACGATGCAGACGCTGGAGGGAGAAAATCCCTGCAGGCGTTCGGCAAACAGCGACAGGCAGTTCAGCCCGCGGGTCATGGCTTCTTCGCTCAACACCGAGTTTTCATCGAGGCCATCGGCCAGATGTACGCGCTGTTTCAGGCGTCCGATGATCTGCATGGCGCCGTCGACGACACGGGCGATCACCATATGAAAACTGTTCGAACCAAGGTCAACCGCAGCGAATTCCTGCGGTCGAGGGGTTTTTTCGTTTATTGGCATAGGTTAGTCGGGTTGTTCGAGTGATTTGAGATAATCGTAAATCGCCATCTGAGCGCGCACTTTACGGCGATTGCCGCGCGGCACATAGCGATTACTCAGTTCTTTATCAAGATAGCGCGCTTTTACCGTATCGTTG
This sequence comes from Klebsiella sp. C360, assembly GCF_048822415.1. Lineage (NCBI taxonomy): Bacteria > Pseudomonadati > Pseudomonadota > Gammaproteobacteria > Enterobacterales > Enterobacteriaceae > Klebsiella > Klebsiella sp. C360. The sequence goes on from NZ_JBMEZZ010000002.1 coordinate 112,907, forward strand.
AACAGGATATCAAAAATATCCAGCACCCGCTGTTTCAGGCGCGGGTCGAGCAGCGGGGCGGCAACTTCGATACGATAATCGATATTACGCGTCATCCAGTCGGCAGAGGAGAGCCAGACCTGCTTATCGCCACCGTTTTCAAAACAGTAGACCCGGTCGTGCTCGAGGAAACGGTCCACAATGCTGATGACGCGAATATTTTCGCTGATGCCTTCCAGACCGGGGATCAGCGAGCACATGCCGCGGATCAACAGGTTGACCGGCACGCCGGAGCTGGAGGCGGCATACAGTCTGTCCACCAGCCCTTTGTCCACCAGGTTGTTCAGCTTCAGGGTAATACCGGACGGTTGCCCGTTCTGCGCATTAGCGATCTCGCGGTCGATCATCTCATACAGCAGACGACGCGAGTTCTGCGGCGACACCAGCAGGTAATCGAAGCTAACCGGGCGGTAGGGGTTTTCAATAAAGTTAAACACCCGGCGGACTTCATTGGTAATGCGCGCATCGGCGGTTAACAGCGAATAGTCGGTATAGATCCGCGCGGTCTTCTCGTTGAAGTTACCGGTGCCGATGTGGGCGTAGCGCACCACCTCATCGCCTTCTTTACGCGAGATAAGGAACAGCTTGGCGTGGATCTTCAGGCCCGGCGCGGAGAAGATAACGTGAACGCCCGCTTCCGTCAGGCGTTTCGCCCAGTGAATGTTGGCCTCTTCGTCAAAACGCGCCTGCAGCTCCACCACCACGGTGACTTTTTTACCGTTGTGGGCGGCGTGGATCATCGCGTCGATGATGCGCGAATCCTTGGCCACGCGGTAGATGTTGATTTTGATCGCCAGTACGCTGGGGTCGAACGAGGCCTGGCGAAGCAGCTCCAGCACATGCTCAAAAGTATGATAGGGGTAGTAGAGCAGCACATCGCGTTCGCGAATGGCGTCGAAGCCGTTGCGGAATTTATCAAACCACAGATGACGCAGGCGCGGCATAGGTTTATTGACCAGATTGGCCTTACCCACGTTCGGGAAGCCGATAAAGTCTTTAAAGTTGTGATAGCGGCCGCCCGGCAGCATTGAGTCATAGTTGGAGATGGAGAGCTTATCGCGCAGCATTTCGACCATCGCGTCCGGCATATCGCGCTGGTAGACGAAGCGAACCGGCTCGGCGGTCAGGCGCTGTTTCAGGCTGGAGGACATCAGCTCCATCAGGCTCGACTCCATCTCATGCACCAGATCGTACTCGGCGTCACGGGTCATTTTCATCGAGTAGGCGTTCAGCGCATCGTAATCAAAGAAGCCTTTAAAGATGTCGTCCAGGCAATAGCGCAGAATGTTATCCAGCAGGATCATTGGCTTACGGCGACGAGGCGCTTCCGGCGGCAGGTTTACGAAGCGCGGGACCTTATCCGACGGAATTTCCAGCAGGGCATAGTTGATGTTTTCCCCACGGATAATCTCCACCGCCAGATAGGTGTAATCATCTTTCAGAAACTGCACGAGGTCCGTTTCGCGGTTAATCAGGATCGGCGAGATATGCTGGCGCAAATACTGTTTAAAGTAGTTGCGCAGCCAGGCCTGCTGATTGACGGACAGCTGACGCTCATTGATCAGGAAGATCTGGTTGCGCGCCATCTCCAGCAGCAGTTCGTTATACAGACTATCGAATTCCTGATCGGCCTTCAAAACGCGGGCCTGGATTTTGCCTAACAGGTGGCGAGAATGGGCGGTACTGCCTTGTTCTTCACTGATAATAATCCGGCGCTTAAGCTCAGCAAAGCGCACTTTGTAAAACTCATCAAGGTTGTTGGAGTAGATCCCTAAGAAGCGCATGCGCTCAATCAGCGGGTTACTCTTGTCCGCCGCTTCCTGCAGCACGCGCTCGTTAAAAGACAACCAGCTGAGTTCTTTTTCGATGTATAGCTTTTCCTGGCCCATTACCGCTCACACTCCGTTTTACTCACAGGACGTAGACTATTATGACGAATTTTTCTGCATAGCGATTTACTGTGTCACAACTATATGACAGTAAGAAGAATTATTTCTGTGAGATGTTTGATTAATAAACAATTTTAATTAAAAAAAAGCCCCGCGATGGCGAAAGGCGGGGCTGTTGTTCATTCTTCAGCGGCATAGCCCTGGGGGGGAAGCTGTCGTTCATCCAGCCAGGCGTGGTTGCCCTCCATGCGCAGACGTCCCTCGACGAACCAGCTTATCACCAGCGGATAAATGGCATGTTCCTGGGTCTGAACCCGCGCCGTGATCTCTTCCTCGCTGTCGCCAGCAAAGACCGGCACTTTGGCCTGCAGGATAACCGGACCGCCATCCAGCTCGTCGGTGACGAAGTGCACCGAGGTCCCATGCTCCTCGTCACCGTTTTCCAGCACCTGGCGATGGGTATGCAGGCCAGGATACTTCGGCAGTAACGAAGGGTGGATGTTCAGCAGACGTCCCTGATAGTGGCTGACGAAGGCGGGGCTAAGGATACGCATATAACCCGCCAGCACCACCAGATCCGGGGCGTAGGCGTCAATTTCATGCATCAGCTGACGATCGAACGCTTCCCGGTCGGCAAACTGACTTTGCGCCAGCGCGTGAGCCGGGATCCCGGCCGCGCGCGCGCGCTCAAGGCCGAACGCATCGGCCTTGTTACTGAATACCGCACGCAGGGTGCCGTTTATCTGTTTCCGGCCGCAGGCGTCGATGATCGCCTGCAAATTACTGCCGCTACCGGAAATCAGCACCACAATGTTTTTCATGCAATGACCACACGCTGTTCGGAATCGGAGGCTTTGATATACCCGATTTTCCACGCGTTTTCACCTTTCTCGTTCAGCAGGGCAATGGCCTTGTCTGCTTCTGCAGCCGGCAGGGCGATAACCATCCCCACGCCGCAGTTAAAGGTACGGTACATCTCATGCTGGCTGACGTTACCGGCGGTTTGCAGCCAGTTGAAGACGGACGGCCACTGCCAGGAAGACTCATCAATCACCGCCTGGGTGTTGTCCGGCAGCACGCGCGGGATGTTTTCCCAGAAGCCGCCGCCGGTCAGATGGGCGATGGCGTGGACGTCAACGCTGGCAATCAGGTCGAGAACCGATTTCACATAGATGCGGGTCGGCGCCAGCAGATGGTCGGCCAGCGGTTTGCCGTCAAGGTCGGTGGTCTGCGGGTCAACGCCGCTAACTTCAATAATCTTACGCACCAGCGAATAGCCGTTAGAGTGCGGGCCGCTGGAGGCCAGCGCCACCAGCACGTCGCCGTCAGCGACTTTGCTGCCGTCGATGATTTCTGATTTTTCCACCACCCCGACGCAAAAACCCGCCACGTCGTAATCTTCGCCGTGGTACATCCCCGGCATCTCTGCGGTCTCACCGCCCACCAGCGCGCAACCGGACTGCAGGCAGCCTTCGGCGATGCCGTTGATGACGCTGGCTGCGGTATCGACGTCCAGTTTACCGGTGGCGTAATAATCAAGGAAAAACAGCGGCTCAGCGCCCTGAACCACCAGGTCGTTCACGCACATGGCGACCAGGTCGATGCCGATGGTGTCGTGACGCTTCAGATCCATTGCCAGACGCAGCTTGGTACCGACGCCGTCGGTGCCGGAGACCAGTACCGGCTCGCGGTATTTCTGCGGCAGTGCGCACAGCGCGCCGAATCCGCCCAGTCCACCCATCACTTCCGGGCGACGGGTTTTCTTCACCACGCCCTTAATACGGTCGACGAGAGCGTTGCCTGCATCAATATCCACGCCGGCATCTTTATAGCTGAGAGAGGTTTTGTCGGTCACTGCGAAGTCTCCACGCGTTTGCGGTAAGCAAGAAAAATCGGCGCAATTCTAACAGGGAAAGCAAACGTTTGCGAGCCTGCTTTACAGTCGGCGTAAAACCGTTGGCGGATGGTCAAATTTGATACTGCTCACGAAAATGAAACCGGGTACAGCCTTGTGCTTGCCTCAGTGCCAGTGAATCCTCATCATACGACTGAAACCGGTTTCTGTGGTTGGCCGCCGTGTGGTTCACCGGTGCATTATGCTCGACAGGGGAGGGATGAATGAAGATTGCGGCATTTGATATCGGCGGCACCGCGCTAAAGATGGGCGTCATGACCCGCGACGGCAGGCTGCTGGAAACCGCGAAGCAGTCAATCAATGACAGCGATGGCGATCATATCTTACAGACCATCCTGTCGTGGCTGGCGGCCCACCCGTCGTGCGAAGGTATAGCCATCAGCGCGCCGGGCTATGTCGATCCGCACAGCGGCTTTATCACCATGGGCGGCGCTATCCGTCGATTTGACAACTTCGCCATTAAATCGTGGCTCGAGACGCGAACCGGGCTGCCGGTCTCGGTTGAAAACGACGCCAACTGTGTGCTGCTGGCTGAGCGCTGGCAGGGCAAAGCGGCGGAAATGGCCAATTTTCTGGTGCTCACTATCGGCACTGGCATCGGTGGAGCGATTTTTTGCCAACATCAGTTGATCCACGGGGCGCGTTTTCGCGCCGGTGAGTTCGGCTATATGCTTACCGATCGTCCCGGCGGACGCGATCCCCGTCGCTACTCGATGAATGAAAACTGCACCCTGCGGGTGCTTCGCCATCGCTATGCGGAACATATTGGCGCGCCGCTGGATAGCGTCACTGGCGAAATGATTTTTGACCGCTACGACGCCGGCGACCCGGTTTGCCAGCGTCTGGTCGCCGAGTTCTTCAATGGCCTGGGCCATGGCCTTTATAACCTCGTCAATATCTTCGATCCGCAGACTATTTTTATCGGCGGCGGCATTGTGGAACGCCCTGGATTTCTGACGCTGCTGCGCCAGCATCTGGCCTGGTTCGGCATTGCCGACTATCTCGATACCGTCAGTCACGGCAATGATGCCGGCCTGATTGGCGCGGTTTACCATTTCAATCAGCACTATCGTTCGCCTGGCGACGATCGACCTTAGGGAGAGATTATGTCCGGATTTAAAGAAGGTTTTCTGTGGGGCGGCGCGGTGGCGGCGCATCAGTTAGAGGGCGGCTGGCAGGAGGGTGGCAAGGGGGTCAGCGTGGCGGATGTCATGACCGCCGGCGCCCACGGGGTGCCGCGGGAGATCACCGATGGCGTGGTAGCGGGGAAAAACTACCCGAACCATGAGGCGATCGATTTTTATCATCGCTACCCGCAGGACCTGGCGCTGTTTGCCGAAATGGGCTTTAAATGTTTCCGCACCTCGATTGCCTGGACGCGTATTTTCCCGCAGGGCGATGAACAGGAGCCGAACGAGGCTGGCCTGCAGTTTTATGACGATCTGTTCGACGAATGTCTGAAACACGGTATTGAACCGGTCATTACGCTGTCGCATTTTGAAATGCCCTATCACCTGGTCACCGAGTACGGCGGCTGGCGTAACCGCAAGCTGATCGACTTTTTCGTGCGCTTCGCCAGGGTCGTCTTCACCCGCTACCAGCATAAAGTGAAGTACTGGATGACCTTCAACGAGATCAACAACCAGGCCAACTACCATGAGGACTTTGCCCCCTTCACCAACTCCGGTCTGAAGTATGTGCCGGGTGAAGATCGGGAACCGGTGATGTACCAGGCCGCACATTATGAGCTGGTGGCCAGCGCCCTGGCGGTGAAAGCGGCGCGCGAGATCAACCCTGCTCTGCAGATAGGCTGCATGATCGCCATGTGTCCCATCTATCCGCTGACCTGCGCGCCGGACGATATGATGATGGCGATGAACGCCATGCACCGCCGGTACTGGTTCACCGACGTCCACGTGCGCGGCCGCTATCCGCAGCATCTGCTCAACTATTTTGCCCGCCGCGGCTTTAGCCTGGACATGACCGAAGCCGATCGTCAGGCGTTAACCGAAGGCTGTGTCGACTACATCGGCTTTAGCTACTATATGTCCTTCGCCACCAAAGCCACCGAAGATAACCCATTGCTCGATTATGATGAAACCACCAGCCTGGTCTCCAACCCGTACGTGAAAAAGTCGGACTGGGGCTGGCAGATAGATCCGGTCGGCCTGCGCTATTCGCTGAACTGGTTCTGGGATCACTATCAGCTACCGCTGTTTATTGTCGAAAACGGTTTTGGCGCGATCGATGTTCGTGAAGCGGACGGCAGCGTGGATGACCAGTACCGTATCGATTATCTCTCCGCCCATATCGCGGAGATGAAAAAGGCGGTGGTCGAAGATGGCGTTGACCTGATGGGCTATACCCCGTGGGGCTGTATCGATCTGGTTTCCGCCGGCACGGGGGAGATGAAAAAACGCTACGGCTTTATCTACGTGGATAAAGATAATGAAGGCAACGGCACGCTGGACCGCAGTAAGAAGAAGTCGTTCGACTGGTATAAGAAGGTGATTGCCAGCAACGGGGAGCAGCTATAATTTCCCGATGGCGCTGCGCTTATCGGGCCAGCGTGGTTTCCAGTCCGGGTAAGCGTTAGCGCCGCCCGGCAGAACCCCGCGCTAAAACCGGAGCCTCGTCTCCGGTTTTTTTGTCTCTAAATCACTTTGCTTGATATACGTCAAGCAAGATGGGTATGGCCTAATCCGAAAAAAGCGGTATAATCCCGCGATTTTTTTGTGGCTGCCCCTCAGAGGAGAAAGAGAATGAAGATTGTGGAAGTCAAACACCCACTCGTCAAACACAAGCTGGGCCTGATGCGCGAGCACGACATCAGCACCAAACGCTTCCGTGAACTCGCCTCAGAAGTGGGCAGCTTACTGACTTATGAAGCCACCGCCGATCTGGCAACCGAGAAAGTGACCATCGAAGGCTGGAACGGCCCGGTGGAAGTTGAGCAGATCAAGGGCAAGAAAATTACCGTCGTGCCTATCCTGCGCGCAGGCCTCGGCATGATGGAAGGGGTGCTTGAGCACGTGCCAAGCGCGCGTATCAGCGTGGTGGGTATTTATCGCAATGAAGAAACCCTCGAGCCGGTACCTTACTTCCAGAAGCTGGTGTCCAACATCGATGAGCGTATGGCGCTGGTGGTTGACCCGATGCTGGCCACCGGTGGGTCGATGATCGCCACTATCGATCTGCTGAAAAACGCCGGCTGCACCAGCATCAAGGTGCTGGTGCTGGTGGCGGCGCCGGAAGGGATTGCCGCGCTGGAGAAAGCGCACCCGGACGTTGAGCTGTATACCGCCTCTGTCGATAAGGGACTGAACGAGCACGGGTACATCATTCCCGGTCTCGGCGATGCCGGCGACAAGATCTTTGGTACGAAATAATCGAATAACGATAAATAAGCCGACTTTGAGAGTCGGCTTTTTTTTGAATAAAACACACATAACTAACCATCTCAGAGGAAAACACTATGACGCGCCGTGCTATCGGGGTGAGTGAAAGACCGCCGCTTTTACAGACTATCCCGCTTAGTTTGCAGCACCTGTTTGCCATGTTCGGCGCAACGGTGCTGGTGCCAATCCTGTTCCACATCAACCCGGCCACCGTGCTGCTGTTCAACGGTATTGGTACGCTGCTGTACCTCTTTATCTGTAAAGGCAAAATCCCGGCGTATCTGGGATCGAGTTTCGCCTTTATCTCTCCGGTGCTGCTCCTGCTGCCGCTGGGCTATGAAGTGGCGCTGGGCGGTTTCATTATGTGCGGCGTGCTGTTCTGCCTCGTCTCCTTTATTGTCAAAAAAGCCGGTACCGGCTGGCTGGATGTGATGTTCCCCCCGGCGGCGATGGGGGCCATCGTGGCGGTTATCGGTCTGGAGCTGGCAGGCGTGGCGGCCAATATGGCCGGGCTGCTGCCAGCCGACGGCCAGTCACCGGACAGCAAAACCATTATTATCTCGATGGTAACCCTGGCGGTGACGGTGTTTGGTTCGGTCCTGTTCCGCGGCTTCCTGGCGATTATCCCGATCCTGATTGGCGTTCTGGTGGGCTATGCGCTGTCGTTTGTGATGGGCGTGGTTGATACCACCCCGATCGCCGAAGCGCACTGGTTCGCGCTGCCAACCTTCTACACGCCGCGTTTTGAATGGTTCGCCATCTTCACCATTCTGCCCGCTGCGCTGGTGGTGATTGCCGAGCACGTCGGTCACCTGGTGGTGACGGCCAATATCGTCAAACGCGATCTGATCCGCGACCCGGGCCTGCATCGTTCGATGTTTGCCAATGGCCTGTCGACGATCATTTCCGGCTTTTTCGGCTCGACGCCTAACACCACCTACGGGGAAAATATCGGTGTGATGGCGATTACCCGCGTCTACAGCACCTGGGTTATCGGCGGCGCGGCGATCATTGCGATTCTGCTCTCCTGCGTCGGCAAACTGGCGGCGGCGATCCAGATCATCCCGGTGCCGGTGATGGGCGGCGTGTCGCTGCTGCTGTACGGGGTGATCGGCGCCTCGGGGATCCGCGTACTGATTGAATCGAAGGTGGATTACAGCAAAGCGCAGAATCTGATCCTCACCTCCGTGATCCTGATCATCGGCGTCAGCGGCGCCAAAGTGCACATCGGCGCCGCTGAGCTGAAAGGGATGGCGCTGGCCACCATCGTCGGTATCGCGCTCAGCCTGATTTTCAAGCTTATCAGCGTCCTGCGTCCGGAAGAGGTGGTTCTCGACGCCGTGGATAGCGAAGAGGTTAAATAACGATCGCCTGACCGGGCGGCGATCCCGCCCGGTTCTCTCCTGACCTAAATCTGTGATAAACTCTTCGCGTTTTTCTGTAAGCCTATGTTGAGGTCCATCTGAACGCACCGGCACAGCTCTCTTTGCCACTGTATCTTCCTGACGACGAAACCTTCGCGAGTTTCTGGCCGGGTGATAATCCTTCTCTACTTGCTGCCCTCCAGAACGTACTGCGCCAGGAACACAGCGGGTATATTTATATCTGGTCACGTGAAGGGGCGGGTCGCAGCCACCTGTTACACGCCGCCTGCGCCGAGCTTTCCCAGCGCGGGGATGCCGTGGGCTACGTGCCGCTGGATAAACGCACCTGGTTTGTGCCGGAGGTGCTGGAGGGGATGGAACAGCTGGCCCTGGTCTGCATCGATAACATCGAGTGCGTCGCCGGGGATGAGCCCTGGGAAATGGCCATCTTTAATCTCTACAACCGGATCCTGGAATCAGGTAAAACCCGGCTGCTGATCACCGGCGACCGGCCGCCGCGGCAACTGAATCTTGGTCTGCCGGATCTTGCCTCGCGGCTTGACTGGGGGCAGATCTATAAGCTGCAGCCGCTGTCGGATGAAGACAAACTGCAGGCCCTGCAGCTGCGCGCCAGACTGCGCGGCTTTGAGATGCCGGAGGACGTGTGCCGCTTCCTGCTGAAGCGGCTGGATCGCGAGATGCGCTCGCTATTTATGACCCTCGATCAGCTGGATCATGCCTCGATTACCGCTCAGCGCAAGCTGACGATCCCCTTCGTGAAAGAGATCCTTAAACTCTAGTCCGCCTGCGGAGTCAGTTCCTCCTCCGTCAGCCCGGTCAACCGGGCGACCAGGTCGCGCGCCAGGCCACTGTGTAGCATAGCGGCGGCGATACGCTGCGCCTCTTCTTTCCGGCCTTCCTGACGGCCCTGCGCCAGTCCCTGCGCCAGTCCCCGCTCCAGACCCTGCTGTTCCAGATATTCCGCAATTGTCATCAACGTCTCCTTGTGCTGCGGCGTACGTAACGCCAGCTCGCGAATGAACTTGATCGGCTCTCGCGCGTTGCCTGCCTGCACCAGATAGTGCATCAGGGCTTGTACCTGCGATTCCGTCGCCAGACCAGTCAATAATAATTCGCTCAGTTTGTCGAGGAGCTGCGCCAGATCGCGTTGTCGAATATGTTTTTGCAGTAACTCCAGCGTCGCCATGCGCTGGTGGGTGGCAATGTCGTCATCCGGAATGACGGTAATGTCCGCCAGCGGAAACGCCCCGTGATAAAGGTGGCCGGCCAGCTCCGGAGCGACGAATTCATCGAGCCAGCGCAGTGAGAACGGGTAGGGGCTTACCAGACCGTGGTAGAAGAGAACAGGGATCACCAGCGGCAGCCGATCGTGGCCGGCATCAAGGTGGCGCTGCATGGCGGCGATGGCGTAGCGCATCAGACGAAAGGCCATATGCCGGTCGGGCGTGCTCTGGTGTTCGATAAGCGCATAAATATAGCCGTCTCCCGCCGTGGTTTTCAGGGAATACAGAATGTCGGCGTAAAAGGGACGCAGATCGTCTTCGACAAAATGCCCGGACTCGAGATGCAGCGTACGCAGATCGCACACTTTAAGCAGCGTCTCGGGCAGGTACAGCCGCAGAAAATCGCGGGCGGTATCAGGGTGGGAGAGATAGGTCTTAAATACGGCATCGTGAGGCGTTGAGGTTGGTTTTTTCATGTTCATCCGTCCAGTGGATTGAGCGTTAGATGAACAGTAGCACTGCAAAACGGGCGGGAGGGATTGGCGTGGAAGATCTGGAATCAGCTACGTAAAAAAAGCGCCGCGTAAGCGCGGCGCGGGTGGCTTAGCTCACGATCTCAAGGACCTGCTCCGGCGGTCGGCCAATACGCGCCTGGCCGCGGCTGACGACAATTGGGCGTTCGATGAGCTTAGGGTTGTCGACCATCGCCTGTATCAGCGCGGCGTCGCTGAGCGCCGGGTCGGCAAGATTGAGCGATTTATACAGATCCTCTTTCTGGCGCATGAGCTCGCGGGGGCTCTCCATACCCAGCAGCTGCAGCAGTTGACGCAGCGTCCCGGCATCCGGTGGCGTCTCAAGATAAAGCACCACCTCAGGATCGATGCCGTGGCTCTTCAACAGGCTCAGCGTTTCGCGACTCTTCGAGCAGCGTGGGTTATGGTAAATTTTTACCGCGTCGGTCATGGGGTCTCCTTACATTTTTTGGTAGGGGCGGAAGCGGGCCTGTAGCTCACGTAGCTGGTCGATGCGGGCATCGTAGCGGGCCTGCTGCAGACTACCGAGTTTCACTTGCGAGCTGGCGCTGCTGAGCAGGGAAATCGCCTGTTCCAGCTGGCCGACCAGCGCCATGCTTTCTGCCCGCGCCGCCAGCTCCTGGTCGCGATTACCCAGGGCGCCTTCCGCCTGCGCCAGCAGGTCCCAGCCGTTGCCATCCTCTTTATAGGTAAAGGTATAACGATTCAGGATGGTCGCCGCTTCCCCGGGCTGTCCGCCCTGCAGGAGGGCGTTGGCCAGGTTCAACTGCAGCACCGGATTGGTGCGCAGTTCACGAGCGTTTTTAAGGCGGTTGATGGCGTCGCCGGTTTTCTTCTGTCCGAGGTCGATATCGGTGGCCAGATCGAGATACCAGGGATTTTGCGGATCGGCGCTGAGCAGCGGCTGCAGCGTTTTGCGCGCCTGGTCAAAGTTGTTGCTTTCCATCGCCAGCAGGGCGCGGCCATACTGCGCGGCATGCTGCTGGCGGATATTGCCTTTATCCCAGGCGTTGAGCAGATCGGTGCCTAGCTTATTGTCGCCGTTGGTGTACATTCCGAGGGTACGCGCCTTCGCCAGATAGAAGTCCGCTGAGGACTGTACGACAACCGGGCGCATCTGGTTGGCGCGGTTACGGGCATCGGCAAGCCGGCTTTCCGGCAGGGGGTGGGTGAGCAGCATTTCCGGCGGCCGCGTTGAGTAACGCGACTCATCAAGCAGTTTACCCATAAACATCGGCATGGCCTGCGGGTCGAATCCTGAGCGTTGCAGAACCTGAATACCGATCCGGTCGGCCTCTTCTTCGTTCTGACGGGTGAAGCTGATCATGCCCTGTTGGGTGCCGGCCAGCGTCCCGGTCAGCGCCGCCATCCCGGCCTGCGGGCTGGCCATCGCCAGCAGAATTGAACCCAGCGCGCCGACCCAGGTCAGCGGCGCATTGCGTTTCTGATCTTCCATTGCGCGGGCGAGATGCCGCTGCGTAACGTGGGAAATTTCGTGCGCCATGACAGAGGCCAGTTCGCTCTCGTTATCGGAGTAGCGGAACAGGGCGGAGTGGAGGACCACATTGCCGCCGAAGAAGGCGAAGGCGTTAATTTGGTCGTTATTAATCAAATAGAAGTGGAACGGGGTGCGCACCGAATTCGCATGCGAGACCAGACGCATGCCCAGCCCGTTGATATATTGCACCAGCAGAGGGTCGTTGATCAGCGGCGCGCTGCCGCGCAGCTGGCGGACGTAGTAATCCCCCATCTGCATTTCCTGACCAATCGACAACGTGCTTCCTGCGGAGGTCCCCATGTCCGGCAGGGTATCTGCGGAGTCAGCAAAAGCAGGGCCTAACGAACCCAGCGTCAGCGACGCGATCACGGTCGCCACCAGCGTTTTCTTCAACTGCCTGAACATAACCTCTGTCCTGTAATGTGGGTGTGCCAGTTTGACCGATTGTGCGACGCAATGTTCCCTGGCCGCATCCCAGCGAGTTTAGCTGGCGTTAGACGCATTGAAAATAGGTTCTTCACGGCGGAGACGGGTTTGTCTGCTGCGCATCAAAAAGCGAAGTCTTTTTTGTGACATTTCGATACAATTCCCCCGTTTGTCGCCGCGTTGCGCTTCAGGGAAGGTTTTATGCTCGAGATGTTAATGCAGTGGTACCGCCGTCGATTCAGCGACCCTGAGGCGATAGCGCTGCTGGTTATTTTGCTTGCCGGTTTCGGCATCATGTTCTTTTTCAGCGGCCTGCTGGCCCCGTTACTGGTGGCTATCGTGCTGGCCTATCTGCTGGAGTGGCCGACCGTTCGCCTGGAGCGCATCGGCCTGTCGCGCACCTGGGCGACCTCGCTGGTGCTAATCCTCTTTGTGGGTATTCTGCTCTTGCTGGCCTTTGTGGTGCTGCCGGTGGCCTGGCAGCAGGGGATCTACCTTATCCGCGATATGCCGGGCATGCTTAACAAGCTCTCTGATTTCGCCGCCACGCTGCCGCGGCGCTATCCGGCGTTGATGGATGCCGGCATCATCGATGCGATGGCGGAAAATATGCGCACCCGGATGCTGACGGTGGGCGACTCGGTGGTCAAGTATTCTCTCGCCTCGCTGGTGGGGCTGCTCACGCTGGCGGTCTATCTGGTGCTGGTGCCGCTGATGGTCTTCTTCCTGCTGAAGGATAAAGAGCAGATGCTCAATGCGGTACGCCGCGTGCTGCCGCGAAACCGCGGTCTGGCCGGGCAGGTATGGAAGGAGATGAACCAGCAAATCACCAACTACATTCGCGGTAAGGTGCTGGAGATGATTGTCGTCAGCGTCGCCACCTGGATAGGCTTTATCCTTTTCGGCCTCAACTACTCGCTGCTGTTGGCGGTGCTGGTGGGCTTCTCGGTGCTGATCCCCTATATCGGCGCGTTTGTGGTGACCATTCCGGTGGTAGGGGTGGCGCTGTTTCAGTTTGGCGCAGGCACCGAGTTCTGGAGTCTGTTCGCGGTCTATCTGATTATTCAGGGACTGGACGGTAACCTGCTGGTACCGGTGCTGTTCTCGGAAGCGGTGAATCTGCACCCGCTGGTGATTATCCTGTCGGTGGTGATCTTTGGCGGTTTGTGGGGATTCTGGGGCGTCTTCTTCGCCATTCCGCTGGCCACGTTAATTAAAGCGGTGGTGCATGCCTGGCCGGATGGCATGGTCGTCGACGACGACTAAGGCATTGAGGATAAAAAAGACGCCGGGCGAGGTTTTCTCCCCCGGCGTCTTGCTTTGCATCAGGCGTTTTCTTTCAGCCAGTTCAACACCACGTCGTGGTGATTGCTGGTTTTGAAGTCATCAAAGACGTGTTCGATTTTGCCATCGGCATCGACGAGGAAGCTGATACGGTGGATCCCGTCGTAGGTTTTCCCCATAAAGGATTTTTCGCCCCAGACGCCAAACTGCTCGCAAACCTGATGGTTTTCATCAGACAGCAGCGTAAAGTTCAGCAGCTCTTTTTCGGCGAAACGGGAGAGCTTTTCCGGTTTATCGGTGCTGATGCCCAGCACTTCAACACCGGCTTTTTTCAGGTCGTCCATATTATCGCGCAAGCCGCACGCCTGGACGGTGCAGCCCGGGGTCATGGCTTTCGGGTAAAAATAAACCAGGACACGCTGTCCCTGGAAGTCGGTTAAATTTACTTCCTCGCCGTCCTGGTCCGGTAAGCTAAATTTCGGTGCAAGATCACCGGCTTTCAGTGGGGTCATGGGTTAAACTCCATCCTGTTCATCATGCTGTGAATAATTAACGATGTTAATACTGCCTTGTGCGTTGAGTTCTGTACATAGGGCTTTGAACGCTTGTTCGATATTTGCTGCATTTTGCGTCGCAGGGCTGTGAGCCGTTATCTGGATAAAAAGCTGCGCGGAATCGCCGTCTCCCGGCTGCGTGCGGGACACCAGTTCCGCGATATTCATATTCCATGTATCGCACAGGGCAGTGAAGCGCTCGATGATATGCGGTGAGTCCGGCACCTCAACCTGGACCCAGACGGTGTTTGGCATGGCCTGCGGCGGGCGCGCGGTGGTGCGTTTCATCACGATCAACAGCTCCAGCTCCGCGCCTTTCAGCGGCAGGGTTGATTCGATCAGGTTAATCGCATTCCACGAACCGGAAAGCAGCATGATAAACGTAAACTCATCACCGAGCATGGCCAGCCGGCTGTCTTCGATATTACAACCGCAGCTGCTGACGTGGCGAGTGATCGTATTCACGATGCCGGGACGGTCAGCCCCCAGGGCGGTAATAACCAGATAGTGTTGTAATGAGGCTGTCAAACCTGTTCTTCCTTTAAAAAGGTGAGGTAACATTAGGAAAGCATAAAAAAAACCGCCATACAACATCCCTGATGGCGTCGGGTCTCTTGCTTTTATTGCAGCTCCAAACGTAACATTGAGAATCTTGTCGCACTTCTGCTCTGAGGATGGCCCATGTTCACGGGAAGTATTGTAGCGCTTGTCACGCCGATGGATGAAAACGGTAATGTCTGCCGGACAAGCCTGAAAAAACTGATTGATTACCATGTCGCCAACGGAACCTCGGCGATCGTTTCGGTAGGGACTACCGGTGAATCCGCAACGCTGAGCCATGAAGAGCATGGCGACGTGGTGATGATGACGCTGGAACTGGCTGACGGGCGTATCCCGGTTATCGCGGGAACGGGAGCCAATGCAACCGCAGAGGCGATTAGCCTGACCAAACGTTTTAACGACAGCGGCGTAGTCGGCTGCCTGACGGTCACTCCTTATTATAACCGTCCGACCCAGGAAGGCCTGTTCCAGCACTTTAAAGCTATCGCCGAACATACTGACCTGCCGCAAATTCTGTATAATGTGCCGTCCCGTACCGGTTGCGATATGCTGCCGGAAACCGTTGGCCGTCTCGCGCAAATTAAAAATATTGTCGGTATTAAGGAAGCAACAGGGAACTTAAGTCGTGTTCACCAGATCAAAGAGCTGGTTTCAGACGACTTTATTCTGCTGAGCGGTGACGATGCGACCGGTATGGACTTTATGCAGCTCGGCGGCGTGGGCGTGATTTCCGTTACCGCCAACGTGGCGGCGCGCGAAATGGCCGACATGTGCCGTCTGGCGCTGGCGGGTCAATTTGCCGAAGCCCGGGCGATTAACCAGCGTCTGATGCCATTGCATACAAAATTATTTGTCGAACCCAATCCTATCCCGGTGAAATGGGGATGCAAGGCGTTGGGTCTTGTGGCGACCGATACGCTGCGCTTGCCGATGACGCCTATCACCGACCAGGGTCGTGAAGCCGTTACCGCCGCGCTGAAGCATGCCGGTTTGCTGTAAAGTTTAGGGAGATTTGATGGCTTACTCAGTACAGAAGTCGCGCCTGGCGAAGGTTGCGGGTGTTTCGCTGGTTCTACTCCTCGCGGCCTGTAGTTCCGACTCGCGCTATAAGCGTCAGGTGAGCGGTGATGAGGCCTATTTACAGGCGTCACCGTTGAGCGAACTTCACGCGCCGGCGGGGATGATCCTGCCGATTCAGGTGGGTGATTACAATATTCCGGTGGCCAACAGCACCGGCGCGGTCGGCAAGGCGCTGGACATTCGCCCGCCGGCGCAGCCGCTGGCATTGGTTAGCGGCGCCCGCACCCAGTTCAACGGCGATACCGCGACGCTGATGGTCGAAAACGGCCGCAGCGGTTCGCTGTGGGCGCAGGTTACCAGCATTCTTCAGTCGAAGAATTACGTTATCGCCAAGCGCGATGATGCGAGCCAGACGCTGAACACCGACTGGGTTGAGTGGAACCGTCTTGATGAAGATCAGCAGTATCGCGGGCGTTATCAAATCTCCGTCAAACCGCAGGGCTATCAGCAAGCGGTGGTGGTCAAGCTGGTGAATCTGGAGCAGGCGGGTAAACCGGTTGCCGATCCGGCGTCACTGCAGCGCTACAGCACCGCCATGCTGAACGTCATTTCGGAAGGCCTGGACATGAACGCCACCAGCGCCCAGAACGCCGCTCAGCGCAGCGCGGGCGCCACCTTCGACGTGCAGAGCGCTGCCGACGATACTGGCCTGCCAATGCTCGTCGTTCGCGCGCCGTTTAACATGGTGTGGCAGCGTCTGCCGGGCGCCCTCGGGAAAGTGGGGATGAAAGTGACCGACAGCACGCGCTCTCAGGGCAGCATGGCGCTGACCTACAAGCCGCTGTCTGACAGCAGCTGGCAGGAGCTGGGCGCACGCGACCCGCAGCTGGTCTCCGGTGACTACAAACTTCAGGTCGGCGACCTCGATAACCGCAGTAGCCTGCAGTTCATCGACCCGAAAGGCCACACCCTGACGCAGTCGCAAAATGACGCTCTGGTAGCCGTATTCCAGGCCGCATTTAACAAGTAATCAAAAGGGCTGGAGCAATCCGGCCCTTTTAATATATAGTGACGCAAACGTGTGCGTATACACATCATCCTTCAAATTGCCTCTTTGTTGGCCGCCTTCGTTCAACCCAGTCACTTACTTTTGTAAGCCCCTGGGGATTCGCTCAGTTGCCGCCTCGATGCACTTTGAATGATTTTGTGTATAGGTGGAAACGTATTTTTAGGCTCAATATCACTGGAGTAGTGAAAGATGAAAAAGCAAGCTGAGTTGTATCGTGGTAAGGCGAAGACAGTATACAGCACCGATAATCCGGACCTGCTGGTACTGGAATTCCGTAACGATACGTCAGCAGGTGATGGCGCGCGCATCGAGCAGTTCGATCGTAAAGGCATGGTGAATAACAAGTTCAACCACTTCATTATGAGCAAACTGGCAGAAGCGGGCATCCCTACCCAGATGGAAGCGCTGCTCTCCGATACCGAATGCCTGGTGAAAAAACTGGATATGGTGCCGGTGGAGTGCGTGGTGCGTAACCGTGCGGCAGGCTCGCTGGTAAAACGTTTAGGCATTGAAGAAGGTATCGAGCTGAATCCGCCGCTGTTCGATCTGTTCCTGAAAAACGATGCCATGCACGATCCGATGGTCAACGACTCCTACTGCGAAACCTTCGGCTGGGTGAGCAAAGAGAATCTGGCGCGGATGCGCGAGCTGACCTACAAAGCCAACGACGTGCTGAAAAAACTGTTCGATGACGCCGGTCTGATTCTGGTGGACTTTAAGCTGGAGTTTGGTCTGTTTAAAGGCGAAGTGGTGCTGGGCGATGAGTTTTCGCCGGACGGCAGCCGCCTGTGGGACAAAAACACCCTTGATAAAATGGACAAAGACCGCTTCCGCCAGAGCCTTGGCGGCCTGATCGAAGCCTACGAAGAAGTGGCTCACCGCCTGGGCGTTAAGCTCGACTAACCCGCCCGCCGCCAGAAGATGGTCTCATCTTCTGGCGTCTCTTGCTGTTTCCTGTGGTAATCCTGCGCTGAACCGCCTACGATCTCTGCTATTGATACATAACAGGGAATGAGGTGCTTATGCGCTGGCAAGGGCGTCGCGAAAGCGACAATGTTGAAGATCGACGCGGTCAATCGGGCTCGCCGTTTGGCGGCGGGGGCGGCGGCTTCCGGCTGCCGAGCGGGAAGGGCGGCATTGTGCTGCTGATTATTGTGCTGGTGGCGGGCTATTACGGCGTGGATTTGACCGGCATGCTGACCGGCGAACCGATGCCGCAGCAGCAGACCTCCACGCAGCGCTCCATCAGTCCAAAAGACGATGAAGCGGCGAAATTTACTTCGGTGATCCTGGCCACCACCGAAGATACCTGGGGACCGATCTTTGAAAAGATGGGCCGCCAGTACCCCCAGCCAAAGCTGGTGCTCTACCGCGGCGCGACCCGTACCGGCTGCGGTACCGGCCAGTCGGTGATGGGGCCGTTCTACTGTCCTGCCGACAGCACGGTCTATATCGACCTGTCATTCTACGATGAGATGAAAAATAAACTGGGCGCCGACGGCGACTTTGCCCAGGGGTACGTCATTGCCCATGAAGTGGGTCATCACGTACAAAAACTGCTGGGCATTGAGCCGAAAGTCCGCCAGCAACAGCAGCATGCCACCGAGGCCGAAGCCAACCGGCTGTCGGTTAAGATGGAGCTGCAGGCAGACTGCTTCGCCGGTGTCTGGGGCCATAATATGCAGCAGCAGGATATTCTGGAAACCGGCGATCTGCAGGAGGCGCTGAACGCCGCCGAGGCCATCGGCGACGACCGTCTGCAGCAGCAGAGCCAGGGTCGGGTGGTACCGGACAGCTTTACCCACGGCACGTCAAAACAGCGCTACACCTGGTTCAAACGCGGTTTCGACAGCGGCGACCCGGCGCAGTGCAACACCTTCGGCAGCGCCCTGTAATCGCCACCGATGATGGACGCGCTGCTTGACCTCACCGCGCAGATGGCGCGGGAGGGAATTCGCCGCCTGCTGGTACTCAGCGGCGACGAGGCCTGGACGCTGCAGCAGGCGCAGGCGCTGCGGGAGAGGCTCGCCGGCGATGGCCTGTGGGTGGGCCCCGAGCCGGTTTTCGCGCCCGGGGTGGCGCCTGGCGCCCTGAAGACGCTGCTGGGGCGGGAAGTCATGCACGCCTTTTTCGATGCCCGGCGCGGATTTGATGTAGCCGCCCTGGCGGCCCTGAGCGGTACCCTGCGGGCGGGAAGCTGGCTGGTGCTGCTGACGCCCCCCTTCGCCGACTGGCCGTCCCGGGTGGATGAGGACTCCCTGCGCTGGAGCGATACGCCCGACCCGATCTCTACCCCCCACTTTGTTCTCCGCTGCTGTCGGCAGTTTATCGCCGACCCCGATGTGCTGCTCTGGCGGCAGTCGGACTCGCCGCGGCTCCCGCTGGCCGTCCCGCGCCCTGACTGGCATCCCGCCGAGGGTCACCCGCTGGCCGAACAGGCGGCGATCCTTGCGCAATTGTTGCGTCTACCGCCCGGTATCGCGGCGGTGACGGCTGAACGAGGGCGTGGCAAATCCGCCCTCGCGGGCATGTTGCTGCGCCAGCTCGCGGGCGAGGCCATCGTTACCGCCCCGACCCGCAGCGCCGTCGATGTGCTGGCGAGCTTTGCCGGCGCGGCGTTTCGTTTTATGGCGCCTGATGCGCTGCTGTCATCGAAAGAAACGGCGTCCTGGCTGATTGTCGATGAGGCCGCGGCCATTCCGGCTCCGCTTCTCCGGCAGCTGGTAAGCCGTTTTCCCCGCACGCTACTCACCACGACGGTGCAGGGTTATGAAGGCACCGGGCGCGGGTTCCTGCTGAAATTTTGCGCCAGCCTGCCCCATCTGCAGTCGTTCAGCCTGAGCGCGCCGATCCGCTGGGCCGCGGGCTGTCCGCTGGAGTCAGCCATCAGTCAGCTGCTGATCTTCAGCGATGAGGCATTTCGCGATGCGCCGACGGGGGAGGTTGCCGTGGAAGAGGTCGATCAGTCCAGCTGGCAAACGCGGTCGGCGCTGCCGGAGGCGATGTACCAGCTATTGTCCGGGGCGCATTACCGCACTTCTCCTCTCGATCTGCGGCGCATGATGGACGCGCCGGGCCAGGCTTTCCGCTGCGCACGCGCCGGCGGCGCGGTGGCGGGCGCGCTGTGGCTGGTGGCCGAGGGGGGACTTTCTCCTGAACTCAGCCGGGCGGTGTGGGCGGGTTTTCGCCGGCCGCGAGGGAACCTGGTCGCCCAGTCGCTGGCGGCGCATGGCGGCAGTCCCCTGGCGGCGACGCTGCGCGGGCTGCGGGTCAGTCGGATCGCCGTCCACCCCGCCCGCCAGCGCGAAGGGCTGGGGCAGCAGATGATCGCGGATATCGCCGCCGATGCCGCAGGTTATGACTATCTCTCCGTCAGCTTTGGCTATACCCCTGAGCTGTGGCGCTTCTGGCAACGCTGCGGGTTTATCCTCGTGCGGCTGGGTACTCATCGCGAGGCCAGCAGCGGATGCTATACCGCGATGGCTCTGTTCCCGCTGACTGCAGCGGGGCATCAGCTCGCGCAGCGGGAGGCGCAGCGGCTACAACGCGATGAATACTGGCTGCGCCCGTGGCGGGACGCGCCCGCGCCGCTGCCGGCCGTTTCAGGGGCTATGCTTAGTGAAGAGGACTGGCTGGAAGCGGCCAGCTTTGCCTTCGCCCATCGCCCGCTGGCCGCGGCGCTGGGTTGCCTCAATCGTCTGCTGATGCAGGTCGACATGCCGTTGCCGGCGCTGCGCGGGCGCCTGCAGGGGGAAGAAGAGGCCGAACTCTGCGCCGCGCTGCAGCTAACAGGGCGTAAAGCTCTGCTGGCGAGGTGGCGTCAGGAGGTCGCTGACGCTTTGCGCTTCCTCGATGCAGCGCGCGCTGAGGCGCTGCGTCAGCAGGTAGCGCACCTGCAATTTTTTTAACTAACTCATTCAGTTAAATGGCATGGTCATATCTGGCGAGCGGCGTACACTGCCCGCATACACAAAGGAGACAGCCATGAAACAC
Source organism: Klebsiella sp. C360 (assembly GCF_048822415.1). Taxonomy (NCBI): domain Bacteria; kingdom Pseudomonadati; phylum Pseudomonadota; class Gammaproteobacteria; order Enterobacterales; family Enterobacteriaceae; genus Klebsiella; species Klebsiella sp. C360. The sequence goes on from NZ_JBMEZZ010000002.1 coordinate 133,694, forward strand.
GATCATTTTATTGTTCAAAGCCCTGCGACGCCTGCGCAACAGCTGTTGCTGCTGTTTCATGGCGTGGGGGATAACCCGGTCTCCATGGGGCAAATTGGCAGCTGGTTCGCGCCGCAGTTTCCTGATGCGCTGATCGTTAGCATTGGCGGGGTGGAGCCTTGCGGTCCCAACGGCCGGCAGTGGTTTTCGGTGCAGGGAGTGACGGAAGAGAATCGTCAGCAGCGTATCGACGCCATTATGCCGACCTTTATTGACATTGTGCGCTACTGGCAGGAAAAGAGCGGCGTCAGCCCACTGGCCACCGCGCTGATCGGCTTCTCTCAGGGGGCGATCATGTCGCTGGAGAGCATCAAAGCGGCGCCGGATCTGGCTTCGCGGGTGATCGCCTTTAATGGCCGCTACGCGACGCTGCCGGTCACCGCAACGACGGCCACCACCATTCACCTGATCCACGGTGGTGACGATCGGGTTATCGATCTGGCATGGGCGGTGTCGGCTCAGGAGGCGTTGTTGCAGGCGGGGGGCGACGTGACCTTAGATATTGTTGACGATCTGGGGCATGCCATCGACGATCGCAGCATGCAGTTTGCGATTGAGCGACTGCGCTATACCGTGCCGAAGCACTATTTTGATGAGGCGCTGAGCGGCAGTACGCCGAAAGGGGACGATATCATCGAAATGCTGTAACCCCGGCGGCCGGGGTTACAGGCGGGTGGTACCGCGATAAAGGCAAACTTACGGTTTCTTCGACTGGTCGTGCTTCGGCCAGTCGTCGTCATCGTCCCATTTATCGTTAAAATCACGGTGCGGCGGCAGATCGGGTTTGTTGTTGAGGAATTTTTTGTGGTCAACGCGGTTCAGATCTTTAATCACGTTGATAATTACCCCCACCAAAAAGACCAGCACCAGAATCCACCAGTGTTTAATAAGCCATTCCATGCGCGCTTCCTCTTTACGTCAGTACGTCAGGCGACCAGCTGTTCCATAACGCGTTGATACATCCGCGCCAGCAGCTGCAGGTCGGCGGCGTTCACACATTCATTAATTTTGTGAATCGTGGTGTTCACCGGGCCCAGCTCTACCACCTGCGCCCCCATGCGCGCGATAAACCGTCCGTCTGAGGTGCCGCCGTTGGTTAACAGCTGCGGTTTGATCTCATTATAGTGCTCAATCGCGTTGACGACCGCATCCACCAGCTTGCCCCGTCCGGTGAGGAACGGCTGGCCGGAGAGCCACCACTCCACGCTGTAACGCAGCTGGTATTTTTCCAGCAGGGCGACCACCCGGGCTTTGATCATCTCGTCCGTCAGTTCCGTACTGAAGCGGAAGTTGAACTGGACGAACATATCGCCAGGGATCACGTTGTTGCTGCCGGTGCCGGACTGCACGTTGGCAATCTGCATGCTGGTCGGCGGGAAGTATTCATTGCCTTTATCCCACTCGATAGTGACCAGCTCCGCCAGCATCGGCGCCGCGCGATGGACGGGGTTATCGGCAAGGTGCGGATAGGCGACATGGCCCTGTACGCCGTGAATGGTCAGATTGCAGGTCAGCGAGCCGCGACGGCCGTTTTTCACCACATCGCCGACCACTTCGGTACTGGAGGGTTCGCCGACCAGACAGTAGTCCAGACGCTCGTTACGCGCCATCAGCGTCTCCACCACTTTGACGGTGCCGTTTTTGGCGCTGGCCTCTTCATCAGAGGTAATCAAAAACGCCAGCCGGCCCCGGTGGTTCGGGTACTGCGCGACAAAACGCTCAGCGGCAACCACCATCGCCGCCAGCGAGCCTTTCATATCCGCCGCCCCGCGGCCAAACAGCATCCCGTCGCGGATGGTGGGTTCGAACGGCGGATTGATCCAGCGGTCGGCGTCGCCTGCCGGGACCACGTCGGTGTGGCCGGCGAAGGCCAGCGTCTCGCCGTGGCCGCGCCAGGCCCAGAAGTTCTGCGTATCGCCGAAATCCATCGGTTCAACGGTAAAGCCGATCGCACGCAGGCGTTCAATCATTAACGCCTGACATCCCGCATCATCGGGGCTAAGGGAAGGGCGGCGAATAAGCTGCTGAGCCAGCTCAATGACCGGGCAAGACATAGACTATACCTCGTTAAACTGCTGATAACTTGCTTCACTAAAACCCAGCAGCATAGGACGACCGGGCGCGCAGAGCAATGGGCGTTTGATAATCGCCGGCATTTCCAGCATCAATGCGGCGGCGGCATCGGCATTATCGATGCTGTTGCGCAGCGATTCGTCCAGCTTGCGCCAGGTGGTGCCGCGGGTGTTCAGCAGCGCCTGCCAGCCCAGTTCGACAATAAAGGTATCCAGTTGCGCGCGGTCGAGGCCATCGGCGCGGTAGTCATGGAAGCGATAGTCAATCTGATGCGCTTCCAGCCAGCGGCGGGCTTTTTTAATGGTATCGCAGTTTTTAATTCCGTACATGGTGAGCATAGATAAACCTTTAACATTCAATTAAGCGGTTAACTCAGATATTTCCGAATATATAAGCCTTATTGAAATAATACGTGATTCAGATGAATAAATATAACTTTTTACCGGGTATCTTATGCCATGTTTTCGGGTGCTTCAAATTCGCCCAGACGTGGGCATGATGTGAGGGCACTAACAATATTACGAAAATGTTGCCTGATGGTGCTCTGTATCACATAATTTTTACATACGAGACGGCATAGTGGCGGCAACCAGAGGTTTTATCTCTGTCAGCGGTCCACAAGACAATCAGAGCAATAGGGGAGCTCAACTTCCCATCAGCAATGAAGTTATATAGAATCGACCATAATAATAAGAGAGGCTATTATGATTGAACATGAACTGGGGAACTGGAAAGATTTTATTGAAGGCATGCTTCGTAAATAAATTTCCGCAATGTGAGCAGGGGAATAACGCGACGTAAATAAGCGCGTCATGGTTCTGAACACATAAAGAAGGCGACCATCCAGGTCGCCTTTTCTGTTATTCCGGCTCGCCGCCGACGCCCGACGGTTTATTGCGGACGCTCCTTCAGCGGAAAGCGGCGGCGCACCAGCACAAAGAACAGCGGTACGAAAAAGATGGCCAGCACGGTGGCGGAGATCATCCCGCCCATCACCCCGGTACCGACCGCATGCTGGCTGCCGGAGCCGGCTCCGGTGCTGGTGGCCATCGGCAGGACGCCGAAGATAAACGCCAGCGAGGTCATCAGAATGGGGCGCAGGCGCTGACGGCAGGCCGACAGCGTGGCGCTGAGCAGATCCTGGCCTTTCTCGTTGAGCTCATTGGCGAACTCGACGATCAGAATGGCGTTTTTCGCCGACAGGCCGATCACCGTCAACAGGCCCACCTGGAAGTAAACGTCATTCTCCAGGCCGCGCATCCAGGTCGCCAGCAGGGCGCCAATCACCCCGAGCGGGACCACCAGCATCACCGAGAACGGCACCGACCAGCTCTCGTACAGCGCCGCCAGGCACAGGAACACCACCAGCAGAGAAATCGCGTACAGGGCCGGCGCCTGAGCGCCGGAGAGGCGTTCCTGATAGGACATGGCGGTCCATTCGAGGCCAAAGCCGGTTGGCAGCTGCGCGGCCAGTTTCTCCATCATGTCCATCGCGGTACCGGTACTGATGCCCGGCGCCGCCTCACCGACGATCTCCACCGCCGAATAGCCATTGTAGCGCTCCAGACGCGGCGAGCCGGTTTCCCAGCGCGAGGTGGCGAAGGCCGAGAACGGCACCATCGTGCCGCTGCTGTTGCGGACGTACCAGAGATTGATATCGTCAGGCAGCATTCGATATTTCGCCGCCGCCTGGACGTAGACTTTCTTCACCCTCCCGCGATCCATAAAGTCGTTGACGTAGCTCGACCCCCACGCGGTTTGCAGCGTATCGTTGATGTCGTCAATGGAGACGCCCAGCGCCTGAGCTTTGCGCTGATCGATATCGACCTGCAGCTGCGGGCTGTCGTCGAGCCCGTTATGCCGGACCCGGGTCAACAGCGGGTTTTTACCCGCCAGCTCAAGCAGCGTATCGCGCGCCGCCATCAGCGCATCGTGCCCCTTACCGGCGTGATCTTCCAGCTCCATATCGAAGCCTGCCGAACTGCCGAGGCCGCTGATCGCCGGCGGGCTGCTGGCGATGACCCGGGCTTCGTTGATCTGATTAAACGCTTTGGTGGCGCGTTCAATAATGGCAAAGGAGGAGCCGGTTTGCGGATCGCGCTGGTCCCAATCTTTGAGGCGCACGAACATACGGGCTACGTTCTGCCCGTTGCCGCCGGGGCCGGAGCCAACGGTAGCGAACACCGACTCCACGTTTTGCCTCTCGTTATTGAGGAAGTAATCTTCCGCTTTCTGCACCACTTTCAGCGTCTGCTGTTGGGTGCTGCCGCTCGGCAACTGTACCGAGGTGGTGAACATCCCCCGATCCTCCAGCGGCAGGAATGAGGTGGGCAGATGCAGGAACAGGAACACCATCCCGCCGAGCAGAACGACGTAGATCAGCATCCAGCGCAGCGAGCGATGAAGAATTTTGCCGACGAAGGTTTCATAGCGGCTGGCGCTGCGGTTAAAGGTGCGGTTGAACCAGCCGAAGAAGCCTTTTCTCTCATGAGATTCACCTGGCTTAACCGGTTTGAGCAGGGTGGCGCAAAGGGCCGGGGTGAGGATCATGGCCACCAGCACCGAGAGGACCATCGCCGCGACGATAGTAATTGAGAACTGGCGATAGATAGCGCCGGTGGTGCCGCCGAAGAAGGCCATCGGCACAAACACCGCCGACAGCACCATCGCGATCCCCACCAGCGCGCCCTGAATTTGTCCCATCGATTTGCGGGTGGCTTCCCGCGGCGACAGGCCTTCCTCGCTCATGATGCGCTCAACGTTTTCCACCACCACGATGGCGTCATCCACCAGCAGGCCGATAGCCAGCACCATCGCGAACATCGTCAGGGTGTTGATGCTGTAGCCACAGGCATAAAGCACCGCGAAGGTGCCCATCAGCACCACCGGCACGGCGATGGTCGGGATCAGGGTGGCGCGGAAGTTCTGCAGGAACAGATACATCACGAGGAAAACCAGCAGGATCGCCTCCAGCAGGGTTTTCACCACGTCGGTAATGGAAGCCTTCACGAAGGAGGTGGTCTCGTAGGCGACTTTATATTCCAGCCCGTGCGGGAAATACTGCGACAGCTCATTGAGGCGAGCGATCACGCGCTCCGCGGTGGCCATTTCGTTGGCGCCGGAGGCGAGCTTAATTCCCAGGCCAGAGGCGGCCTGGCGGTTATAGCGGCTAAGATAGTCGTACTTCTCCGCCCCCATCTCCACGGTAGCGACATCGCCGAGGGTCACTTCTGAACCATCCTGATTGACGCGCAGGGTGATATTGCGAAACTGTTCCGGGGTTTGCAGCAGAGATTGCGAGTTGATGGTGGCGTTCAGCGCCTGCTTATCGACGGAAGGCGTGCCGCCGAGCTGGCCGACCGCAATCTGGGCGTTCTGCGAACTGATGGCGTCGGTAACATCCTTGGTGGTCAGCTGGAAGCTATTGAGCTTTGCCGGATCGAGCCAGATGCGCATTGAGTATTGCGAGCCGTAGGCGTCGATATCCCCTACGCCATTGACGCGGCTGAGCGGGTCCTGAATGTTACTGGCGACGTAGTCGGCGATATCCTGTTTATCCATACTGCCGTCGGTGGAGACGAAGGCGAGGGTCAGGATATTGGTATCGCCAGTCTTGCGCACCGTTACCCCCTGGTTTTGCACCGCCTGCGGCAGCTTACGCATCGCCGACTGCAGCTGGTTTTGCACCTGCTGCACGGCTTCATCCGGGTCGGTACCGGCGGTAAAACTGAGGGTGATGGTCGCCTGGCCGGTGGCGCTGCTCTGGGATGACATATACATCAGGTTATCGAGGCCGGTCATATTCTGTTCGATAACCTGGGTGACGGTATTCTCCAGGGTTTGCGCGGAAGCGCCGGGATAGTTGGCCGTGACCCGCACATTCGGCGGGGCCAGATCGGGATACTGTTCAACCGGTAGCGACAAAATGGCAAGGGTGCCCGTCAGGCATAACAGGATTGCCAGTACCCACGCAAAAATGGGGCGATCGATAAAGAAATTCGCCATCAGAATAAAAACCTCATATGCACATGTTCTTGTTATTGCACAGCCTGTGCCACTTTAGCCCCAGCGCCTCCGGCAATCGTGGAGAAATTAAGGAGATAGTGTAATTTATCATGTTGCTTTTGCCGTATCGTAAAGAAACATCGAACTTTCCTGCCGCCGGGTCGGCCACTCCGCTTCGCCCGCAGCACCTGGGGACGCATTATTCCTTGCCGGTGTGAAACCTGATTTCATTTAAGTCAAAAAAATTGATCCAAAACGGATTCTTTCCAGAAAAAGGGTATCCTGGGCAAATGAACATTGTTCCGGCCTCGTCTTGTCGGGTAATAAATAGGCATGCGCATTAAGGGGTTATTCACCAATAAGACAAAAGGAAGCCATGAACCACTTTATATTGAGCGATAGCCGAAAATGTATCGGTTGCCAGGCCTGCGAAGTGGCCTGCGTAATGGCGCATAACGAGGAGCAACATGCGCTGACCCCGCAGCGCTTTTTGCCCCGTATCACCGTGATTAAAGCAGAAGGGCAGCGTAACGCCATCACCTGCCACCACTGCGAAGACGCTCCCTGCCTCCGCAGCTGCCCCAACGGCGCCATCGCCCAGACTGGCGACAGCGTTCAGGTCTGTCAGGAGAAATGCATTGGCTGTAAATCCTGCATGGTGGCCTGCCCGTTCGGGGTGATGCAGGTCGTGGTCACGCCGCAGGCCGCAGGCCAGGTGAAAGCCAGCGCGCAAAAATGCGATCTGTGCGCGGGCCGCGAGGCGGGACCGGCCTGTGTGGAAAACTGTCCGGCGCAGGCGCTGACCCTCGCCGACGATGAGACATTGACCACGCTGGCCAGGCAGCGGCGTCTGCGATCGGCCTGCCAGGAGGCGCAGCCGTGGCAGCGCGGCGCGGCCCCCGCCAGGCAGCCCGACGCCGGCGAGAAGGCCAGGCAAATGGCGATGACGCCGCCGCGCGGAGAGCCGGATAAGCTGGCGGCGGAGGCGCGTAAGAGCCACTTTGGGGAGATCTATCAGCCGTTCACCCCGACGCAGGCCCGGCAGCAGGCCGCCCGCTGCCTGAAATGTGGAGAACACAGCATCTGTGAATGGACCTGTCCACTGCATAACCACATTCCGCAGTGGGTCGAGCTGGTGAAGGCAGGGGATATCGCCGCCGCGGTCGCCCTGTCCCATCAGACCAACTGTCTGCCGGAGATCACCGGCCGCGTCTGCCCTCAGGACCGGCTGTGTGAGGGCGCCTGCACCCTGCGCGATGAAAGCGGCGCGGTCACCATCGGCAATATTGAGCGATTTATATCCGACCAGGCGCTGGCCAGCGGCTGGCGTCCGGACCTCTCGCAGGTTAAGCCGAGCGGCAAACGGGTGGCGATTATCGGCGCCGGACCGGCCGGGCTGGCCTGCGCCGATGTGCTGGTGCGCCACGGCGTACAGCCGGTGGTCTTTGACCGTCATCCGGAGATCGGCGGCCTGCTGACCTTCGGCATTCCGGCGTTCAAGCTGGATAAGTCACTGCTGGCCCGGCGGCGGGCGATTTTCTGCGAGATGGGCGTCCACTTTGAGCTCAACTGCGAGGTGGGGAAAGATATCCCCCTGGCGACGCTGCTGGCTGAGTATGACGCGGTGTTCGTCGGCGCCGGAACCTATCGCTCCATGAAGGCCGGCCTGCCGAATGAAGAGGCGCCCGGGGTCTACGACGCGCTGCCGTTTCTTATCGCCAACACCAAACAGGTGATGGGGCTGACGGAATCGGCGCTGGAGCCTTATGTCAACACCGCCGGGCTGAACGTGGTGGTGCTGGGGGGCGGCGATACGGCGATGGACTGCGTGCGCACCGCGCTGCGCCATGGCGCCCGCCAGGTGACTTGCGCCTATCGGCGGGATGAAGCCAACATGCCGGGCTCGAAAAAAGAGGTCAAAAACGCCCGCGAAGAGGGGGCGCTCTTTGAGTTTAACGTCCAGCCGGTGACGCTTGAGCTGGACGAGAACGGACGGGTGAACGGGGTTCGCTTTTTGCGCACCGAGCTTGGCGCGCCGGACGCCGGCGGAAGACGCCGGCCGACGCCGATCCCCGGCAGCGAGTTTGTTATGCCGGCAGAGGCGGTGATCATGGCCTTTGGCTTCCACCCGCACCGCATGCCCTGGCTGGAAGCGGCCGGGGTGGCGTTGGACAGCCAGGGGCGGATTAAAGCCGGAGTGGAGAGCCGTTACCGTTATCAGACCAGTCAGGAGAAGATCTTTGCCGGCGGCGATGCCGTGCGCGGCGCCGACCTGGTGGTAACGGCGATGGCGGAAGGCCGTCACGCGGCGCAGGGGATCCTTGACTATCTGGGGCTGAAAACGACGCCGCTTCACTGACGACAAACCCGGCTCCGCAGCGTAGTATGAGGGCGTCCTTTTACGCTGTGGGGTCGGTATGTCACTCAATATTCACGTCATTAAAGATAAAATCCTCTCTGAGAACTGGTTCGTACTACGCAACATGACCTATGAGCTGACGCGGGCGGACGGCAGCGTCGTGCGCCACAAACGCGAGGTCTACGATCGCGGCAATGGCGCCACCGTGCTGCTGTATAACCGCCATAAGCAGACGGTGGTCCTGGTGCGTCAGTTCCGGGTCGCCACCTGGGTCAATGGCAATCATGACGGCATGCTGATTGAAACCTGCGCCGGGCTGCTGGACAACGACGAGCCGGAGGCCTGCATTCGGAAAGAGGCGGTGGAAGAGACCGGCTATGAAGTGGGCGAGGTGCGAAAGCTTTTTGAGCTGTTTATGTCGCCAGGCGGCGTCACCGAAGTGGTGCATTTCTTTATCGCCGAGTACAGCGACGCCCAGCGAACCACCAGCGGCGGCGGGGTGGATGACGAAGCCATCGAGGTGCTGGAGCTGCCCTTTAGCCAGGCGCTACAGATGGTCGCTGATGGGGAGATCCGCGACGGGAAAGCGGTCATTCTGCTGCAGTATCTGCAAACCTCCGGCCTGATGTCGGGGAACTCTGACAAATCCGATTGAGTCAGCGGCTGCCGTTGTCCAGGATAGGCGCCGTGGTCGGGTTTATCTGGGGTCGGGCGGTTCATGCTTTTTCGCATCATTTTTTTCCTCTTTCTGGCGGTGCTGCCTTGCTCACAGGCATGGGCGGCACCGGCGCAGCAGCGCTTTAACGACTGGCAGGTCACCTGTAATAACCAAAATTTCTGCGTCACCCGCAACGTGGGGCTGCATTATGGTCTGGTGATGACCCTCAGCCGCAGTGCCGGGGCGGCTACTGACGCCAGCCTGCGTATCGAACTGGGCGGCACCGGCAATCCGGTGGCGACGCTCGCGCCGATAGCGCCGCGCCTGCTGCTGGATGGTAAACCGCTGTCCCTGACCGACAAGCGCTGGCGCATTGAAGATAAACTCATTAAAACCGACGACAGCGTGACGATCGATGCCTTCCTCCAGCGGGTCCAGGAGGGAAAAACCCTCTCGCTGGTCAACGGCCTGCAGACCATCTCCCTGCAGGGGCTGAAAGCGGCCCTGTTATTTATCGACGCCCGGCAAAAGCGGGTGGGCAGCGAAACGGCCTGGGTCGGCAAAGGGGAGGAGCCGCCGCTCAGCGTACCGCCGGCGCCGGCGCTGCGCGCGGTGGCGAGCGCGGTCACGGCGCAGTCGCCGCTGGGACGTGATGAACTCAACGATCTGATGGACTACGGCAATGAGCGGATGAGCAACAGCAACTGCTCCCTCGATCCGTTCCGCCGCGAAATTCGCGTCACTGCGCTGACGGATGACAAAGTGCTGCTGATGACCAGCTGCGAATCCGGGGCGTACAACACCGTCTGGCTGGCCTGGCTGGTCTCCCGCCAGCGCCCGTATGTCGCCCGTCAGGTGCGGCTGACGCTGCCATTTCAGCCGCCCGGCGAGGCGCCGCGGGAGATTGAGCTGATTAACGCCAGCTATGATGACCGTCGTCATGAGCTGGTGACCCTGGACAAGGGGCGCGCGTCTGGCGATTGCGGGATCCAGACCCGCTGGCGTTTTGACGGCCAGCGGTTTAGCCTCTCCCGTTACGCACAGCAGCCGACGTGCGACAACTGGCAGGGGCCAGATGCCTGGCCCACGCTGTGGATCACCCGTTAAGCACCTGTTCGGCGGTGGCGACGATATGGTCGACCGTAAAGCCAAAGAACGGGAACAGCTGCTCCGCCGGGGCGGATTCACCGTAGCCTGTCATGCCGACGATCTTGCCTTTTAAGCCGACATATTTATACCAGTAGTCCGCTATCCCGGCCTCGACGGCCACCCGGGCGCTGACGTCCGACGGCAGCACCGACTCGCGCCAGGCCTCGTCCTGAGCGTCAAACACGTCGGTGGAGGGGAGCGAAACCACCCGCACATTCACTCCGTTGGCCAACAGTTTTTCCGCCGCCAGGACGGTGATTTCCACTTCCGAGCCGGTGGCGATGAGGATCAGGTCGGGTTTGCCGCCGGCATCCTTCAGCACGTAGCCGCCCCGGGCGATATCCTGAACCTGTTGCGGGGTACGCGGCATCTGCGCCAGGTTTTGTCGCGACAGGATCAGCGCCGTCGGTCCGCCCTGACGCGCGATGGCCGCCTGCCAGGCGACGGCGGTCTCCACCTGGTCGCAAGGGCGCCAGGTGCTGAAGTTGGGCGTCAGCCGCAGACTGGCCAGCTGTTCCACCGCCTGGTGGGTCGGACCGTCTTCCCCAAGACCAATGGAGTCATGGGTATAGACCATGATCTGCCGGGCCTTCATCAGGGCCGCCATGCGCGCGGCGTTGCGGGCGTATTCCACAAACATCAGAAAGGTCGAGGTATAGGGAATGAAGCCCCCGTGCAGGGCGATGCCGTTGGCCACCGCGGTCATGCCGAATTCGCGCACGCCGTAGTGGATATAGTTGCCGGCGGCATCCTCTTTAATCGATGTCGAGCCAGACCAGATGGTCAGGTTACTCGGCGCGAGATCCGCCGAACCGCCCAGCAGCTCCGGGAGGTGCGGCCCGTACGCGTTCAGCGCATTCTGCGAGGCTTTACGGCTGGCGATCTTCGCCGGCTCGGCCTGCAGCTTCGCCACGTAGTCACGCGCCGTCGCGGCAAAATCCTCCGGCAGGGCGCCTGCCATGCGACGGGTCAGCTCAGCGGCCAGTTCCGGGAACTGCTGCTGGTAGGCGGCGAATTTCTCGTTCCAGGCGTGCTCGGCTTTTTCGCCGCGTGGCCGCGCATCCCAACCCTGATAGATCTCTTTCGGGATCTCAAAGGGCGGATATTTCCAGCCCAGCTGCTGGCGGGCCAGGGCCACCTCTTTTTCACCCAGCGCCGCGCCGTGCGACTCCTCTGAGCCGGCTTTGTTGGGCGAACCGAAGCCGATGATGGTCCGACAGATGATCAGCGACGGCTTATCTTTCACCGCCTGCGCTTCCGTAATGGCCTGTTTGATGGCCTGCGGATCGTGGCCGTCGATATCGCCGATCACATGCCAGTGGTAGGCGCGGAAGCGTTCCGCTGTATCGTCGGAAAACCAGCCTTCGGTTTTGCCGTCGATGGAGATGCCGTTGTGATCGTAAAAACCGATCAGCTTGCCCAGTCCGAGCGTGCCTGCCAGCGAACAGGCCTCATGGGAGATCCCCTCCATCAGACAGCCATCGCCCATGAAAACCCAGGTGTGATGGTCGATAATCTCATGACCGGGGCGGTTAAACTGCGCCGCCAGGGTGCGTTCGGCAATGGCCATACCGACGGCGTTCGCCAGCCCCTGGCCCAGCGGGCCGGTGGTGGTCTCCACCCCGGGGGTATAGCCATGCTCCGGGTGACCCGGCGTTTTAGAGTGCAGCTGGCGGAACTGCTTCAGCTCTGACAGCGGCAGATCGTAGCCGGTCAGGTGCAGCAGACTGTAGAGCAGCATCGACGCGTGGCCGTTGGACAGAATAAAGCGGTCGCGGTCCACCCAGCCAGGGTTCTGCGGATTGTGCTTAAGAAAATCGTTCCACAGCACTTCGGCAATATCTGCCATCCCCATTGGCGCACCGGGGTGGCCGGAATTGGCTTTCTGCACCGCGTCCATACTGAGGGCGCGGATGGCGTTGGCAAGCTCTCTTCGGGACATAGTTTTCTCCGTGAGACTAAAGTGACAGTTTGGCGGCAAGCAGATCTTCCAGTTTGCGTTGATCGACGGCGAACAGGCGGATACCCTCCGCCAGCTTTTCGACCGCCATAGGATCTTGATTATGTTCCCAGCGGAACTCCGCCTCGCTGAGCGGCACCGGGCGCGGCAGGATCTGGCTGGCAGGGATCAGTTTGCGCACCACCGGGGCGTCGCTGGCCTGCAGTTCTTTTAATAAAGGCGGGGCGATGGTCAGGCGGTCGCAGCCGACCAGGGCGAGGATCTGCTCGGTGCGGCGGAAGCTGGCGCCCATCACGATGGTGTTGTATTTATGCTGTTTGAAGTAGTCATAGATATTGCGCACGGATTTCACCCCTGGATCTTCCTCAACCACGTAAGGATCCAGCGGTTTGCGCGCCTGATACCAGTCATAAATACGCCCGACGAAAGGGGAGATCAGATAGACCCCGGCTTCGGCGCAGGCCCGGGCCTGGGCGAAGGAAAACAGCAGCGTCAGGTTGCAGTGGATCCCCTCTTTTTCCAGCGTTTCGGCGGCGCGGATCCCCTCCCAGGTGGAGGCCAGCTTGATCAGGATCCGTGACTTATCAATGCCCATCTCCTGATACAGCGCCACCAGATGGCGCGCCTTCTCGATACTCTTCTCCCGGTTGAAGGAGAGCCGGGCGTCCACCTCGGTGGAGACACGGCCAGGAATGCTTTTGAGGATCTCCGCGCCAAAATTGACCGCCAGCTTATCGCAGGCGTGAGTTACCTGCGCTTCGCGGCTGCCTCCTTGCTTTTTGGCCCAGGCGATCGCGTCGTCGATGAGTCCGCTATAGGACGCCAGCCCGGCGGCTTTCAGCAGCAGGGAGGGGTTGGTGGTGGCATCTTCCGGATGGTAGTGGCGGATGGATTCGATGTCGCCGCTGTCGGCGACCACGGTGGTGAACTGCTTAATACTGTCTAGCTGATTCATGGATAAGTCCTCCTGGAACAAGGTGTTACATGAGTGCTTGCCGGTATGCGGTATAAATATTGATGAGGTACATAACCAAAAAGCATAGCAGACGGGGCTATTATTGGCGGCGAATCCGGGTAACATAACCGCTATAAATTGATAACAACCAGATCATAGCGATGGCCAGAGTTTGGCGGTGTTCAAAGTTTATCGCCCCGCCAGGAGGGATACTGTCTGCCACTGAAAGGTGAACGACAGGATGGTCATCACGCTTTTTCCCTACGAACGATACGTGAAAGAAAGGAATATAAAATGGATGAGCAGTTAAAACAGAGCGCCCTCGACTTCCACGAATTTCCGGTTCCCGGAAAAATCCAGGTCTCGCCGACCAAACCTCTCGCCACCCAGCGCGATCTGGCGCTGGCCTACTCGCCGGGCGTCGCGGCCCCCTGTCTGGAAATCGAAAAAGATCCGCTGGCGGCCTACAAATATACCGCCCGCGGCAACCTGGTGGCGGTCGTCTCCAACGGCACCGCGGTGCTGGGGCTTGGCAACATCGGCGCCCTGGCCGGCAAGCCGGTAATGGAGGGCAAAGGCGTCCTGTTTAAGAAATTTGCCGGCATCGATGTGTTTGATATCGAAGTCGATGAGCTGGACCCGGACAAATTTATTAACGTCGTCGCCGCCCTCGAGCCGACCTTCGGCGGCATCAACCTCGAAGATATTAAAGCGCCGGAGTGTTTCTACATTGAGCAGCAGCTGCGCGAGCGGATGAATATTCCGGTGTTCCATGACGATCAGCACGGCACGGCGATCATCAGCACCGCGGCGATCCTCAACGGCCTGCGTGTCGTTGAGAAGAATCTGTCCGACGTGCGGATGGTGGTCTCCGGCGCGGGGGCGGCGGCTATCGCCTGCATGAACCTGCTGGTGGCGCTGGGGATGCAAAAGCACAACATCGTGGTCTGCGATTCGAAAGGCGTTATCTATAAGGATCGTGAGCCGAACATGGCGGAAACCAAAGCGGCCTACGCGGTGGAAGACGACGGCAAACGCACCCTTGATGACGTGATCGACGGCGCGGACATTTTCCTCGGCTGCTCCGGTCCGAAAGTGCTGACCCCGGAGATGGTGAAGAAGATGGCGCGCGCGCCGCTGATCCTCGCCCTGGCCAACCCGGAGCCGGAAATTCTGCCGCCGCTGGCGAAGCAGGTCCGCGATGACGCCATCATCTGCACCGGCCGCTCCGACTACCCTAACCAGGTCAACAACGTCCTCTGCTTCCCGTTCATCTTCCGCGGCGCGCTGGACGTCGGCGCGACGGCGATCAACGAAGAGATGAAGCTGGCGGCGGTGCATGCCATTGCCGAGCTGGCCCACGCCGAGCAGAGCGAAGTGGTGGCCTCCGCCTACGGCGATCAGGATTTAAGCTTTGGCCCGGACTACATTATTCCGAAACCGTTCGATCCGCGGCTGATCGTCAAGATCGCCCCCGCGGTGGCGAAGGCGGCGATGGACTCCGGCGTGGCGACGCGCCCGATCGCCGATTTTGACGCCTATATCGAGAAGCTGAGCGAGTTCGTCTATAAGACCAACCTGTTTATGAAGCCTATCTTCTCTCAAGCGCGCAAAGAGCCGAAGCGCGTGGTGCTGGCGGAAGGGGAGGAGACCCGGGTGCTGCACGCCACCCAGGAGCTGGTGTCGCTGGGGCTGGCCAAACCGATTCTGGTGGGGCGCCCGAGCGTGATTGAAATGCGCATCCAGAAGCTGGGCCTGCAGATCAAGGCCGGCGTTGACTTCGAGATCGTCAATAATGAATCCGACCCGCGGTTTAAAGAGTACTGGAGCGAGTACTACCAGCTGATGAAACGCCGCGGCATTACCCAGGAGCAGGCGCAGCGGGCGGTGATTAGCAACACCACGGTGATTGGCGCCATCATGGTTCACCGTGGCGAAGCGGATGCGATGATCTGCGGCACCATTGGCGAGTACCACGACCACTACCGCGTGGTGCAGCCGCTGTTCGGCTATCGCGACGGCGTCAGCACCGCCGGGGCGATGAACGCGCTGCTGCTGCCGAGCGGCAACACCTTTATCGCTGATACCTATGTCAATCACGATCCATCGCCGGAAGAGCTGGCGGAGATCACCCTGATGGCGGCGGAAAGCGTGCGTCGCTTTGGTATCGAACCGCGGGTGGCGTTGCTGTCGCATTCCAACTTTGGCTCTGCCGACTGCCCGTCCGCCAGCAAGATGCGCAGAACCCTTGAGCTGGTGAAGGCGCGCGCGCCGGAGCTGATGATCGATGGCGAAATGCATGGCGACGCCGCGCTGGTGGAAAGCATTCGCAACGATCGCATGCCGGACAGCCCGCTGAAGGGGTCGGCGAATATTCTGGTGATGCCGAATATGGAAGCCGCCCGGATCAGCTATAACCTGCTGCGCGTCTCCAGTTCGGAAGGGGTCACCGTCGGGCCGGTGCTGATGGGGGTAGCGAAGCCGGTGCATATCCTGACGCCGATCGCCTCTGTGCGTCGCATCGTGAATATGGTGGCGCTGGCGGTTGTCGAAGCGCAAACCGAACCGCTGTAAATGTCATAAAAAAGCCCCGGTACTCCGGGGCTTTTTGGTCTGATTTGGCGTCGCTCAGATCCAGGCTTTCACTTTAATAAACTCGTTCAGCGCCGCCTCAGGGCTGCCGGCCTCCGGCTGGTAATCATATTCCCAGCGTACCAGCGGCGGCATCGACATCAGAATAGATTCCGTCCTACCGCCGGTCTGCAGACCGAACAGGGTGCCACGGTCCCAGACCAGATTGAATTCGACGTAGCGGCCGCGGCGATAGAGCTGAAAATGGCGCTCACGCTCGCCGTACGGCGTGGCTTTTCGGCGTTCGACGATGGGTAGATAGGCGTCAGCGTAACCGTTACCCACTGCCTGCATAAAGGCGAAGCAGTGGTCAAAATCCGGGGTGTTCAGGTCGTCAAAGAACAGACCGCCAATCCCGCGCTGTTCCTGGCGGTGCTTCAGATAGAAATAATCATCGCACCATTTTTTATAGCGCGGATAGACGGCTTCGCCGAACGGCAGACACAGATCGCGGGCGGTACGATGCCAGTGGACGGCATCCTCTTCAAAGCCGTAGAAGGGGGTTAAATCAAAGCCGCCGCCGAACCACCACACCGGCTCGGCGCCAGGCTTTTCGGCAATAAAGAACCGCACGTTGGCGTGGCTGGTGGGCACATAGGGGTTCAGCGGATGGACCACCAGCGAGACGCCCATGGCTTCAAAGCTGCGTCCGGCCAGCTCCGGGCGGTGGGCGGTGGCGGAGGCTGGCATGGCGTCGCCATGGACATGGGAAAAGTTGACCCCCGCCTGCTCGAACACATTGCCGTCGCGCAGCACCCGGCTGCGTCCGCCGCCGCCGCCTTCCCGCTGCCAGGCGTCTTCAATAAACGGCGCGCCATCCACGGCGCTTAGCTGCTGACAGAGGCTGTCCTGCAGCTGGAGCAGAAAAGTTTTAACCTGCGCGGCATCGGGTTTCATTAACGTCTCTTCGAATGGGCTTTCTGGTTATCGAACCAGTGGAAATAGCTGATAATGCCGTTGGCAATCGCGGTGGCGATTTTCTGCCGGAAGGCGGTGGTGCCGAGCAGTTTTTCCTCGTTCGGGTTCGTAATGAACGAGGTTTCCACCAGCACGGACGGTATAGACGGCGACTTCAGCACCACGAACGCCGCCTGTTCGGTATTGCGGCTGTGCAGCTTATGCACCGGCTTGATCTTTTTCAGGATATGCGAGCCCAGCGTCAGGCTGTTTTTAATGGTGTCGGTCTGTACCAGATCGAACAGCACCTGCTGCAGCAGATGGTCTTTATCCGTCGCTTTCTTACCGGCGACCTCGTCGGCGCGGTTTTCGCGATCGGAGAGGTATTTCGCCATGGCGCTACTGGCGCCGCGGTTTGACAGAGCGAACACCGAGGCGCCGGCAGCGCTCGGGTTGGTGAAGCCATCGGCGTGGATCGACATAAACAGATCGGCGCCGTGCTGATGGGCAATCTCCACGCGGTCATACAGCGGGATAAAGGTATCGCCGGTGCGGGTCAGGCGGGCGTCAATGCCGTTGCTGCGCAAGATGCTGCGCACGTTCTTAGCGATCGCCAGCACCACATGCTTCTCTTTCGAGCCATTATGGCCGATAGCCCCGGTGTCGATGCCGCCGTGGCCTGGGTCGAGCATCACAATGCGGCGTGCGCCGGCCTTTTTGGCGGCGGGTTTGCTGTGTCCATTTGATGTTTTCAGTGGCTGCTCTTTTGCGCTGACCTGTGCAGTGACGCCGCTCAGCGTCATGGCAGCCAGCCCGGCTTTCAGCACCTGACGGCGCGAAGCAAGTATTTTTAAGGGTTTAAAAGTGCTCATTCGGCCTGAATTGTAAACAAGTGATGTCCAATGTTATATCGTATCGCGTTTGCCGTTACGACCATTCAAAATAAGAATTGTTTTACTTTTCATTTCAATACATGACAAAGTCATATTATGCCATTTTTTGTCGCTGATTTCGCCTGATATTGGCTATCAGTCATATTCGCGCCATAATCACTGTTTTTAACCGTCAATGGTGGGGAATACCATGGAGATTCGCGTTTTTCGCCAGCAGGATTTCGAAGAGGTTGTGACGCTGTGGGAGCGTTGCGATCTGCTGCGTCCCTGGAACGATCCGGAGATGGATATTGAGCGCAAGCTGAATCACGATGTCAGCCTGTTCCTGGTGGCGGAAGTGAACGGCGAAGTCGTCGGTACGGTGATGGGCGGATATGACGGCCATCGCGGGTCGGCCTACTATCTGGGCGTCCATCCTGAATATCGCGGTCGGGGGATCGCGAACGCGCTGCTCAACCGTCTGGAGAAAAAGCTGATTGCTCGCGGCTGCCCGAAAATCAATATTATGGTCCGCGAGGACAACGACGTGGTGCAGGGGATGTACGAGCGGCTGGGCTATGAGTACGCCGATGTTCTGACCCTGGGCAAACGCCTGATTGAAGATGAAGAATACTGAGTTTACCCCCGCCGATTTTGATGCCCATGGCCGTCTGCGTCTGCCTTTCCTTTTCTGGTGCGTGCTGTTGTTACAGGCCCGCACCTGGGTGCTGTTCTTGATGGCCGGCGCGTCGCGTCAGCAGGGCGACGCGATTCTTAATCTGTTCTATCCCGATCACGACCGCTTCTGGCTCGGTCTACTCCCCGGCGTGCCGGCGGTGCTGGCCTTTCTGCTTAGCGGCTATCGTCAGCGCCTGCCGCGCCTGTGGCGGGCGATGCGCTGGCTGCTGGTGTTATCGCAAGTGCTGCTGTTGCTGTGGCAGCCGATGCTATGGCTGAGCGGCGAATCTCCTTCCTCGCTGACCATCGGACTGCTGGCGGCGGATGGGTATGCCCTGTGGTGGCTGGCGACCAGCCGTCGCCTCGGCGCCTGTTTTCGCCAGACCACCTTTTAATGGCACTTTTTGCCGATCGTGAACTCCAACATGCGTTGAATGACTCAGAAAGGATTGTGATATGAAATCGCTACGTGTAATGCTCTGCGCGCTTCCGCTGGCGCTGACCGGCTGCTCAACGATGAGCGCGGTCAACTGGTCGGCGGCCTATCCGTGGAACTGGTTTGGTTCTTCCACCGAGGTGACCGAGCAGGGGGTGGGGAAACTGACGGCGTCCACGCCGCTCAACGAACAGGCCATTAGCGATGCGCTGGGGAGCGACTACCGTTTGCGCAGCGGAATGAAGACCGATAAGGGGAATATCGTCCACTACTTTGAAGCGCTGAAAGACAACAGCGTGGCGCTGACCATCAATGGCGACAACGGCGCCATCAGCCGGATTGACGTCCGCGATGCCGAAATCAAAACCGCCAGCGGTGTGAAAATCGGCACACCGTTCAGCGACCTGTACAGCAAAGCCTTCGGCAACTGCCAGAAAGGCAGCAATGACAATGGCGCGGTCGTCGAGTGTCAGGCCGAGGGGAGCCAGCATATCAGTTACGCCTTCACCGGTCACTGGAGCGGCCCGGAGGAGCTGATGCCCTCCGACGATACGCTGAAAAACTGGAAGGTCAGCAAAATTATCTGGCGTCGCTAAATTGATCTGAAGAGACACGATGGCCCTGAAAAACGGTTACAATGGCGCGTTAGCAACGCGACAGCGTTGTAGTTGCATCATTTCAGGAGGAGCGATGTCTCAGGTTCAGAGCGGCATTTTGCCGGAACATTGCCGCGCGGCGATTTGGATTGAAGCCAATATCAAAGGGGACGTTAACGCCCTGCGCGAAGCGAGCAAAAATTTTGTCGATAACGTGGCCACCTTCCAGGCTAAATTCCCCGACGCTAAACTCGGTGCGGTGGTGGCGTTCGGCAATACCGTCTGGCGTCAGCTGAGCGGCGGCGAAGGGGCGGAGGAGTTAAAAGATTTTCCGGTCTACGGCAAAGGGCTGGCGCCATCCACCCAGTATGACCTGCTGATTCATATTTTATCCGCCCGCCATGAAGTGAACTTCTCGGTGGCGCAGGCCGCGCTGGCCGCCTTTGGCGACGCTATCGAGGTGAAAGAAGAGATCCACGGCTTCCGCTGGGTGGAAGAGCGTGACCTCAGCGGCTTCGTCGACGGCACCGAAAACCCGGCGGGGGAAGAAACCCGTCGTGAAGTGGCGGTGATCAAAGACGGCGTGGATGCGGGCGGCAGCTACGTATTCGTCCAGCGCTGGGAGCATAATCTCAAACAGCTGAACCGCATGAGCGTGCCGGATCAGGAGATGATGATTGGCCGCACCAAGGAAGCCAACGAAGAGATCGATGGCGACGCACGTCCGGTCACGTCTCACCTGAGCCGCGTTGACTTAAAAGAAGATGGCAAAGGGCTGAAAATCGTCCGCCAGAGCCTGCCGTATGGCACTGCCAGCGGTACCCATGGCCTCTATTTTTGCGCCTACTGCGCGCGTCTGTACAACATCGAGCAGCAGCTGCTGAGCATGTTCGGCGATACCGACGGCAAACGCGACGCGATGCTGCGCTTCACCAAACCGGTGACCGGCGGCTATTACTTCGCGCCGTCCCTGGAGCGTATTCAGGCGCTGTAATGCTTTCCCCTCACCCTAACCCTCTCCCTGAGGGAGAGCGCCGGGGTGAGGGGGAGAGTTCCTCGTGCGTGCGCAGGATCACCTGCAGCACGCCGGTTTCGTTCCGGTCATACTCGATATTCCAGAAGCGTAAAACGGTCCAGCCTTGCTGCTTAAGCCATGTTGTGCGCCGGGCATCGTATTCAGTCCGGCTGTCATGCTGGCCGCCGGCGAGCTCAATCACCAGGCAAAATCTTGAATATAGGGTCCGGCGGGATGCTGGCGGCGAAACTTGTAGCTGGCAAAACGGCGATCGCGCAGCTGGTGCCACAGGCGGCGCTCCTGCGGCGTCAGGTGGCGGCGCAACTGCCGGGCGTCATTTGTGCTGTTTTCCATTAACAAAGTGTGCCACGCTGTTCGCTCCTCGTCCGATTTCATCACCTTATTTGCCAGCCGCTTTCAGCTAAGCTTTGCCAGGTGCTTATTCCCTTTTCGACTTCCAAATCGCCAAACGGTATATAAAACCGTTACTCCTTTCGTACCCGTTATAAATATGATGATCATCAGTAAATGATCATTTTTGATAAGGGTGCGCAATGGCCGTTAAATCACTGAAAAAAGGATATCTGGCGCTGGCGGCTTCCATGCTGCTGGTGGCGCAGGCGCAGGCGACGGAGCTGCTGAACAGCTCCTATGATGTCTCCCGCGAGCTGTTTGCCGCCCTTAACCCGCCTTTTGAGCAGCAGTGGGCGAAGGACAATGGCGGGGACAAGCTGACCATCAAGCAGTCGCATGCTGGCTCGTCCAAGCAGGCGCTGGCGATCCTGCAGGGCCTGAAGGCGGACGTGGTGACCTACAACCAGGTGACGGACGTGCAGATCCTGCATGACAAAGGCAACCTGATCCCGGCCGACTGGCAAAGCCGCCTGCCGAACAACAGCTCGCCGTTCTATTCGACGATGGGCTTCCTGGTGCGCAAAGGCAACCCGAAAAACATTCATGACTGGAATGACCTGGTCCGCTCTGACGTTAAGCTGATCTTCCCGAACCCGAAAACCTCGGGCAACGCGCGGTATACCTACCTGGCGGCCTGGGGCGCGGCGGATAAAGCCGACGGCGGCGATAAAGCCAAAACCGAACAGTTTATGACCCAGTTCCTGAAGAACGTCGAAGTCTTCGACACCGGCGGACGCGGGGCGACCACCACATTCGCCGAGCGCGGCCTGGGCGATGTGCTGATCAGCTTCGAGTCGGAAGTGAACAATATTCGCAAGCAGTATGAGGCGCAGGGATTTGAAGTGGTGATCCCGAAAACCAACATTCTGGCGGAGTTCCCGGTGGCCTGGGTGGATAAAAACGTCAAAGCCAACGGCACGGAAAAGGCGGCGAAGGCCTACCTGAACTGGCTCTACAGTCCGCAGGCGCAGACCATCATTACCGACTACTACTATCGGGTAAACAACCCGAAAGTGATGGATTCGCTGAAGGATAAATTCCCGCAGACCGAACTGTTCCGCGTGGAGGACAAGTTTGGCTCCTGGCCTGAGGTGATGAAAACCCACTTCGCCAGCGGCGGCGAACTGGACAAACTGCTGGCGGCGGGGCGTAAGTAATGTTTGCTGTGTCGTCCAAGCGCGTGCTGCCGGGCTTTACCCTGAGCCTTGGCACCAGCCTGCTGTTTGTCTGTCTGATTCTGTTATTACCGCTCAGCGCGCTGGTGATGCAGCTGGCGCAGATGAGCTGGGCGCAGTACTGGGATGTGATCACCAACCCGCAGGTGGTGGCGGCCTATAAGGTGACGCTGCTGTCGGCGTTCGTGGCCTCGATTTTTAACGGCGTCTTCGGCCTGCTGATGGCGTGGATCCTTACCCGCTATCGTTTTCCGGGCCGCACGCTGCTGGATGCCTTAATGGATCTGCCGTTTGCGCTGCCGACGGCGGTGGCCGGCCTGACCCTGGCTTCGCTGTTTTCGGTTAACGGCATTTACGGGGAATGGCTGGCGAAGTTCGATATTAAAGTGACCTATACCTGGCTCGGTATCGCCGTGGCGATGGCGTTCACCAGCATCCCCTTCGTGGTACGTACCGTGCAGCCGGTGCTGGAAGAGCTGGGACCGGAATATGAAGAAGCAGCGGAAACGCTGGGCGCTACGCGCTGGCAGAGCTTCCGCAAGGTGGTGCTGCCGGAGCTGTCGCCAGCGCTGCTGGCGGGCATTGCCCTGTCGTTTACCCGCAGCCTCGGCGAATTTGGCGCGGTGATTTTTATCGCCGGCAACATCGCGTGGAAGACGGAAGTGACGTCGCTGATGATCTTTATTCGACTGCAGGAGTTTGACTATCCGGCGGCGAGCGCCATCGCCTCGGTGATCCTGGCCGCCTCACTGCTGCTGCTGTTTTCCATCAATACCCTGCAGAGTCGCTTTGGTCGACGCGTGGTAGGTCACTAATGGCGGAAGTTACTCAATTGAAACGCTACGACGCGCCCCGCATCAACTGGGGAAAATGGTTTCTGATTGGCGTCGGGATGCTGGTTTCCGCCTTCATCCTCGTGGTGCCGATGCTTTACATCTTTATCCAGGCCTTCAGCAAAGGGTTAATGCCGGTGCTGGAAAACCTGGCCAATCCGGACATGCTCCACGCCATCTGGCTGACGGTGATGATCGCCTTGATTACCGTGCCGGTGAACCTGGTGTTCGGGACCTTGCTGGCCTGGCTGGTCACGCGCTTTACGTTCCCGGGACGCCAGCTGCTATTGACGATGCTGGATATCCCGTTCGCTGTCTCGCCGGTGGTAGCCGGTCTGGTTTATCTGCTGTTCTACGGCTCTAACGGTCCGCTGGGCGGCTGGCTTGATGCGCATAACCTGCAAATCATGTTCGCCTGGCCGGGCATGGTGCTGGCGACGATCTTTGTCACCTGTCCGTTTGTGGTGCGTGAGCTGGTGCCGGTGATGATGAGTCAGGGCAGTCATGAAGATGAGGCGGCGGTTTTGCTGGGCGCTTCCGGCTGGCAGATGTTCCGCCGGGTGACGCTGCCCAATATTCGCTGGGCGCTGCTGTACGGCGTGGTGTTGACCAACGCCCGCGCCATCGGCGAATTCGGCGCGGTGTCGGTGGTCTCCGGTTCGATCCGCGGAGAAACGCTGTCGCTGCCGCTGCAAATTGAATTACTGGAGCAGGATTACAACACCGTCGGCTCGTTTACCGCCGCGGCCCTGCTGACGTTAATGGCTATTCTGACCCTGTTTTTAAAGAGTATGTTGCAATGGCGTCTGGCCAATCAGGAAAAACGCGCGCAACAGGAGGGAAATCATGAGCATTGAGATTGCCAATATTAAGAAATCGTTTGGTCGCACCCAGGTGCTGAATGATATCTCGCTGGATATCCCTTCCGGACAAATGGTTGCGCTGCTGGGGCCTTCCGGCTCCGGGAAAACGACTCTACTGCGGATTATCGCCGGGCTGGAGCATCAGACCAGCGGTCATATCCGTTTCCACGGTACCGACGTCAGCCGGATGCACGCCCGCGACCGTAAAGTGGGCTTCGTCTTCCAGCACTATGCGCTGTTCCGCCATATGACGGTGTTCGATAACATCGCCTTTGGCTTGACCGTGCTGCCGCGCCGCGAACGACCCAACGCCGCGGCGATTAAAGCCAAAGTGACCAAACTGCTGGAGATGGTGCAACTGGCTCACCTGGCGGATCGCTATCCGGCGCAGCTGTCCGGTGGTCAGAAACAGCGCGTGGCGCTGGCGCGCGCCCTGGCGGTAGAGCCGCAAATTCTGCTGCTGGATGAACCTTTCGGCGCGCTGGATGCGCAGGTGCGTAAAGAGCTGCGCCGCTGGCTGCGTCAGCTGCATGAAGAGCTGAAATTTACCAGCGTGTTCGTCACCCACGATCAGGAAGAGGCGATGGAAGTTGCCGACCGGGTGGTGGTGATGAGCCAGGGCAACATCGAACAGGCCGATGCGCCTGAACGCGTGTGGCGTGAGCCGTCGACCCGCTTCGTGCTGGAGTTCATGGGGGAAGTGAATCGCCTGCAGGGGGTTATCCGCGGCGGACAGTTCCACGTTGGCGCTCACCGCTGGCCGTTAGGCTATACCCCGGCATACCAAGGGCCGGTGGATCTGTTCCTGCGTCCGTGGGAAGTGGACATCAGCCGCCGAACCAGCCTGGATTCGCCGCTGCCGGTGCAGGTCCTGGAGGCCAGCCCGAAAGGTCACTACACCCAATTAGTCGTCCAGCCTCTGGGGTGGTATGACGAACCGCTGAGCGTGGTGTTAACGGGCGATGAGGCGCCGTCCCGCGGCGAACGACTGTTCGTCGGGCTGCAAAACGCGCGCCTGTACAACGGTACCGAGCGTATCGAGCCGCGCGGCGAGCTTGCTCTGGCGCAGTCGGCCTGATAGCTTAAATCCATGTGCTTTTGCCGGGTGACGCTGTGCTTACCCGGTCTGGAATTATCACGCGTCTGGTAGGCCGGGTAAGCGAAGCGCCGCCCGGCTTTTTTATTGAGTAAAAATCGTGAATACACTCGAACACACCATCGGCAATACCCCTCTGGTCAGGCTTCAGCGTCTGGAGCCGGACAATGGCAGCGAAATCTGGGTCAAACTTGAAGGCAATAATCCAGCCGGTTCGGTGAAAGATCGCGCTGCGCTGTCGATGATCGTTGAAGCGGAAAAGCGGGGCGAAATTCAGCCCGGCGACGTGCTAATTGAAGCGACCAGCGGCAACACCGGTATCGCGCTGGCGATGATCGCCGCGCTGAAAGGCTACCGGATGAAGCTGCTGATGCCCGACAACATGAGCCAGGAGCGCCGGGCCGCGATGCGCGCCTATGGCGCCGAGCTGATCCTGGTCACCAAAGAGCAGGGGATGGAGGGGGCTCGCGACCTGGCCCTGGAGATGGCTCAGCGCGGGGAGGGCAAACTGCTCGATCAGTTCAACAACCCGGACAACCCCTACGCCCACTACACTACCACCGGGCCGGAAATCTGGCAGCAGACCGAGGGGCGTATCACCCACTTTGTCTCCAGTATGGGGACCACCGGTACCATTACCGGCGTGTCACGTTTTCTGCGCGAACAGAGTAAACCGGTGACCATTGTCGGCCTGCAGCCGGAGGAGGGCAGCAGTATTCCCGGGATACGCCGCTGGCCGGCAGAGTATATGCCGGGGATCTTTAACGCTTCGCTGGTGGATGCGGTGCTGGATATTCATCAGCAGGATGCCGAGAACACCATGCGTCAGCTGGCGGTACAGGAAGGCATTTTCTGCGGCGTCAGCTCTGGCGGCGCGGTAGCCGGGGCGTTACGTATCGCTCGCGAAAACCCAGGCGCGGTGGTGGTGGCGATCGTCTGCGATCGCGGCGATCGCTACCTCTCCACCGGCGTGTTCGGCGAGGAACACTTTAGCCAGGGGGCGGGTATTTAATCATCGAGCAGGTCGGTGCCGTAGGAGTTATCGACGGTGCACAGCCAGCGCTCGCCCTGCTTCTGAAAGACATAGGTTGCGCGTCGCGTAACCTGTGTTATCCCCTGTGCCGTCGGGATATCCAGCCGGGTCTCCATAATCACCAGCGCATTGCCGCCGCCCTCGATGACCTCCATTTTCCCCTGAGTCACGATCAGCCGGTGCTGGAAATAGTCGGCAATGGCGATAAACGCTTTGCGGATATTCTCTTTCCCTCTGACCACCATGCCCGGTTTGACGACCAGCGCGGCGTCTTCCGCGTAATAGCCCATCAGGGTATCGTAATCTTCCTGCGAGATAGCGCGGTCGCAGGCCTCAATGACTGTTTTTAGCGTCAGGTCAATGTGATGCATCTCTGGTGCTCCTTATTGTGAGCGATTTATCAGCCACCGAGAGCGTTGTATCCGTCTCGACGTTCCGGTCATGCAGGTAAGACTACGCCTGTTTTCGTTTAATTTTTCAGTAACTTGTCGACAGCTGCCATCCCTCCCCGATGCGTTCGGCGCACTGCCTGCGTCAGGGGGCGTCTAACACCTGGGCTATATCGGCCGCCAGGCGGGCAATCTCAGCGTCGCTCAGGCGGCCCAGCGACAGGCGTAGCCCGTGGGAGGGCGTACGGATGCCAAACACCTCCCCCTCGCGGACCAGCCAGCCGGCCCGGGCCAGGCGTAAGGCGTAGGGTTGGCTCGCCGTTGGTAGCGGCAGCCAGAAATTGAGGCCATCGCCAGGCGCAGCATGACTGTCGCCGTGCCGGGCCAGCGCTGCCGCCAGTTTCTCATTCTGTTGCCGATAGTGACGGCGGGTCTCCGTCATCGAGGCGATAAACGCCTTATCGGTGAGACAGGCCAGCGTCAGATCCTGCAGCAGATGGCTGACCCACTGGCTGCCGGCGTTAAGCCGCAGACGCAGCGCGGAGGAGGTGTCGACATCGCTGGCGATAAAAGCCAGCCGCAGGTCTGGCCCGAGGGTTTTTGACATCGAACGCACCACCGCCCAGCGTTGGGTGCTCGCTGGCAGAGGAGAAAACCAGGGCGTGGCCGACAGCAGGGCAAAATGGTCATCGACGATCGCCAGCACCTGCGGATAGCGGGCCAGCACCTCCCGCAGGGCATGCGCCCGGGTTTCCGTCAGGCTACAGCCGGTAGGATTGTGCGCGCGCGGGGTCAAGATCACCGCCCGCGCACCGTTGCGTAACGCCTCCTCCAGCCCGTCTGGATCCATCCCCTCGGCATCCACCGCCACCGGGCAGGGGGTAAAGCCAGCGTAACGCACCATATTGATGCTGCTGAGAAAACAGGGATCTTCAACCACCACGCCGTCGCCGGGGAGCAGCAAGGCGCACAGCAGACGCTCCAGCGCGTCAATCGCCCCGCTGGCGAGATTCAGGGCAAAGGGAACGGTTATCTCCCTGGCAAACCATGCCTCAGCCCATTCTCCTAGCCGCGGCTCGATGGGGGCATCGCCATACAGGCGGGGCGTGCGGGCAATTTGGCCCAGATAGCGTGGTAAATCAGGCAGCCTGGCGGGGTCTGGATTGCCGCTGGAAAGATCGTTCAGCGGCGTCGTGGGGTCACCGCCTTCCAGCGCCGGCAGCGGATCCCGTGCTTTGATAGCTGTGCCGTTCCGTCCCTGGCTGACGGCCAGCCCGGAGGTGACCAGCCGTTTATAGGCGGCGGCGACGGTATTGCGATTCACCGCAAGCTGGCTGGCGAGCTCGCGGACCGGCGGCAGAACCTCTCCGGGCTGCAAGCCACCGCTCTGCACCAGATGGCGGATATGATCGAAGATATCGCTGGCGGTTTTTCCGGCAAACATTATTGACCTATGACAAAATGAAATTTAGCATAGGACGAATCATAATCAGAGCGTGACCCGCTGTCCAGCGGGGGGAGAAAAGATGGGCCAGCAAGATGACATACAATCAGTGCTCTTTCACGACAAAAGCCGGGCGTCGGAAGTCGATATCGTCGCCGTGCAGTCGCAGGTAGTCTACGGCAGCGTCGGCAACAGCATCGCGGTACCGGCGATTAAACAGCACGGTCTGCGCGTGCTGGCGGTGCCGACGGTGCTGTTCAGCAATACGCCCCATTATGAGACGTTCTATGGCGGCATTATCCCGGAGGAGTGGTTTGTCGGGTACCTGCAGGCGCTGGAGGAGCGCGACGCGTTGCGCGAACTGCGTGCGGTGACCACCGGTTATATGGGCAACGCCGTGCAAATTGAACGTCTGGCGCAGTGGCTGACGCGGGTCCGCGACCGCCATCCCGATCTCTGTATTCTGGTGGATCCGGTGATTGGCGATGTCGACAGCGGTATCTACGTCAAGGCCGAGATCCCGGACGCCTATCGTCAGCACCTGCTGCCGCTAGCGCAAGGCATCACCCCTAATCTGTTTGAGCTGGAGACGCTGAGCGGCCAGCGCTGTCGCAATCAGCCGGAGGCGGTCGCCGCGGCGCGTAGCCTGCTGTCGGACAGCCTCAAATGGGTGGTGATCACCAGCGCGCCGGGAGAGGCTGATTCGACGATCAATGTGCTGGTGGTGACGGCCGATGCGGTGGAGGTGGTGGTTCACCCGCGGGTGGAGACGGATTTAAAGGGTACCGGCGATCTGTTCTGCGCCGAGCTGGTGAGCGGGTTGCTTTCCGGCCTGGCGCTGGGTGCTGCGACGGAGGCAGCCGCCCAGCGCGTGCTGGAGGTGATGAACTGGACTGCCGCGCAGGGATGTGACGAACTGATCCTGCCTCCGCTGGAGAAACAGAGATGAAAAGCTATCGATTAGTAATCCGTCAGCAGGGACGCATTGTTGGTCATTTTGATACTTCAGGGGAGGCGGCGCTGGAGGATGCCTGCGTGGCGCGGTCGCTGTTCGGCCTGGCCGGTGGATATCAGTGTGAACTGCTGGTCTCTGACAGCGAGCGGCGAATTCTGGAGAGCACTCCGGAAGGATTGCGTATCTTATCCCGCGAAAAATGCTATCAGCCGGTGACCCACGCGATATAAAAAAATGGCGCCTTTCGGCGCCATTTTTATGCAGCAGATATTACTTCTTGATGCGGATTACCGGGGTTTCACCCACGGTCACGCTACCGGACAGTTTGATCAGCTCTTTGATCTCGTCCATATTGGAGATAACCACCGGAGTCAGGGTCGACTTGGCTTTCTCTTCCAGCAGCGGCAGATCGAATTCGATAACCGGGTCGCCGACTTTCACGCGCTGGCCTTCTTCAGCGATACGCTTGAAGCCTTCGCCTTTCAGTTCAACGGTATCAATACCGAAGTGAACGAACAGCTCGATGCCGCTATCAGATTCAATAGAGAACGCATGGTTGGTTTCGAAAATTTTACCAATGGTACCGTCTACCGGCGCGACCATTTTGTTGCCGGTCGGTTTGATGGCAATCCCATCGCCCACAATTTTTTCCGCAAAAACCACATCCGGCACGTCTTCAATGTTGACGATCTCACCGGAGAGGGGAGCAACAATCTCAATAGTTCCGGTGTCTTTCTTGTCATCAGAAACCAGAGATTTCAATTTATCAAACAAACCCATGATCTTCTCCTAAGCAGTAATTTGGGCCGCGCATCTCGTGGATTAGCAGATTGTTTTTTCTTCAATGAACTTGTTAACCAGCGTCATTAACTCGTCCGTTGTCGGTTGAGCAAGAGCCTGCTCTGCTAATACTTTCGCATCTTCGAAGTTCGTGTTACGAATAATCTTCTTGATGCGCGGGATGGAAATGGCGCTCATAGAGAATTCGTCCAGCCCCATACCCAGCAACAGAAGTGTAGCACGTTCATCGCCCGCAAGCTCACCGCACATGCCAGTCCATTTACCTTCAGCGTGAGAAGCATCAATAACTTGCTTAATCAGATTCAGTACAGACGGTGACATCGGCTGGTAAAGATGTGAAATCATATCATTACCACGGTCAACTGCCAGAGTATATTGCGTTAAATCATTGGTGCCGATACTAAAGAAATCAACTTCTTTGGCCAGATGACGAGCAATGGTCGCCGCAGCCGGTGTTTCCACCATCACGCCGATCTCAATGGATTCGTCAAATGCTTTACCTTCGTCACGCAGTTCCTGTTTGTAGATTTCGATCTCTTTCTTCAGCGCACGCACTTCTTCAACAGAGATGATCATCGGGAACATAATGCGCAGCTTACCGAAAGCGGAGGCACGCAGAATGGCGCGAACCTGATCGCGGAGGATCTCTTTACGATCCATCGCGATACGCACAGCACGCCAGCCGAGGAACGGGTTCTCTTCTTTCGGGAAGTTCATGTACGGCAGCTCTTTGTCGCCGCCGATGTCCATGGTACGCACGATAACGGCCTGAGAGCCACAGGCTTCAGCCACCGCTTTATAAGCCGCAAACTGCTCTTCTTCGGTTGGCAGCGCGTCGCGATCCATGAACAGGAATTCAGTACGATACAGGCCTACGCCTTCGGCGCCGTTGCGCTCAGCACCTTCGACGTCGCGAACGGTACCGATGTTGGCGCACACTTCAACCTGATGGCCGTCGAGAGTAATCGCCGGCAGATCTTTCAGTTTCGCCAGTTCGGCTTTTTCTTCCGCAACCTGAGCCTGCAGATTACGCAGCGCTTCAATTTGCTCGTTGGACGGGTTGATCAGAACCTGGTTGTTCACCGCGTCGAGAATCAGATAGTCGCCGTTTTTCACCTGCGCCGTGATGCTGCCGGTGCCCACGATGGCCGGCAGTTCGAGGGAACGCGCCATGATGGAGGTGTGGGAGGTACGGCCGCCCGCGTCGGTGATGAAACCCAGCACTTTTTTCAGGTTCAGCTGTGCGGTTTCTGACGGGGTCAGATCGGCGGCGACGAGGATGACTTCATCCTGAATCGCGCTCAGATCGATGATGGCCAGACCAAGGATGTTGCGCAGCAGGCGCTTACCGATATCACGTACGTCAGCCGCACGTTCTTTCAGGTATTCATCGTCCAGCTCTTCCAGGGCAGTGGCCTGACCGTCGATAACTTCATTGGCTGCCGCGTCGGCAGTCATATGCTTATCTTTAATCAGGGCTATGATTTCCTGCTCAAGCTCCTCATCTTCCAGCAGCATAATATGCCCTTCGAAGATGGCTTCTTTTTCTTCACCGAAAGTTTCACCAGCTTTGGTTTTGATGACCTCCAGCTGGGCGGAGGCCTTGGCGCGGCCGCTCAGGAAACGTTCGACTTCCTGATCAACCTTATCGGCAGAAATTTTCTTCCGGTCGATGACAATTTCATCTTCCTTCAGCAGCAGTGCTTTGCCGAAGGCGATACCCGGGGATGCTAAAATGCCTGAAATCATAACCCTACCTTACTTGTGACTGATATGAAAAAGAACCCGTGAACTTACTCGAGTTCAGCCATCAGTTTAACCAGATGCTCAACCGCTTTCTGTTCATCTTCGCCTTCCGCGGAGAGGGTTACTACGGTGCCCTGGGTCAGGCCCAGAGTCTGCAGTTTGAACAGGCTTTTGGCGCTGGCGCTTTTGCCGTTGGAGGTTACAGTGATCTCAGAAGTGAAGCCTTTAGCTTCTTTAACAAACTGAGCAGCAGGGCGGGTGTGCAGACCGTTCGGAGCGGTAATGGTAACTTCTTGCTGGAACATTATATTTCCCCAACTTATAGGTTTAGTGTTGTGGACCTAAAGTCTAGTCTAACGACTCGACTTTAGCCTGTATTGTTAGCGCCGGCGTTACGTTTCCGGCCTTGGCGTCGGCAGCGCCTGGCGCTGCGAAGACCTGCGGGCCATTGACGTCTAGCACGTCATTAAACATTATGCCGCGAAAGGAAGACTTGAACCAAATCATAAAATCGATTCAGCTGGCGGAAATCCTCTTCTGAATAATTTCGCGCATCAAAATAAATGTGCTGGTTAAATACCAGACCCTACGAGGTGAATCAATGCCAGGAGGGGTAAAACTTTGACGTATGCCACAAAAAAGCACCTGAAAAGGTGCTTTTTTACACATTATTTACAAGCTGGCACTACTGTTGCAGTTCTTTCTCGGTGAAGAGATCGGCAAACAGCGCGGTGCTTAAATAACGCTCACCCGAGGAAGGCAGGATAACCACAATATTCTTATTGGTAAAGGCTTCATCTTCCTGCAGCTTCAACGCCGCGGCAACGGCGGCCCCGGAAGAGATACCCGCGAGGATGCCTTCTTCTTCCATCA
This sequence comes from Klebsiella sp. C360, assembly GCF_048822415.1. Classification (NCBI taxonomy): domain Bacteria; kingdom Pseudomonadati; phylum Pseudomonadota; class Gammaproteobacteria; order Enterobacterales; family Enterobacteriaceae; genus Klebsiella; species Klebsiella sp. C360. Next base: position 165,639 of record NZ_JBMEZZ010000002.1, read on the forward strand.
GGCGGCGTGCCGTGGAGATCGCTTCATCATTGGTGATACCGATCACTTTGTCCACCAGCTTCAGATCCAGGTTACCAGGAATGAAGCCGGCGCCGATGCCCTGAATTTTGTGCGGGCCCGGCTTGAGCTCTTCACCCGCCAGCGCCTGGGAGATAACCGGCGAATCGGTCGGTTCAACCGCGACAGTGAACAGATCTTTTTTGCCCTTGGTGTTTTTAATGTAGCGGCTGACGCCGGTCAGCGTACCGCCGGTACCTACGCCGGAGATGAAAACATCCACCTGACCGTCGGTGTCTTCCCAGATTTCCGGGCCGGTGGTCTTTTCGTGGATTTCCGGGTTAGCCGGGTTGCTGAACTGCTGCAGCAACAGGAATTTTTCCGGGTTGCTGGCGACAATCTCTTCCGCTTTCTGAATGGCGCCTTTCATGCCTTTGGCGCCTTCGGTCAGCACCAGGTTGGCGCCCAGCGCTTTCAGAAGCTTACGACGCTCGATGCTCATGGTTTCCGGCATGGTTAGCGTTAGCTTGTAGCCGCGAGCCGCCGCCACGTAGGCGAGGGCGATACCGGTGTTGCCGCTGGTCGGTTCGACCAGTTCCACGCCCGGTTTCAGCACGCCGCGCTTTTCAGCATCCCAGATCATATTGGCGCCGATACGGCATTTTACGCTAAAGCTCGGGTTACGAGATTCTACCTTTGCCAGGATACGGCCGTTACCAATGCGGTTCAGTCGTACCAGCGGCGTATGACCGATAGTCAGGGAGTTGTCTTCAAAAATCTTACTCATGGCCCGTCCTTAACTGTATGAAATTTGGGGGTACGGCATCAGCATACCCGCTTAAAGAATATGCGGAAGTAAGGATTTAGCATATCTATATGCGGAAGGGAAATAATGATGATCAAGAAGGAATAAGTGAGATATAAGGAGCGGCTTTCGCCGCTCCAGGGGAAGTGCTGCTGTTACTTCCAGCTGGCGTGTCTGTCGCGATAGCAATCGACCCACATGGCGGTGGCGCCGCAGATAGCCACCGGGAGGATCACCAGGTTTAACACCGGGATCATGGTGAACAGGCTGGTGAGCGCGCCAAACTGCATATTCATCACCTTGCGGCTGCGCAGCGCTTCGCGCATGGTCCTGAAGGGGACCTTGTGGTTATCGAAGGGGTAATCGCAGTATTGAATCGCCAGCATCCATGCGCTGAACAGGAACCAGAGTACCGGGGCCACCGTCTGGCCAACGCCGGGTATAAAGTAGAGCAGCAACAGTACGATGGCGCGGGGCAGGTACCAGGCCAGCTTCTGCCACTCACGCTTCATGATGCGCGGAATATCCTTCATGATGCCAAAGACGCCGACGTCCGGCGGGGTGGCGCCCGTCAGACGCGCTTCCAGCTGTTCCGCCAGCAGGCCGCTGAACGGGGCGGCAATCCAGTTGGCAATAGTAGAAAAGAAATAGCCAAACACCAGCAGGATCGACAGCACCACCACCGGCCACAGCAGGTAATTTAGCCACTGCAGCCAGTCAGGCACATGGCTCATCAGCGAAGGGATCCAGCTGTCGAGACGGGTAAACAGCCACCAGAAAGCACCGCCCAACAGCAGCACGTTAACCAGTAAAGGCAGGAAGACATAACGACGTATGCCCGGCAGCCTGATGAGTTTCCAGCCCTGCGAAAAGTAGTATACGCCGCTACGCGGGGTCGGTGCGGATGATGAAACCATAGCCAGGCATTGCTCCTTTTTGAACATCCAGTGTGAATGCTCGCTTATTTTATCGGGTCGTCAGACAATAACCAGTTAGGAAATGTTCGAAAAAACAGCAAAAAGCACGATTTAGTTCATCTTTATGTGGTGAAAGCGACCGACGCACTTGCACTTGAGGTAATCGGCAAATACTCTTAGTGAGTAAATGTTTGCCGTGGTGGCAAGGTGTTAGAACAACAGAGAATATAATGATGCAGGATTTGCGTCTGATATTAATCATTGTTGGCGCGATCGCCATAATCGCTTTACTGGTACATGGTTTCTGGACCAGCCGTAAAGAACGTTCTTCGATGTTTCGCGATCGCCCACTGAAACGTATGAAGTCGCGCGACGATGAGTCGGAAAACGACGACTTTGATGATAATGTTGAAGGCGTAGGTGAAGTCCGCGTTCATCCGGTGACTCACGCTCCGCACGGCGCGCATGGGGAGCATGAAGCCCCTCGTCAGGCGCCGCAGCACCAGTACCAGCCGCCTTACGAGCGCCAGATGCAGCAGCCTGTGCGTCCTGAGGAACCGGTTCGTCAGGCGCCGCCGCGCCAGGCCCCGGCACAACCGCAGGGACAACCGTCTGCGCCGCATGCGGCTCCGCAGCCTGGCTGGCAACAGCCGCAACCCGCGCAGCCGCAACACCAGCCGCAACCTGCTGTGCAACAGCCTGTCGCGCCGCAGCCGGTGACCCCGACCGTCGCCCAGCCGCAGCCGGCCGCTCCGCAGCAGCCTGCGCCACAGCCTGTTGCCGCGCCGCAGCCCGCGGTTGCTGAACCGCAGCCGACAGAGCCGCAGCAGCCTGCAGCGCCCCAGCCGAAAGAGCGTAAAGAGACGGTCATCGTGATGAACGTTGCCGCGCACCATGGCGCGCAGCTTAACGGCGAGGTGCTTATCAATAGCATCCAGCAGGCCGGGTTCAAGTTTGGTGAAATGAATATTTTCCACCGCCATCTGAGCCCGGACGGCAGCGGCCCGGTACTGTTCAGCCTGGCCAACATGGTGAAGCCGGGGACCTTCAATCCGGACAGCATGGCGGATATGATGACCCCTGGGGTGACTATCTTTATGCAGGTCCCTTCCTACGGTGATGAACTGCAGAACTTCAAGCTGATGCTGCAGTCTGCGCAGTATATCGCCGATGAAGTGGGCGGCGTGGTGCTTGACGATCAGCGTCGCATGATGACGCCGCAAAAACTGCGTGAATACCAGGATCGTATTCGCGAAGTGAAAGACGCGAACGCCTGACGTCGCGCGTTATCTCAACTCCTTCTCAACCCCCGCCTGTCGGGGGTTTTTTATCATTGATGGTGTGATATGGAACCGATCGAACAACAACTGACTGAACTGCGAACCACGCTTCGCCATCATGAATACCTGTACCACGTTATGGACGCACCGGAAGTGCCCGATGCGGAGTATGACCGGCTGATGCGCGAGCTGCGCGAGCTGGAGAGCCAGCATCCGGAGCTGATTACCCCGGATTCACCGACTCAGCGCGTGGGGGCGGCGCCGCTGACCGCCTTCAGCCAGATCCGCCATGAAGTGCCGATGCTGTCGCTGGACAACGTGTTTGACGAAGAGAGCTTTCTGGCCTTCAACAAGCGGGTGCAGGATCGCCTGAAAAGCACTGACCCGCTCATCTACTGCTGCGAGCTGAAGCTCGACGGCCTCGCGGTGAGCATTCTCTACGAAAACGGCGTGCTGGTGCAGGCGGCGACCCGCGGCGACGGCACCACCGGCGAGGACATTACCTCTAACGTGCGAACCATCCGCACCATCCCGCTCAGGCTGCATGGCGATAATATTCCCGCACGCCTGGAGGTGCGCGGGGAAGTGTTCCTCCCGCAGGCCGGGTTCGAAAAAATCAATGAAGAAGCTCGACGCACCGGCGGAAAAGTGTTTGCTAACCCGCGCAATGCGGCGGCGGGCTCGTTGCGCCAGCTGGACCCGCGCATCACCGCGAAGCGACCGCTTACTTTCTTCTGCTACGGCGTTGGGGTGCTGGAGGGCGGTGAGCTGCCGGCCAGCCACTCGGCCCGTTTACAGCAGTTTAAAGCATGGGGATTACCGGTGAGCGATCGCGTCACCCTATGTCATACCCCCGAGGAAGTGCTCACTTACTATCGTAAAGTCGAGGAAGATCGTCCCCATCTGGGCTTTGACATTGATGGCGTGGTGATCAAAGTCGATTCGCTGGCGCTGCAGGAGCAGTTAGGTTTCGTGGCCCGCGCGCCGCGCTGGGCCGTGGCCTTTAAGTTCCCCGCCCAGGAGCAGATGACTTTCGTCCGGGACGTGGAGTTCCAGGTGGGCCGCACCGGGGCGATTACGCCGGTGGCGCGCCTGGAGCCGGTCCATGTCGCCGGCGTGCTGGTGAGTAATGCCACGTTGCATAATGCCGATGAGATCGAACGCTTAGGCTTGAAAATCGGCGACAAAGTGGTGATTCGCCGGGCAGGCGACGTGATCCCTCAGGTGGTCAACGTGGTGCTTTCCGAACGCCCGGCAGATGCCCGGGATGTTGAATTCCCGACCCACTGCCCGGTCTGTCAGTCCGACGTTGAGCGAGTGGAAGGCGAGGCGGTAGCCCGCTGTACCGGCGGCCTTATCTGCGGCGCGCAGCGTAAAGAGTCGCTCAAGCACTTTGTCTCCCGTCGCGCGCTGGACGTTGACGGCATGGGCGACAAGATCATCGACCAGCTGGTGGAGAAAGAGTACGTCCATACCCCGGCGGATCTGTTCCGGCTGACCGCAGGGAAACTGACCGGGCTGGATCGGATGGGGCCGAAGTCCGCGCAAAACGTGGTCAACGCTCTCGAGAAAGCCAAAGAGACAACCTTTGCACGTTTCCTCTACGCCTTAGGCATTCGCGAGGTAGGGGAAGCGACGGCGGCGGGCCTGGCGGCGCATTTCGGCACCCTCGAGGCCCTGGAGCAGGCTTCCATTGAGGAGCTGCAGAAGGTCCCTGATGTCGGCATTGTGGTCGCCACCCATACCTTCAACTTCTTTGCCGAAGAGAGCAACCGCGATGTCATCGCGCAGCTGCTGGCGGAAGGGGTTCACTGGCCGGCGCCGGTGGTGGTGAAGGCGGAAGAGATTGACAGCCCGTTTGCAGGCAAAACCGTCGTCCTGACCGGCAGCCTCAGTCAGCTGTCGCGGGATGACGCCAAAGCGCGTCTGGTGGCGCTGGGGGCGAAGGTGGCGGGCAGCGTATCGAAGAAGACCGATCTGGTGATTGCTGGCGAAGCGGCGGGTTCTAAGCTGGCGAAAGCGCAGGAGCTCGGCATCGAGGTGATTGACGAAGCCGAAATGATGCGTCTGCTGGGAGAATAACGTGGATAAAGCGCAGCTGGTGGAGATCGCCAATACTGAGATGCCGTTCGGTAAATACAAGGGGCGTCGTTTAATCGATGTCCCGGAGGAGTATTTATTGTGGTTCGCGCGCAAGGATCAATTCCCTGCCGGCCATCTCGGCGAGCTGATGGCGCTGACCCTGCTGATTAAAAGCGAGGGGCTGAGCGATCTGGTCCAGCCCCTGAAGAAAGCGCGTTAAGCTTTGGCGGCGTTGGCCTTTTCCTGAGCGAGACGCGCATCGGTTTGCTGTTTATAGCGCCGCGCCAGCACCGCGCAGACCATCAGCTGGATTTGATGGAAGATCATCAGCGGCAGCACCATGATGCCGAGGATGGAGGTCGGAAAGAGAATATTGGCCATCGGGATGCCGTTGGCCAGGCTCTTTTTCGAACCGCAGAAGACGATGGTAATTTCATCGGCTTTGTTAAAGCCGCAGCGGCGGGCGACGAACACATTGACCGCGATGACGATGGCCAGCAGCACCAGGCTGACCACCACGATAAACAGCAGCGATCCCAGACCCACTTTATGCCAGATGCCGTTCACCACCGCCTCGCTAAAGGCGGAGTAAACCACCAGCAGAATCGAGGTCTGGTCGGTCTTACCAATCCACTTCTTATGCTTCGCCACCCAGTTGCCGATCCACGGCCGCGATAAATGGCCGAGCACGAAAGGCAACAGCAGCTGCAACATGATCTTTCCGACCTGCTCGAGGCTACCGCCTGCGCCATGAAGGTTCATCAGGGCACCCACCAGCAGCGGTGAAACAAAGATGCCCAACAGGCTGGAGGCCGAGGCTGAGCAGACCGCCGCCGCGACGTTGCCTCCGGCCAGCGAGGTGAAGGCGATGGCGGATTGCACGGTGGCCGGCAGAATGCACAAATAAATAAAGCCGCTGTAGAGCATCGGATCGACCTTCACCGGCGCCCACCAGGCAAACAGGACCCCCAGCACCGGGAAGAGAATAAAGGTGCTGCACATCACCCAGAGATGCAAACGCCAGTGGCTGCCGCCGGCGATAATTGCCTCACGGGAGAGTTTGGCGCCGTGCATAAAGAACAGCAGGGCGATGGCGGCGGTGGTCAGGTGTTCAAAGAAGGGGACGAAAGCGCCCCGGGCCGGGAAGAATGAGGCCAACAGGACAACGGTGACCAGGGTTGCCGTAAACGGATCGAGAATGCGGAAAAGTTTCATAAACGCTCCTGAAAAGAGATGCGTTATTGTGCTTTTTTTGATTTGAGAAATAAAATTGATTTATTGCATCTATTCATGAATAAAAAAGATGAATTACTCTCTGCGTCAGTTAAAAGTATTTGTTACCGTCGCCCGCGCCAGGAGCTTTAGCCGGGCGGGGGAGATGATTGGCTTAAGCCAGTCGGCCGTCAGCCACAGCGTCAAGGAGCTGGAGCATCAGACCGGGGTCCGTCTCCTCGACCGTACCACCCGGGAGGTGGTCCTCACCGAGGCGGGTCAGCAGCTGGCAGGCAGGCTGGAGCGCTTGCTCGATGAGCTGGCGGTGACGCTGCGCGATGCCGGTCGGGTAGGCCAGCAGCTGAGCGGCACCGTCAAGGTTGCCGCCAGTCAGACGATTTCCGCCCACCTTATTCCCCAGTGTATTGCCCACAGCAATCGTCGCTATCCTGATATCGATTTCGTCCTGCACGACCGGCCCCAGCAGTGGGTGCTGGAGAGTATTCGCCAGGGGGAAGTGGATTTCGGCATTGTGATTGACCCTGGCCCGGCGGCGGACCTGCAATGTGAAGTGGTCCTGGCGGAACCTTTTTTGCTGCTCTGCCGGGAGGATCATCCTTTTGCCAGCCTGACTGAAGTGCCATGGCAGGCGCTACAGAATGAGAGACTGATCCTGCAGGACTATGCCTCCGGCAGCCGTCCGCTGATTGATGCGGCTCTCAGCAGGCTGGCTGTGCGGGCGAACATTGTGCAGGAGATTGGCCATCCGGCAACGCTGTTTCCGATGGTGGAGTCGGGAATTGGCATCAGCGTACTGCCGGCGCTGGCGCTGCCGTTACCGCAGGGAAACCATCTGGCCGTGAAGCGACTCACTCCGATAATGGAGCGGCAGCTGATGCTGGCATGCCGGAAAAATCGCTCGCTGTCGACCGCCGCCCAGGCGTTATGGGAAATCGTGCGAGAAGAAGGGGAGAATCTCACCGCTGCCAGGGTTGAAGATCCGCTGTATCAGCGTTGATAGCGGTTTATCGCCACGGGGAGGCTCGTGGCCAGAGCGTGAGTTCCGCGCATAGCAAAAAGGCGCCTTTAGGGCGCCTTTTTACATTGGTGGGTCGTGCAGGATGACTCGGCTTCACCTCGCCCTTCGGGTCGTCGCCGCAAGCGGCTCCGTTGTCTCACTGCGTTCGACCCGAACCTGCTGCAGAGACACTCGTCTCATCCTGAGACTCGCCCTACGGGCCAACGCCGCCGCGTTGTTCAAAATTGTTCCCGACAATTTTGTCGAATCGTTGAGTTCCGCGCATAGCAAAAAGGCGCCTTTAGGGCGCCTTTTTACATTGGTGGGTCGTGCAGGATGACTCGGCTTCGCCTCGCCCTTCGGGCCGTCGCCGCAAGCGGCTCCGTTGTCTCACTGCGTTCGACCCGAACCTGCTGCAGGTTCGAATCGTTGAGTTCCGCGCATAGCAAAAAGGCGCCTTTAGGGCGCCTTTTTACATTGGTGGGTCGTGCAGGATTCGAACCTGCGACCAATTGATTAAAAGTCAACTGCTCTACCAACTGAGCTAACGACCCGAAGTGGTGGGTGATGACGGGATCGAACCGCCGACCCCCTCCTTGTAAGGGAGGTGCTCTCCCAGCTGAGCTAATCACCCACTTCGGTACTTCACATTTTGACAGAAAATCCAGCTGGCGAGAAAGTGGTGGGTGATGACGGGATCGAACCGCCGACCCCCTCCTTGTAAGGGAGGTGCTCTCCCAGCTGAGCTAATCACCCACTTCTCAATTTTCTGTTCTACACGGCGGAGACTACGTTAAGTAGTGGTGGGTGATGACGGGATCGAACCGCCGACCCCCTCCTTGTAAGGGAGGTGCTCTCCCAGCTGAGCTAATCACCCCCGCTGTGTGGAGTCGCATTATAGGGAGAGTTGAAAATGAGTCAACGCCTTTTCTAAAGAATTCGTTCGTTCGTCGTAAAATTAAACAAAGCGATCGCAAAAGCGGCGTCATAGCATGATTTATAAACAAAAACGGCAAACCACGACGTTCCGACGGGAACAACATTGAGGAATCAGCCCACGGTGTTAGAATATTGACCCATAATTTCCACCGGACATTGCCGGCTATCGGCATCTTTATTAAACGTAAGGCCAATTCATGAAAATCAAAACTCGCTTCGCGCCAAGCCCAACCGGCTATCTGCACGTTGGCGGTGCGCGTACTGCTCTCTATTCCTGGCTTTTTGCCCGTAACCACGGCGGTGAGTTTGTACTGCGTATTGAAGACACCGATCTCGAACGCTCCACCCCGGAAGCAATTGAAGCCATCATGGATGGCATGAACTGGCTGAATCTGCAATGGGACGAAGGTCCCTATTACCAGACTAAACGTTTCGATCGTTATAACAACGTGATCGATGAGATGCTGGAAGCCGGTACCGCTTATAAATGCTATTGCTCAAAAGAGCGTCTGGAAGCGTTGCGCGAAGAGCAAATGGCGAACGGTGAGAAGCCGCGTTACGATGGACGCTGCCGCCATAGCCACGAGCATCATGCCGACGATGAGCCGTGCGTGGTGCGTTTCGCCAACCCGCAGGAAGGGTCGGTTATTTTTGACGATCAGATCCGCGGACCTATCGAGTTCAGCAACCAGGAGCTGGACGATCTGATCATTCGCCGTACCGATGGTTCCCCGACCTACAACTTCTGCGTCGTAGTGGATGACTGGGACATGGCGATCACCCACGTGATCCGTGGTGAAGATCATATCAACAACACGCCGCGCCAGATCAACATCCTTAAAGCGCTGAATGCGCCGGTGCCGGTATACGCGCACGTATCGATGATCAACGGCGACGATGGCAAGAAACTCTCCAAACGCCACGGGGCGGTCAGCGTGATGCAGTATCGCGACGATGGCTACCTGCCGGAAGCGCTGCTGAACTATCTGGTGCGTCTGGGCTGGTCCCATGGCGATCAGGAGATCTTCACCCGCGAAGAGATGATCGAGTTCTTCTCGCTGGGGGCGGTCAGCAAATCCGCGAGTGCGTTCAACACCGACAAGCTGCTGTGGCTGAACCATCATTACATCAATACGCTGCCGGCGGAGTATGTGGCGACGCATCTGCAGTGGCATATTGAGCAGGAAAATATCGATACCCGCAACGGCCCGCAGCTGGCCGAGTTGGTGAAGCTGCTGGGCGAGCGTTGCAAAACGCTGAAAGAGATTGCCCAGAGCTGCCGCTACTTCTATGAAGAGTTCGCTGAATTCGACGCCGACGCGGCGAAGAAACATCTGCGTCCGGTAGCGCGTCAGCCGCTGGAAGTCGTCCGCGACAAGCTGGCGGCGATTAGCGACTGGACGGCGGAAAACGTCCACCACGCGATTCAGGCGACCGCTGATGAGCTGGAAGTGGGCATGGGTAAAGTCGGTATGCCGCTGCGCGTGGCCGTTACCGGTGCAGGGCAGTCTCCTGCGCTTGACGTTACCGTCCATGCAATCGGCAAGTCCCGTAGCGTAGAGCGTATCAATAAAGCGCTGGCTTTTATCGCTGATCGCGAAGGCCAGGCGTCCTGACGGGGACCTGGATGATAAAACGGCAGGATATCCCTGCCGTTTTTTTTGTCTGTTACGCCGGGCTGGCGATGCCGAGGCGGGCAAGAAAACCGCTAATCCCTTCCCGGGCCAGCAGGTCGCGGAGCTGCAGCTGTTCTGCCGGAGTCATCAGTTGCAGGGTTTCTGTGATTTGCCGCCAGATCGCGTCCGCTTCATTGACCAGGTAAGCGCCTGGCGATTCCGCGAGATGATTGTCGCTAAACAGATGGCGTCTGGCGGGAATGTTCGTCAGAAACTCGCGCACCGGTTGGTCGATGACCACCAGCCGCGCTCGGCCTCCTTTGACGCCGGGTATCGTTTCCGTGCGCCATTTCTTCTCACGAACCCAGCGATTGATCGTTTGTCTCGCCAGCCCCAGGCAGTCGGCAAGCTCCGGGCGTCATTTTATCTTTTAGTTTCATCATGGTTTACCGATCGCGGATCCCTAACCGAAGCAGTAACCCGGTGATCCCCTCGCGTAACAGCAGCGACATAAGCTGCTTCTGCTCGCTGGGAGTGAGTTCTTTACAGAGGGTCAGCAGCAGCGATTCCAGATCGCTGTCGTGGGGAGAATAGGTGCCGGGCGTCTCCGCCACGCGCTGGGCGCTGCGGATAAACTCCCTGACTTGCTCATTGACATGGACCAGGCGCGCCTTACCGCCCTGGACGCCAGGCCGCGGAGAGGTCTGCCAGCCTTCTTTCCGCACCCACTTATTGATAGTTTGCCGGCTGTAGCCGGTCAGATGGGCTATTTCTTCAGGTGTCATTCGTTCCTTGAGCATACTATTTCCTGAGTAAATGTATGGGAATTAGCTGTCCATGTTATAGCATCCTTTTACTGGAAAAGGTGACCTGCTTAACTTCTGGCTGCGATAAGGCTCGCAATCTCAGCAGGTTGCCTGCTTTTTCAGCGATTGAATCGAGAAGGATAATTTTGCCGTTGACACCTGAGCGAGGAATTCATATTATGCCGCCCGTCAACACGACACGCTTTACGTTACGGGGCTATAGCTCAGCTGGGAGAGCGCTTGCATGGCATGCAAGAGGTCAGCGGTTCGATCCCGCTTAGCTCCACCAAATTCTGCACCCAGCGGATTTGGTTCGTAAAGAGGTCATGTGGGGCTATAGCTCAGCTGGGAGAGCGCTTGCATGGCATGCAAGAGGTCAGCGGTTCGATCCCGCTTAGCTCCACCAAAATTCAGAACCCTCGCTTCGGCGGGGGTTTTTTTTATCTATTTTCATGTAAAGCACTTTCTGGTTACGTCAGTTAATCTCCAGCTATTAAAATCGAAAGTAATTTCAGACTTTTTCCTGATAATTCACCTTGCTTGCCCTAAATAAGCAACATAACATTTCCCCCATTAAGCGTAATGAGGTTGCCGGAGTTTTAATTAACAATAATGGTTGATAAAATTAACATTAATATCAAAAAAACTCTGTTGGCCTTTATCGTCTGTTTAGTCGCTATTCCGCTGGCTCGTTTTATTTCACCGCAAACGGTTATTGATGGCAATCTTATTTATATTGCCTGGCTGCCAATCAGCGTAATGTTTTCTGTTATTTTTATCTTTGGTCGCTATGCGATTGCGCCATTAATTCTCGCATTTGCCATTACCAATAGCCTGATAATTAAATTAACGCTACCGCAGGCGTTTATCTTACTCTTTTGTCAGCTGTTTGCGGTGTTCGTCTCCTGCGCTATTCTAAGACTGATGGTGGGTAAGCGCTGGCGCTGTGGTCCAACGGCGAAACATATGGGGGCGCGGATCTTCTGGGGCGGGTTCTTCGCGCCGGTGCTGCTGAAAATCACCATGTACCTCGCCGGACAATATTTTGCGTTTCCCCTATCTATTACCAGCTATTTTGGTAGTATGCCGTTGATTTACACCGTAATAGATATTCAAAGTTTAATCAGCGCAGCATTAATTTTTACCACCTTTTTATATTATCCAATGCGGATGATTATCAATCCACGCTACGCTCGACGATTCTGGCGGCAGGAATGTTTACCGTGGCTGGCAGCAAAATATCGTTCCTTTACGCTATATTGGTTTATCGCTCTGGCGGTGATATTAACGCTATTGTGTGCGCCGTATCAGTCTGAATTTATTGCCGGTTATTTAGTTCCGGTGATTTTTATCGTCTACTTTATCGGGATTAGCCGGATTGGTCATGCGCTGCTGCGTATTTCATGGTCGGTTTCGGCTTTTTTACTGGTGGTGTATAACAAAAACTTTCTCCAGGGCGTCCAAAGCGAGTATTCATTATCCTTTGTGCTCTCAGTGTTAATCTCCTTTACTATCTGTTTGTTTTATATGGCAGACACCTATGCCCGCAGCGATCGCAATAAACGCCGCTGGCGTAGTCAGGCGGAAGAAGATCCGCTGACTGGCTTGCCTAACCTGCGCGCGCTGGAGAGCCATTTACAAAGCTGTCCGCAGCAGGTTATCTGCAGCCTGCGTATTCATAATCTCGACTTTCTCAGCAGGCATTATGGCCTGATGATGGGGGTGGACTGTAAACGGCAGATTATTCGGGCGCTGCAACCGCTGCTGGGGGCGGCGGATAAAGTTTTCCAGGTGCCGGGCAGCGAACTGATCCTCGTGCTTGATGGACCGGAACCCTCATCCCGTTTGCACCATATGGTCGCGGTTCTCAACCACAAAAAATTCAGCTGGCACAATCAGCCGCTGGATCTGGAGTTTGGCGCGGCCTGGGGCCGCGACGACGGTCAGCGCGAGGGACTTCACCAGATGCTGGGTCAGCTAAGCTGGCTTTCCGAACAGGCGGGCAGCGAACGTCGGGTGCTGGCGCTGGATGAGGAGCAGGAGCTGGTGGTGGATCAAACCACCGAGCAGGTGCGCCTCCTCATGCGCGTCAAGCAGGTGCTCAAAGAGCGGGCGCTCATGCTCTATGCGCAACCGATTCAGAACAGGGAAGGGGAGGGATATCATGAGATCCTCACCCGGATGCGCTGTGGCGATAGCGTCATTATGCCCGATCAGTTTATCCCGTTGATTGTGCAATTTAACCTCAGCCAACGTTTCGACATGCTGGTGCTGGAGACCTTGTTCAGCGTGCTTCATCAGCACGCTGGCCAGCGATTCTCGGTCAATCTGCTGCCTGCGACCCTGATGCAAAAGGATAGCGCCGCGCAGATTATCGCGCTGTTTCAACGCTATGCGGTCTCACCAGACCTTATCACTATTGAAGTCACTGAAGAGCAGGCCTTTTCCAATGCCGACATCAGCCGGCAAAATCTTGAAGCGCTGCGCGCGTTTGGCTGCGCCATCGCCATTGATGACTTTGGCACCGGATATGCGAACTATGAACGACTGAAGCATCTCCAGGCCGATATCATCAAGATTGACGGCTGCTTCGTCCGCGACATCCTCACTGACCCGCTGGACGCCATTATGGTGAAATCGATTGTCGAGATGGCGCGGGCGAAACGGATGAGCGTGGTGGCGGAATATGTCGAAAGCGAACCGCAAAAAGCGCGCTTGCTGGAGCTGGGGGTGAATTATCTGCAGGGCTACCTGGTGGGCAAGCCTCAGCCGCTGGGCGAATGACGGGTAAAAAAAAGCCGGGCATCGCCCGGCTCAGATGACAGGCGCCTGTTACAGAACCAGAGCCGCAATAGAAGCAGACAGGACGCTGACCAGCGTGGAGCCGTAAACCAGCTTCAGACCGAAGCGAGAAACCACGTTGCCCTGTTCTTCGTTCAGACCTTTGATCGCCCCGGCGATGATGCCGATAGACGAGAAGTTGGCGAAGGAGACCAGGAAGATAGAGATAATGCCTTCCGCGCGAGGGGAGAGCGTCGAGGCGATTTTCTGCAGATCCATCATGGCGACGAATTCATTGGAGACCAGCTTGGTAGCCATAATACTGCCCACCTGCAGCGCTTCGCTTGCCGGCACGCCCATCACCCAGGCGACCGGGTAGAAGATATAGCCAAGGATCCCCTGGAAGGAGATGCTGTAGCCGAACCAGCCGGTCACAGTGGCGAACAGGGCGTTCAGCGCGGAGATCAGCGCGATGAAGCCGATCAGCATCGCCGCCACGATAATCGCGACTTTAAAGCCCGCCAGAATGTACTCGCCCAGCATCTCGAAGAAGCTTTGACCTTCGTGCAGATTCGACATCTGCAGATTTTCTTCACTCTCTTCCACACGGTACGGGTTAATCAACGACAGAACGATAAAGGTGCTGAACATGTTGAGCACCAGCGCCGCGACGACGTACTTCGGCTGCAGCATGGTCATGTATGCGCCGACGATGGACATCGATACGGTGGACATCGCGGTCGCCGCCATGGTGTACATACGGTTGCGCGACATTTTGCCGAGAATATCTTTATAGGCAATAAAGTTTTCCGACTGGCCGAGGATCAGCGAGCTGACGGCGTTGAAGGACTCCAGCTTGCCCATGCCGTTGATTTTCGACAGCACGGTACCGATGGCGCGAATAACAATCGGCAGGATGCGAATATGCTGCAAAATACCGATCAACGCGGAAATGAAGACGATAGGGCACAGAACCTTAAGGAAGAAGAAGGCCAGACCTTTGTCGTTCATGCTGCCGAACACGAAGTTTGTCCCTTCGTTGGCAAAGCCGAGAAGTTTTTCAAACATCTCGGAGAAGCCTTTCACAAAACCCAGACCAATATCGGAGTTCAGGAAGAACCAGGCCAGCAGGACTTCAATGACAAGCAGTTGAACAACATAACGAATACGGATCTTTTTACGGTCATGACTGACCAACAGGGCCAGTATAGCCACCACAACGATCGCGAGGACAAAATGCAAGACGCGGTCCATAGTTGCTCCAAATATGAGGCAGGTTAAATTTCCGTGCACATTCTATGCAACGGCTTTAAAGAAAACGAGATCAATTGCACACTATTGCAAGGAACTGTGACCAATGGCAAAAATAGTGATCAAACATCCACTTTTGTTATGTTACGTAAAGGTTTTAAAAGTTGCATTCTTGTACTACTCTTAACAGCGGGCGCGATCGGGTTTACTGACGCCCGTTTTTCATTTCCGGCCAGCAATTGTTCCCTCCTATCACAGCAATCATTATCTCCATTCTAAATGAACTTGATAATCATTTGCATTTTGATAGCATGAAACATAGCAAAGGCTATATTTCCAGAGGCAGAAGATGACTAGCAGTCGCGTTGAGAATAGCAGTAGTCGCGCCGCGCGCAAGGTGAAGCTCGCCTTAATGGGGCCAGCTTTCGTCGCTGCCATTGGCTATATCGATCCGGGTAATTTCGCCACGAATATTCAGGCTGGCGCCAGCTTTGGCTATCAGCTGCTGTGGGTGGTGGTATGGGCCAACCTGATGGCAATGCTGATCCAGGTGCTCTCTGCCAAACTCGGCATTGCCACCGGTAAAAACCTGGCCGAGCAGATCCGCGACCATTACCCGCGCCCGGTAGTGTGGTTTTACTGGGTGCAGGCGGAAATCATCGCCATGGCCACCGACCTGGCCGAATTTATCGGTGCTGCGATAGGCTTTAAGCTGGTGCTGGGCGTATCGCTTCTGCAAGGGGCGGTGCTGACCGGGGTGGCGACCTTCCTGATCCTGATGCTGCAGCGGCGCGGACAAAAACCGCTGGAGAAGGTGATTGGCGGCTTGCTGCTGTTTGTAGCCGTCGCCTATGTCGTTGAGTTGATCTTTTCCCAGCCCGCGCTGGCTCCCCTGACCAAAGGGCTGGCGATCCCTACGCTGCCCAACGGCGAGGCGGTATTCTTAGCCGCCGGGGTGCTGGGGGCCACCATTATGCCGCACGTGATCTACTTACACTCCTCGCTTACCCAGCACCTGCACGGCGGGACGCGAAAAGAGCGCTATAACGCGACCCGCTGGGATGTGGCGATCGCCATGACCATTGCCGGGTTCGTCAACCTGGCGATGATGGCGACCGCCGCGGCGGCATTCCATTTCAATGGCCATACCGGCGTCGCCGATCTTGATCAGGCTTACAGAACGCTGGAGCCGCTGCTGAGCCATGCGGCGGCGACCATCTTTGGCCTCAGTCTGGTCGCTGCAGGTTTATCATCGACGGTGGTGGGGACTCTCGCAGGTCAGGTGGTTATGCAGGGCTTCATTCGCTTTCATATTCCGCTGTGGTTTCGCCGGGCGGTCACCATGCTGCCGTCGTTTGTCGTCATTCTGCTGGGGCTGGATCCAACGCGCATCCTGGTGATGAGTCAGGTGTTGCTGAGCTTTGGTATTGCGCTTGCCCTGGTACCGCTGCTGATATTTACCAGCAATGCAAAGCTAATGGGAGACCTGGTGAATACCCGCTGGGTGAGAGGCATCGGCTGGGCGATAGTCGCGATTGTGGTGAGCCTGAACGGCTGGTTAATTGTGGGATCGCTGCTCGGGGTGGATTAATGGCCTCCTGATGCGGAATAAAGCGAAGGGGAGCCGATGGGCTCCCCTTTTCGTCTGTTAGTGATGGCCATGTCCATGACCGTGACCACGCCCGCCGGGACCACGTCCCCAGCCGCCGCGGCGATCGTCGCGGTCGCTCCAGCCGGCGCGATAGCCGCGCTCCCAGGCTTTATCTCTGCCTTTGTACCAGCCTTTGTGCCAGCCGTTGTCATGACGATGCCAACGGTTATCACGCCATTCATAGTGACGACGCCAGTAATCACGGTCGCGCCAGCTGCCACCGTCCCAGTAGTTACCGTAATTGTCACGATCGCCAATTTGTAATTTTATCGATGGCAACAGGGTGATTTCACCAGCGTTAGCGACTAATGGCGCTGCGGCCAGCAGTACTGCTGCCAGAATCAGTGACCTGAACATACTCTTCTCCTTCACGATCGGGGCCCTAAGCGGCCTGTTAACGTGATATTACGGGCCGGTAAAGACCTATCGCATCGGACGAACTCCGAAAGCACAGAAAAGAGCACTTTTTGCTAAAGTAACATTTGCTTTACAGCGCCAGGATGGCATCAATCGCGGCGCACTCTTCGGCGCTGAAATGACGATGTTTCAGCATTCCGACAGCGTCATCCAGCTGGGCGGTTTTGCTGGCGCCGATCAGCACGGAGGTGACTTTCTCCTCACGCAGCACCCAGGCCAGCGCCATCTGCGACAGCTTCTGCCCGCGTGCTTCCGCCAGCGTATTCAGCTGACGAATTTTTTCTAATCTGGCGCTGGTCAGCTGCTCCGGCTGCAGAAAACGACTGCTGCTGGCGGCACGTGAGTCTGCCGGAATGCCGTTGAGATAGCGGTCGGTGAGCTGTCCGCCGGCCAGCGGTGAAAACGCTATACTTCCCACCCCTTCCGTCTGCAAAAAATCCAGCAGCCCCTCTTCCACGCCGCGTTCAAACATGGAGTAGCGGGGCTGGTGAATGACGCAGGGGGTGCCGAGATCGTTAAGGATCTTCACCGCCTCCCGCGCCTGGGCCAGCGGATAGTTGGAGATGCCGACGTACAGCGCTTTACCCTGGCGGACAAGGTGGTCAAGCGCGCGCATCGTTTCCGTCAGCGGTGTCTCCGGGTCCGGGCGGTGATGATAAAAAATATCGACATATTCCAGCCCCATGCGCTGCAGGCTCTGGTTAAGGCTGGCCACCAGATATTTGCGTGAACCCCAGTCGCCGTAAGGGCCGTCCCACATGGTGTAGCCCGCCTTGGTGGAGATGATCAACTCATCGCGATAGGGCAGGAGCGCCTCTTTGAGGATGCGGCCAAAATTGCTCTCCGCCGAGCCCGGCGGCGGCCCATAGTTGTTGGCCAGGTCGAAATGGGTAATGCCGAGGTCAAATGCGTGCTGGAGCATCTGCCGGCTGGTTTCCACCCGCGTTTCATCGCCAAAGTTATGCCACAGACCGAGAGAAATTGCCGGCAGCTGAAGGCCGCTGCGGCCGCAGCGACGATAGGCCATCGTTTGATATCGCGTGGTACTTGCCTGGTAAACCATTCTTCCTCCGCAGATAAAACAGGGTGTGTATACGTTTACACTAATCAATGTTCTGCGTGGAGTACATCGCTTTTTCGGCGTAATTATTGCTTTACACCGCCTTTATCGCTCCCTTTCTGGACAGGCGGATCGCTTATTCAATACTCAAATTACACCTGCGCCAAAATGAGGAAAATGGATATGCAACCGACTTACACTATTGGGGATTATCTGCTGGATCGCCTCGTCGACTGCGGTATTGACCGCTTGTTCGGCGTGCCGGGAGATTACAACTTACAGTTTCTCGACCGGGTCATTGCGCACAATGCGTTGGGGTGGGTCGGCTGCGCCAACGAGCTCAATGCGGCCTATGCTGCTGACGGTTATGCACGCATTAAGGGAGCCGGTGCGTTACTAACAACCTACGGCGTCGGCGAACTGAGCGCCCTGAACGGCGTGGCGGGCAGCTATGCGGAGCATATTCCGGTATTACATATCGTCGGCGCGCCCTCCACTGGCGCTCAGCAGCGCGGCGAACTGCTGCATCACACCCTGGGCGACGGCGATTTCCGCCATTTTGCGCGGATGAGCGAGCAGATCACCTGTAGCCAGGCGCTGCTGACCGCCGGTAACGCCTGCCATGAGATCGACCGTGTTCTGCGCGATATGCTGACGCATCATCGGCCTGGCTATCTGATGCTGCCGGCCGATGTCGCCAGAGCGGCAGCGATTGCCCCAGCGCAGCGCTTGCTGGTGGAGGCCGCTCCGGCGGATGAAAACCAGCTCGCCGGATTCTGCGAGCATGCCAGCCGCCTGCTGCGGGGCAGTCGACGCATCTCCCTGCTGGCGGACTTCCTCGCGCAACGCTATGGCCTGCAAAACACGCTCCGGGAATGGGTAGCGAAAACCCCCGTCGCCCACGCCACCATGCTAATGGGCAAGGGGCTGTTCGATGAGCAGCAGAGAGGTTTTGTCGGCACCTACAGCGGTATCGCCAGCGCGCCGCAGACCCGGGAGGCCATCGAAAACGCCGACACCATCATCTGCATCGGCACGCGCTTCACCGACACCATCACCGCGGGATTCACCCAGCATCTGGCGCGGGATAAGACGATAGAGATCCAGCCCTTCGCGGTCAGGGTGGGCGATCACTGGTTCAGCGGCGTGCCGATGGATCAGGCACTGGCTGCGCTGATGACCCTTTCCGCACCGCTGGCGGCGGAGTGGGCTGCGCCTCAGGTCGTGGCGCCGGAAGTGGAGGAGGGGGCCGACGGCGAACTCACGCAGAAAAATTTCTGGGCGACGGTGCAGGGGGGGCTGCGTCCCGGCGATATTATTCTCGCCGACCAGGGGACGGCCGCCTTCGGCATTGCCGCGCTGAAGCTACCGTCAGAGGCGTCGCTGATCGTCCAGCCGCTGTGGGGCTCGATTGGTTTTACCCTCCCGGCCGCCTATGGCGCGCAAACCGCGGCGGCAGAGCGGCGGGTGGTGCTGATCGTCGGCGATGGCGCCGCCCAGCTGACGATTCAGGAGATGGGCTCTATGCTGCGCGATAAGCAAAAGCCGCTTATTCTGCTGCTGAATAACGAAGGGTATACCGTGGAACGGGCGATTCACGGCCCGGAGCAGCGCTACAATGACATTGCCCTGTGGGACTGGCGACGCCTGCCGGAAGCCTTCGCCCCGGATGTCGCCTCGCGCTGCTGGCGGGTTACGCACACCGATGAGCTACGGGAGGCGATGGCGGAGAGCATCACCTCCGATATGCTCACCCTGGTGGAAGTGATGCTGCCGAAAATGGATATCCCCGATTTCCTGCGCGCGGTGACGCAGGCGCTGGAGGAACGAAACAGCCGCGTTTAGTCGGTATGGTGTCTGGCAATCATCAAGGGCCTCCCGGCCAGCAGCAGCCAGGCCGGGAGCATCACAATGCACAGCAGCGGCAGCAGCGTGGTGTCCGGCACCACCACGGCGGCCATAAACAGGCTCAGCCAGCCGTCGCGGGTGACGACCAGCACCATGCCGAGGATCGCGCAGGAGACGGTGATCGCCGCCGGCACGGCGTCCACGTGGGCATGCAGCATCAGCCCCAGCGCCACGCCGACGAAGACCGCGGGGAAAATCCGCCCGCCGCGAAAGCCGCAGGCCGAGGCGAGAACCAGCGCAGCCAGTTTCACCAGCGCGATGAGCAGATAATCCGAGGCGGTCAGCGTCTGGCTGAAGGCCAGCTGCTGCATCTCATCCAGCCCCTTAAACAACGTTAAATGTCCGCCAATGGTCCCGAGGATCCCTAACAGTAAGCCGCCGAGGCCCAGCGTCAGGATCGGGTTTTTCAGGCGATGCATCAGCGTGTGCAGGCGCGGCAGACACCAGACGGCGACCATACCGACGGCGATAGCGATCAGGGCGACGATCATGCCGCTGATAATATCGACGAAGTGCATCTGGCTATAGTGTGGGAGCGGCAGCGTGAAGTGGGGGTGGAAAAACAGCCCGGTCGTCAGCGCGCCCGCGGCGGCGGCAAGCATCGGGGCAAACAGACGATCCCATAGCGGCGACTCGTTGCTGCTGTTGAGGGTTTGCGAAAAAATCAGCGCGGCGGCCACCGGGGTGCCGAAGAGGGCGCCGATGGTGCCTGAGGCCGCGAGAATGGTCCAGTCCAGAGAGCTGACCCGTGGGAACAGTCGGGAGCCGACGGCGACGGCCAGCGCAATATTCACCACCATAATCGGATGCTCCGGGCCGAGGCTGACGCCGCCGGCGAGGCCAAGGATCAGCGCCGCCAGCAGCCCGGGCAGCGCGCCGGTGGCAATGGGCGCGCCGATTAACGACTCGGTCGCCGGGTCCGGCCCGGCATGCCCCGGGCTGTAACGGACGACCAGGCCCACCGCGATCCCCGTCGCCGTGAGAATGGCGATGATCCACAGCGGGTTCTCGGCGCTTACTCCAAACTGCACAGGCAGATTGCTCCACAGGATGCGCTGCAGCAACGCGGCAATCTTCATCGCGCCGATCAGGATCAGACTGGAGGCGATGCCAATCAGGATAGCCGGCACCGACAGGATCAGCATTGTTCTGGCGCGAGGATGGAGCATGAAAATGTCCTTGTTAAAGTTCAGGAGCACTACTTTGCCTTTGTCGGCGGGGACCGTCGATGCAAATGGTGCTGAAACGATAAAGTTAAGGCGGCGTCTGATACCCGTGGCCTCGTTAATAGGCTACTTTGCATTGATTACAAACTAAATGTGACCTGTGTCGCTAAACAAGGGGCGTCCGCGAGTTGGACGTTGTTGTTAAGCCGCCATGAATTTACAGTGTGCCAAAAGATTTATTTTGACTTTAGCGGAGCCGTAACGGAATGACAAAATTTGCTTTAGTAGGAGATGTCGGGGGGACCAACGCCCGCCTGGCGCTGTGTGATCTGGCGAGCGGAGAGATCTCTCGTGCAAAGACCTATTCCGGGCTCGATTACCCCAGTCTGGAGGCGGTGGTGCGCGTCTATCTCGAGGAGCACCAGGTGACGGTCAGCGAAGGCTGTATCGCTATCGCCTGCCCGATCACCGGCGACTGGGTGGCGATGACCAACCATACCTGGGCCTTCTCCATCGCCGAGATGAAGCGCAACCTTGGCTTTGCGCACCTTGAGATTATTAACGATTTTACCGCCGTTTCAATGGCCATCCCGATGCTGAAAGCCGAGCACCTGATTCAGTTCGGCGGCAGCGCGCCGGTAGCCGGCAAACCGATCGCCGTTTATGGCGCCGGAACCGGGCTGGGCGTAGCCCATCTGGTACACGTTGATAAGCGCTGGGTCAGCCTGCCGGGCGAAGGCGGCCATGTCGATTTTGCGCCGAACAGCGAAGAAGAGGGCATTATTCTGGAAGAGCTGCGCGCTGAGCTGGGGCATGTCTCCGCAGAACGCGTCCTCTCCGGTCCTGGTCTGGTTAACCTTTATCGCGCGATAGTCAAATCGGATGGTCGACTGCCGGAGAACCTGCAGCCGCGTGAGGTCACCGAGCGGGCGCTGGCGGATAGCTGCACCGACTGTCGCCGGGCGCTGTCGCTGTTCTGCGTCATTATGGGGCGCTTCGGTGGAAACCTGGCGCTGACCCTGGGGACGTTTGGCGGCGTCTATATCGCTGGCGGCATCGTGCCGCGCTTCCTGGAGTTCTTTAAAGCCTCCGGCTTCCGCGGCGGTTTTGAGGACAAAGGCCGTTTTAAAGCCTATGTCCAGGATATCCCGGTTTACCTGATCGTGCATGATAACCCAGGCCTGCTGGGCTCCGGCGCGCATCTGCGTCAGACGCTGGGTCAGGTGCTGTAAGCGCATTCCTCCCGGGCTACTGTCGTAGCCCGGCCAGGCGGGGCTCCCCGCCGTCTACAGATTCATCAGCTGGCGAAACTCTTTCACTTTACTGCGACTGACCGGAACCTGAAACTCCAGGTCGCGCAGGCGTAGCACATAGGTATTGTTAAACCACGGCTCAATTTCCCGAATTTTGCTGAGATTCACACAGTACGAGCGGTGACAGCGAAAGAAATGTGCGGTGGGCAGTTTGCTGCAGAATTCGGTAATGTTCATCGGCATGACGAATGACTCCCGGCGAGTGTAGACGAAGGTCATCTTCTCGTGCGCCTCGGCATAATAGATATCATGAATGCTGGTGACGATGATCCGCTCATCTTTTATCAGATTGATGGTGTCGTTTTCCCGAGGCGCCACGCTGGTTAACCCGGAAGCGGCGTTATTCTGCTGCTGCCAGGCGGCGGTCAGCTTCTGCAGCATATTGATGATGCGCGACTCCTGGTAGGGCTTCAGAATGTAGTCAAACGCCTCCAGCTCAAAGGCTTCCACGGCGTGTTCTTTCCACGCGGTGATAAAGACGATAAAAGGCTTATGGGCGAACTGGCTGATGTTCTGCGCCAGCAGAACGCCGTCCAGCGATGGAATATTGATATCGAGAAAGATGGCGTCGACCTTGTTGTGCTGGAGAAATTTCAGCACGTCCAGTCCGTCGTCAAAGCTGCCGACGATCTCCATCTGGCTGTGGGTGTTGATAAGCCAGGAGAGTTCCTGTTGGGCCAGAAACTCATCCTCCACAATGATAACTTTCATCTTTTCTCCGCTCATGACAACAGAGACTCCGTCAGCGCCTGCGGCGTAGAGTGATTGGGGACATAAAAAGCGATCTCCGTTCCTGGCGTCAGGGTGCGGATATGCAGCCCCTCGCCATAGAGAAGTTTCACCCGATGATGAACGTTGAGCAGGCCGATTTTGTTACCCGGCATTTCATCGGCTTCCACGCGGGCGACCACGGCGGGATCGATGCCGTTGCCGGTGTCGCGAACGCTGATGCGAACCCGATTACCGCACTCATTGATACCGATCGTCACCACGCCTTTCCCTTTACACGGCTGAATGCCGTGCACAATGGCATTTTCCACCAGAGGCTGGATAAGCAGGCTTGGGATCACGCAGCTGACGTCGTCGTCAATATCATAGATAACCGTCAGTTTGTCGCCGAATCGCGCCTGTTCAATGGCGATGTAATCTTTGATCTGATACAGCTCTCGTTTGATATCAATCTGCTCATCGTCTTTTAATTCGATGTTATAGCGCAGATAGCGCGACAGATTAAAAATGAGCTGGCGCGCGGTGTCCGGATTAAGGCGAATCGAGGAGGAGATCGCGTTCAGGGCATTGAATAAAAAGTGCGGGTTAATCTTGCTTTGCAGAGCGCGCAGCTCCGCTTTGTTGGCCATCTCCCGTAGCTGTTCGGCGCGGGAAACCTCCAGCTGGGTGGAGATGATTTGTGACAGGCCTATCGCCATCTCCTGCAGCGTCGAGGTGATGCGATGGGCGTGGCAGTAATAGATTTTTAGCGTACCGGTGACCACCCCTTTTTCCCACAGCGGAATGACCATCAAGGAGTGGATCTCCGGCGTACGGTGGGCTTCATCATTGTTTTTAATAATGATTTTTCCATAACGGATGGCCTGTCGGGTGGTGGGACTGATGACATCGTTATGATGTTGATAGTTGGCTTCACCGACGCCCACGTAGGCCAGCACGTGTTCCGTATTGGTGATCGCCACCGCGTCGGCGGTAATGTCGCGGCGGATAATGTCGCAAACCTGGCGCAGAGAATCGCTGTTGACCTGACGGAACAGCGGCAGGGTTTTGTTGGCAATGTCGAGCGCCAGTTTCGCCTGCCGCGCGGCGCTGGCCTCCTTTTCCCCTTCCACGCTCTGCACCAGCAGCACGATAAAACCGATGCAGACGCTGCCGAGGATCATCGGGATACCAATTTTCGAGACAATATCCACGCCGAGGCTGAGGGAAGGGGCCCAGATCACCACCAGGATCATGGTCAGAGTCTCGCAGACCATTCCGGCCAGAATGCCGATTTTCCAGCGTTGATCGCGGGCCACTTTGCGGTTAATCAACCCCGACAGCAGGCCGGCGATGATGCTGGTGATAAAGCAGGGCACGGCGGTCACGCCGTCAATATCAATCAGATAGCGGTGCACACCGGCAATCACCCCGACAATGGCCCCCACCCAGGGACCAAACAGGATCCCGCCGGACATCACGGCGATGATGCGCACGTTTACCAGCGATCCTTCCACCGGCACACCGGACCAGGTACTGAAGAGCGCGAACAGCGAGAAAATGGCGGTGACAGCCAGCAGCTCTTTCGGCGTATGCGCCGACTTATGCAACAGTTCGCGGAACAGGCGCAGGCGAATGAGAAAAAACAGGCAAATAAGCATCAGGGCCGCACGATCATAGACCGCCAGCATCATAGTAAAGATTTCGT
This sequence comes from Klebsiella sp. C360, assembly GCF_048822415.1. Classification (NCBI taxonomy): domain Bacteria; kingdom Pseudomonadati; phylum Pseudomonadota; class Gammaproteobacteria; order Enterobacterales; family Enterobacteriaceae; genus Klebsiella; species Klebsiella sp. C360. The sequence continues at coordinate 190,274 of NZ_JBMEZZ010000002.1, forward strand.
GCATGGGTGCGCCGCGTCAGTGGCCAGAAAAGGACATGATAAAAAACCTGACGACAGAAGACCAGCCGCAGAAAAATAATGAGGAAAAGGCTCACTTTTAAAAGGGGATTGAGGGGTGGGGAGGCGATGTACCGCCAGACGCCAGAAGAAACGATAAATACCCGTGATAGAAAAGATATCAATATGTTACCACTTGCAGACAAAACGGTATTCATTCCGCAGCGTACTGCCGTATTTAGCGCAGACGATACCCGTTTTTAACGCCAGTGATTATTTTTCGTCAGGGCACTCGACAACGTGATTTTTTTCAGGTTATTTTCTAAACGAGCCGCAACAGCGGCAGCGTCGCTCGGACGGTCCGGGCGCTAACGTTAATCAGAGGAACCTATGGCTGAATCCAGTCCTGAACGCCGTTTTACGCGTATCGATCGTCTCCCCCCGTACGTTTTTAATATTACTGCCGAACTGAAAATGGCTGCGCGCCGGCGCGGCGAAGATATTATCGATTTCAGTATGGGCAATCCCGATGGCGCGACGCCGCCGCATATCGTGGAAAAACTCTGCACCGTCGCCCAGCGGCCTGACACCCATGGTTACTCTACCTCGCGGGGGATCCCACGCCTGCGTCGCGCTATTTCGCGCTGGTATGAAGAACGCTATAACGTCGATATCGATCCGGAATCGGAAGCGATCGTCACCATTGGTTCGAAAGAGGGGCTGGCGCACCTGATGCTGGCGACGCTGGATCATGGCGACACCGTGCTGGTGCCGAACCCCAGCTACCCGATCCATATCTACGGCGCGGTGATTGCCGGGGCGCAGGTGCGCTCGGTGCCGCTGGTGGAAGGGGTGGATTTCTTTAACGAACTGGAACGCGCCATCCGCGAGAGCTATCCGAAGCCGAAGATGATGATCCTTGGCTTTCCCTCGAATCCGACCGCGCAGTGCGTCGAGCTGGATTTCTTTGAAAAGGTTGTCGCCCTGGCGAAGCAGTATGACATCCTGGTCGTCCACGATCTGGCCTATGCCGATATCGTGTATGACGGCTGGAAAGCGCCCTCCATCATGCAGGTGCCCGGCGCACGCGATGTCGCTGTCGAGTTCTTTACCCTGTCGAAAAGCTATAACATGGCCGGCTGGCGCATTGGCTTTATGGTCGGTAATAAGACCCTGGTGAACGCCCTTGCCCGCATCAAAAGCTACCATGACTACGGCACGTTTACGCCGCTGCAGGTGGCGGCGATCGCTGCCCTGGAGGGCGATCAGCAATGCGTGCGGGATATCGCTGAACAGTATAAGCGCCGCCGCGATGTGCTGGTGAAAGGGCTCCATGAGGCCGGCTGGATGGTGGAGTGTCCGAAAGCGTCCATGTACGTCTGGGCGAAAATTCCGGAACCTTACGCCGACATGGGCTCGCTGGAGTTCGCGAAAAAGCTGCTTAACGAAGCGAAGGTATGCGTTTCTCCGGGGATTGGCTTTGGCGATTATGGCGATACCCATGTCCGCTTCGCGCTGATCGAGAACCGGGACCGGACGCGTCAGGCGATCCGCGGCATTAAGGCGATGTTCCGCGCGGATGGCTTGCTGCCCGCCGCGAGCTAGCGCTTCGGCGAATACGCTATAACAAAAACGGGAGCCTCTGGGCTCCCGTTTTTTTTGACACCGCTGCAGTCTAGATCATCAGGGCAAAAGTACCGGCCCAAACGATGACCATAAAAGAGAGGCCCATAAAAAAGTATTTCACGACTCATCACTCCACGCGCTTATGCGACGTTCAAATGAATTAATTGTTCTGTTTTTCAAGGGCTGTCGCTGGTGAAATCTCACCCTGCGGCAGCTCGCAATTCTGTGCGTTAAGTGCTCCAGATGGCGCTAATGTACGCCTAAAAAATCAGGGAAACAAGAGGCATTTTTTTATTAATTTTTAGTTACTTACGAGTGTCGTGATTCGGCGACACATTAATTTCGCCCGGTAATAAATTTAGCGCCAGCGACGCTGCGAAAACGGGTTTCTCATCAGGGCGATTAGCGGGGCTAGTCAGGCTTGGCGCGCGGCATTCACGTTGCCACGCGCCACCGGTTTAATGCAGATCAGAGGCGCGCTGTCGCCACTCGGCAGGGTAGTGTGCCGGGATAAAGCGCAGCGTGATCGCCATGAGTAACAGGACACAGAGCGCATGCCAGGACCAGTCAAGGGTGTAGTTCCCGCTCAGGCTACGCAGCAGGCCGGAAAGCCAGGGCGACAGGCCGGCGATAATAAATCCGATACCCTGCATAAAGGCTACCAGCCGGCCGGCCACCGTCGGTTGTCCGGCATGATCGAGGGCCAGCACCAGGCACAGGGGAAACGCGCCGCCCAGACCGACGCCGCAGGCGAGAGCCCAGAGCGCGGAGAAGTGCTGCGGCAGCCAGATGAAGCCGCAGAAGCCAATCAGCTGGAGCGCCAGAGCACACAGCAGAAGCTGGCGCCGGTCATCCTGGCGAGCCAGCGCCGGCAGCAGCAGCGCGCCCGCGGTTTGCCCAACCGTCAGCAACGCCAGCAGCGAGCCGCTGTACTGGGCGCTGTCGCCAAGCTGCATATAATAGGGCGGCAGCCAGGCGATCAGACTGGCGTAGCCGGCATTGATCAGTCCGAAATAGAGCCCCAGCGTCCAGGCGCGGCGCTGGCCAATAATCGCTACCCGGGGGGCGGCGCTGGTCTGATGCGGAGCACGGGGCAGGTGCCGGCAAATCGCCAGCCAGCTGAGCAGGGCGAGGAGGGCGGGGAGCGCCCACCAGGCCAGCGCATCCCGCCAGGCTGTGCTGTGCGACGCCAGCCACGGCGTTAACGCGGCGCCTAACCCGCCACCGCCCATTAGCGCAGCTGACCATAGCCCCATTACCAGCGGCGTCCGTCGGGCGAATAAGCGCTTAATCAACGCCGGGATGGCAGCCTGGATGATGCCGATGCCAACGCCTCCGGCCAGGGCGCTGGTAAGCAGTAGGCCGCTATTCGGGGCGATTTCCCGCAACAGGGCGCCCGCCGCGATAATCAGCAGGCTTAGCGCAATGCTACGGTTTTGACCAACATGACGATCGACCCAGCCGCCGGCCAGCGCCAGCACGCCCATCGCTACCACCGGCAGGGCGGTCAGTAGCGCGGCCAGGGTATAGCTCATCCCGCTGGCGGCGCGGATCTCCGGAAGCAAAGGGCCGATGGAGGTGAGCAGCGGCCGCATATTTATGCCGATCAGCACCAGGATCCCCAGCGTCAGATTCTGTCGCAACACGGCTTTCATGGCTGCTGTTCCGCCCACCGCTGATAAACTGCCAGCCCCTCCGGCTGGGGGCGATGATGGATCGGCAACGTCTGCTGCGCCAGCGGCTGCTGCAACTGCTGATAAATCGCGGCGGTAGATAGCTGGAAAGGCTCTCCGTCCTGATTGCTGTTGGCGAAAAATACTTCCCGCACGCCGGTTAAATAGAGTGCGCTAAGACACATCGGACAAGGCTGTCCGCTGGCGTAAATAACGCATTCGCGCAGAACTTCGCTTCCCAGCCTGGCGGCAATATCGCGAACGGCATTCAGTTCGGCATGCGCCGTTGGGTCGCCGCTCAGATGAAAGGTGTTGACGGCTTCGGCGACAACCTCGTTATGGCGCACCATCACGGCGCCAAAGGGGCGACCGCCGTGGGTTGTGTTGTGTTTTGCCAGCGCTAAGGCGCGCTGAAGATAGCGATCGTGAGCGGACATAGTCACTCCTGCATAAGATGATGTTCAAGGTAAAAGAGGCAACGGGTCGTGCGTAGAGGGTACGTAACTTGTTTCATAAGTTAAAAGACTTATTTATGATGAACCCTAGTTGAATTACTTATAGGTAAGCGGATGCTCCTGCGCCATCTTTCCTACTTTATCGCTGTGGCAGAACACCGTGGCTTTACCCGCGCCGCCGCGGCGCTGCATGTCTCCCAGCCGGCGCTGTCACAGCAGATCCGCCAGCTGGAAGCCATGCTGGAGGTTCAGCTTTTCGACCGCTCTGGCCGTTATATCCGGTTAACCGATGCCGGAGAGATCTGGCTGGAGTATGCCCGCCGGGCGTTACGCGATCTTGAGGAGGGGCGGCGCGCTCTGCATGACGCTGAAGATCTGCAGCGCGGCAAACTCCGCATTGCCATGACGCCGACCTTCACCACCTATATGCTGGGACCGCTGGTGGAAAACTACTATCGACGCTACCCCGGCGTGAAATTGCTAATCCAGGAGATGAACCAGGAGCGCATGGAAATGATGTTGCTGCAGGATGAACTGGATGTCGGCATCGCCTTTGACGACAGTCGTTCCCCGGATATTGTCGTTCAGCCGCTGCTGACGGAAACCCTCGCACTGGTGGTGAGCCGCACGCATCCTCTGGCCAGAGAGAACGCGCTCAGGCTGCAGGCGCTCGACGCGCAGCCGCTGATTTTACTGAGCAGCGAGTTTGCCACCCGGGAGCAGATCGATCGTTATTGTCGTCGTCATCGGCTCGAACCTGACGTGCAGATGGAGGCCAACTCTATCGGCGCCGTTCTGTCGGTCATTCGGCGAACGCCCCTTGCGACACTGCTGCCGGCGGCGATCGCCGGGCAGTATGATGATGTGGTGGCGATTGAGCTGGAACCCGCGCTGCTGCAGCGAACGGCCTGTTTGCTCCAGCGCAGGGATGCGTGGCAGAGCGCCGCGGCACGCGAATTTATCGCCCTGGCGCGGGAGATTGCGCTAACGCTTGAGCAGGAAAACCGCCTGCCTCTTGCCTGAAGGCGTGCGTCGCTCGGCGGCGAACCAGGATTAACGATGGGCTGCGTTGCTGGTGTCGGCCTCGTCGGGCAGGGCATTCTCTCTAAGCATGACTTCCTCCTTCAGCCTTTCCAGCACGTGATGAAAGAGCTGGGTCTTGTCAGGCTCAGCCATTTGCTGCAATTTCACATTAAATAAACTATGGGACAGAATAAGATCGTGGATAAATTCCAGCAGTACCTCACTTTGCGGAAGTGAGGTTAATTCCTGATGGATATAACCGGTTTGTTGCCGTAGCGGATTTTTTGTGACATCCATCGGTCGGGCGCTAATGCTATGGGCAAATATTTTCTCAATTGCCTGACTGGTAATATAGAGCCGATTCAATGACAGGATGGGGTTTTCGGCTTCCTGCGGAATGAAGTGACAATAAACAAACGGTTTCTCAGGCAGCATCATGCTGAACCTGTTTTCACGATGAATATCGTTAGGCGCCTCCAGCAACGCCATTAAATTCCGGCTGTGCGGATGCCAGAGTCCTGAAGCTGTGACCTTGACGTTGAACTGCGTGACGGTATTCCCGCTCTGGGTTTCCATGACGGGAATATCGCCATCAATCCGCAAAATGCTATGGATATGGGAGTGTGGCGACCAGTAGGTTTCCAGCGTCTCAGATGAATTGAGTGGATTAAATGTGTTGGTTACCTCTTTTTCCTGATGAGAAAGGACGGCGAGTTTTAGTGTTCCCCGCGTCGGGTTAAGCTTCAGGCATAGATTGATCGCACCGATATCATGCCAGTGAAGAATGTCTTCAATTTCACAGTTTAATAATTTTTGCGCCCGGGAAAGGGAACAATACTCCATTGGCGGTAAATTATTTAATTTCCAGATATTCCGTTCTGTTATATTCATAAGGATTGTTTATTGCAGAAAAATAGCGGTCAGTATTAGCAATGAAAATCTGATGGTCATGTGCTTTTTTTTGTTAACGTCGCTGGTCTGATTGATGAAATTCATTCATGTTGAGAATATTATATCAATAAGATGATTATTCTTATTGTTACGTCAGCCATTCACTTGATTGTGTAATCCTATCATTTATTTCGCTCGAGAAAAATAGTTTGCTTAGCGCCTGAATACAACACTTTTTTTGTTTTTTTATTAACGACCTCGACGAGAGGGAACGCATCATGAAGAGAATGTGGATCTTGAGATCAATGCCTGGACGACAGGGATAACGCAAACGGATGCTCGCGGCATCCGTTTGCGGCGGCCAAGCTTAACGGGTTACAGAGGGATAGCGATCTCCTGGCTGCGCGATGGCATACCAGGCCATCATCTCCGCGGTACCCGGCTGACCTTCTGCTGGGGCCCAGTCCATAGTGTCGATTTCAGCAAGCGGTTGATAAGCGCCTTGTTTGACTTCAAATACCATCCCACCAGCGTCGAGTGAGAGCACCGTATGCCAGGTGCCAGGCTCCATTTCCAGTGCCATGCAGGTTTCACCCAGCACCACCCGGTTAGTGATCGCGCCATGATCATCAAAATTTAGCACCACAAAGCGGCCTTTCAGCGGCAGCAAAAGTTCAAAGGTATGTCGGTGCCGGTGCGGGCGGATATAGGTGCCGGGTTCCATAGCGATAGCCAGACGCTGCACCGGGTCGCTCAGCTCAGGGTGAAAATTGCGATGGGCACGTAAGCGCGGGGAACTGGCCGCCGCTTCGCTCTGCTGCTGCATATCGCTAAGGGTGATCTGTTTCATATCAACGCCTGGCTCCTTTGTTGTCCAGAGAGTGTTGCATCGGCTGGGCGGCAGGTTGACGACCAGGCCACGCGATATTGTACGCATAAAGCGTGTTGCTGTCGGTTAATTGTCGAGGCTATAGAGTGCAGGAGGGCTTCTGCCAGGCAACCACGCAATTCCTACCTGCTTTTTTTGCCTGGTACAGGGCGCCGTCGGCACGGTTAAGTCATTCATTCTATACCGTTTTAGGATCCTCCGTTGTGGCAAGACCGATACTGATCGTAACGCTTTAGGCCAGTTTAACCCTGCTGCTGACGTCGCCTGGGTTGATAATGGTCTGGCGGGTCCGCTCGGCGATGAGTTGCGCCTGCTGTTGGCCCACGTCAGACAGTAATAGCGCAAATTCCTCGCCGCCTGTTCTGGCCACAATATCATCTCTGCGAACCTGATCCTGAAGTACCCCGGCCACATACTGAATAACAAGATCTCCCTGAAAGTGACCATATTTGTCATTGATGCGCTTGAAATGATCGATGTCGCATAACAAGTTAGACAATGGTTTTGCACAGAGACCCGTTGCATTTTTTTATCAGCACAAGGTAAAAATAACGGCGGTTATACAGCTGCATCAGATAATCACGAATCGAGTTCTGATAGGCATTCTCATATTTATTGTTGGATAATTGATAAAGATTAAACGCATTAAGGAAAATAATGATAATAAAGATCAGAGTGCCCAGCGTTTCGAAAAGCCTCGCTTTATAACCTGTGTTCTCGCTAGCGACATCTGCGGTTGTTAAGAAAGAGAAGGTTAAGATATAAACGAAGTAGTAAAAATAGATTCCTGTCCAGAATATATTTCTGAAGCGGGTTAATGCCATCGTCGTGAAAAAAAAGAACGTCCATATGTAAACCATTATATTACTGGCTAAGCGAATCGTTGGTTCATACAGGTGGATTGAGGAAAATCCAACAATCAGGACGATAGCTAAGGTCAGGCTTATACAGGCAAAGGTAATAATAATGTGATTATGGGAGGCCAGCAGGTGATGCGAACGAAACTTGAATACTAATGCCGCGGTGATGATTTAGGTGAGTGTTAACGCGTTGCGGTAAAAATAGATGAGTCTGATGGCCTGTTCATTAGGTCATACCTGTCAGGGCAAGAAAACTATGTTTTTATGATCGTGAATATCAATATTTTGAATGTCTGTCGGGAGTGAGCAGTATGCTTTTCGTGCGGTCGCTGCTGACGATGTCATTACGTTTTACAACTCGTCTTTTCCTGTGAGTTGTTCATTTTAGTCGCAAAATTATAACTGGTGTTTTCATCTTTTTAAAAAGAGGAATGGCGCCACGGGTTTTATATCTATAAATAAATCACTTTGTGCGTTAACAGGAAGGGGGCATTGATGATCAGGTCGGTACCACCTTGAGTAGACTGTCTACAGGAGCTGCAGAAAAACCATCAAAAGTCGGCGTGGATCCGACATAAAGCAGGAGGGTTATGGTGTCCCCTGCATACATCTAACCTGATACGCAGGGGATTGAAATGGATGATGTTTTTTACGTGTGAAAAATATTTTACTCGTTGCTTTACCCATCGGAGCGGGACAGGAGCTTTTCTCTGAACTTGCAGTGGTCACTATATAACCACCTCGCTCTGCCGTGGATGAGTTTGGCCTTGGGGAGATCGCCGGACTTAATCCGGTCGTAAATGAAGGTTTTTCCAAAGCCAGTATCCGCCATGATGAATTTCAGATCAACAAGGCTATCTGGTTGCATCTCATGTTTCATCTTCCACCTCTCGTTACAGCCAAATGCTTACCACGTTCTTCAAACTCTTCCTGACAGTCAGCACGGCGCTGGCATCCCGCCACCAGTTCCCGGCGCCGCTCGGGTATCTCTTCCCCGCAGTCGCGGCAGTGAGTAGCCGAGACTGCGTTATGGTTGATGCGCATGTTCTGGATGGTCATTTCCAGCCGGCGCTCTGCCAGCTCGTTGGCCTGATCGATGATTTCTGCGCTCATGCTGCACCGCCTTCAACGCGCTTGAACTCGATAACCCAGACCCAGGGATTGGCCTGCCAACTTCCTTCGCCGTAGATGGATTCCCATAGCCCCGCGAATGCTTCAGGCGGATATTCCTTCCACTGTTTCTTCAGTGGATCGAAATAAACATCCGGCTCTGGATAGCTAGGTAATCCAGGCTCGTCGCCGAAACCTGTAAAGTTGGTACGCTCCAGCCCCTCTGACTCTGCATCTTCCGGGCTAATAGCGTTCAGACGCTCAACGCGCACGTCGGTGATTTCCAGCAGAATTCGGCTGGCTGCTCTCGGCATATGAATGGAAGGCTTCCAACACGAACGGCCATCTTCATAACCATCGTCATCGCCCCAGGTAAAATCACCATCAACTGCATAAATGGCGTAGCCAGAGTAATAGCCATTGCCAAACAGCATTTCGTGAATGGCAGTCGCGGGGCGATCAGGAACCCAGTCAATCATCAAGCCATCTTCACTAAAGGCGTGACTGACAACGCCCCAAGTTTCACGCACCCAAATGCGATCGCCTGGCTTGCCAAATGCGCTGTTCAGATAGTTGCCTGCCGACAGCTCCCCGACCAGTTCATTGCCAGCCAGCTCGCACCCAAGGTTTTTATCTAAAACCGGAAACTTTACCGGGCGCCGCGTCTGCGTCTTCCGTCCGTCGAGAATAGCCCGCACCATCTCCCCGTTAAAAATCATTCCGCGCTCTTTCATGATTCCACTCCATACCGCCCATTCATGCGGCCAATGCTGCTGACGAATGCCGTAAGGCTGATGCCCATTGGCTTAATTTTTTCGTGGTGCTTTTTGAGGATCGGTGGCACCACCTCATTCCATTTCGGTTTTGGCTTGGCCTTCAGGGCGCGACGGATTTCATCAACGCATTGGCGCCCCTGATTGCGCATAACGTTTTCTATTTCTGGCGTCATGCTGCCTCCCGCTTCTTATTGAGGTGGGGTGCATTCGAAAGGAAAACGGCCCTTGCGAAGCCCGGGGGAGTAGCACTGCGAATGTTGGCGCGCTCGTCGCTGGGTGGGCATTCGTGAATTCGGTTGTCCGGATACCAGTCAGTCACCAATCCGGCAAAGGACGTCCCGGATATGACCTCGATCGCCTTTTTCTTCGGCACCATGCGGCCGCAGGCCAGCTTCACGGCGTCGATAGCCGCTTCAACCATCGGGTGCATATTCTCTGCCGGCGCCTTGAAGCCGTTACCCGTCCAGAGGCATGTCTGCTTCGTGTAGTTGTCATCCGCGCACAGCCCAGTGAACTGGTACGGATGGAACGTGTAATCGGCAGAGCCGAAGATGCTACTGAACACGCTCACCGGGTTTTCGAATGCCCACGGGCAGCCAGCTGCTAAACCAGTCATCCGACATTGCTCAGCGACCAGCGCGGCCTTGGCCTGGAAATGCGGGTCTTTGGCGCGCTTGGACTCGAACCAGCGGGACCCGGAAACAGCCACGTCCGTGCATGGTGGGAAGCCGATGACGATGACGACGTTTTCAGAGCGGATAATCTGAGATAGCCTCGGCATCGCCTCAAGGATGGTTGCCGATATGCGCTCAACAGGACCGTCGATCGAAGTTTCAGGGTGCTGCGGGTCCACCAGGACAGCGCGATAACCTGCTTCGACCCATGGCTCAGCCATGACGCCAGTAATATCGCACAGGCAGATAATGGTTCCCTTGCTCATGCTGCCTCCAGAGTCCCGATCCGCTTTAACTCAGCCAGCGATACAGACGTGATGATGTGTCGCGGGGTGATGTACGGACGCCAGATAAACAGAAGCGAGCCTTTGGGGTTGCTCTGGCGCTTTCCTGTAACGGATGCCGGAACAAACTGAACACGGCCGCCGGTTATCAGCCTGAGTTCATCAGCTGATTGCATGGCTGAAATAAACCAGCCAGTAGAGATGTCAGCTGGTAGCAACATCACTACGGCCTGAGACTGCGCCCGGGATTGTTCAGCAGCTTTTTCCACCCACGGCCCAATATCGGAATAGGGCGGGTTACACCATATCGCCCCGTATGACGTCCATTCGCTGTTCAGCGAGTCATCCAGCTCAGTGAGGTAGTGAGCGCATAGCGCATTACTCTCAGAGGCTGCAGCATCCAGCCAGAAGCCAAACTCGCGGTCGAGCGCGTTGAAAATTTCAATCGGCGTTTGCCAGTAGTCACGTTCATTTTTTGGAGTTTTCGATCCGCCATAATCAGTCATTGCGCACCTCTTTTCGTGCCTGCCTTTCTCATGCGGCATGGTCGTGGTTTTTTATGCTGGAAATTTCTTTCTCCAGCTCTTCCAGGAACTTTTTCACTTCGGACTCAATCTCATTTGCCAGTGCTTCGTCGAAGTGAATGCGCTTTTTGAAATAGGCGAGGTCTGGCGGTAGACGATCGTCGAAACTAACGAAATCACACCATTTACGCCCTGTGCACATCATCTGAGCGTGCATCTGCAGCAGGTACTGGCGTTTTGGCTCGCTAGTTTTTAATGTCTCAAGATGAGTCCAGGTGTTGGGGCACTTAATTTCGATAAGCCCATCACCATTAACAAGCCCATCAGGGCTTGCTGCGAATCCTGGTATAGTTGGGTGATCGATAAGCCCCACCTCAGTGATTTCGGCATCGAACTCATTCAGCGCATACATCTCGCGTGCTACCGGCTCGAGTTCTGTTCCGCGTATCATTGCGGCGTTGGAGAAACCTTCTTCAAGCTTCCCGGTGAGGCGCTGGCAAATCAGCTCAGCCATATAGTTCTGCCGGCTTGCTGCATAGCCAGACTTGGTTCTGGCCATGACGTCAGCAAGGCGGCTGGCTGTAACTTTTCCGCAGCGAGCGGCAAACCATTCTGGGGTGCGTTGTTCCATCATTTATCCTCCGTCGCTGCGGCATCGACAGGTTCTGCGTTGTCGACTGCAAGGCTCATGTCATACATGCGGCGCTTCTCAACCGCGCCGATAACCTGTTTCTCTTCTGCGCTTAACGCCACCCAGAATTCCTGATACTTAACAGTTCCAAGGCGTGCGGCAGACTCGCCTTTTGCGATCAGTTCCGGGCGGCGACTATCAGATTCATGCCCTACATGAACCTCTGTCGTACTCCCTTCAATGACACGCTCGGCTTCGTCCTGATCGAAGATGCCAGCAAACCCAAATGCGAGACGCGCACACTGGATCAGCGTCTTGTGACGAAGCATACGGGTAGGGTGGGACTGCCATGGCTGAGTGTTGCGTTTGCACTCTCCCATGTACTCAGTAACGATGGTCGGGTGTGTCCGGTCTTTCCGGTATATCTTGCAGGTACACGCGCCTTCTTCCTTGTCGTAGGCAAACTCCATTCCATCAAACTGAGGATGCTCGTTGATGATTCGGGCCCAGCCGTCAACGCCGACCACTGGAACAATTCCGCCTTTATCCGGGAATGCATAAATCTCTTTCGTCCACGGGTTCAGTCCGTACTGGTTGGCGACGATCAGCAGTGCCGTGAACTGCTCATCAGTGACATTCCCACCCTTAAATGCAGTATTTTTCAGAGTGTTCATCAGGTCAGTTCCGGCATCCATGCCGAGGCGGGAGGCAAGCTTCCCTGCCATTGTAGAAAGTGCTGTGCTCATAGAATTCCCCTCAAAGTTAAAACGGGCAGCCGGTGCGGTGATCCCAGTCGTATTCCGCCTGGGCGTAAGCTACTGCCGAAATGAGATCGTTATATGCCTCGCCAGCTGCATCGCTGCGGAGGCCTTCGTATGGGCTTTTGTCCATCGGCACAGAGAAGCGGAACAGGCCTGACGGCTCTTTCGGCAGGTCGTCGATAATTTCCTGCGCCCGATCGTCAATCCACTTTTGCTTCTCTTCGATGAGCAACTGTTCAGCCCATTTCCGCTCTTCGATCACGTCGTATGCGCGGTATGCGTTCATAAGCACCTCAGTAACTGATACCGGTATGAGGAATGCGGCCGTCTTTAACCGCGGTGAGCACCTCGATAGCCTGATCCCGGGTAAGGCTGGTATTGGCCATCAGAGCCTTAACAACCTCTACGCCTACGGCCTTGCGGTGCTTAACGTCGGCTTCGCGGCGCGCCTGCTCATCGGCTTTACGCCTCTCCTCAGCCAGGCGGGCCTGTTCGCGTTGCTCTGCCTCGCGGCGGATGCGATCGGCTTCTTCCTGTGCTTTGCGGCGTTCTGCTTCCACAGCGGCCTGCTTTTCACGCTCCACCCGCTCAGCTGCTTCTTTCTGTTCACGTTCGGCTCGCTCTTTGGCCAAAATCGCTTCGCGCTCCCTGGCGGCTGCGGCGTCAATTTCACGCTGCGCCTGTTCTGCTGCTTCACGCTTTGCTTTCTCTTCTGCCAGGCGCTTAATCTCTTCTTCGCGGGCAATGCGCTGGCGCTCAGCCTCAGCCGCTTTATCTGCCTGCTCACGATCGAAAGCGTCATTCATCAGCAGAGCCATTTCGTGGTCAGACTCAATACGAGCTGCCAGCTGCCGATCGAACTCTTCATTCATGGCCAGCGCTTCGGCATGCAGTACGTTCATGACTTCTTCGGCCTTAATGCGTTCCTGCTCGGCTTCCCATTCGGTCAACGGCTTACGTGTCGCATCGCGCAGCTCGTCACATGCGTCAACGAACCGCTTAATTTCCGCCTCAGCAGGGCGCACAGCCTCTTTAAGGCGCTTCAGGTACTCGCGCCCCGGCCTCTCGATTGCCGTCTTGCTGCGTGATACCTGCGCCGCGAGAGAAGCGACACGGTCACGACCTTTCTTGGTGGTTAGGTCCGGAACCTCATTCACGGCCTGGCGAATCTGCTCCAGGTAAGCGTCAAGACCGCCAGCCCGGTACAGGGTCGGCGCCTGTTCTGGTTTTATTTCAATGACGGTTAAATCCATTATTTCGCTCATGGTTTCCCCTGAAATTTGGTTGTAAGAATCCCGGCACCGTAGTGGCTGCCTGATAGCTCAGTTAAATTCGTGCGCTGATATGCGCGGTTAATGCGTCCCGGCTGGTACCAGGTTCGGTTCGATATTGCGTGAAGCGTATGGCCGGCGGATGTGGCGCAGATTGCCCTGCGGCTCATGCCAGTAGCTGCCGTCGCGATAGTCGAAGCTGACCAGCCAGGCGGCGCCGGTGCGGCGATTGCGCATCATCACGGCGCGTCCGCTGTTAGGAATTGAGTTAGCCATTGAACACCCCCGTAACGTGCAGAATTTTGATAATCAACGCTGTCCAGATAACGCCGCAGATCAGCAGGCAGTAAATCAGTGAACGAATGCCGTTTCTGCTCATACCGCACCCCAGCACTGAACGCTTACGAATGCGACCAAAGCCAACAACAGAGCCACCTTCACCTTGAATCTGTTCCACGCAGGAACCTCATGTTCTCGGATCATCTCTTCACCTTTTGCCTTATCGCGGCTAACGGGACGTTTTGACTTCACCCCGGCGTTGCCGGTATTGTTTGGATGGCTTAAATTTACAGATAAAACTGTATTTTCGTCAACAGACAAAACTGTATTTTTTGTCATTGATTACATATCTAACTGTAATGAAAGGTGATTTATTTTGATGTGGCGAAAAAAAAACCGGCATACGCCGGTTCTATTCTGAGAGGGGGAGGGGGTTAGCGCTTTCTTCGATAGATTCTGTGTTCAATCATCACGCCGATGATTGTTAGTGGTTGATGCTCGCTACTGATAATCGGGTAGTCATCATTCAATGGCACAAGCTCGAAATGCTGGCAGCCCAGGTGATCCGTGTAAGTAGGCCGATATTTTTTAAAGGTCGCTTGAGCCCCACCGTTCTTGGCCACAACAAACTCTCCGGGGGTTGGCTCAACTTCGGGGTCTACGATGATCACATCTCCAGCCTTGAAGTCTGGCTCCATAGAATCGCCTTCGATGCGTAAAGCAAAAGTAAAATCAGAAACTTCGTGGTCTGTAAGGATGTACTCAAAACTCCCATCAAATGCCTCAATAGGATTTTTTTCTGCGAGAGCCCCTGCCTGGACATAGCTTATGAGAGGCACCTTCTTGCTGCTAACTTCAGCAATAGGCATAAAGGCTCCGCCATTCATTAGCCAGTCAGGATCACACTTTAGCGCCTTAGCTATGCCAATAATATTACGCGGTTTTCTGGTGTCTCCCTTTTCAATGCTCTGCCATGACTGCTGCGTTATTCCGGCACTCAACGCTGCCTCGGTCTGCGTTAGACCGAGCTCAATTCTCTTTTGCTTTACGCGATCTGCAAGGCTCATAAATCCCTCTCAATGTATGCCTTGATATTCACAGTTAAAACTGTAATTGACAAACAGAAATAACTGTCACAGAATACAGATAAAACTGTAGGAGGTAACATGGAAACCATTTCGCAACGCCTCAAAAAAAAGCGCGAAGAGATGAATCTGTCTCAGGCGCAATTAGCAAAAAAAGTTGGCATGAGACAGCAGTCTCTACAGGCAATTGAGGCCGGGACAACCAAGCGCCCACGTTATTTGTTCGAACTGGCAACTGCGCTCCATTGCGACCCTAAGTGGCTGCTTTATGGCGAGATGCCATCTCAATCTCAATAAGTTGCCGATGTTATCGGCCTTTCAAACACCACCAGAGGAAGTATCACAGATGGAGAATTCAACAGCACGAAACAAACACCAGGCCAGGAATATTGAGTCATGGCTGCATAACCAAATCGCAATGAAGGGGACGACCAATGTGGCCAATGCCATGGGTCTTACAAAGTCGAGCATCAGTAAATGGAAGGAAACCTGGATTCCGAAAATAGCAATGTTACTGGCGGTCTTGGAGTGGGGCGTGGTCGATGACGACATGTCTCGACTGGCGAAAGAAGTGGCAAGCCTGCTTAGAAAAGAGATGGCCCCAAAGTGCTCGAAACACTTTGAGGCCTGATGCGAATTAACTGGATCAATTCACAGTAGTAATTATGGCAAATACTGCCGAAGTAATCAATTTCCCTGTGCCTGTCGTGGCACTACAGGAGCTGCGCGTGGCAGATCTCGACGATGGGTTTACGCGCATCGCCAATGAGCTCCTTGAAGCTGTCATGCGTGCGGGTTTGTCGCAGCATCAGCTTTTGGTGTTCATGGCTGTCATGCGCAAAACATACGGCTTCAACAAGAAATCTGACTGGGTCAGTAACGAGCAGCTCTCGGAGCTGACCGGCATTCTCCCGCATAAGTGCTCAGCTGCAAAAAGCGTCCTGGTTAAGCGGGGGATATTAACTCAAACCGGTCGTGTTATCGGGATTAATAAAACGGTCAGCGAATGGTCATCTTTACCCGTAAAAGGTACAGAAAAGAAACCTTACCTGAAAAAGGTAACATTACCCGAATCAGGTAAGAAAAGTTTACCCGAATCAGGTAACGCCTATTACCCGAATCAGGTAAACACAAAAGACAAACATACAAAAGACAATAAAGACAATATTAATAACCCCCCTAAATCCCCCCGGTCGGTTTCGTTCGATGCGTTAGCTGTTCAGTTGCCTGACTGGCTTTCTGCAGAAATCTGGTCGTCATGGGTGGCATATCGTCGCGACCTGAAAAAGCCGATCAAGTCTCAGCAGACGGTCACCCAGGCTATCAACCTGCTGAACCGCTGCAGACTGAACGGTTACTCGCCCGAAGAAATTATCAACCGCAGCATCGCCAATGGCTGGCAAGGCCTGTTTGAGCCAAATAGTGCCAAGCCTCAACCAAGTCAACAGGTGCGAGTTGCCGAAAATTTCGCAGGGAAGGATTACGGGCAGACTGAAATCCCATCATGGGCGAGGGACTGATCATGGAACTGGAAGAAAAAATCACTGCCATTGAGCGGATGCTTGATCAGCTGAGTAAGCCACCGGAAGACATCCCGAATTGCGAGGTGGTTATCGAGCGCGTCTGTTGCGAAAAGCATGGCGAGTATGAGCAGCGCAAGCGGATCCTGACCAGCAGCATCATCAATCTGCCATCACCGCCGACACGCTGCCCGGGCTGCCTGGAAGACGAACTGAATTTTCTGAAGGATGAAAAGGTTCGCTGGGATAAGCGAGTTCGCCAGCAAACTGCAGAAAGGCTGCTTCGACAGCTGGACATACCAGAGCGCTTCTCCACGTGCACTCTGGACAGCTACAAGCCTGTTGGGAAGGATTCTGAGCGAGCATTACGGGTCTGCCAGGCCTACGCATCGAAATGGACTGATCGCCTCCAGCAGGGCGGTGGGTTGGTTATGTGTGGCAAGCCTGGTACCGGTAAAAACCACCTTGCGCTGGCCATTGCCCGCCATGTAATTGAGCACCACCAAAGCTCAGTCATTTTCACGACGGCGCTGAAGATTGCCCGGGAGTTTAAATCGACCTGGTCAAAAACAGCCACGCGCACTGAGGATGAGGTGATCCGCTACTTCACGAAGCCAGATCTTCTGATTGTCGATGAGGTTGGTGTGCAGTTTGGCAGCGAAGCCGAGAAGATGATCATGTTTGAAATCATCAACACCCGCTACGAGCGCCTGAAGCCGACGATCCTGATCAGCAACCTGCCGAAGGATGAGCTGACTCAGTTTATCGGCGAGCGCGTCATCGACCGCATGAACGACGGCGGCGGCTGCACGATTTCGTTTACCTGGGACAGCTATCGGGAGAACCGGTCATGAAAAAGAACTCGGGCAAACAAGCTGTTATTAACTTCATCGGCCAGCATCCTGGCTTCAGCTTTCAGGATATCCGCCGCGGTACCGGGCTTGACTCTTCAGTTGTCAATTCCTCCCTGTGGCAGATGAACAAAGACGGCCAGGTTAAGCGTGAGGGTGAGTGCAGGAGCTACCGCTACACCCTGATAGACACGACAGCCGTAACCGAAAGCGATCCGTCTGTTCAGTACCGCCATCGTCCTGACGGCGCAAACCCAATGACCAAACTGTTTAACTATTGCCTGGCGGGAGTAAGAAAATGAACATCGAAACAGTAAACGAACTCATCACCTCCCTGGAGAGTGGAGGAGAGCTGTCAATCAGAGAGCAGAAGTTCCTGAAGCTGGCGAAAGCGTTTAAGCAGCTGGCGTCGGAGAATGTGGCGCTGAAGTCGTTTGGCGACAAGCTGAATGACATGCATAACGCGCTGAATGGAGAAGGGACAGGTATTCAAGGGCGTGCTGAAGTAGCTTGCCAGCAGGTCGCACTGGAAGCAGCAATTGAAGAGTTCGACGCTATTGAAACCCCCGCCACCGATCGCATCGTAGCTGGGATTAAGGCTGATGGTGTGGAGGAGTTCGCGGCAAAACTTCGAATTCCTGGTGATGACCAGTTTTTTGACGCTTTAGCAAAAGGGGTTGCACTTGCTGCTGATGATTTCGCCAAGCAGCTGCGCGAGGGGGACGGCAAATGAGCAACTTTGATACTTCATCGCAAGTTAAGGCTCGCAAGTTACATCGTTGCTGTGAATGTCACGGTGCCATTAATCCAGGCGACACCTACGAGAAAGTGTTTATTGTCCAGGATGGCGATGCCAGCAACTTCAAGACGTGCCATAAATGCGCAGAAGCGCGTGACTGGCTGCTTAACGAAACTGATTGGCCTGACGATATCGACGGCGAAGGGCATTCGTATTTCTTCACGATGCTGCGTGACCACCTCCGTGAGCAAGGCCGTGAAGGCGACCGCAAATACGCATTTCGAGCGTATCGGCTTGTCGTCCTGATGGATAAGCGCCGCATGGCTTATGCCAACGCATACAACGCGGAGACCGTGAAAATCCGCGATTATCTTGCTCAAGGAGCCTCAGCATGACTGATATCACCGAACTGGCGCTACTCGTCAGTAAAGCGAAAGCGTCTGTATTTACCCTGGAATATATCTCGCAGTTTGAGCCTGCTGATATCGACTCCGATGACGTTGATTTGCGGTTTGAGGTAGATGGCCGAGATACCGGCACCAACGTTTCTATCGTCGATGAGTGCGGGCAAGCTGCAAAGGTTATTGGCACGCTGGTAGAGGCGCTGGAGTATTACAAGTCACGTGAAGAGCGCGTGACAAGTCTGGTGCGCGACAACTCAAAAAGTTGGGATGAGCTGTATCGACAGGTTGAGGCCAAAGGAAAACGAAACGTTGAGCTGGTAGAGGCGCTGGAGAATTCAGAATCTCGGCTTCATGAGGTCGCCGTAGCGTGCGCAACCGCAGAGCAGGCGCTGGAGAAGGCGCAGCAGCGCAACGCAGAACTTGAAGCGCAAAACGAATATATCCGTAAGCGCTATCAGCAGCTCGATCTGCTGATCGGGAAAAATATCCTGGTTATGCAGGCTGCAATCATCGAATGGCAGGCCACTGGCGATGCTAAAAACGGGCTGGCGTGGATTTATAACACGCTCTTCGGGCCAGGCGAATTGCCTGATGAAGAGGAGAAAGACGCACAGGCATATTTCGACCGCAAATATGCTCCGCTCGATGAAGAGCTTATGGCGCTTCACAAGTGGTTTTGGGAACAAAGCGAGGCTGAACGTGCCGCCGCTGGCATCAAGGTGGAGGTTGAGTGATGGTCAGCAATCGAGAAATTCGCAGAATCATGGCAGCAGGAATCCCGAACCGGGTGTATCGCGTTAGTAATACGCGCAAGATGGTGAATTATTCAAGAGCGTTACCGGGCTGCGTCTATTGCGTTCGTGTTAAATGGAGTGCGCGTCAGGCGCACAAGGGGTACTAACTATGACCAGCAAATTAACCAGAGAAGAGCGCGTGCAGGCGCTCTACGACCTGAAGGTAGGACAAGTTATCAGCCTGGCTGATATTGAAAACGTCAAAATGTTGTCCCGCATGGCGCTGGCCGCAATGGACAGCGAGTCTGGGTGTTTGCCTCTCGACTACCTGCAGGGACACAAAGACGGTCTGGAATGGGCCGCCCAACTGGCAGAAGCCAATCACCCTGAAACAGGAGACTGGCTTTACGATGACCCTATCGAGCTGGCAAAAGCTATTCGTAAAGGTCCAGATATGCCGCCAGAGCAGCCGGTAGAGGACAGCGAGCCGGATCGCAATCCTGTGCTGGCGTATGCCGACAGTTATCGTGATATGGCGAAACAAGGCGTCGAGTCAGTCCCAATATGGAGCGTCATTACCGACCTCGAGCGAAACATTGCTCCGCTCTATCGCCACGCGCAGCCAGCGCCGGTAGTGCCTGCGGTTGAAATTGTCGCATGGCGAGTATGGCCCGAAGGCGCTTATTCAGAAGGGTTCATTGTTGAGGATACGGAAGATCCAGCACACAAACAGGGCGCTGTTGACGCCATAGGTAGGAAGTGGGTCTCACGTCCATTGTTCGATGTCCCGCAGATACCTGTAGAAGTTGGGGGAGAGTAAAACCATGACTGACAAGTCAACATTGGTCGCAAACGGTACTGTATTAGATGGGCAAGGTAACCCCGTAACTCTGAACTTAGCGTATAAATTCGCGTTTGCCTGGCCAGGGCCTGACGTCACGATATTGATAGTCAGATCGATCAACGACGATGGTTCTGTGAATTGCATAGATGTATTTTTCAACGTCCAAATAAGCAATATAAATCCACGCGAACTATTTCGGCCACTTCGATTTCCGTGGACACAGGACCAGATTAAAACCATCAAAGATTTTGGGGGTGATGAGTGAATATGTCAGCATCAGACTTTGTCAAAGAATATTGCGGTCGAAGCGGAATAACCGAACGCGAATTTTACGAAACCCAAGTCCCTATGCCTGACCCTACATCGGCTTACGGGTGGTCAGCTGTGTCAAATAGCCCTCTACTGATAAAGGCTCATGTAGATTTATACTTATCGCAGCAACCAGAAGTTTCCGCCGATAATAGTAAAGTTATCGGTACTTATACGGGAGCTGATGGTCAAGATTATCCAATAATCGCACTAGGTCTGATGAAATCAGAAAAGAAAGCACAAATATTCATCGATGATGAAGGTCCAGTTACGTTTCTTGGTGCACACATTGAGCCATATCAGATAGTAACAAGCGATGAGTGTCGGATGGAAGCGGCGCCGGTAGTGGCGGATGATTTGTCAATATTTGAAGCTGCAATTGAAGAGTGCAAAAAGTGCGACTCAATTGATGAGCACGCCTGGAATCACGGTGTTTTGGCTGTGATAGCAGAGTATGAATCCTGCCGCGCCGCCATGCTCGCAGCCGCCCCGCAGGAGGTGAAGTGATGTCTACCATGACTTTCGTTGTTGAGTTTGAAGATGGCAAAGAGCCGCCGGTACACGCGCACATGGAGGTGTTTGGCGGGAAGGTTATTGCAGTGGCTTTCCGTGATGCCTTAAGTGAGCAGGAGGAACAGCAACAGGTGCAATACCAGCAAGAATCGCTTAATGCGATCCGTTGTTTCTTCTGCAATGGCCGCCATCCAATTGGCGTCGCCTGCCCACTAAATACGTTCACATCGGCGGTTGACAATGCCTAAATCCCCCGCAGAACGTAAGGCCTCCAGTTGAAATCAAACCCCTCTCCGGAGGGGTTTTTCTCGTATATGCTCATTTTGCTTTTATCCCCGTGACGGGCGATAATTACCTGGTCAGTCTGGACAACTGACAACTTTACCCCGGCGCCAAGTGGGGACACATGGCGCACAAAACCTTACAGCAATCCCTGTCACCGATGGCGAAGGCCACCGGCGATTTTCTGCATTCAGCGTTTGACCTCTGTGGAGGTGAAGCGTGAAGCAACAATTCTGCCTTATCAACGACAACGTTAAGCGTAACGTCGTCAACTTCATCCAGTCTCTGCCCGTAGACCACCGATCGCCGCTGATTATCGAGGCGCGCGAAGAAAGCCGTACGGACAAACAGAATCGCCTCATGTGGCCACTTTTGAAAGACCTGAGCGATCAGGTGATTTGGCACGGCGAAAAGCTGGAGCCAGCGGAGTGGAAAGACCTCATCACTGTGCTGGTCAGCCAGATGCAAAACCCGGAGCGTGAACAGAAATCCGCCCCGGGCATCAATGGCGGCCGTGTCTACTTCGGCGTTCGTACCTCTCAATCCAGCAAGCGCTACATGGTCGAGGTGATCGAGGCGATCTACTGGTTCGGCACCGAGCACAATGTGAAGTTCAGCGAGAAGTCCAGCAGTCGGATTGCATGGGCCCAGGAATGGAGGGCTTCGCATGCACAGTCTGCTCGCTAAGGTCATGGAGCGCGGCATCTTCCGCGTGCCGGCGCGCCGCAAGCGCAAAGTCGAAGTTAAACCTTCCGATATTCCCACCTTTCACTATACGGCTCACCTGGCGGATGTCCGCTGGCTGCGCCGCGCTGCCAGAAGGAAAATTGCATGAGCATTTATCAACGCATCAACGGCGCTGACTGGCGCAATATCTGGGTAGTCGGCGATCTGCATGGCTGCTACACCAATCTCATGGCCCAGCTCGGCAAGGTGGATTTTGACCTGGCGCAGGATCTGCTTATCTCCGTTGGCGACCTCATCGACCGCGGCACCGAAAACGTGGAGTGTCTGGATCTGATTACTCAGCCATGGTTCCGCGCCGTTCGTGGTAACCATGAGCAGATGATGCTGGATGGAGTCGAGGATTACACACTGGAACGGCACTGGCGAGCTAACGGCGGCTCCTGGTATTTCTTTCTCGATGATGATGCCGGGCGCTATGTCAGGAACAACCTGCTACAACGCGTGGCTGATTTGCCGCTGATTATCGAACTGGTGACCGGCGACCGGAAGGTTATCATCTGCCACGCTGACTACCCACACGACGAATATGAGTTCGATAAACCTGTACCGGAAGAGATGGTCATCTGGAATCGCGATCGCATCAGCGACTCTCACGATGGCCTAGCGAAAGAAATCACTGGTGCTGACCTGTTTATCTTCGGACACACTCCAGCGCGCGAACCCGTCAAATACGCCAACCAGATGTATATCGATACCGGTGCCGTGTTCTGCGGCAACCTGACCTTGGTGCAGATCCAGGGTGGTGCGCATGCGTAAACCAGCACGTCGTAAATGCGCCCACTGCCGCGAATGGTTCCATCCTGCCCGGGAAGGGCAGGTGGTATGCAGTTTTGAATGCGCCAGCGCGATCGGCAAAAAACAGACAGCAAAAGCCCGGGAAGCTGCGAAGGCCAGGGCGGTGAAGCGCCAGCGTGAATCCGAGAAGGAGGGGCGTCAGCGCCGTAAAGCAAGATTGGCTGAGCTCAGACCTAACGGTTACTACAAAGCCCAGGCTCAGAAGGCATTCAACGCCTACATCCGCGCACGTGATGCTGGTTTGCCATGCATCAGTTGCGGGGAGACCAACCCGCCTGATCTGCATGGCGGCCAGTGGGACTGCGGCCACTTCAAAACGGTCGGCGCTTACCCTGAGTTGCGTTTTGAAGAGCGCAACGCTCATAAGCAGTGCAAATCGTGCAATGCAGGGGCCGGTAAGTACACCGCCAAAGAGTCGACGGTTGCTCAGCATTACGAAGCTGGCCTGGTCGCTCGTTACGGACAGGAGTATGTCGACTGGCTTAACGGACCTCACGCAATGACCAACTACCGCCGGGAAGACTTTATTCGTATCCGCGATGAGTACCGCGCCAAGCTCAAAGCACTGAAACAGCGGGAGGCCGCATGAACCACGACGTTATCGAACGCATCCGCGACCGCTGGCAAAAGCTTCGCCTCCTGCGTAGCCGCGGAACCGTACTGGTTGACTACAAAATATTACGCAATTTCGTCCGTATCTATAAGCGCCTGGGAGAAGCAGCATGAAACTGGAATTAACCAACGAACAGCACCAGTGGATAGATCAGTGGCTCCAGCTTTGGGGCGCATGGTGCCAGACAGGGAAGATAGACAAGGCGATGATAAATATGATTGCCAAGTTCATGGCCACGGTTGAACCGCAAGCACCATCAAGGCCTATATGCAGCGATGATGATGGGTTGCTGATTGATGCCGTAATCCGGCATTACCTGAAAAACGTAGATGAGAACGCATGGAAGGTGATTTTTGCCTATTACGTCTGTAACTCAAGCGAGATCAGGATCGCTTCATGGCAGCATGCTGTGAGCAAACCTCGCCTGATGAAGACCCGCGCCGGAAACCAGTATAAGCACCCGAGCATTTCAACCATCCGCCGGGAAGTTAAGCAGATTATCAACGCGGCGCTCTTCTGCCTGTACCAGCCGCTGCAAAATGCGTTTAACGATCGCGAAAGCGTGAGGAAAATTGCAAAAAATAGTCATAACGTGCTTGCATTTCAATGAACAAATGAGCAATATATTTAGTGTAGGTTGCCGTATTTGCGTTTGACCTATCAGAACACCGAGCCTCGCCATCGTGCGGGGCTTTTTTATGCCTGCAATCCGGTCAGGGCTCTTGGGTAGAGGCGTGCTGCACGACACGTTGAAACCCTACACGCGCAGAGCCCTGAACAGATTGCTGGTTTAGCTCAGCAGGTAGAGCGCCTGCCTTGTAAGCAGGATGTCGGCGGTTCGATTCCGTCAACCAGCACCAACTTAGCGCCATTAGCTCAACTGGAGAGAGCAATGGCCTTCTAAGCTATCGGTTTCAGGTTCGAATCCTGAATGGTGCGCCAGACACGGGCATGAGCACTAACACTTAAATAAGTCCTGATAGGTGCCAGATTTATCACCTGGCCGTTGCTCCACGAAACGGAGCCCATAACAGGTAAGGGCATTGTAAGTAGCATATCTGGGAAATGCGGCTTATGCAGATGCGGTTCGATTCCGCCGCAGTGCTCTTTCCGTTGTGGTGAATGCGTAGGCTGATACGTTAGAGACGGCACCCCTTGATGAGGACAGCGCTATCTCTGGAGAATAGTCTTGGGTACGTGTAATGCCAGAGAAAGCCGGAGATCAGCGCCGGCCACCGCTCACGAAACCGAGCTGCAGCCCTAACTGGCTATCCTGCATCACCAGTGATAGTTATGCTGCAGCCTTCTAAATACCTCTACCTTGGGACCATTACGGCGACCGCGCCGTCGCTTTTACCCTTGGTATTTCTTCCCGCCTTGAGCGGGTTTTTTATTGAGCATGCCCAGACCCTCGGGAATCATCCCCGACGTGCTTTGTTGATAAATCAGCCCGCAGGGTCTGGGCCTCTTTTCCCCTTTACGCACAGCGCCATCCGTCATCAACGGAGGTGAGGTTATGACAAAAATGAGCACCATTTACAGCAGACTTTCATACGGCACCGGGACCGCACTGACGGGCTGCGGTGTCTCAGCAAAGGCGTATGCCGGGGCAGTTAAGGCAGAGGTATGGATTTTGGCCGACAAAATAGCGGGGATGACCCTGAGTGACTGGGCAATTATTGTCGGTATCGCCTGCACCATTACCACCTGTGGGGTGAACTGGTACTACCGGCGGAAAGAACGCGAGGATCGGCTCAATGGCTATGACACCAAAACTGAGGAATAGCGTTATCGCTGCCGTCGGCGGTGGCGCCATAGCCATTGCATCTGCGCTCATCACTGGCCCAACCGGTAACGATGGTCTTGAAGGTGTGCGGTACGATCCCTATCAGGATGTGGTAGGCGTATGGACTGTCTGCTATGGCCACACTGGCAAAGACATCATGCTCGGCAAGAAGTACACCGAGGCTGAATGCCGTGCGCTGCTCAATAAAGACCTGAACACCGTCGCACGCCAGATTAACCCATACATCCAGAAGCCGATCCCAGAAACAATGCGCGGGGCTCTGTACTCGTTCGCCTATAACGTCGGCGCTGGCAACTTCCAGACCTCCACGCTGCTGCGCAAAATCAACCAGGGCGACCAGAAAGGTGCATGTGATCAGCTGCGCCGCTGGACCTATGCCAAGGGCAAACAGTGGAAAGGCCTGGTAACTCGCCGCGAAATTGAGCGTGAAGTTTGTTTGTGGGGGCAGAAATGAGCCGGTTAACCGCCATTATCAGCGCCATTGTGATCTGCCTGGTTGTTTGCCTTGGGTGGCTGGTAATGCATTACCACAACGCTGCTTCTGAGCAGAAAACCCGAGCCGATAATGCAGAGCAACAGGTAAACGCAGCCCAGACCATTACATCCAATGTTCTGACCACCATGACCATCTTCAACACCATCGTCGAGGCCAATCAGCATGCAAAAGAGCAGATCGCACTGGACGCATCGGGAGCCTCGGCTGATATCCGGGTTGCTGTTGCGAATGATGATTGCACTAATCGCCCTGTGCCTGCTGGCGCAGTTAAGCGGCTGCAACAATTCGCGAACGGTCTACGTCAAAGTGCCGGTGGTCCCGTTACCAGCCAGCCTGACGGCTGACACCCCGCAACCGGAAATCCCCGACAACCTGACGTGGGGCCAGAGCCTGGATTTAAACGTCAGTCTGCTATCAGCGCTTGGCCAGTGCAACAGGGATAAGGCTGACATCAGGCAGGCGGAAACAAAACGTCAGTAGGGCATTACAGAGCCACTTCCAGAGGTGGCTCGATAATGTCAAGGCGAGGACAAAATTATGGCAAAACCGGACTGGGAGGCCATCGAATCGGCATACCGGGCCGGAGTCCTTAGTCTCCGTGATATAGGCGATAAATACGGCGTTACTGAAGGGGCTATCAGGAAGAGGGCTAAAAAATTTGACTGGGTACGCAATAGCGGTACGCAGGTACGCAAAAATGGTACGCAAAGTGGTACGCAAAAGAGTAAGGCGCGTACCAGCGAAAAGCCTGCCAGCGCTGGACGTACGCAAAAAAGTACGCAACCAAAATCCGAACCTCCACCAGATACGAAACCGATACGCGGGGTGCGTACCGATCCGCCGACTAACCCATTTCAACCCGGCAACCAGCAGGCGTTAAAGCATGGTGGTTACGCCCGCCGCCTTTTGCTTAAAGATGAGGTCATTGAAGACGCGAAAGCGTTGACACTCGAAGACGAATTATTTCGCCTTCGGGCTAACAACCTTGTCGCCGCAGAGAATATTGGCCGGTGGTTGACCAAGCTGGATGATGCTGAAGGGGACCAGGAAAGAAAGGTGTTGATGGAAAATATCAGCGCCGCCGAGAAGGCGATGATGCGCAATACCGTTCGTATTGAGTCCATCGTCGGCACGCTTGCGACGGTAGGCAAAATATTTGCTGATACGGACTATCGCAAAGCTGCTACTGATAAGGTGTCGCTGGAGGCCGATCGTCTTCGCCGTGATGCAGGTATTGATGATGGCAACGGAGAGCGTGACCTCAATGACTTCTACTCTGACATCCAAACCGACGCTGAATCCGGTCCTGCGTAGCTTCTGGACGACGCAGGCGCGTAACAAAGTGCTTTATGGTGGCCGGTCATCGTCAAAATCGTGGGATGCCGCTGGCATAGCCATATTTCTGTCGAATAAATACAGCCTGCGCTTTTGCTGTGCACGTCAGATCCAGAACAAAATTGAAGAGTCGGTGTATACCCTGCTCAAAATTCAGATTGACCGCTTTGGCCTGCGGCATCGTTTCCGCATTCTGAACAACAAAATCATTAACCGGGTGACCGGGTCTGAATTCGTGTTCTACGGGCTCTGGCGCAACATCGAAGAGATAAAGTCTCTGGAGGGTATCGACGTTCTGTGGCTTGAAGAGGCCCACGCGCTGACGGAATACCAGTGGAAGATACTGGAGCCTACCATCCGTAAAGAGGGCTCAGAGTGCTGGTTTATCTTTAACCCCGGGCTGGTGACTGATTTCGTGTGGCGTAACTTTGTGGTCGATCCGCCAGAAGATACGCTGATACGCAAAATCAACTACGATGAAAACCCCTTTTTATCCGACACCATGCTGAAGGTTATCGAGGCCGCTAAGCGCCGGGATCCTGATGGGTTTAAGCACGTCTACGAAGGCGTGCCAGAGTCGGATGATGATGCGGCCATTATCAAGCTGTCATGGATTGAGGCGGCTGTTGATGCCCACAAAGTCCTTAATTTCGAGCCAAGCGGACGTAAGCGTATTGGCTTCGACGTTGCCGATAGCGGCGCCGATAAGTGCGCTAACGTCTATCGTCACGGCTCCGTCGTGTACTGGGCGGATGAGTGGAAGGCGAAAGAAGACGAATTGCTGAAGAGCTGCCAGCGTACCTATCAGGCGGCACTGGAGCGTGATGCTGATATCGTCTACGACTCAATCGGCGTTGGGGCATCTGCTGGCGCGAAATTCTCAGAAATTAATGAGGATCGTAAGCGCGAAAACATGAATGCATCCCGCATCAATTATCAGCGATTCAATGCGGGCGCTGGTGTGAATGAGCCGGACTACGAATATATTGGCATCCCGAACAAGGATTTTTTCGCCAACCTAAAAGCGCAAGCCTGGTGGCTGGTGGCGGATCGCTTCCGTAACACCTTCAACGCGGTAAAGAACGGCGAGCAGTACCCGGTAGATGAGCTGATTAGCATTGACTCATCCTGTCCGCTGCTGGAAAAGCTCAAGCTGGAACTTACCACCCCGAACCGTGATTTTGACAAAAACGGTCGCGTGATGGTGGAAAGCAAGAAAGACCTCGCCAAGCGTGACGTACCATCGCCGAACGTGGCCGACGCGTTCATCATGGCGTTTGCTCCAACCGATACGGCAATGGATATCTGGGAAGCGCTGGGAAACAGCTAAATACCTAGAAATAACCGTTTCACGCAAAATTAACGCTATTCATTTTTCGACCCTGTTTATGCATGTTTTATTCACGCGCTTTTAGCCACTTAACCCTGATAAATAAGCCTTTGGCGGACATTTCATCATGGGAGGTATCCGGCTGGTGCGGGTAACAGTCATTATGTTAAATCGGGTCGTTTTTTAACAAATTATCCTATCCGCCACGAGTATCGAAATAGCCGGAGAATAGTCACCATGGCGAAGAAAACAGGACGAGTCGCCACGGCGGATTCGTACGATAACTTTGTTGCCCGTGTCGGTATGCAGCAGCCTAACCAGCATGCCGCATCTACCTACAGGGCGAACTATACCAGCCGCAACCGCCTGCTCATTGAGTGGGCTTATCGTTCCTCCTGGATTATTGGCGCCGCAGTAGATTCGAAAGCGGACGATATGACCAAAAAGGGCGTGCGGATCACCAGTGAGATAGACCCGAAACGCCGTGGCATTCTGGAATCGCGGTTCGATGAGCTTCAGCTTTGGGATTGCATCAACGAGACGCTGAAATGGTCCCGGCTGTATGGCGGGGCGGTGGCGCTGATTCTGATTGAAGGTCAGGCACCGCTGACGCCACTGGTACTGGATAAAGTTGGCAAGGGCAGTTTTAAAGGTCTGGCTGTACTTGACCGCTGGATGATTAACCCGCAGCTCACCAGGCGCATTAAGGCGCTTGGCCCTAACCTCGGCAAGCCTGAATTCTATGAAATCGTGACAACGGCGCAGGGGCTTCCTCCTTGGACTGTTCACCACAGCCGCCTGATCCGCATGGATGGTGTGAAACTGCCGTATCAGCAGAAAATCACCGAAAACGAATGGGGGATGTCCATTGTCGAGCGCATCTTCGATCGCCTGACTTCCTACGATAGCACCAGCGTCGGCGCCGCCCAGCTTGCCTACAAGGCACATCTGCGAACGGCAAAGATTAAAAAGCTGCGTGAAATTATCGCCGTGGGCGGTAAACCATTCGAAGCGCTGGTTAAACAAATGGAATTAGTCCGCCAGTACCAGACGAACGAGGGTATGTCCCTGTTTGATTCGGAGGACGGATTTGAAACACATTCCTATTCTTTCGCGGGCCTGTCTGACCTTCTTAGCGAGTTTAAAGAGGATATCGCGGGTGCTGTTGGCATTCCTCTTGTCCGCCTGTTCCGCCAGTCACCGAAAGGTTTTTCAACCGGTGACGCTGACCTCGCGAACTACTACGACGACGTGGGAACGCTTCAGGAGCGAGATTTACGGCCTCACATCCGCCTGTTATTCGATGTACTGCATCGCTCAGAGTTTGGCGAGCCGTTGCCGCAAGATTTCACCTTTGAGTTTAACCCCCTGTGGCAGATGAGCGACACCGATCGCTCTACGGTGGCGACCAACACGACTACCGCTCTGGCAACCGCGGTGCGTGATTTGGGAATGTCCCCGGCTGCTGCGCTGACCGATTTGCGCGAGCTGTCTGACGTTACCGGCATCGGTGCTTCAATTAGCGATGAGGATATCCAGAATGCGGCGAAACAGTGGCAGGAGACTGAATCTGAAACCAGCCCTCCGCCGCCGATCGGAGGTCCAGTATCAGAAAAGCCTACTGGCGATAGTCGACCAGATAAATCAAATCGTCACGGGTTCCTACGATGGTTCACAGGCAAGCGCTGAGAGCATTGCTAAATCGCTTGTTGACTACTCCGGGGTGATCGACGACTGGGCCGAAATGGTCGGTCGAAAGATGTTTGCCCAGGTGGAGCGTGAAGAGTGGAATCAGTGGCGTTCTGTTTCGGAAGAAATATCTGCTGGTCTGCGTGACGTGATTGGTAACACTCCTGTCGGCATGGTCGCACAGGACATCGTTTACCGACAGATTCGCTACATGAAGTCTCTGCCATTAGAGGCGGCAGGACGAGTCAGGGAAATTCAGGAGCGTGCAATACAAGCTGTCATCCATGGTGAGCGTCCAGATCAGCTTTACGAGATGATCATGCAGTCCGGCGACGTGGCGGCCAGCAGGGCGCGGATGATAGCCCGCACTGAGATAGGCCGCGCCACTACCGCATTAACTCAGGCTCGGGCGTTATCCGTTGGTTCTGAGGGGTACTGGTGGCGCATCAAAGGGGCTGGTACCAGGACATCGCACCGAGGAATGAAAGATAAATTTGTGCGCTGGGATAACCCGCCAACGCTTGACGGCATGACCGGACACGCCGGATGCCTGCCGAACTGCGATTGCTGGCCAGAAGTGCAGATCCCCGAACCAAAAAAATAACAGGCCGCCAATGAGTGGCCTTTTCAATGCCCGCAATTCAGCAGGTAACCCATGAAATATTTCTTTAAAACCCGCCTGGGCAATACTCGATTTCAACTTGCTGATGGTTCAGTCCTGTTTAAGGACGTCCCGATCGCAAGGACTGGTGAGCAGGAGTACGACGCCACAGAGCGGCCTGAGCTTGTCCCAAACGACAGGGGGAAGGTCATCGTACGCCGGGCACCAGAAGAGGTGTTCAGCGAGCGAGCCATGGCGTCATTTGAAGGAATGGCGGTCACTATCGGACATCCGCGAGATTTTGACGGGCAGATCATCTTTGTTACCCCTGATAACTGGCGCCAGCTGGCTCACGGCCACATCCAGAACGTACGACGCGGCACAGATGATAAAACCGATCTGCTGCTGGCTGATGTCATCGTCAAAACCCCGGAAGCCCTGCAGGCCATTGATGATGGTGATGATGAGGTCAGCTGCGGATATGACGCCGATTACGAACAGATTTCACCTGGTCTCGCAAAGCAATCTGCGATTACCGCTAACCATCTGGCCCTTGTCCCTAACGGGCGGGCCGGTTTCCGTTGTGCAATAGGGGATTCTATGCCAAGCACTACTAAAAACTGGTTTACCCGGCTCCTGAAGGCCCGTAAAACCGGGGACGCTGCCGAAATGGCAAGTCTCATTGATAACCCGCCTGATGATGTCACGGGCGATAACGATGTATCGACCTCTATGACACCCGGCGGCGTAGTCATTAACCTTGCGCCGCAAAATCCGCTTCCCGGCCCGGCATTACCTGGTACCGGCGATGGTGAGGAAGAAATTCCTGCATGGGGTAAGGCGCTGATTGTGGCGGTTGCCAAACTCACGCCTGCGGCAGCTGCTCCTGGTACCGGCGATGCCGAGGACGAAGAGGAGAAAAAGGAAGAAGAGAGTAAGGTTACCGGCGACGCCGCTTACCGTGCCGATCTGATTCAGCCAGGCATCCAGTTGCCAGAAAAGGCGAAGCCGACAGCATTCAAACGTCAGGTGCTCGCCTCTGCCGATCAATCTCTGGTGCGCTCTATTGTCGGTGATGCCGACATCAGCAAGCTGAAAAAAGCCACGGTAGATATGGCTTTCACGGCTGTTTCTGAGCTGGCGAAAAACCGCAATACCAAAACCGTCGACAGCCTGCAAACGCAGACTGCCACCACTGTTAAAACCATTGCCGGTATGAATCAGGCCGCGCAGGAATTCTGGTCTAAACGAGGCTAACCAATGGGTAATACATTTCTTTACCGGATGCCAGCGGGCATCGCCGGGGCAATTTCTCGTCCGCAGGATCTGACGGTAGAACCTCAACTGCTGGACTCCTCCAACCTTTTCCCCGCTTATGGCCTTGGCGGCAAGATTTCCTCCGGGAAATTTGTGCCAATCGCTGCAAGCGATACAGCGTCGGTGCTGGTGGGCATTTACGTTCGTCCGTATCCGACCGCCAGCCAGCCGGATAAAGTCCAGCAGGTAGGCAGCGGTAAAAACTTCACCGGCGATTGCCTGGTACGTGGTTACGTCACGGTAAACATCGGCGCGGATGCATCCAGCGTTGCGCTGCATAGCCCGGTCTACATGCGAGTGGCCACACCATCCGCCTCAAGCCCTCTCGGCGCGTTCCTTGCCGCCGCTGATGGCTCGAATACCGTCCAGATCACCAATGCTTACTTTAATGGCCCTGGTGACACCAGCGGCAACATTGAGCTGGCCTTCAATATTTAAGGAAATCGCAAATGCAGACATTTGACCAGGCGACAGTCGACGGTACTGGTGCCTTTCTTATCCATGAACTGGAACGTCTCGATCAGACACTGAATCTGCCGCTGGTGAATTACACCTGGTCGCGCGATATCCAGTTGCGTGAAGACGTGTCTATTGCTGACGAGATCAGCTCGTTCACTAACACCACCTTTGCCGCTGCCGGTACACCGAATGCCAACGGTAAAAACTGGCTGAGCAAAGCCGCGACCGCGATGGCTGGACTTAACGTCGACATCGCAAAAACTGGCTTCCCGCTCACACTGTGGGGTATGGAGCTTGGCTGGACCGTTCCAGAACTGCAGGCAGCTGCGCAGGTTGGTCGCCCGATCGACACGCAGAAGTACGACGGCATGCAACTGAAGTGGAACATGGACACGGACGAGCAGGTTTATATCGGCGATGCCGGTCTGAACGTTAAAGGCCTGATGAACCTGACGCAGGTTACGCCGACCAACGCCGCGAAGACCTGGGCGACCTCCACCGCTGACGAAATCCGGGCGAGCATTAATGCCGGGCTAAGTGCAGCGTGGGCCAACTCGGCTTACTCCATGGTACCGACGGACCTGCTGATCCCGCCGGAGCAGTTCTCTCTGCTGGCAAGCACCATCGTATCCAGCGCTGGTAACCAGTCCCTGCTGACCTATCTGGAAACCAACACCATCGCATACCACCAGAACGGGCGTCCTCTGAACATCCGTCCGGTGAAATGGGCGAAAGGTCGTGGCGTGTCGAACTCTGATCGCATGATGTTCTACACCAACGACAAGAAATACGTTCGCTTCCCGATGGTTCCGCTGATGAGCGTGCCGATCCAGTATCGCGGCCTGTATCAGCTCGTAACCTATTACGGCAAGCTGGGTGCAGTAGAGCCGGTTTATCCGGAAACTCTGGCCTACGTCGACGGCATCTAACCTGCGGCGGCCCGAAAGGGCCGCTCATGAGGACTTGCAATGAAAAAGATTTACGTACTCTCCCCGTTTAACTTCAACGACGGCAAAGAGCAAAAGCATTTCCAGGTTGGCTTCCACGACGTCGATGATACCGTTGCTGATCACTGGTTCGTAAAAGCGCACTGTTCACCGGATGGCGAAGCGCCAGCGGTCGCAGAAGACCCGCGCATTGCTGAGCTGGAAGCAAAAATCGCCGAGAAAGACGCGCGTATTGCTGAACTCGAAGCGCAATTGCCGGAGACTACCGATAATGGCAAGAAATCAAAGTCTGCCGACGCCTGAGCAGTTCAGGTTAACCTTTCCGCAGTTCGCTGACGAAACAAAGTACCCCACGCCAATGATCCAGACTCGACTAAATCTTGCTGATGCCATGCTGAGTGAGTCGCGCTTTGGCGTGGATATCTTTCCCTACATCGTCGGGCTGTATGTTGCGCACTACATGTACCTTTACGCCGCCGATATGCGTGGTATGGCTGTGGGTACTGCTGGTGGTGTAAATAGCGGCATACAGACCGCGAAATCAGTGGATAAGGTTTCAGCCAGTTACGACGCAAGCGCAACTCTGGACCCTAATGCCGGTTTCTGGAACAACTCCCGTTACGGATCGGAGTTCTGGGAATACCTGATGATGTTTGGTGCCGGAGCGGTTCAACTGGGGACGCCGGAATGAAAAGCGGGCTCACAATTCGGGAAGACAACTACAGTGTCGTTCTGGATGCGCTGAAACAGCTGTCAGGCACTGATGTACTGGTTGGTATCCCGGCAGGTCCTCCGCGCGATGATGCGCCGCTGAGCAACGCTGAGCTGGGGTATCTCCAGTCCACCGGGGCAACCGTAGAGATAGACGGTGAGACCGTTACTCTGCCGCCAAGGCCATTTCTGGACATGGGCATTGAGGATTCCCGGGATAAAACGACCGAGCGTTTAAAGCTGGCCGCTCAGTCTGCGCTTGAAGGTAAGGCAGATGTGGCGTCGATGCATCTTGAAGCCGCAGGCCAGATTGCGCGTGATGCCTCAAAGGCTGTCATTGAGGCAGGCGATCGTCTGACCCCACTATCTGAAAAGACCATCAAGAAGCGCAGAGAAATGAAACCGCCCATCCTCGGCGATAAGCCGTTACGTGCCCGCGGATTCCTTTTCAGAGCGATTCAGTATGTCGTGAGGAAAAAATAATGCCGTTTCTCGATGTGACTGATGTTCTGCTTGATCCGGACTTTGTCGACCTGTCTCTGGTGTGTTATCGACAGGTACAGACGGTGGACGAAGATAATTTTCCGACCAATACCGCGCAGGCTATTCCGTTCTCTGGTGTCGTAACCGTCGATCGCTCGCTTGAGGCAAAGCGAATGGCCGCCGGGCAAAACATCAATGGCGCCATCCTCATTGTTACCCAGTTCAGGCTAACTCAGGGGATGCCAGCCAGTGACTCAACGCCAGAACTGGACGCTGATATCGTTTTATACAGCGGCAGACGGTACCGCGTGACCTTTGTCGATCCGTACACCCGATACGGTGCCGGGTTCGTACAGGCACATTGCGAGCTGCTGGAGCTTAACGGAGGGATCCCCGTTGAGTAACGACAGCACAGAGCCTGGGTATCTAACCCCCGTCGGGGAAGCTCCTGAGTACGATAAGGAGCTGGAAAAGCAACTGAGTCGCTGGGTAAGAGGCGTGACAGGGATTGCGGTTAACCTGGTATTGCCCCGGTTTACCGATCCCCAGTCCAAAATACCGCCGAACGGTGAGACGTGGTGCGGGTTTAACTTTTCCACGCTCTCACGTCCCGGCACTCCTGCAAATGTCCAGGTAAGCGAAGAGCAGAGCGAGCAATGGTCATGGGAAAGCATTCAGGTGCTTTTCTGTTTCTATGGCCCCGGCGGTTCCGGGATGGCCACGCGGTTTCGTGACGGAATGTTTGTAGATCAAAACGCAGATACGTTGCGACGAATCTCGGGTTTGTCGCTGGTGAGCGCTGATGATATACGAAACCTCCCCGAATTGATCAACAACCAGTGGGTGCGCCGGTATGACCTTGCCGTGACCCTTTCCCGCAAAAACACCCGTACCTACAACGTTAAATCTGTCGTTGACCCTAACGTCACGATAGTTACCGGAGACTAACATGGAAAAAGGGCTTCCCCTTAACCGTATCGCTAACGTGACGGTGACGCTTTCTGCTCGGGCCGCGCAGGGGCGCAATTTTGGCTCAATGCTCATCCTGGGCAACTCAACTGTTATTCCGATTTCTGAGCGTCTGCGCCTTTACTCCAGCGCTAATGATATCGGCGATGACTTTGGTGTAGACAGCCAGGAATATGCAGCGGCTGTTATCTGGTTCTCCCAGCAACCGCAGCCGACTCTTGTGTATGTCGGTCGCTGGGCGAAAACGCTGGCAACGGGCGAAACAGGCAGCGCAGAAAGCCTCCTGCAGGCGGTTAACGCTTTGCTGGACTGGAATTCATGGTATGGCCTTCATCTTGCCGTTCCGGTAGCGGATTACCCTTCCGACACCGACATTATCAGTGTGGCGGCGGCTATCGAAGCCGCGAGTGTATCCCGCATCTTTGGCGTTACCTCGGCTGATTCAACGATTCTTAACGCGGCTACCACGACGGATCTGGCTTCCAAGCTGAAAGCAGCGAAATACAGCCGTACCTTTATCCAGTATTCGACCAGCAGTCGCTATGCTGCGCTGTCCTCGTTTGCACGTGCGTTCACTGTTGATTTCACCGGAAGCAACACGACGATCACCCTCAAGTTTAAACAGCTGCCGGGCGTTACCTACGAAACCCTTGGTACCTCGCAGGCTAACAACCTGGAAGCGAAGAACTGCAACGTTTACGTGTACTACGAAAACGATACAGCGATTCTTGAGCAAGGCGTTATGGCAAACGGCGATTTCTTCGACGAACGCCATGGCCTCGACTGGTTGCAGAACGCCGTACAGACGGCTGACTACAACACGCTCTATACGAGCACAACCAAAATCCCTCAGACCGACGCCGGTACCACAACCCGTATCGCCAACATTGAGCTGGTGCTTGATAAGGCTGTGCAAAACGGTCTCTTTGCGCCGGGTAAATGGACTGGTGGCCCGATTGGCCAGCTCAATACCGGTGACATGCTGACGAAGGGCTATTACACCTGGGCAGAAAACGTTGATGACCAGCTTCAGGTCGATCGCGAAGCGCGTAAAGGTGTGCCAATTCAGGTTGCCGGGAAACTGGCCGGAGCCGTTCATTACGGCACCGTCGCAATCACGGTCGTGCGCTAAGGAGCCATAGATGTCTACGTATTCGTTTCTTGATGTTTCGGCCTCTCTCGCAGGGCCTACCGGGTTAGTTGAGCTTGGCTACGGTTCAGCGAACGCCGAAGAGGGCATTACTGTCACAATGACAGAGGCCAAAAACACCATGACCATTGGCGCCGATGGCGAGGTGATGCACAGCCTGCACGCCGGAAAGAGCGGCACTATAACGGTAACGTTGCTGAAAACCTCCCCGGTAAACAAAAAACTCTCGCTGATGTACAACGCACAGAGCCTGTCATCGGCGACGTGGGGCAATAACGTCATCGTCATTCGCAACAAAGTATCAGGTGATACCACTACAGCGCGTTCTTGTGCTTTCCAGAAGCAACCCGATCACGCTAACGCCAAAGTCGGCAATACGGTTTCCTGGGTCTTTGACTGCGGCAAGATTGATCAGCTGCTCGGGGAGTTTTAACAGATGGAATTTGAAATCAAAGGGGTTAATTACCGAACCGCCAAACTTGACGTATTCCAGCAACTGAAGGTCAGTCGTAAGCTTCTGCCCGTGCTGGCTGGTCTGGTCAGTGAATTCTCTACGCTGAAGGCTCAGGTCGCCGCCGGTAACTCCGGCGCTGTGCTGGAAAGCGTACTGCCGAAAATTGCCGATACGCTGGCAGCGCTGCCGGACGACGACGTTAACGCGGTGATTTATCCGTGCCTGAGTGTCGTTTCCCGCCAGCACGAAAAGGGCTGGGCGAAAGTCTTCGATCAGGGCGTGCTTATGTTCGACGATATCGACCTGTTTACTATGCTGCAGCTGGTGGCGCGGGTGGTCGCCGATAGTCTGGGAAATTTTTTGAAAGAACTCCCCGCCAGCGAGACGCCTACCCAGCCATAGGTCCAGCCCTGGAATCCATGCCAGAAGGCGAGGATTTCCTGATGCGCCCGGTGGATGCCGGGTACATCCCTTACACCGCCCTGAAAGACGGATCGGTAGACCTGGCCGATATTGCCCGTATGAATGACTGGCTTGACCTGAAAGCCGATAACGAAAACCGTATAGCGAAATGGAGAGAGGCTAATGAACGCTGAAACGCTCAAGGACTTTCTGATCTCGCTTGGGTTCAAAGTGGATGAGGCTGGCGCCAGAAAATTCGATGCCGTCGTTGCCGGGACAACGCTTAAAGCGATTGAACTGGGCGTCAAAGTTGAAGCAGCAGCGCTTTCCGTCGTGGCGTTCACCGCAAAAATTGCCAGCGGTCTCGACGACCTGTACTGGGCCTCCCAGCGCACTGGCGCGACGGTGGAGGGCATTAAGCAGATTGGGTATGCGGTAAGTCAGGTTGGCGGCAGTGTCGACGGAGCCCGCGGCTCTCTCGAAAATCTTGCCAGGTTCATGCGTAACAATCCCGGCGCTGAGGGTTTCCTGAACCGGCTGGGGGTTCAAACGCGTGATGCCAGCGGCAACATGCGGGATATGGCGACGATCTTTACCGGCGTCGGCCAGCGTCTTAGCAGCATGCCGTATTACCGCGCTAACCAGTACGCTGAGATGCTGGGTCTGGATGAAAATACCCTGATGGCAATGCGGCGTGGTATCAGTGAGTACATGGGTCAGTACAACGCCATGAAAAAGGCCATCGGGTTTAACCCGGATCAGGCAGCGGCTGCATCCAACCGGTTTATGACTTCGCTCCGCACTCTCAGTGAAGCGGCCAGCATGGCGCGCGACAAAATCGGCTCTAATCTGGCTGATGGTCTGGCTGGTTCGCTGGACCGGCTACGGAGCCAGATTCTGGATAACTTCCCGAAAATCGAAGGGGCAATCACCGCGACGGTTAAGGGCATCCTCTGGGCTGGTGAAATGGTTGGTAGGGTTATTTACCGTCTGATCCAGTTAGGTGAGGGTATCAGCAATTGGTGGGATTCTCTCGATAAACAGTCTCAGGAGCTGATAGAACTACTCAGCGCGCTTACCGCTGCATGGTGGCTGCTGAACCGCGCTATGCTCGCGTCTCCGATTACGTGGGTGCTCGGTCTTGCCGCTGCCATCGCTTTGCTATGGGAGGATTACAAAACCTTCAGAGAAGGTGGTAAAAGCCTTATCGATTGGGAGAAATGGAAGCCTGAAGTAGACGCAGCACTGAAGATGGTCGGTGACCTGAAACAGACTGTCCTCGATCTCGGAAAAGCGCTGGCAAAGTTGCTCAATATCGACCCTAAATCCTGGTCTTTGAAATGGGATTTCAGCAATTTCATTACCCAGATGGGTGAGTTTGGCAAGATGCTGAGTATGATCGGCGACCTGCTGAACGCTATCAAGGACGGTCGCTGGTCGGATGCTGCAAGCATTGGCCGCGCTCTTCTCAAGCAAGGTAGTGATCAGCCCGATGCCCTTCCAGGCGTAACCAGTAGCGCAGTCAATGCGCGAGGAAAAATTCTGGGGTTTTGGGAGGAGGTTAAATCCCGCTTCAGTGATGGCGGCTGGTATCAGCATGAGCAGAACACGCTTGCCGATCGCAACAACAATCCCGGGAACATTCGGCCCGTAGGCGGTGGTGGCTTTCGTGCGTTTGGTTCTGCGCTGGAAGGCTGGGAGGCCATGAAAAACCAGCTCATGCGGTACTTCACAGGGAAAACGACCGGGCGTCGCCTGCAGACTATCATGGATATCGTCAGCACCTGGGCGCCCGCGGGCGACAATAACGACCCGCAGCAGTACGCCAGACAGGTCGCCGGGTGGATGGGCGTATCTCCTACAGCAGCGTTGAATCTGTCCGACCCAAATACGATGGGGGCGCTGATGCAGTCTATGGCCCGCAAGGAGGGCTATTCAAACTGGAACAGCCCGATGGCGTATCAGGCTGCTGGTGCACAGATCCTGCAAAACAACACATACCACATTCAGGGCTCGAACGCCCAGGAGATCGGACTGGAAGTCGGCCAGCGTCAGCTTGACGCGAATGCAAGGGTGTTACGTACTAACCAGAGCGGGGCAGGCTAATGGATATCCTTTCAACGCTGTTTCAGCAGCAGAGCAGGCGGATCGGGCTGATAGTCCCCAGTGTCGTTATTTCAGAAAAACATACTGACTCGCTTGAAATCACCGAGCACCCCGTGGAGGTTGGCGCAGCAATTTCCGACCATGCATTTCGACGTCCCTCGGAAGTGGTTATGCAGGTCGGTTTCGCTGGTGGCGGTTCCTTGCTTGACTTAGTAGATGCGTCTTCTCTTGGGCTGAGCGTGGGTATTGGCCCGAAGGAGACTTATCAGGAGCTGTTAGATCTGCAGAACAGCAGGGTGCCTTTAGATGTGGTGACCGGTAAGCGGATGTACACCAATATGCTGATCCGTGCGCTTGAGGTTACTACCGACAGGACGTCGGAAAATATTCTCTCTGCCGTGCTGACGCTCCGGGAAGTGATTATCACAAGCACAACCACTACACAGGTAGCCCCAAAGTCTAATATGAAGTTAGGGGCGAATACCTCAGCGGTGCAAAACTCCGGGGTGAAAACGCCAGTGCAAAAAAATGAATCCATTCTTAGCCGGTTAAGCGGCTTTGTAGCGGGAGGGTAAATGACGATCAGCGAAATCCCTCTTTCCCCTGAAAACCAGCGATTCTCCATATCCGTGGCAGGTCAAAGTCTGCAAATGGCTGTGACCTGGCGTGCTGCTTTCTGGTGTCTGGATATTATGGATAGCAGCGGTGCGGACCTGATAAAGGGGATTCCGCTTATCACCGGCGCCGACCTGCTGGCGCAGTATCGCTATCTCGGGCTTGGCTTTTCGCTTTATGTTGGCTGCGATAACCAGTCCAGCGAAAATCCCACTGAGGCCGATCTGGGGATTTATAGCCATCTTTATGCGGTAACGGAGTAAAAATGTCCCAAAACTGGATGCGGCATTTTGAGCTGCAGCTTGTCGACTCGAAAGGCAATACTACTGACTTCGGCACCTTCAAGGTCACGTTTACCATTGACTGGTTTAACCTCAGTAGCGAAACCCGCGTAGGCACCTTCAAGATTTATAACCTCGCCGCAGATACCGTTAACCGCATCGTTGGTGATGAGTTTTCCCGGATCAGAGTGATTGCCGGGTACGACGGGATTGCGGCTGATGTTTCCGCCAGCCAGGCTGGCGTAGCGCGAACGGTAAACCCCGACGAAGTGGGTCAACTGGACGGGCGCAATTACGGGTTAATATTTGACGGCGAGATCCGCTATACCATCACCGGTAAAGATAACCCCATCGACAGCTTTGTGCTTATCCAGGCTGCTGATTCTGACCGCGCATTTGCCACCTCTATCACGACCCAGACGCTGGCGGCCGGGTATACGGTTGCCGACGTCAATGCGGCGCTGATGAAGGACTTCAACGCCAAAGGCGCAACTGAAGGGAATACGCCTGCCATGCCGGCTACGGTATTCCCGCGCGGACGGGTGCTGTTCGGTATGACGCGTCACCTGATGGATAACGTTGCTGATCAGTGCCGGGCTGACTGGATGTTTGTTGATGGCAAGCGGGAGATGGTGGCGAAAAACGAAGTGGTTCACGATGCTATCAAGCTGAACAGCGCCACCGGTTTGATCGGCATGCCGCAGCAGACCATCGGCAGCGGCGTTAACGTTCGTTGCCTGATTAACCCCAACATCCGGGTTAATGGCCTGATTGAGCTGAATCAGGCCTCTGTCTACCGCACGGTTCTGGGTAA
Organism: Klebsiella sp. C360; assembly: GCF_048822415.1. NCBI lineage: Bacteria > Pseudomonadati > Pseudomonadota > Gammaproteobacteria > Enterobacterales > Enterobacteriaceae > Klebsiella > Klebsiella sp. C360. The sequence goes on from NZ_JBMEZZ010000002.1 coordinate 231,400, forward strand.
TAACGATATCGCCATGACGCAGGGGCGCATCACCGACCAGAACAACAATGGTAACATCACCGTTGAGGGCACGACAGCACAGCCAGCCAGTATTGCGACTGACGGCGTTTATATTGTGCGTGGCATTATGTACACTGGCGACACAAGGGGCCAGGCGTGGTACATGGATATGATGTGTGAAGCGCGTGGCGCGGCGGATCTGGTCTCCTCATCTGCGCGGGAGAGAGGGCTCTAATGAAACAGTTTTGCTTGGCATTAGCTGTGATGGTATCCATGCCGACGATGGCTGCAATCCAGTGTGGCAATTACATAATGACCGGTGAAGGCATGACCGTGATCAATGGTGAGACTGTCACATCACAGAAAGTAAAATTCTTGGGGAAGGATGGCGATTACGCAAACATGAAAATGGACATGGGTCTTATGCCTGCTCGCGATGGTAATAATTACGGCTTTGAATTCGTGAAGCGTAACGGTAAGGCGTTCCTTAATGTCCAACTTCTGCAAAACAGTATGGATGCCCCGAAAATCATCGGGTCGTTCCCCTGCAGAAAGGTGCCCAGATAATTATGTATCACGTTAAATTGTTAACTACTTTGTTTATAAGCTCTCCCCTTCTTGCTTTTGCTTCTGGGGTGTCCGGCCCGCCAATAAATATAATTTGCGGCAAAGATAATTACATATTATATGAGAGTGTAAATTATCAGCACGCAGCAATTAAAAATGGCGTATTGATGAGCGATACCAAAGGGTTTTCAAATCCCTATGAAGATGACGAAAACGCCATTATTTTTGAGTTTGATGAATGGGGGCAGAATGGAGGCATTCACGTGCATCATTTTCTCGTATTCAATACCATTCATAAAACGATGACGCTGCAAAAGCGTACTCTTGATGCCGATAATCTACCAAGAGGTGACGGCATCACTGAAAAATGCAAGCTTAAAAAATAACCCGCTCCGGCGGGTTTTTTAATGCCCGGAGTAAAGCAAATGGCGGTATCCGATAAAACTCGCAGCGGTGCGCTGGCGCAGGTTCTGGCGTCAGAGAGAAGGACGCTCAACGAACAACTTCGCGTTGCAATGCCCGGCATCATCCAGTCTTTTGATCCTGACGCAGTGACCGCCGTAGTGCAGCCGGCTATCCGCTACATCGAACGCGATAACGACGGCAACAAATTAACGAATGATTATCCGCTACTGGTAGATGTACCTGTCCTATTCCCCCGCGGCGGGGGCTGTACGCTGACGTTTCCAGTTATGGCTGGTGATGAATGCCTTGTTATCTTTGCGGACCGTTGTATTGATTTCTGGTGGCAGAGCGGAGGTATTCAGGAGCCGGTAGACGAGCGCATGCACGATTTGTCTGATGCGTTCTGTATCGTCGGCCCGCAGTCGCAGGCGAAGAAAATCGGCGGCATCAGCACCAGCGCGGTAGAGCTGCGCAGTGATGACGGGGAAACAAAGTTGAGCCTTAATCCTGCCAGTGGAGCTATCAACGGTACGGCGCCGGGAGGTTTTAACCTCAACGGGCTTAAAATCCTTTCTGATGGCCGCCTGCAGCTGGTGGATGGCTCAATCGTCGATAAGCATACGCATGGTGGCGTTGAGTCAGGCGGGAGTAACACAGCACCACTCGGAGGATGATATGCGATACCGTCGAGAAGATGATGACGGGGATTACACCTTCGGTCAGGGTGATGATGCCTGGCTGGTTAACTCCCCTGAGGCCGTCGCGCAGGCCATTAAAACGCGCTTCCTGCTTTGGTACGGGCAATGGTTTCTGGATACCACAGCGGGTACGCCGTGGATTCAGTCAGTACTGGGTAAGCAAAAGCCAGACACCTATAACCTCGCCATTCGTAAACGCATTCTCGAAACACGCGGGGTAAAATCCATCACCGAATTTAACACTGAAGTTGATGGCCGTACGCGGCGTGTAACGTTCACAGCGACAGTGGAAACCATCTACGGGACAACCACAGTAACTTCGGAGGCGTAATGTCTTTGGACCTCGACACACTCGGCTTATCGGCAACGGTAACCGCTGAGGGGATAAGTGCGCCCGACTATCAGACCGTGCTGGACACCATCACCGGTTATTTTCAGCAGATTTATGGCAGTGATGCCTATCTCGATCCCGATAGCAAAGACGGCCAGATGGTGGCGCTGGTGGCCCTGGCTATTCACGACGCCAATAACACGGCCATTTCGGTTTACCGGTCGTTCTCGCCAGCGACGGCAGTGGGTGACGCACTGACGAGCAACGTCAAAATTAATGGCATCACCCGGCGTGCAGCGACCAATTCAACTGTCGACCTGCTGCTAACCGGAACCGTCGGTACAGCCATCACCAACGGCTCGGTACGCGATACCAATAGCGTGATCTGGAATCTGCCGGCGACGGTGGTGATCGGCACTGACGGTACCGTGGTCGCTACGGCAACGTGTGCGAATAGCGGGGCGGTTGCTGCGGTCGCCGGGTCGGTAAACGGCATCAATACACCGACGCGCGGGTGGGCCTCAGTAACTAACCCGCTGGCGGCCACCGTTGGTATCGAGGCGGAAACTGACGCTGAACTACGGGTGAGGCAGTCACAAAGCGTTGCCCTGGCCTCTCTCACACCATTTGCCGCGGTAGACGGTGCGATTGCCAACGTTGAAGGCGTGACCCGGCACAAGCTGTTTGAGAACGATACAGAGACTACCGATGCTAACGGGCTACCGGCTCACTCCATTTCGGCAATCGTCGAGGGTGGGGATGCGACGGAAATCGCAAACACGATACGAAGCACTAAGGGGCAGGGCGTATCAACGTACGGTACGACGGCGGTAATAGTCACCGACAAATACGGCAACCCTTACACCATTCGTTTCTCTCGCCCGGTCGACGTGCCGATCTATGTGTCGATAACGATTCAGGCGCTGACGGGTTATAGCTCTGAGGTCGGAGACGAAATGAAGGCGGCGGTGGCGGCGTATATCAATTCGCTGGCCATCGGTGACAGCGTTCTGCTGAGTCGGGTTTATTCCCCGGCTAACCTGGGTGTCGTCAGCGGCGGGAACGCACGTTATTACGACATAATGGAGCTGTTGATCGGTCGAACGGCAGAGGGGGTCGCCGCGGCTAATGTGGTGCTTGCGTACGACGAGTCGGCATCCTGCAGCGTGGATAACATCGCACTGGTGGTGACGCCATGAGCAAACACACCGACCTGATCACCAATTACCACGCAGGAAAGCCGAAATTCTTCGACCACGTTGATTTATCAACGCGGCCACTTATTGATGTTTCCGATGCGACAGCCGGACTAATCACTGCTTTCGACGTCGATACCGCCGTTGGCGACCAACTGGATATCCTCGGAAAGTGGATCGGCGTTTCACGCGCGGTAGCGGCACCTATTACCGGCGTTTTTCTTGAATGGGATAAAGAGCGTGTCGGTTGGGATCAGGGGATCTGGCTGGGCCCTTACCAGTCCACCGATGCGCTGACGTATCTCAGCGATGATGTTTACCGCGTGGTGCTGAAAGCCCGCATAGGGATAAACAACTGGAACGGCCAGAACGGAACACTGCCGGATATCTTGGAAACGGCATTAGCAGGAACAGGAATTAAACTGGTTATTCTGGATAATCAGGATATGACGATATCGGTTTTAATCGTCGTGGATGATGAATATATCATTCCCAATATTGACAGGTTGATATTTGACTCAGCAATTAACCACGGCCCGTTTATTCCTCTGCCGGAAGGATATGAGCCTTCTCGCTACGATATAAACCCGATAGATAAACTTCCTGCTGAATTTGTTTTTGTAGTTCGTGCTGGCCTCCTTACGGTAAAAGCGGCCGGAGTAAGAGTTAGAGAAACGGTTACGCCCTCAAACGGGTATAAATTTTTTGGTTTTGATGTTGAAAATGACTATATCGCCGGTTTCGAAACCGGCGCATGGGGAGAGAACTTCTGATGCCAGTTAATAATTTTAAACCGTTCGCGATAGCTTCCGGGGCAAACGTGGCGACACAGGCTGAGTGGGAGGCGCTCATCGCTTTGTCTACTGGGTTTACAGCGGGCATTGCTCGTTCAGGTCAGGTCAATAAAGCACTGAGGCAGGCAACGGTAATTGCATCTGCTATTGCGCAGTTCATTTCCGATCAGTCCGATGTTGACGTTCTCGATGACGGAGATATGGACAAACTGGGAGGACAGTTGCGGTCTGCTCTGACGTCGCTACAGGTTGATTCCGTTTACCCCGTTGGAATCGTGCTGTTTTTCGCACAGAACAAAAACCCCAACACACTGTTTCCGGGTACGACGTGGTTATACGCAGGTGAAAACAAAACCATTCGCCTGGGCCTTCAGGATGGCGCAGACGTTTTGACTACGGGGGGATCGGATACCGCCACTATTGGTAAATCTAATTTACCGGCTGTGTCATTGACCGTTTCCGGATCGGCGGCGTCCGTGGATCTCGGGACAAAAACCACCAGCAGTAATGGCAATCACACCCATGGCTGGGGTTCTTCAATGCAGAAACAGGGAGGTAGTGATCAGGCCGTCGGTAATAATTCGGGGACAGATTTCGGCACTACATCTACCGCTGGCGCCCACACGCACAGCGTCGCTCTTGGCTCCCACACACATGCCGTTTCCGGTACTACAGAAAATATGGGTACCGGCGCTGCCCTGACAGTTACTAACGCCTACGTCAAGTTGATGGGCTGGTATCGCACCGCCTGATTAACCCGGCGCATATTTTTTGAGGTAATCCCCCTATGCCATTTTATTTGACGCGGGACCCGGTCCCGTCGGCAGACATGCGCAACGTATTCGATAATGCGCAGAATTTAGACCTGGCCCTGAACGATATTACATCCTCTTTCTGGAGTGATCGGCTCGGTCGTAGCCGTATGTCATGGTTCGGACTGGAGTCTGCGTTTACGGTAAAATTGAGTGACTTTGAGTCCCGTTTTTCCACCCAGATAGTCGAGCAGGAAGGTATTTTTGAATCATCTCAGACGGATAAAGAAAATCGCTTCCAGCAGTTTCTTGTTTCATCCGGTTATGTCTTCCTGGGGGATTACGAAAATGGCCCATTCCAGTTTAGCGCTCGTAACCAGTACATCCGCTATAACAACCAGTATTACCGCCTGAATGCTGCTACTGACGTCGGCTTTACGACCACCGGAACCGATGCGACCAGCTTTGCGAACGACGTCACTCACTTTGTTCTGATGGATGGTGATACGCTTCGCCAGGACTTGGCTTCAAGAGAATATGGCCTGGGGGCTTATCTTGACGGTTGGGCCAGGAACTACTCCTGTGAGGCTGCTGCAAATGTCGCAGTGTTTTTGTCCGCTCAGAAAATAAATCTCTGGGAGTATCAACATCTCTGCGTTCCGAAGGTTGGCGATCCAACAACACTGGACTGGGCTCCAGCATTACTTAAGGCTTTAAAAGATGGCGCAAAAAATCGTAAGGCTGTTTATGCTCCAGGCATTGAAAACGGATATTACGTATCAAAAATTGATGAGATACTGACTAACCTTGATACCTCTGGTGCTGAATCACGTATGAGCGTGTATGCACTGGTGGGTGATGGCGCTAATAATACCAGATTCTATTCTGATGAAATGTCATCACCTGTGATGGAACTTTCCCTGTGCCGTTTAATGTGGAAGGGCTGGTCTTTATCAGGCCCGGGGATTAACTCAACATACGGGATTAAACTGGGTGAAGCTACGACGATCAGTGCCGTTCGTCTGTCGTATATTGAAGATGTTAAAGTTGGTTGGTTCAGCAACCCCCTAGTGGTTGGCCACATGTGGGATTCTATTTTTAATAACTTACATATCCAAAACTGGGGCAGAAACGCCGTATATATCCAAGAACGCACCGATGATAACTCCAACAATTTGACATTTAACCACATGCAGTTGGAACCTACTGAATATGCAGGGTCTGATACTTGTCGTGGTTTTGTTTGCATGGGGGGCTCGACTGCGAATACTAAGCACCACAGTATCAAAGTGAATCAGCCTCATGTTGAACCTCGCAATTGGAATTGTCAGCATTTTTATATTTCCAACTGTGTGGGTGTAGATGTTGACGCCCCCAGTATAAACCGCAATAACAGTATGGTAGACGATAATGGGGACGCTCTTGTAGCAAATGCCAATATTGCGCCAGCAGTTCGTATTATATCCAGCGTTGGTGTCCATTTTAATGGTGGTCAAATAACCCACATCGGGCCGAGGGCGGACGACATAGCCCCGATTATCAAAGTTGAAGGTATCGTAAAAGATATCAGGTTTAGCAGCTACATCGACACGGGCCGAGCATCCGTAGCTAACTTTGCGGGTGGCATTGACTTAAGCAACAGCCCCAATGCATCACGTGAAGTATATTTCGATGGCGCCCCGGTCGGTTCGTTTACATCTTTCTCAAGCGTTCGGAACATGTGGCGACTGTCTGTTATGGCAAATATTCAGAGGACAGTATCAGCTCTTGCAGAACAGTACTCCATAGCCGGAACAACAGATACCGGGACCGTGCTCAAATTTCTGATGGGTAATACAGCGGACCCGTCAACAGCACCAACGGAAATAATGCGGATGTATAGTGAGGGGTATCTTTATAATAAAGGATATGTATCACCAACGGTGACAATAGCTGCCGGGGCGACATATACGCATATCGTCGGCGCCGGAGTAAACAACCGTCGAGGCGAGTACAAAATAACTGGGCTCGAAGATGATAATACTCTTTTCGGTTCTTTCTTTAACGTGCCTAACAAAGCCCCGAAACCTACTGGAATTATTGGTGATGGTATCAACCTTTCTCAGTCGCAGCCTGACTCATCAGTAACAAACAAACTCTGTATTTACCAGAGCGGGCAGTATATAGTATTAGAAAATCGCCGCAGAACATCCGTTACTCTGGCAATTCGTTTCGATTCAGGTATCAGCTGAGGTATTTATGTCTACATTAATTACATATCGATCCACTAAAACTGTTCAGGCAATGTTGATTAACAATATTGTCATCAACCAGGATTATACGGCTACCATAACCGATGCTAATGGTAATGATTTTGTTGTTTCATCAGATTATGTGTTGCGGGAGAAGCCAAGGTCAGGCGGTTACTACATGATAAATGGGGAGGGGTTTGAAAGCTTCATTGATAAGGATATTTTTGAAGCAGATTTCGCTCTCGTCTGAATGCTTGTTTTTCAGATGGCTATTCCTGTCGATTCAAGCTGGTATAGCCATCACTTCAATTCGTCTGATTGTCATCAGGCTAGGTGGAGATTATGGATTATATTGGTTTTGATACAATTTTAATCTGGTATACTGGGGTAGGTTTCTTTTTATGGACTTTCGCCCAGGTGACCAGGGCGGATGAAACAAATGGAGTATTCAATAATATTGCATGCCTGTTGCTGTTTGTTATCGCATGGCCGAAGATAATGTGGACACTTTGCTGCCTTATTGTAAAGAGACTTTTTGATGTTGATCATCAATGATTATCAGAAAGCAGAGGTGTCAAGCGAGGCGGCGTGACGGAGCTTGCCACGCTGAGAGGAAAGGCGCTGATAACCGAAGATGGTGAAGCGATCGAGGGTGAAGTCCTGGACGATGTTACTGTCATCGGCGTCGTGACGTTCACTATATGCGATGTTCGTTCTGATAATTCTATTATTAAACTGGGGTATATATGGCGCTGACTCTATTAGCCAATAATAACGCAAAAAGTGTTCTCGCTGCTGGTATTAGCGCGTCCGCTACAGTTATTACCGTCGGTACGGGAGCGGGGCTTTATTCCCCGTTCCGGTATCTGGCCAGAGTTATTTCAAATTAACGATAACCGATGCAGCCACAAAAACCATTTCCGAAATCATGCACGTCACGTCTGTTTCTGGTGATGTGATGACGGTAATTCGTGGGCAGGAGGGGACCACTCCGCGCGTATGGTCAACAAACGATATTGTTGCGAACTTGATGACCGCAGGAACTTTCACATCCTGCTTGCAAATTGCTAATAACCTCTCAGAAATAAAAGACGCTGGTAGCGAAGCCGTCGACCAGGCGTTATCAAACTTAGGGTTTGCAAAGAGAATATTCGGCGCCTCTGATTATATAAGGATTCCAGATGTTGATGGCGGGCTGATTATTCAGTTTGGCTCTGGAGTTATTAATTCACCTTCAGGTAGCGTTGTCTTCCCTACGCCATTCCCAAACTCTGCTTTGGTTTTTGTGCCTGTAAAAAACTCTGATGCAGCAGCTCGTTTTGTGTCTTTCTCAAACCTGACCAAAACGGGAGTGGATGTTTATGGCTGGATAGCCGGAGGGACCACTACAGCGAACGTCGATAACTTCAACTGGATAGCAATCGGTAACTGATGGCTCATGATCCAGGCAGGTTGTGCATGACGGATTACTCGCCTGCGCGACCATCGATGTAATCAGCCCACCACTGCATCATCTCTCTGCGTTTATCCAGATACTGAGCATGGTTGTAAATTCCGCGTATTGACCCGCTGGCGGTGTGCGCGAGTTGTTTTTCAATCGCGTCCGCTGGCCAGCCATGCTCATTCATTATTGTGCTGAACTGGTGGCGGAATCCATGCCCGCTCGCCAGCCCCTCATAGCCAATCTGCCTGATAACTAATAATACGGCATTCTCGCTGATCGGCTTTTTCTTATCATTCCGCCCGGCGAACACAAAAGAGGAAACAGGGCTGGTGATCGGCTTGAGGGTGTTAAGGAGATTTATTACCTGATCTGACATCGGAACCACATGAACGCAGCGCCCCTTCATTACTTCTTCGTCAATGGTTATCATCCTGTTTTCAAAGTCGACGTTTTCCCATTGCATAGAACGGAGCTCTTTTGTGCGCAGCGCTGTATATTGCAAAACCTGCGTGGCAATTTTCGAAATAATACTTCCGGAAAAGCCAGATAGCGCATTATTGAATGCCGGTATCTGATCTGCAGGGAGGAAAGGGTAGTTTTTCTTTCTATATCCCTTCATGGCATCAGCAAGATCAGGAGCCGGATTATATTTGGCCCTTCCTGTAACGATCGCATACCTGAATACCTCGCCACATCTTCTTCTGGCTTTATTTGCCCTCTCCATTGCCCCACGTTCTTCAAACCTCCGGATCACCTCCAGTATCTGCATTGGCTCAATATCCTGTATTTCCAGATATCCTATCATCGGCAGAATATCGTCACGGAACATGCGGGAAAGCTCATCCGCATATCCTTCTGACCAAACCTGCCGCTTGTGGTCGTACCATTCATGATAAATAGCTGAAAATGAATTGTCCTTCACAGACAACTTTTTGGCCTTAATCGGATCGACCCCGACAGAAACATCCTTCCTTGCAGTCCACGCTTTATCCCTGGCTTCCTGCAATGACATGAGAGGGTATTTGCCCACTGTCAGCACCTTCTCTTTGCCGTCGAGCTTATAGCGTAATTGCCACACCTTTTTGCCAGACACCGGAACGTACAGGTACAGGCCATTGCTGTCGAGCATGCGGTATGGTTTGTCTTTAGGCTTGGCGGCCTCTATCTGCTTAACGGTGAGCATGGGTAAAATTCCGGTGGGTAAAGTTGTTTTACTCGTTTTTTACCCGCCAAAAGGTGTGGCTGTCAACGGTCTGAGGCGAACTACTGCGAACAGGGATTTCATGAGAGGCTTGATACTGGCGGGATTCGGCGGACTATGACGGATTGCGGCGAACTCTAAACAAGTGTCCCCTGCAGGAATCGAACCTGCAACTAGCCCTTAGGAGGGGCTCGTTATATCCATTTAACTAAGGGGACAAGGCGGCACGAGTATAGCGTTTTTCGCCCGCCTGAGTAAGAGCTATACCGTCTGACTGCTTAAACCCTCGCCATTCTAAGCGCTTTTTTTATGCCCGGTCGGCATTTTTGGCTTTTGCAGCGGCCTGCGCGCGGGATTCCGCTTTTCGCTTGTTGCTCATGTCGTTACGGATCTGCGCATGGCTAAGCAGTGCGAAGATGAAGGTCCCGCCGCAGATATTACCCGCCAGCGTCGGCAGGGCGAAAGGCCAGATGAAGTCGCTCCAGGGCAGGCTTCCGTTAAACACCAGATAGAGGATTTCCACCGAGCCCACCACGATATGGGTGGTATCCGCCAGGGCGATAAGCCAGGTCATCAGAATGATCACCACGATCTTGGCCGCGCCGGCGAGGGGAAACATCCAGACCATGGTGGCGACCAGCCAGCCGGAAATAATCGCATTGGCGAACATCTCCGTCGGGCTGTTTTTCATCACATCTTCGGCGATGCTGACGAAGGCCTGGCGGGTCGGCTCATCAAAAACAGGCATATAATTGAAGGCCCATGCGGCCACCGCGGTGCCGATGAGATTGCCCGCCAGCACCACAGACCATAGCCGCATGAGTAAACCGACGTTTCCGGGGGTGGGATTGTGCATCACCGGCAGTACGGCGGTGACCGTATTTTCCGTGAACAGCTGCTGGCGGGCCATAATCACGATAATAAAGCCGAAGGTATACCCGAGGTTCTCGAGTAAAAACCCTCCCGGGATCCCCTCCAGCTTGACGTGAAAAATCCCTTTCGCCAGCAACGAGGCGCCCATCGACAGACCGGCCGCAATCGCAGACCACAGCAGGGCCAGCGCATCGCGCTCCATCTCTTTTTCCCCTTCCTGACGAATATGTTCATGGATCGCCATCGCCCGCGAGGGAAGACGGTCTTCATCCACTTCTATCTCCTCCCCGCGCTGCTTTTCTTCACTTTCGACCTCACGTTCGTCGTCCGCTGGCTTTAATTTGTTATCATCAAGTTCATCCATTTCGTGGCCCTCGCTATCACTCTGTATAGTAATAGCGTAGCGGCTTTACCTGGCGTCTGGCTGGGCATACTCTGAAATCGCAAAAATGGTAACGTCAGATTTTTGTCGCTCCGCTAGAATAGGAGCCCCGCGATCTCGTTATTCCCAGGCTATGATCAAATCAACAACTTGGGTGATATAGACATCGTTCAACGTGCTGTTACAATCGCTCACATCTGTACGGGCGGAAACGTTGTCTTTCCGTCATGGATGGCAACTCGCGATAGCCATAAAAACCAGGGAGACATCTATGAATTATCGCCTGTCGGCGCTTGCGCTTGGCGCCACATTGCTGGTGGGATGTGCCAGTTCCAGCTCTGGCGATCGGCCGCAGGGGCGCTCAGACCCGTTAGAAGGGTTTAACCGCACGATGTTTGACTTCAACTTTAACGTGGTTGATCCTTACGTGCTTCGTCCCGTCGCGGTGGCATGGCGTGACTATGTTCCGCAGCCGGCGCGCAATGGCTTAAGCAACTTCACCAGCAACCTGGAAGAGCCGGCGGTGATGGTGAACTCCTTCCTGCAGGGCGACCCGTATAAAGGTATGGTCCACTTTACCCGCTTCTTCCTGAACACCATCCTCGGGATGGGGGGGCTGATCGATGTCGCCGGGATGGCTAATCCGCAGCTGCAGCGCGTTGAACCGCATCGTTTCGGCAGTACGCTCGGCCACTATGGCGTCGGCTATGGCCCGTATGTGCAACTGCCATTCTACGGCAGCTTTACCCTGCGTGACGAAGGCGGCGATATGGCCGATGGCCTCTATCCGGTGCTCTCCTGGCTGACCTGGCCGATGTCGATCGGCAAATGGGCGGTAGAAGGGATTGAGACACGCGCTCAGCTGCTGGATTCCGACGGCCTGCTGCGTCAGTCTTCCGATCCTTACATTCTGGTGCGTGAGGCTTACTTCCAGCGTCATGACTTTATCGCCAACGGCGGTAAGCTGACCCCGGCGGACAATCCGAACGCCCAGGCCATTCAGGATGAACTGAAAGATATCGATTCACAGTAATCTGCGAATAAAAAAAGGGTGAACATGATGTTCACCCTTTTTTGTTGCGCGCTGCTTATCAGAAGCGGTAGTTGAAGTTGGCGCCGTACAGCCAGGCGGTCCCTTCGGAGCGGAAGGTATACGGGCCTTCCTTGATTTCCACATGCTGCCCGTGCATATAGGAAATCCCGACGTCAACCGACGCATCCTTGTTGAACGCGTAGGTGGTACCCGCGCTCAGCCACAGGCGATCCTGGTCCGGAATGGAAATGGAGCGATTGTTGGCCGGTACCGGGCTGTCGTCGAAGGCGATACCGGTGCGGAAGGTCCAGTTATCGTCGTAATAATAGGTCGTCCCCAGCGCTACGCGGTAGGCGTCCTTAAAGCCTTCCTCTTTATAGAACAGCGTCTGGCCGTTGCTGCCGGTGGCTTTCAGCTCCTGGAACTGGCTCCAGCTGGTGTAGGTCAGACTATAGTGGACCGCCCACTGCGGCGCCACGCGGTTATAGCCCGACAGTTCCCACATTTCCGGCAGGTTAAGGGTCAGTGAACCGCCGGTGGTCTGGCCGTTAGTACCCGCCGGCAGACCGAAGTTGCCAAGGATCTGGTTATAGGCCGCTGGCAGACTGCTGCGATAGTTACCGTCGAAATCGATCTTGACCTCGGAACGGTAGGTTAAACCGTAGCGGTTGTTCTTATCCAGCTCATAGAGGATACCGGCGTTCCAGCCAAAGCCCCACGCATTGCCGTTAAGATGGGCGATCTGCGTGTCGGCTGGGATCTTCGCCACCTGGCCTGCCAGCGCCGGCGGCAGCGCGCCAGAGCCAGCGACAATCTGACCCAGATCGCCTGCATAGCGCTCGATCTTCGCCTTAGCGTAGACCGCATCGAAACCTAAGCCAAAGCTCCAGTTGCTGTCGAGGCGATAGGCGCCGCTCAGGTTGAAGTTAGCCGTAGTCAGGTCGGTTTTACCGCCCATGCTGCCGGCCGCATAATCATCGTTATACTCTGTTGCCAGGCCGTAGTTGGAGGTGATGGACGCCCCCCAACCGAACTGATCGTTAATCGGCGCGACAAAGTGGAAGTTGGGTACCCACGCTGTCGGGGCGATATTGTCCGCATTCAGGCTTTTGCCGGTGGGGGAAGTCCCGGAGACATTGACGCCCGGGTCGACAAAAACGGCGCCCGCCGACATAGTCGGACGGTCAAACATCATAATTAATGCCGGGTTACGACTGGCATTGCCTGCATCGTCTGCGATAGCCCCTTCACCGGAATAGGCCCGACCCAGCCCTGATGAAGAGAATTCGTTGAGCTGGAAGCCTGCTGACCAGGCCTGGGTGGAAACAAGTGCGACAGCCACTGCAAGGGCAGATTGGGTAAAGCGGGTTTTCTGGCTCATGCCCATAACCTCATTGAGTTATTTTTTTTTAAACTATGTTACATGCCGTAACAGAAGCGCGGAAGTGTAGGGTCTGCGGTACAACAGAGAAATCAGACCAGTGCGCTGAGTATAGGTCTGACCAGATGAGTTGTTGCAAGTTTGTTTATGAAGTTTTTCAATTGTGATAACAGAAACGCGATCCAGCTGGCAAAATTGTCGGGGGGAAGGCGACGGAGAAAAGGTGATTTTTGTTTTAGATCATTTTTAAGTGTGATTTCTGTCACTTAACGCCGTGATAGCGATTATCGGCTGGAGGCAAACCGGAGGGCGGGCGTAAAATAGGCACATTAATTGTCTGGCACCGCAGGTGCATATCCAGAGGAAATCTACGATGAGTAAATGTAGCGCTGATGAAACCCCGGTTTGCTGCTGTATGGATGTTGGGACCATTGTCGACAACACCGACTGCACCGCCTCATACAGCCGCGTATTCGCCAACCGCGCGGAAGCAGAGCAAATGCTCGCCGCGCTGAGCGAAAAAGCCCGCAGTGTGGAATCTGAACCGTGCAAAATTAATCCCGTCTTCGCCGACGTTGACGGCGGCGTAAAGCTGGATATCGATTTTGTGTTTAGCTGTGAAGCCGAATCCCTCATCTTCCAGCTGGGTCTGCGTTAATCCCTCCGCTTAGCGCCCCGTGAACGGGGCGTTATCTTTTCTGTTCAATGTGTTTTGGCTCTCAATTTTTCGCTTCCCCGATTGGCTTAATGTAAAAAATTAGTTAACAATGCTATCAGGTCAGACCACTTGGTTGTCTTGGTTAACAGGGGAGAGTTATGAGTCAGGCATTACCGCTTATCACCCGTCAGGGCGATCGCATTGCCATTGTCACAGGGTTACGCACGCCGTTTGCGCGTCAGGCGACGGCATTTCATGGCGTTCCTGCCGTTGATTTAGGAAAAATGGTGGTTGGCGAAATGCTGGCGCGCAGCGACATTCCTGTGGAAGCCATTGAGCAACTGGTCTTCGGTCAGGTCGTGCAGATGCCGGAGGCGCCGAATATCGCCCGGGAAATTGTGCTCGGTACCGGAATGAGCGTGCACACCGACGCCTACAGCGTCAGTCGCGCCTGCGCCACCAGCTTCCAGGCCGTGGCGAATGTCGCTGAAAGCCTGATGGCCGGCACCATCCGCGCCGGTATCGCCGGCGGTGCCGATTCCTCCTCTGTGCTGCCTGTCGGCGTCAGCAAAACGCTGGCCCGCGCGCTGGTCGATGCGAACAAAGCCCGCACGCTGAGCCAGAAACTGAAGCTGTTTTCCCGCCTGCGGCCGCGCGACCTGCTACCGGTCCCCCCGGCGGTGGCGGAATATTCAACCGGCTTACGGATGGGCGATACCGCCGAACAGATGGCGAAAAGCTGGGGGATCAGCCGGGAACAACAGGATGCGCTGGCGCATCGTTCACATCAGCTGGCGGCTAAAGCCTGGGAAGAGGGAAAGCTGTCCGCGGAGGTGATGACCGCCTATGCGCCCCCCTTCCGCCAGCCGCTGGAGCAGGACAACAACATCCGTAAAAATTCAACCCTCGCAGATTACCAAAAGTTACGCCCGGCCTTCGACCGTAAACATGGCACCGTTACCGCCGCCAACAGCACGCCGCTGACGGATGGCGCGGCGGCGGTGATCCTGATGACCGAGTCGCGGGCCAAAGAGCTGGGTCTGACGCCGCTGGGTTATCTGCGCAGCTATGCCTTTACCGCCATCGACGTCTGGCAGGATATGCTGCTGGGGCCCGCATGGTCCACGCCGCTGGCGCTGGAGCGCGCTGGCCTGACGCTGGCGGATCTCACGCTTATCGATATGCATGAAGCTTTCGCCGCGCAGACGCTGGCCAATCTTCAGTGTCTGGCAAGCGACCGCTTTGCCCGCGAGGTGCTGGGCCGCGCGCAAGCCACCGGTGAGGTGGATGAGAGTAAATTTAACGTCCTCGGCGGCTCTATCGCCTACGGTCATCCCTTTGCCGCCACCGGCGCGCGGATGATCACCCAGACGCTGCATGAGCTGCGGCGACGGGGAGGGGGATTTGGTCTGGTGACGGCCTGCGCGGCAGGCGGTCTGGGCGCGGCGATGATTGTGGAGGCTGAATAATGGATACGGTTTCCGCTTTTAAGCTTGAGGTCCGTGCGGACAACATCGCGGTGATTACCATCGATGCCCCGGGTGAAAAAATGAATACCCTGAAGGCCGAGTTCGGCAATCAGGTGCGGGGACTGATACGCCAGATACGCGACGATAAGTCGGTGCGCGGCGTGGTATTTATCTCCGCCAAAGCCGATAACTTTATCGCCGGCGCAGATATCAACATGATTGCCCGCTGCCGCAGCGCGCAGGAGGCGGAAGCGCTGGCGCGCCAGGGGCAGCAGATTATGGCCGAGATCCATGGCTTGTCGATTCCGGTCATTGCCGCCATCCATGGCGCTTGTCTGGGCGGCGGACTGGAGCTGGCGCTGGCCTGCCATGGCCGCATTTGTAGCGATGACGAAAAAACCCGACTCGGGTTGCCGGAGGTACAGCTTGGCCTGCTGCCGGGTTCCGGCGGGACGCAGCGTTTACCGCGGCTGATCGGCGTCAGCACGGCGCTGGATATGATGCTCACCGGCAGGCAGTTACGGCCGCGCCAGGCGCTGAAGGCCGGTCTGGTGGACGAGGTGGTTCCGCAGACAATTTTACTGCAGGCGGCGGTGGAGCTGGCGCTGAAGGGGCGCCCGGCCAGCCGCGAGGTGCCTGTTCGCGAACGCGTGCTGGCGGGCCCCCTGGGTCGCCATCTGTTATTCCAGTACGTCGGCAAGCAAACGCAGCGCAAGACCCAGGGCAACTACCCGGCGGTGAAGCGAATTTTGCAGGTCGTCGAGAATGGTCTGGCCCATGGCTGCAGCAGCGGTTACGCCGAAGAGGCCCGCGCGTTTGGCGAACTGGCGATGACCCCGCAGTCGCAGGCGCTGCGATCGATCTTCTTTGCCAGTACCGATCTGAAAAAAGACCGTGGCGCTGAGGCGGAACCCGCTCCGCTGAGAAGCGTTGCCGTCCTGGGCGGCGGCCTGATGGGTGGGGGGATCGCCTATGTGACTGCCTGTAAAGGCGGACTGCCGGTGCGAATCAAAGATATTCAGCCGGGCGGGATCAACCACGCCTTAAAGTACAGCTGGGATCTGCTGAACAAACAGGTTCGCCAGCGTCGACTGCGCCCCAGCGAGCGCGATCGTCAACTGGCGCTGATCACAGGCACTACCGACTATCAGGGCTTTACCCATCGCGACGTGGTGATTGAGGCGGTATTCGAGGACCTGGCGCTGAAACAGCGGATGGTCAGTGAAGTGGAGCAAAACGGCGGGCCGCAGACTATCTTTGCCTCGAATACCTCGTCGTTACCGATAGGCGATATAGCCGCCCATGCCAGCCACCCTGAGCGGGTGATCGGCCTGCACTTTTTCAGCCCGGTGGAGAAAATGCCGCTGGTTGAGGTGATCCCGCATAAGGGAACCGATCCGCAGACCATCGCCACGGTGGTGCAACTGGCTAAACGTCAGGGGAAAACGCCGATCGTGGTGGCGGACAAAGCGGGCTTCTATGTGAACCGCATCCTCGCGCCTTATATAAATGAAGCGATGCGCCTGCTGGTGGAGGGAGAACCGGTTGAGGTGATTGATAAGGCGCTGGTGAAATTCGGCTTCCCGGTGGGACCGATTCAACTGCTGGATGAAGTGGGTATCGATACCGGCACCAAAATTATTCCCGTGCTGGAGAATGCCTTTGGAGAGCGTTTCAGCCCGCCTGCAAACATCATTGACGCGATTTTGAAGGACGATCGCAAAGGTAGAAAAAATAATCGTGGTTTCTATCTTTATGAGACAAAAGGGCGTAAAAGCAAAAAACGGCCCGACCCGGCAGTCTATCCGCTGCTGGGCATCGACCGCCCCCAGTCGCGGTTGTCCGCGCAGCAGGTGGCGGAGCGCTGTGTGATGATGATGCTTAACGAGGCGGCGCGCTGCTTTGATGAGCAGATTATCCGTAGCGCGCGCGATGGTGATATCGGCGCCGTATTTGGTATAGGGTTTCCGCCATTTCTTGGCGGCCCGTTCCGGTATATGGATACTATCGGCGCGGGTGAAGTTGCCGCGATCCTGCAGCGCCTGGCCGCCCAGTACGGCCCACGTTTTACACCCTGTGACACTTTATTACGCATGGCCGAACAGGGGACCACCTTTTGGCCAGCGGATGAACGGATGACCTAAGTTATGGTCAAAGAAGGTAAATCCGGCTGCGGATGACGCTGTTGATTGGCTGTTTTGTAAACAATCATTGACTATACTTACGCCATTGAGGTAAAAAACAGCGTTTCATTCGTTGAATGGATCAGGCACAATGCCCGGCCACCGGGTCACCTGCGTATTGTCTTCGCAGGCCAAACTACGGTGCTTCTGGTTAACAAAAGCGGTGCAATATGCAAGTTTTTATTATGCGTCACGGCGACGCTGCCCTCGATGCAGCCAGCGACTCGGTTCGTCCATTAACCGTATGCGGTTGTGATGAGTCTCGTCAGATGGCAACCTGGCTGAAAGGTCAAAAAGTGGATATTGAGCGCGTTCTTGTCAGTCCCTATCTGCGTGCGGAACAGACGCTGGATATTGTTGGGGAGTGCATGAACCTGCCGAAACATGTCGACGTGATGCCGGAACTCACGCCGTGCGGCGATGTGGGAATGGTGAGCGCCTATCTGCAGGCGCTGGCAAATGAAGGCGTGGCGACGGCGCTGGTCGTCTCCCACCTGCCGCTGGTGGGGTACCTGGTCTCAGAGCTGTGCCCGGGGGAAACGCCCCCGATGTTCACCACCTCGGCTATCGCCTGCGTTAATCTGGACGCCGACGGCAAGGGTGAATACCTCTGGCAGAAAAGCCCCTGCAATCTCAAGATGGCCAACGCCATCTGACGACCCCGGAGCTCGCCGTCAAGGCAGCTCCGGCGGTTGCCACTCCTCGACCTCAATCAGAATCAGCAGTGCGGCGTCACCGCCGTACTCTTTTGGCGCCTGATGAAAAGCCATGATGTGCGGATGCTGCGCCAGCCACAGCGGGGTTTGCTGTTTGAGAATGTGCTTACCGTGCCCGTGCATCACGCAGGCGCAAAACACATGCTCGCGGCGGCAGGCGGCAATCAGCGCGCCCAGTTCCTGTTTGGCCTGCTGCTGGGTGAGCCCATGCAGATCGAGAAACAGTTCCGGCGAATAATCCCCACGGCGCAGCTTTTTCAGCTCAAAATGGCTGACGTCGGCGCGGACATATTTTGTCGAGCCTTCGGTATTCAGTAACGGCTGAAACTCATCGGAAAAATAGTGGCTGTTGTCGGCCTGTTCCTGCAGCAGACGCTTAGGGGCAACCTCGGTGATTTTCTTGCGCTGCGGGCGATGAACGATGGTGTCCTGTTTGATCTTCCGCGTGCCGGTCATCAGCTGACGGAACAGCGCCTGATCCTCCTCGCTAAGCGATGTCTTCTTTTTCATTGTCCGCTCTCATTAATACTTTGCGCTAGTTTACCCGACTCAATATCCCTTCGGGCAAGGAAAACCTGTTTTTTCCCCCGCCACCCCACGCAAGAATGCTGATTTATCGCCGTCTTCATGGCACACTAGCCGCCGAATTTATAGCAGAGTGTGCCCTGGAGGATGTCGTGGATAAAATTTTTGTTGATGAGGCAGTCAATGAGCTGCATACCATTCAGGACATGCTGCGCTGGGCGGTAAGCCGTTTCAGCGCTGCTAATATCTGGTACGGTCACGGGACTGACAACCCATGGGACGAGGCGGTACAGCTGGTGCTGCCTTCGCTGTATCTGCCGCTGGATATTCCGGAAGATATGCGCACTGCGCGCCTGACCTCCAGCGAGAAACACCGCATTGTAGAGCGGGTGATTCGCCGCGTGAACGAGCGTATTCCCGTCGCCTATCTGACCAACAAAGCGTGGTTCTGCGGCCATGAGTTTTACGTCGATGAGCGAGTGCTGGTGCCGCGCTCCCCGATCGGCGAACTGATCAATAACCAGTTTGCCGGGCTGATTACCCATAAGCCGCAGCATATCCTTGATATGTGCACCGGCAGCGGCTGCATCGCCATTGCCTGCGCCTATGCCTTCCCGGAAGCCGAAGTCGACGCCGTGGATATCTCCCCGGACGCGCTGGCCGTCGCCGAGCACAATGTGGAATCCCATGGCCTGATCCATCACGTGACGCCGATCCGTTCCGACCTGTTCCGCGACCTGCCGAAGCTACAGTACGATCTGATCGTCACTAATCCGCCGTATGTCGATGAAGAGGACATGGCCGATCTGCCGGAAGAGTATGAGCATGAGCCGGTTCTGGGTCTGGCCTCCGGAAGCGATGGCCTGAAGCTGACGCGCCGCATCCTCGGCAATGCGCCGGATTATCTCAGCGATGACGGGATTCTGATTTGTGAAGTCGGTAACAGCATGGTACATCTGATGGAGCAGTATCCGGACGTGCCGTTTACCTGGCTTGAGTTTGATAACGGCGGCGACGGCGTCTTTATGCTGACCAAACAGCAGCTGATTGACGCTCGCGCGCACTTCGGTATTTATAAAGACTAAAAAAAACAACACGCCAACATAACGACAAAGAATGGAGCCGTGATGGCAGGAAATACAATTGGACAACTCTTTCGCGTCACCACCTTCGGCGAGTCGCACGGCCTGGCGCTGGGCTGCATCGTTGACGGCGTGCCGCCGGGCATTCCGCTGACCGAAGCCGATCTGCAGCACGACCTCGATCGTCGTCGCCCGGGTACCTCGCGTTACACCACGCAGCGTCGCGAGCCGGATCAGGTCAAAATCCTCTCCGGCGTCTTCGAAGGCGTCACCACCGGGACCAGTATCGGGCTGCTGATTGAGAACACCGATCAGCGCTCGCAGGATTACGGCGCGATCAAAGATCTGTTCCGTCCTGGCCATGCGGATTACACCTACGAGCAAAAGTATGGTCTGCGCGACTATCGCGGCGGCGGTCGCTCCTCCGCCCGCGAAACCGCGATGCGCGTGGCGGCCGGGGCGATTGCCAAAAAATTCCTCGCCGCGAAGTTCGGCATCGTCATTCGCGGCTGCCTGACGCAGATGGGCGACATTCCGCTGGCTATTAAAGACTGGGATCAGGTTGAACAGAATCCTTTCTTCTGCCCGGACCCGGAGAAAATCGACGCTCTCGATGAACTGATGCGCGGTCTGAAAAAAGAGGGCGACTCCATTGGCGCCAAAGTGACCGTCGTCGCCGACGGCGTACCACCGGGCCTTGGCGAGCCGGTCTTTGACCGCCTTGACGCCGATATCGCCCACGCGCTGATGAGCATCAACGCCGTGAAAGGCGTGGAGATTGGCGACGGTTTCGACGTGGTGAAGCTGCGCGGCAGCGAAAACCGCGATGAGATCACCAAAGCCGGATTCCAGAGCAACCACGCCGGCGGCATTCTTGGCGGCATCAGCAGCGGTCAGCAGATCGTTGCCAACATCGCGCTGAAGCCGACCTCCAGTATTACCGTTCCCGGTCATACCATTAACCGCTTTGGCGAAGAGGTGGAGATGATCACCAAAGGGCGTCACGATCCGTGCGTCGGCATACGCGCCGTACCGATCGCTGAGGCGATGCTGGCGATTGTCTTAATGGATCACTTTATGCGTCAGCGCGCGCAGAATGGCGACGTGACGACGACAATTCCACGCTGGTAACCATGAAAAACACCGTTATCGCCCTGCTGGCGCTGCTGGCCAGCGCCGGCAGCCTGGCCGCCACGCCATGGCAGAAGATATCCCAGCCAATCGGCGGCAGCGCGCAGTCGATTGGCGCGTTCTCCAATGGCTGTATCGTTGGCGCCGAGGCGCTGCCGCTGAACGCCGCCGGCTATCAGGTGATGCGTACCGATCAGCGTCGCTACTTCGGTCATCCGGATCTGCTTCAGTTTATTCAGCGCCTGAGCAATCAGGTGCACAATAAAGGCATGGGGACCGTGCTGATTGGCGACATGGGGATGCCGGCAGGCGGCCGCTTTAACGGCGGCCACGCCAGCCATCAGACGGGCCTCGATGTCGATATCTTCCTCCAGCTGCCGCAGACGCGCTGGACATCGTCCCAGTTGCTGAAGCCGCAGGCCCTGGATCTGGTCGCCAGCGATGGCAAACGCGTGGTGCCGTCGCTGTGGAGTCCGCAAATCAGCCAGCTGATCAAGCTGGCGGCGGAAGATAGCGAAGTGACCCGCATCTTCGTCAACCCGGCGATTAAACAGCAGCTGTGTCTGGATGCGGGCAACGACCGCCAGTGGCTGCGCAAAGTTCGTCCCTGGTTCCAGCATCGCGCCCATATGCACGTCCGTCTGCGCTGCCCGGCGGGCAGCCTGGAGTGCGAAGATCAGGCGCCGCCGCCGGCCGGCGATGGCTGCGGTGCGGAGCTGCAGAGCTGGTTTGAGCCACCTAAACCCGGGTCTACCCCACCTGTGAAGAAGACGCCGCCGCCGTTGCCGCCTTCCTGCCAGGCGCTACTGGATGAGCATGTGCTGTAATGGATAGTTTTATCGAGTTGTTTTCCGTATCGCCGCTGGTGCTGGTGGTGCTTTTCTTTGTCGCCATCCTGGCCGGTTTTATTGACTCACTGGCCGGGGGCGGGGGCTTACTGACCGTGCCGGCGCTAATGGCCGCCGGTATGCCGCCGGCCCAGGCGCTGGCGACCAATAAGCTGCAGGCCTGCGGCGGATCGCTGTCGGCGACCCTCTATTTTGTCCGCCGCAAGGTGGTCAATCTCGCCGATCAGAAGCTGAATATTCTGATGACCTTTATCGGTTCAACCGCCGGCGCGCTGCTGGTTCAGCACGTGCAGTCCGATATTCTTAAGCAGATCCTGCCATTGCTGGTGATCGGCATCGGTCTCTATTTTCTGCTGATGCCGAAACTGGGCGAAGCGGACCGACAGCGTCGGCTCTACGGCCTGCCGTTTGCGCTGGTCGCCGGCGGCAGCGTCGGGTTTTACGATGGCTTTTTCGGCCCCGGCGCCGGTTCGTTTTATGCGCTGGCGTTTGTCACCCTGGCAGGGTTTAACCTGGCGAAGTCGACGGCCCACGCCAAACTGCTCAACGCCACCTCGAACGTCGGCGGCCTGCTGCTGTTTATTATCGGCGGAAAGGTTATCTGGGCCACCGGCTTTGTGATGATGGCCGGCCAGTTTATTGGCGCCCGCGCCGGCTCCCGGCTGGTGCTGAGCAAAGGGCAATCGCTGATCCGACCGATGATCGTTATCGTTTCGGCGGTGATGAGCGCGAAACTTCTCTACGACAGCCACGGGGCTGAGATTTTGCAGTGGTTGGGAATTCATTAATGCAACAGCAACACCATTATCAGCAGCTTATTGACCTCTTCGACAGCTGCTTTGCCGCAGATTTTAATACTCGCCTGGTGAAAGGCGACGATGAGCCGATCTACCTCCCGGCGGACGATGACACGCCATATCACCGTATCGTCTTCGCGCACGGTTTTTTTGCCAGCGCTCTGCATGAGATCTCCCACTGGTGCATCGCCGGCAAAGCCCGCCGCGAGCTGGTGGATTTTGGCTACTGGTACTGTCCGGACGGCCGCGATGCGATGACACAAAGCCAGTTTGAGGACGTGGAGGTGAAACCGCAGGCCCTGGAGTGGCTGTTCTGCGTGGCGGCGGGATTTCCGTTTAACGTCAGCTGCGACAATCTGGAAGGTGACGTTGAACCCGATCGCATCGCCTTTCAGCGCCGGGTACATGCCCGGGTGATGACTCTGCTTGAACAAGGGATCCCCGAACGTCCGGCGCGTCTTATTCGCGCATTACAACACTATTATCAAACGCCGCCATTGACGGCAGAACACTTTCCGTGGCCGGAAGACCTGCACTAAGGCCACACATTACATGACAAGAGGTAAGATGATGATCGCGGAGTTTGAATCACGCATTCTGGCGCTGATTGACAACATGGTAGACCACGCCAGTGATGATGAACTGTTTGCCGGCGGTTATCTGCGCGGCCACCTGACGCTGGCGGTGGCTGAGCTGGAAGGTGAGGGCGAACATTCAGCGGAAGCGGTACACAGCAAAGTCAGCCATAGCCTGGAGAAAGCCATCGGCGCTGGCGAACTGTCGCCGCCGGACCAAATTCTGGTGCAGGGCATGTGGGAAAACCTGTATCAGCAGGCGAAAAATCAGGCCTGATCCATGATGTAGGTCGGATAAGCGTAGCGCCATCCGACACGCTAACGGCGCAACCAGGATTTACCCTGTTTGCGCTGTGCTTCGCCGGGCTACCGTGTTGGTCGCCCGGACGAGGCCGGGAATGTCGCGCTTCCCAGGGATTTTTCTCCCCTTGCGCTGTTACTTCACCGCTTTTCCCTTCAGCAGTTTTCTCACCCATAGCCGATTCGGATTCAGCGCCGCCAGGGTGCCGCTATCCAGCGGCAGCGGTTCTGCGCTCATCTGCGCCGCCAGCAGCTCAGCGCTTAACGGCGCGGTGCAAATGCCTCGCGATCCGAGGGCGCCAAGCATAAACAGGTTATGAAAGACCGGCGCGCTACCGGCGTTATCCTGCCGTTCGTGGAGGCTGGCGTATTGCGTCAATGTCGCCGCATAGTCCGGCACGTTGCCGACCATCGGCAGATGATCGCGGGTGGCGCAGCGCACGCCGCAGCGGGCGTCACTGGCGCTAATATCCACGTCCTGCGGCCACTCCGCGCCCGGGAAGCAGTCGATCAGCCGTTGCCGGTTGTGCTGCTGATCTTCTTCGCTGAAGGTGGTGTCGGTTTTGCCGCGATGGTAGCTGGCGCCAATGCAGTGCTGCTGATTTTGCGGATTCTGCGGCGTCAGGTAGCCGTCGTAGCACAGCACCTGGCGCAGGGCGGAAAGCCGCGGGGTGGTGGGTATATGGCTGACCTGGCCGCCAACGGGGTAGACCGGCAACGGCGCGGTTTGCGCAAAATCCGATATGCGGTGGCCGTTGGCCAGCACGACCGCCTGATGATAGCGCTGCCGGTTGAGCAGCCAGCCATCGCCCTCCGCGCTCAACGTCTCGACCTGATAACCATAATGCACGTGCAGTCCGCGAGTCGCCGCCAGCGCCAGCAGCTCGGCGGTGAGCTGCTGCGGGCACAGCCAACCGCCGGCTGGATAGGTTATGCCGCCGCAGCCGGTCTCGACGCCGGTCAGCTCCGCAGCCTGCTCCGCCGTCACCGCGCAGGCAATATCAGGGGGCAGCTCCAGGGCCAGCATCTGATTGATTTTGTGTGCGCTTTTTTCATCCCAGCCAAGCTGGGTGACCCCGCACCATTGATGATCGAACAGCACCGGCAACGCGTCGTAGGTGCGGCGGGCGAAGGTAAAGGCGGCCGGGAAAAAGCGCGCCAGCGCCGGATCGTGCTGGCTTAACAGCGGGTAGAGCGCGCCCTGGCGATTACCGGAGGCGCCCTGCGCCGGGGCGTCGTCCGCACAGTAAAGGGTCACCTGCCAGCCGCGACGCAGCAGCGCCAGGGAGAGCAGGGCGCTGGCGATACCGCCGCCGACGATGGCCGCCTCGCGGGCCTCGCTCCCGGGGCGGGCGAACCAGGGCGCGCGCGCCGGAAAGGTCAGCGTTTGCGCCATCTCGCCGGTCAGCATCTCCCGTTTGCGGCCGAAGCCTTTGGTTTTACGCAGGGTAAACCCGGCTTCCTGGAGGCCGCGGCGGACAAAACCGGCGGAGGTAAAAGTGGCCAGCGTCCCGCCGGGACGCGCCAGGCGCGCCATGGCATTGAACAGATCCTGGGTCCACATGTCGGGATTTTTCGCCGGGGCAAAGCCGTCGAGAAACCAGGCGTCCACCTGCTGATTCAGCGAATCATCCAGCTCTCTGGTCAGCTCGTTGATATCGCCAAACCACAGATCGAGCGTGACCCGTCCGCCGTCGAGCAGCAGACGATGGCATCCGGCGAAGGCCGAAGGCCACTGCGCCTGCAGCTGTTCCGCCCATGGAGCCAGCTCTGGCCAGCGCTGGTGCGCCAGGCGGAGATCTTCCGCCTTCAGCGGATATTTCTCAAAACTGATGAAATGTAACCTTTGCAGGGTAACGTCCGGGTTATCGCGAACAAAAACGTCAAACGCCTGCCAGAGGGTGAGGAAATTGAGCCCGGTGCCGAAGCCGCTCTCCGCGACGATCAACAGCGGGCGAGGGTGGCTGGAGAAGCGCTCCGGCAGATGATTTCCGCCGAGAAAGACGTAGCGTGTCTCTTCCAGACCGTTGTCATTGGAAAAGTAAACATCGTCAAAATCTCGGGAAACAGGTGTACCCTCAGCATTGAATTCCAGGTTGGCGGGTTGTATAGCGTTTTGTTTCACGTAAGTTACTCGAATCACAAGGCGTAGCGCGATCTTAGCGATGTGTGCCTGAGGGCGCAAATTTATACACAAAATGTCTGATCGGACTTGTTCGGCGTACAAGTGTACGCTATCGTGCGACACGAAACTTAAAATAGTGCGACTTACAGAGGTATTTAATGAAACGTGCAGTGATTACTGGCTTGGGCATCGTTTCCAGCATCGGTAATAACCAGCAGGAAGTCCTGGCATCTCTGCGTGAAGGACGTTCAGGGATCACTTTCTCTCAGGAGCTGAAAGATTCAGGGATGCGCAGCCACGTATGGGGCAACGTCAAACTGGATACCACTGGCCTCATTGACCGCAAAGTAGTGCGCTTCATGAGCGACGCCTCCATCTATGCTTACCTGTCCATGGAACAGGCCGTTGCCGACGCAGGTCTGGCGCCGGAAGCATACCAGAATAACCCGCGTGTCGGCCTGATCGCAGGCTCCGGCGGCGGCTCCCCGAAATTCCAGGTCTTCGGCGCCGATGCCATGCGCAGCCCGCGTGGTCTGAAAGCCGTGGGTCCGTATGTGGTCACCAAAGCGATGGCTTCCGGCGTTTCCGCCTGCCTCGCCACGCCGTTTAAAATCCACGGCGTTAACTACTCCATCAGCTCCGCCTGCGCCACTTCCGCACACTGCATCGGTAACGCGGTAGAGCAGATCCAGCTGGGCAAACAGGATATCGTCTTTGCCGGCGGCGGCGAAGAGCTGTGCTGGGAAATGGCCTGCGAGTTCGACGCCATGGGCGCGCTGTCCACCAAATACAACGACACGCCGGAAAAAGCCTCCCGCACCTATGACGCCAACCGTGACGGCTTCGTTATCGCCGGCGGCGGCGGTATGGTCGTGGTGGAAGAGCTGGAACACGCCCTGGCGCGCGGCGCGCACATCTATGCGGAAATCGTCGGCTACGGCGCAACCTCCGATGGCGCAGACATGGTAGCCCCATCAGGTGAAGGCGCAGTGCGCTGCATGCAGATGGCGATGCACGGCGTTGATACCCCGATCGACTACCTGAATTCCCACGGTACTTCCACGCCGGTCGGCGACGTGAAAGAGCTGGGCGCGATCCGCGAAGTGTTCGGCGACAACAGCCCGGCTATCTCGGCGACCAAAGCAATGACCGGGCACTCGCTGGGCGCTGCTGGCGTGCAGGAAGCTATCTACTCCCTGCTGATGCTGGAGCACGGCTTTATCGCGCCGAGCATCAACGTCGAAGAGCTGGACGAGCAGGCTGCCGGTCTGAACATCGTCACCAAACCGACTGACGCTAAGCTGACCACTGTGATGTCCAACAGCTTCGGCTTTGGCGGCACCAACGCCACGCTGGTGATGCGTAAATACAACGCCTAATCGGCACGCGATGCACTGAGGGGAGCCACCAGCTCCCCTTTTTTGTCATCTTGACAGGGTAAGAGCCCGCAGTCACACTGCTGGCGGATCCATTAGTCTCTCCACTAATGCGTAAGCGTTTAACGTCAACCAACGCGCCTTAACCCTGATAGTCAGGTGGAGGGGGCGTGTCGCTTTGCTCGCCTTACTCTGCGAATCTGGAGTAATGCATGTCCGCAGTCACTGAAACAACATCTCATTCTTCCGCGAATTTTTCGCTTTTTCGCATTACGCTCGCCGTCTTTTTGACCTATATGACCGTCGGTTTGCCGCTGCCGGTGATCCCGCTGTTTGTCCATCAGGAGCTGGGATTGGGTAACACCATGGTCGGCGTAGCGGTGGGGATCCAGTTCCTCGCCACCGTTCTTACCCGCGGCTACGCCGGGCGCCTGGCAGACCAGTACGGCGCCAAACGCTCCGTCCTGCAAGGGATGCTGGCCTGCGCCCTGGCCGGCGCGGCCTGGCTGGCCGCTGCGCTGCTGCCGCTGCCGGTGTTCGCGAAGCTGGGCCTGTTGCTGCTGGGCCGCCTGATCCTCGGGTTTGGCGAAAGCCAGCTGCTGACCGGCAACCTGAGCTGGGGGATGGGGCTGGTGGGGCCGGCCCGCTCAGGCAAAGTGATGTCATGGAACGGCATGGCGATGTACGGCTCGCTGGCAGTGGGCGCCCCGCTGGGATTGTTAATTTACAGCCACTTTGGCGTGGCGGTCCTGGCCTGCGTCACCATGGGACTACCGCTTGTCGCCTTGCTCATCAACGGCACGGTGCGCAAAGTGGCGGCGCACGGCGGCGAGCGGCCTTCACTGTGGAGCGTCATCGGCATGATCTGGCGGCCGGGTATTGGCCTGGGCCTGCAGGGCGTCGGCTTTGCGGCGATCGGCACCTTCGTCTCTCTCTATTTTGCCAGTCAGAACTGGCCGATGGCCGGATTTACCCTGACGGCGTTTGGCGGCGCCTTTGTGCTGATGCGGGTGCTGTTTGGCTGGATGCCGGATCGGTTTGGCGGCGTTAAAGTGGCGATGGTCTCGCTGCTGATAGAGGCGGTCGGTCTGACGCTGCTGGGACTGGCGCCCGGCGTCTGGGTGGCGCTGGCCGGCGCGGCGCTGACCGGATGCGGCTGTTCGCTTATTTTCCCGTCGCTTGGCGTGGAGGTGGTGAAGCGCGTCCCGGCGCAGGTGCGCGGCACTGCGCTCGGCGGCTATGCGGCCTTTCAGGATATCTCTTATGGCCTGACCGGGCCGCTGACCGGTCTGCTGGCCACTTCGCTGGGCTACTCGTCGGTATTCCTTGCCGGCGCCCTCTGCGCGGCGCTGGGGATCCTCGTCACCCTCATCTCATTTCGCCGCTAGGTTGTTGTCAGACCAGAAACCGCCGTAGTAAACACTGCGGCGTTTGGCATCAAAGGGTGCCGTGAACGCCGCCAGTGCCTGCTGGGCTACAGCAGGAGCCACAGCACCAGGAGCAGGACAACCGCGCCCAGCGCCAGCTGCCAAGGCTTAGCGGCCCATGCCCGCCGGGGCGCGGGCTCCTCCTGCGGGATCGCCAGCGTCTCCTGGGCGCGGGCCACCCGCAGCACAAACACCTTATTCAGCAGCGCCAGGATCTGCGCCGGGCTCAGCGTGGTCTGCGGCGTGACCTGCCAGTTGCGACGGGCAAAGTCGACAATCTTCTGCCACTCCGCGGCCTCCAGCGGCTGCTTGAGCGCCCCCTGCAGCGAGGTAAGCGTGGGCGCGCTTTGCGCGCTGAGCGTCTGCCGCGCCTGCAGCCAGTACGAAAGCGGCGTGAAGTGCGTCGCCGGGATCAGCTCCCCGGACTTGACGCCGCAAAGTTCCAGCATGGACTGCCAAATCAGTTTGCTCGGTTCGCCGGTGGCGGCCGCCAGCTTAGTCACCAGCTGATTGAGCGTGTTGTGCTCGGCCGGCAGCAGTGGACGAAGGGTCGGCGGGCGCTGCTGCGGCTGCGGGATCGACAGCTGACCACGCTGCAGCAGATGCAGAATGTTCTCCAGTTGCGACTGGCTGAGGGCATGCAGCGCCGTTTGCCCATAATGCTGACGAATATAATCGCTCACCGCCTGGCGGTTATTGCCCTGGCCGAGCAGATCGCTGAGCTGCGCCAGGGTCTGGCGATGATGATGATTGTCCTGCGCGGCGGCCAGGCGCTGGTTGAGACTGGCCTCGGCGGCGCTGAAATGGCGGGCCAGCAGGGGCGTGTCGCCTTTCAGTCCGAGGTCATGTTTGACGCAGGCCCACACTTCCGCATTCTGCTGCGAGGTCAGCGCCACCAGGCGCGTGATCAGTCGCTCCAGGACGGTGCGTTGCTGCATGGAAAGCGAAGGTTCGCCGGTGGCGGCAGTGCCTGATGGGCCTCGCCCTGGAGGACGGTCTGGCATATCTGCAAGGGGGTGCGTCATGATTCATCCTTTCGATATCGCGGTGCTGGAACCAGGTGATGAGTATGCCTGGCGGCCAGATTATGGCACACTTCCCCGGTTAACTCTCGTTCTCAGACAGGTACTGAACTGTGAAAATCCTCGTTGATGAAAATATGCCCTATGCCCGTGAGCTTTTTAGCCGTTTAGGCGACGTGCAGGCGATCCCGGGCCGCCCGGTCCCGGCCGATGCCCTGACCGATGCGGATGCCTTAATGGTGCGCTCGGTCACCCGGGTCAATGAAGCATTGCTTGCCGGCAAGGCCATCAGGTTCGTCGGCACCGCGACCGCAGGCACCGATCATGTCGATCAGGCGTGGCTGCAGCAGGCGGGGATTGGTTTCTCCGCGGCGCCAGGCTGCAACGCCATTGCGGTGGTGGAGTATGTCTTTTCATCGCTGCTGATGCTGGCCGAACGTGACGGCTTCTCGCTGCGCGATCGCACCGTCGGGATTGTCGGCGTCGGTAACGTCGGCGGGCGACTGCAAAAGCGTCTGGAGGCGCTGGGCATCAAAACTCTGCTCTGCGATCCGCCGCGCGCTGACCGCGGCGACGAAGGCGACTTCCGCTCCCTTGACGATCTGGTCCAGCAGGCCGATGTCCTCACCTTCCATACCCCGCTGTATAAAGAAGGACAATATAAAACGTTGCATCTGGCGGATGAGGCGCTGATTAGCCGCCTGAAGCCCGGAACGATTTTGATCAACGCCTGCCGCGGGCCGGTGGTGGATAACGCCGCG
This sequence comes from Klebsiella sp. C360, assembly GCF_048822415.1. Lineage (NCBI taxonomy): Bacteria > Pseudomonadati > Pseudomonadota > Gammaproteobacteria > Enterobacterales > Enterobacteriaceae > Klebsiella > Klebsiella sp. C360. Next base: position 261,683 of record NZ_JBMEZZ010000002.1, read on the forward strand.
TTGCTGAAACGCCTGGAAGCCGGTCAGTCCCTGAGCGTGGTGCTGGACGTTTGGGAGCCGGAGCCGGATCTCAACATAGCGCTTCTCAAGCGGGTGGATATCGGCACGGCGCATATCGCCGGCTACACCCTTGAAGGGAAGGCGCGCGGGACGACGCAGGTATTCGAAGCCTATAGCGCCTTTATCGGTCATCCGCAGCAGGTGGCGCTGGATACCCTGCTGCCGGCCCCGGAGTTTGGCCGCATCACCCTGCATGGCCCGCTCGATCAGCCGACGCTGAAAAGACTGGTTCATTTGGTGTATGATGTGCGCCGCGATGATGCGCCGCTGCGGAAGGTGGCGGGCGTCGCCGGTGAATTCGACAAGCTGCGTAAAAATTATCAGGAACGTCGCGAATGGTCTTCGCTGTACGTGCAGTGCAGCGATGAGCAGGCGGCGACGCTGTTGCGCCAGCTCGGTTTTAACGCCGTGCATCATCCTGTTCGTTAATGTCTTCTTAATGCCCCTGCCGGATACTCCGGCAGGGCCGCTTTATTTCTGGAGTAAACCACCATGTCTGAAGGCTGGAATATTGCCGTACTGGGCGCAACGGGCGCCGTAGGCGAAGCCCTGCTCGAAACTCTCGCTGAACGCCAGTTCCCGGTGGGGGAGATTTTTGCTCTGGCGCGCAACGAAAGCGCGGGCGAACATCTGCGTTTTGGTGGCAAGTCGGTGATCGTCAAGGACGCCGCCGAGTTTGACTGGACCCAGGCCCAGCTGGCTTTCTTTGCCGCAGGCGTCGAAGCCAGCGCAGCGTATGTCGAAGATGCGACAAACGCCGGATGTCTGGTTATCGATCTCAGCGGCCTGTTTGCGCTGGAGCCGGACGTACCGCTGGTGGTGCCGGACGTGAACCCGTTCGTGTTAGGCGATTACCGCAACCGCAATCTGATTGCGGTGCCCAATAGTTTGACCAGCCAGCTGCTGACGGCGCTGAAGCCGCTTATCGATCAGGGTGGACTGTCGCGCATTAGCGTCACTAACCTGCTCTCCGCCTCTGGGCAGGGGAAAAAAGCGGTGGATGCGCTGGCAGGGCAGAGCGCCAAGCTGCTGAACGGCATCCCCATCGATGAAGACGATTTCTTTGGCCGCCAGCTGGCCTTCAACATGCTGCCGCTGCTGCCGGATCGTGAAGGTAGCGTGCGCGAAGAGCGCCGTATCGTCGATGAAGCGCGCAAAATTCTTCAGGATGACGGGCTGATGATCTCCGCCAGCGTCGTCCAGTCGCCGGTCTTCTACGGCCATGCGCAGATGGTGAACTTTGAAGCGATGCGTCCGCTGGCGGCGGAGGAGGCGCGTGACGCCTTTACCCGCGGCGAGGAGATCGAACTTTCTGAAGAGGGCGAATTTCCCACTCAGGTTGGCGACGCTTCCGGCAACGCCCGTCTCTCCATCGGCTGCGTGCATAATGATTACGGCATGCCGGAGCAAGTCCAGTTCTGGTCGGTGGCGGATAACGTCCGCTTCGGCGGCGCGCTGATGGCGGTGAAGATCGCCGAGAAGTTGATTGAGGAGTACCTGTACTGATGTCTGAGATGGAGCAACAGCCGGTCTGTAAAATCGCGCTGGGCATCGAGTACGACGGTAGCAAATATTACGGCTGGCAGCGGCAAAACGAAGTACGCAGCGTGCAGGAGAAGCTGGAAAAGGCGCTCTCGCAGGTGGCGAACGAACCCATTACCGTCTTTTGCGCTGGCCGCACCGACGCCGGTGTCCATGGCACCGGCCAGGTGGTGCATTTCGAAACCCGGGCGCAGCGTAAAGATGCCGCCTGGACGCTGGGGGTAAATGCGAATTTACCTGGTGACATCGCGGTGCGTTGGGTCAAACATGTCCCGGCGGATTTTCACGCCCGGTTCAGCGCCACGGCGCGCCGCTATCGTTACGTCATCTATAATCATCGCCTGCGTCCGGCGGTATTAAGTCAGGGCGTCACGCATTTTCACCAGCCGCTCGACGCCGCGCGCATGCAGCGTGCCGCACAGTGTCTGCTGGGGGAGAATGACTTTACCTCGTTTCGCGCGGTGCAGTGCCAGTCGCGTACCCCGTGGCGCAACGTAATGCACATTAACGTTACCCGCTACGGCGCTTATGTGGTGGTGGATATCAAAGCGAATGCCTTTGTACATCATATGGTCAGGAATATTGTGGGCAGCCTGATGGAAATCGGGGCCGGAAACCAGCCGGAGAGCTGGATGGCAGAACTGCTGGCAGCAAAAGACAGGACGCTCGCTGCGGCAACGGCAAAAGCGGAAGGGTTGTATCTGGTGTCGGTGGATTACCCGGCCCATTATGATTTACCGGTGCTGCCAATGGGCCCGCTGTTTCTGGCGGACTAATAGGGTCATTAAGGGTAAAGACAAACATGGACTTGATTCACTTTTTAATTGATTTCATCCTGCATATTGATGTGCACCTGGCCGAGCTGGTCGCCCAGTATGGCGTCTGGGTTTATGCCATTCTGTTTTTGATTCTGTTCTGCGAAACCGGGCTGGTGGTAACGCCGTTCCTGCCGGGGGATTCCCTGCTGTTCGTCGCGGGCGCGCTCTCGGCCCTGCCCACCAACGATCTGAATGTCCACCTGATGGTATTGCTGATGGTCATCGCGGCTATCGTCGGCGATGCGGTCAACTACACCATTGGCCGGCTGTTCGGCGAAAAGCTGTTCAGCAACCCGAACTCGAAGATTTTCCGTCGCAGCTATCTGGATAAAACCCATAGCTTCTACGAACGTCACGGCGGAAAAACCATTATCCTGGCGCGCTTTGTGCCGATAGTCCGAACCTTCGCGCCGTTTGTGGCGGGAATGGGGCATATGTCCTATCGTCATTTTGCGGCCTATAACGTCGTCGGGGCGCTGCTGTGGGTGCTGCTGTTCACCTACGCCGGTTATCTGTTTGGCGATCTGCCGGTGGTGCAGGAGAACCTGAAGCTGCTGATCGTGGCGATCATCGTGCTTTCCGTCCTGCCGGGTGTGATTGAGATTATTCGCCATAAGCGGGCGGCGGCGAAGCAGGCGAAGTAGTTTAGCCTGCGTTGCGCGTGACGGTGCACGAGCGTCACGCGCAGCGGTTTGACCACTTTTTTATCCCATGTTCCGGGATGATATGATTTAATGTGCAACATTCATGGTCTGTAAGAGGCAAAAATGGCATTATGCGCCCCTTACGACAAAACTGGCATCGACCAGGTTCAGGCAGAAAGGTTATCAATGAGCTGGATTGAACGAATTAAAAGCAACATCACTCCCACCCGCAAGGCGAGCATTCCTGAGGGTGTATGGACCAAGTGCGACAGCTGCGGTCAGGTACTCTACCGCGCCGAGCTGGAGCGCAACCTGGAGGTTTGTCCTAAGTGCGATCACCATATGCGCATGTCGGCGCGTAATCGCCTGCATAGCCTGTTGGATGAAGGTTCCCTGGTGGAACTGGGTAGCGAACTTGAGCCAAAAGATGTGCTGAAGTTCCGCGATTCAAAAAAATACAAAGACCGCCTGGCGTCCGCTCAAAAAGAGACGGGCGAAAAAGACGCGCTGGTGGTGATGAAAGGTACGCTCTACGCGATGCCGGTGGTGGCCGCGGCCTTTGAATTCTCCTTTATGGGGGGATCGATGGGTTCCGTCGTTGGCGCACGCTTTGTGCGCGCGGTGGAGCAGGCGCTGGAAGATAACTGCCCGCTGATCTGCTTCTCCGCCTCCGGTGGCGCCCGTATGCAGGAAGCGCTGATGTCGCTGATGCAGATGGCGAAAACCTCCGCGGCGCTGGCAAAAATGCAGGAGCGCGGATTACCGTACATCTCTGTGCTGACCGACCCGACCATGGGCGGCGTATCGGCGAGCTTTGCGATGCTGGGCGACCTGAACATTGCCGAGCCGAAAGCGCTGATCGGCTTTGCCGGTCCTCGCGTCATTGAGCAGACCGTACGTGAGAAGCTGCCGCCGGGATTCCAGCGCAGTGAGTTCCTGATTGAAAAAGGGGCGATCGATATGATCGTTCGCCGTCCGGAAATGCGTCTCAAGCTGGCCAGCATTCTGGCGAAGCTGATGAACCTGCCGGCGCCGGTTGCCGCTTCGGAAACGCCTCATGAAGGCGTGGTGGTGCCGCCGGCACCGGATCAGGAACCCGAGGCCTGATAAAGCAGAGGGCAGGGCCTGGCGGCGCTGCCCTTTTTTATTCAAACGCGTTAACCGTCAATTCTTGCGGGCATCATGGAAAAAGATCCTATTCCTCAGGCCACGTCGCCCCTGGCTACGTGGCTTTCTTATCTGGAACATCTGCACAGTAAAACCATCGACCTGGGGCTGGCGCGCGTCAGCGAGGTCGCGCGGCAGATGGATATCGTCAAACCGGCGCCGTTCGTCTTTACGGTCGCGGGCACCAATGGCAAAGGAACCACCTGCCGCACGCTGGAAACGGTCCTGATGGCGGCCGGCTATAAAGTGGGGGTTTACAGCTCTCCGCATCTGGTGCGCTACACCGAACGCGTGCGCATCCAGGGCGCGGAACTGCCGGAGGCAGCGCATACGGCCTCGTTTGCGGAGATTGAAGCGGCGCGGGGCGACATCTCGCTGACCTATTTTGAGTACGGCACGCTCTCTGCGCTATGGTTGTTTAAGCAGGCGCAGCTGGATGTGGTGATCCTGGAAGTGGGCCTCGGTGGCCGTCTCGACGCCACCAATATCGTGGATGCCGACGTCGCCGTGGTCACCAGCATCGCCCTCGATCATACCGACTGGCTGGGACCGGATCGCGACAGTATCGGCCGGGAGAAAGCCGGTATCTTCCGTGCCGGTAAACCGGCGGTGGTAGGGGAGCCGGATATGCCGCACACCATTGCTGAAGTGGCGCGCGAGAAGGGCGCGCTGCTCCAGCGCCGCGGCGTCGACTGGCGCTATGAGGTGGAAGGCGAGACATGGTCCTTCCGCGACGCGGGCGGGGCGTTAAGCCGCCTGCCTCTGCCTCAGGTGCCGTTGCCGAATGCCGCCACGGCCGTGGCGGCGCTGCGCGCCAGCGGCCTTGCCGTGGATGACGCTATCCTGCGCGCGGGGATCCGCGACGCGATGCTGCCGGGACGCTTTCAGATTATCAGCGACGCCCCGCGGGTGATCCTCGATGTGGCGCATAACCCGCACGCGGCGGCTTATCTCGCCGGGCGTCTCAAAACGTTAGCGAAAACGGGACGCGTGCTGGCGGTTATTGGTATGCTGCATGATAAGGACATCGCCGGTACGCTGGCCAATCTGACGCCGGAAGTTGACGTCTGGTACTGCGCGCCGCTGGAGGGTCCGCGCGGGGCGACGGCGGAGCAGCTGGTGGAACATTTGCGTGGCGGCACAGTCTATAGCAGCGTGGCGCAGGCATGGCGCGCGGCCATGGCTGACGCTCAAGCGGAAGATACAGTGCTGGTGTGTGGTTCATTTCACACGGTAGCGCAGGTAATGGAAGAGATTGACGCGGGGAGAATCGGTGGCGAGTAAGTTTCAGAACCGTTTAGTCGGGACAATCGTGCTGGTGGCGCTGGGGGTGATTATCCTGCCAGGGCTGCTGGACGGGCAGAAAAAGCATTATCAGGATGAGTTTGCCGCGATCCCGCTGGTGCCGAAACCCGGCGATCGCGATGAACCTGATATGCTGCCGGCGGCGACTCAGGCGCTGCCTTCGCAGCCGCCGGAAGGGGCGGCGGAGGAGGTGCGGGCTGGCGATGCCGCTGCGCCATCGTTAGATCCGTCGCGTATCCCGGTGAACAGCAACAGCTTCGATGACGTTCAGGAGCCGGTGGTTGCCGCGAAACCGCAGCCTAAACCCCAGCCGAAGCCGCAGCCGAAGCCGCAACAGCAGGCTGCTACGCCTACCCCTCCGCCGGCTAAGCCTCAGCAGCAGCAACCACCGCAGCAGCAGGCGGCCCTGCCGGCACCGACCGGCAAGGCCTATGTGGTCCAGCTGGGCGCGTTGAAGAACGCCGATAAGGTGAACGAGATCGTCGGTAAGCTACGGGCATCGGGCTTCAAAGTCTATACGTCGCCTTCGACGCCGGTACAGGGTAAAATTACCCGTATCCTCGTCGGCCCGGATGCGTCAAAAGACAAGCTGAAGGGCCAGTTGGGCGATCTGCAACAGATCTCCGGGCTCAGCGGGGTGGTGATGGGCTTCACCCCGAACTGATGGTTTTTTTCCGCCATGCGGAGAGAACGCGGCGGGGCTAAACGCCCCGCAAACCCTGTCTCAGCCGCCCTGAAGAGGCGAAAGGCAGTCTGGCGTTGAATGTTTTTTCAGCGCCATTTTTATTTCTGTAGGGCAAGGAAATCCCTACGCAAACGTTTTCTTTTTCTGTTAGAATGCGCCCCGAACTGGACGACAGGGCGTAAAATCGTGGGACGTATATGGTCTGGATTGATTACGCCATTATGGCGGTGCTGGGTCTTTCTTGCCTGGTCAGCCTGATCCGCGGCTTCGTTCGCGAAGCTTTATCGTTAGTCACGTGGGGTTGCGCGTTTTATGTCGCCAGCCACTACTACGCTGACCTGTCTGTCTGGTTTACGGGCTTTGAGGATGAACGGGTTCGAAATGGGATTGCTATTGCGGCGCTGTTTATCGTGACGCTCATCGTTGGCGCTATCGTGAACTATGTGATAGGCCAGCTGGTGGAGAAGACCGGTTTGTCAGGTACCGACAGGGTATTGGGGATCTGCTTCGGCGCGCTACGTGGGGTGCTGATCATCGCCGCTATCCTGTTCTTCCTTGACACCTTTACCGGGATGGCGAAGAGCGATGACTGGCAGCAGTCGCAGTTTATTCCCTATTTTACCCCCGTCATCAGATGGTTTTTTGAATACCTGCAAAGCTCGTCAAGTTTCTTGCCTAAAGTATAGACTTTGGGTCGTTGCTGAACGAGGAAAAGACGTATGTGCGGTATTGTCGGTATCGCCGGTGTTATGCCGGTTAACCAGTCGATTTATGATGCGCTAACGGTGCTCCAGCACCGTGGACAGGATGCCGCTGGCATCATCACCATTGATGCCAACAACTGCTTCCGGTTGCGTAAGGCTAACGGGCTGGTAAGCGACGTATTCGAAGCCCGCCATATGCAGCGTATGCAGGGCAATATGGGGATTGGCCACGTGCGTTACCCCACGGCGGGCAGCTCCAGCGCCTCCGAAGCGCAGCCGTTTTACGTCAACTCGCCGTATGGCATCACGTTGGCGCATAACGGCAACCTGACCAACGCCCATGAGCTGCGTAAAAAGCTGTTTGAAGAAAAACGCCGCCATATCAATACCACCTCAGATTCCGAAATCCTCCTCAATATTTTCGCCAGTGAGCTGGATAACTTCCGTCACTACCCACTGGAAGCGGACAACATCTTTGCCGCGATTGCGGCGACCAACCGCCTGATCCGCGGCGCGTACGCTTGCGTGGCGATGATCATCGGTCATGGCATGGTGGCCTTCCGCGACCCGAACGGCATTCGTCCGCTGGTGCTGGGTAAACGTGACGTAGGCGATGGCCGCACCGAGTATATGGTGGCCTCGGAAAGCGTGGCGCTTGACACCCTTGGCTTTGAATTCCTGCGCGATGTGGCGCCGGGTGAAGCGGTTTATATTACCGAGAAGGGCCAGCTGTTTACCCGTCAGTGCGCCGATAACCCGGTCAGCAACCCGTGCCTGTTCGAGTATGTCTATTTTGCCCGTCCGGACTCGTTTATCGACAAAATTTCCGTCTACAGCGCCCGCGTCAATATGGGGACTAAGCTTGGCGAAAAGATTGCCCGCGAGTGGGAAGATCTGGATATTGACGTCGTTATCCCGATCCCGGAGACCTCCTGCGATATCGCGCTGGAGATCGCCCGCATCCTTGACAAGCCTTATCGTCAGGGCTTCGTGAAGAACCGCTACGTCGGCCGCACATTTATCATGCCGGGTCAGCAGCTGCGTCGTAAGTCTGTGCGCCGCAAGCTCAACGCCAACCGTGCGGAGTTCCGCGATAAGAACGTGCTGCTGGTGGACGATTCCATCGTCCGCGGCACCACCTCGGAACAGATCATCGAGATGGCGCGCGAAGCAGGGGCGAAAAAAGTGTATCTGGCCTCAGCCGCGCCGGAAATTCGTTTCCCGAACGTGTACGGTATCGATATGCCGACCGCCAACGAACTTATCGCCCATGGCCGCGAAGTGGATGAGATCCGCCAGATCATCGGCGCCGATGGCCTGATTTTCCAGGATCTCAACGATCTGATCGAAGCGGTGCGCGCGGAAAATCCGGATATTCAGCAGTTTGAATGCTCAGTGTTCAACGGCGTATACGTCACCCGGGATGTCGACCAGCAGTACCTCGACTACCTCGATTCCCTGCGTAACGATGATGCCAAAGCGGTCCAGCTGCAGAACGAAGTCGAAAACCTCGAGATGCACAACGAGGGTTAAGCCGTTCGCGCGTCGCGGGCCCGCCGTTTCTGATGGACGGCGGGCCTTTTTTTCGCCTGGCAACCGTGCGTCAATGGTTGCGCCAACGGCTATAATCCGGCAAAGTCTGCGGCACGACGCGCAAGGGGTAACTGAACGTGAAACGACTGATTATTGGCATTTCCGGCGCCAGCGGCGCCATCTATGGCGTGCGGATGCTGCAGGTGCTACGGGATGTGCCGGATATTGAAACCCATTTGATCCTCAGCCAGGCGGCGCGCCAGACGCTGGCGATGGAGACCGACTTTACCGTGCGTGAAGTGCAGGCGCTGGCTGATGTGGTGCATGATGCCCGCGACATCGCCGCCAGCATCTCCTCCGGCTCGTTTAAAACCGCCGGGATGGTGATTTTACCCTGCTCAATGAAAACGCTCTCGGGTATTGTCCATAGCTACACGGATGGTCTGCTGACGCGGGCGGCGGATGTGGTGCTGAAGGAGCGTCGTCCGCTTGTGCTCTGCGTGCGGGAGACCCCGTTCCATCTTGGCCATCTGCGTCTGCTGGTGCAGGCCGCGGAGCTGGGGGCGGTGATTATGCCGCCGGTGCCGGCCTTCTACCATCGGCCGCAAAGCCTGGATGATGTTATCAACCAGACCGTCAACCGGGTGCTCGATCAGTTCGACATTAGCCTGGAACAAGACTTGTTTACTCGCTGGCAAGGGGCACAGGATTGCACCAAATAGGTGCGTGAAATGTACGCTTGCGCTGCGGTGGTGCAAATTTGTCGCCCCGATCAAATCCTCGACATTTATTTCGTCTTTTTGCGCTCAGGCGCTGCGGTTTCGCCAGTAATGCTGGTATCTTCCCTTTTAAGACAATCCTGCAACTTTATTTTAACAAATTTAACCCTGTTCCCGGCACGCACCGGGAAGATGGCACAAAAACTGCAGGATTGCTCGGCAATCACCATAACAAGCAACGCACCACATCACGACACTTAAGGGTACTGTATGAAGAAGACGATTCTGGCTCTCTCTTTACTCGTGGGAATGAGCAGCACGGCCAGCGTGTTCGCTGCTCTGCCGCAGAGCATTCGCATTGGCACTGACGCGACCTATGCGCCGTTTTCGTCGAAAGACGCGAAAGGGGACTTTGTTGGCTTTGATATCGATTTAGGCAATGAACTGTGCTCCCGTATTAAGGTGAAATGTACCTGGGTCGGCAGTGATTTTGACTCCCTGATCCCCTCCCTCAAGGCGAAGAAAATTGACGCCATCATCTCCTCGCTCTCCATCACCGAGAAGCGCCAGCAAGAGATCGCCTTCTCTGACAAGCTTTATGCCGCCGACTCCCGTCTGATCGCGGCCAAAGGCTCGCCGATCCAGCCGACGCTGGAGGCGCTGAAAGGTAAACACGTCGGCGTGCTGCAGGGCTCCACGCAGGAAGCCTATGCTAACGATCGCTGGCGCAGCCAGGGCGTTGACGTGGTGGCCTATCAAAACCAGGACCTGATCTATTCCGACCTCTCCGCGGGTCGTCTGGATGCGGCGCTGCAGGATGAAGTCGCCGCCAGCGAAGGCTTCCTCAAACAGCCCGCCGGGAAAGATTTCGCCTTCGCCGGCCCGTCGGTTAAAGACAAAAAGTACTTTGGCGACGGCACCGGTATCGGCCTGCGTAAGGACGACGCCGAGCTGAAAGCCGCGTTTGATAAAGCGCTGGGCGAGATGCGCAAAGACGGCACCTACGACAAAATGGCGAAGAAATACTTCGATTTTAACGTCTACGGCGACTAAGACTGCCGCAGGCCCGCGCTATCGGGTGGGCCTGCCGCCATGCTCGTGTAAAAGCCCCGAAAAGGTGCATCGCCAGACGCTGTGGATCATTTTAGTGCAAAGGCGGCCGCTTTTGTGGCTAAAAAATGCATAGTTAAGCGTTTGTGATGCAAAAAAATGGCCTTTCTGGTGCATAAATCTTTGCCCTCAAGGGGCGAATAATGGCACGATAACTGGTGTTAATAGTTCTAATAAACCCGTTAGAATGACAGTCTGTCGAGGATAGTTATGAAAAAACTGGCGTTGTCTCTCTCTTTAGCGCTGGCCCTTTCCAGCGTTTCCACGGTCTTTGCCGCTATTCCGCAAAAAATTCGTATCGGTACCGATCCGACTTATGCTCCCTTCGAATCGAAGAATGCGCAGGGGGAATTGGTGGGTTTTGATATCGATCTGGCAAAAGAGCTGTGTAAGCGTATTAATACCCAATGTACCTTTGTGGAAAACCCGCTGGATGCGCTGATCCCCTCTTTAAAAGCGAAGAAAATCGACGCGATTATGTCTTCGCTGTCGATTACCGAAAAGCGTCAACAGGAAATCGCTTTCACCGACAAACTGTATGCGGCTGATTCGCGTCTGGTGGTGAAAAAGGGCAGCCCCGTGACGCCGGACCTCGCCACCCTGAAGGGGAAGCGCGTGGGCGTGCTGCAGGGCACGACGCAGGAAACTTATGGTAATGAGCACTGGGCGCCGAAAGGTATCGAGATTGTCTCTTATCAGGGACAGGACAATATCTATTCCGACCTGACCGCCGGCCGTATTGATGCCGCTTTCCAGGATGAGGTCGCGGCCAGCGAAGGGTTCCTGAAACAGCCTATCGGTAAAGATTACCAGTTTGGCGGTCCGTCGATTAAAGACGAAAAGCTGTTCGGCGTCGGCACCGGTATGGGGCTGCGTAAGGAAGACAACGAACTGCGTGAAGCGCTGAATAAGGCGTTTGCAGAGATGCGTAAGGACGGCACCTACGACAAGCTGGCGAAAAAATATTTCGATTTTAACGTATACGGCGAATAATTCTCACGCCTCACCACGGCGCGTCCGATTCACGCGCAGTGGTGGATGACAGACAGGGTAGGCAGCATGCTGTATGGGTTTTCACAGGTTATTTTGCAGGGTGCGCTCGTCACCCTGGAGCTTGCGCTCAGCTCGGTCGTTCTCGCCGTCCTGATCGGGCTGGCGGGCGCGGGCGCAAAGCTATCGAGCAACCGTCCTCTGGCGCTGGTGTTTGAAGGCTATACCACACTGATCCGCGGCGTCCCCGACCTGGTGCTGATGCTGTTGATTTTCTACGGCCTGCAGATTGCGCTCAACAGCGTCACCGACGCGTTGGGCATGTCGCAGTTTGATATTGACCCGATGATCGCCGGGATAATTACCCTTGGCTTTATCTATGGCGCCTATTTTACGGAAACCTTCCGCGGCGCCTACCTGGCGGTGCCGAAGGGGCATATCGAAGCGGCCACCGCCTTTGGCTTCAGCGGCGGGCAGACGTTCCGGCGCATCCTGTTCCCGGCGATGATGCGCTACGCGCTGCCGGGGATCGGCAACAACTGGCAGGTTATCCTCAAGGCGACGGCGCTGGTCTCGCTGCTGGGGCTGGAGGATGTGGTCAAAGCCACGCAGCTGGCGGGCAAAAGCACCTGGCAGCCGTTCTACTTCGCCATCGTCTGCGGTCTGATTTATCTGGTGTTTACCACCCTGTCTAATGGCGTACTGCTGCTGCTCGAACGCCGCTATACCGTTGGCGTGAAGAGGGCTGACCTGTGATTGAAATTATTCAGGAGTACTGGAAATCACTGCTGTGGACCGACGGCTATCGCTTTACCGGCGTGGCGATTACCTTATGGTTGCTGATCTCTTCGGTGGTCATGGGGGGCATCCTGGCGGTCTTTCTGGCAATCGGCCGCGTTTCGAGCAATAAGTTCATCCAGTTTCCCATCTGGCTGTTTACTTACATATTTCGCGGCACGCCGCTGTACGTGCAGCTATTGGTCTTTTACTCCGGCATGTACACCCTGGAAATCGTCAAAGGCACTGAACTGCTGAACGCCTTTTTCCGCAGCGGGTTAAACTGTACGGTGCTGGCGCTGACCCTGAACACCTGCGCCTATACCACCGAAATTTTCGCCGGCGCGATCCGCTCGGTACCGGCGGGCGAAATTGAAGCGGCGCGGGCCTACGGCTTCTCTTCGGTCAAACTGTACCGCTGCATCATCCTGCCTTCCGCGCTGCGGATTGCGCTGCCGGCCTACAGTAACGAAGTGATCCTGATGCTGCACTCAACGGCGCTGGCGTTTACCGCCACGGTGCCGGATCTGCTGAAAATCGCCCGCGATATCAACTCGGCCACCTATCAGCCGTTCACCGCCTTCGGCATCGCCGCGGTGCTCTATTTAATTATCTCGTATGTGCTGATTAGCTTGTTCCGCAAAGCGGAAAAGCGCTGGTTGCAGCATATCAAACCTTCTTCAACGCATTGAGAACGCCATGTCCGACAATAAATTAAACGTTATCGATCTGCATAAACGCTATGGGGAACACGAGGTGCTGAAGGGCGTCTCGCTGCAGGCGAAAGCCGGGGACGTTATCAGTATCATCGGTTCATCGGGTTCCGGGAAAAGTACCTTTTTGCGTTGTATTAACTTCCTTGAAAAACCGAGCGAAGGCACGATCGTCGTCAGCGGCCAGAATATTGGCCTGGTACGGGATAAAGACGGCCAGCTGAAGGTAGCCGACAAGAACCAGCTGCGCCTGCTGCGCACCCGGTTGACCATGGTGTTTCAGCATTTCAATCTGTGGAGCCATATGACGGTGCTGGAGAACGTCATGGAGGCGCCGATTCAGGTGCTGGGCTTAAGCAAACAGGAAGCGCGCGAACGGGCGGTAAAATACCTGGCCAAGGTCGGGATAGACGAACGTCAGCAGGCGAAATACCCGGTGCATCTTTCCGGCGGCCAGCAGCAGCGTGTCTCTATTGCCCGCGCGCTGGCGATGGAGCCGGAGGTGCTGCTGTTTGATGAGCCGACCTCCGCGCTGGATCCGGAGCTGGTGGGCGAAGTGTTACGCATTATGCAGCAGCTGGCGGAAGAGGGGAAAACCATGGTGGTGGTGACCCACGAAATGGGCTTTGCCCGCCACGTCTCTTCGCATGTCATTTTCCTGCATCAGGGAAAAATTGAAGAAGAAGGGCATCCGGACGCGCTGTTCGGCGCGCCGAAAAGCCCGCGCCTGCAGCAGTTTCTGAAAGGTTCGCTGAAATAAACGGCTCACCCGGCGTCCGCGGGCGCCGGGTGGGATCCACGCTCCAGCCGGTAGATCCAGTCATCGTAATCGACGCCGTTCAGATGATAGGCTTTCTCCAGCACCTGCGTGCGTACAAAGCCCTGCTTCTCCAGCAGGCGCGATGAGCCACGATTCTCTGCCAAAACCCAGGCATTGATAGCCCGCACCCCCAGCGTACTGAAACCATAATCGCAGATCGCCCGCAGCGCTTCGCTGGCATACCCTTTTCCCTGAGCCTCGGGCAGCAGCGCATAGCCGACGTCGGCCTCGTGCGGATTTTTAGGGCTGACGCGAAGCCCAATATCGCCCAGCGCATCGCCGCGCTGATTACGCAGAACATACACGCCGGGATCGGCGCAGCGACAGGCGAACACGCTGCGCAACGCCTCCTCGCTTAACATTTCGCCCATAAAACGCATCACCTGCGGATCCTGGCGCAGGCGCAGAAAAAAGGGCCAGTCATCGGTAACAAAGTGGGTAAGCGAAAGGCGAGGCGTGGTGATGGTCGTCATAAAGCAGTCAATACAAAGAAGGAAAGGCCTACCTTAGCACTTTACTCCGCCTGTTAACACCGGCGAACCGGCCCGCTGGCGATGAACTCAGGCGCTTCAGGGCGCGGGTTGCCCGGGATAGGGCGACGCTGCAGCGCCAGGCTGAGACCATCCTGGCGTGGGGCATTAGCCAGCAGAATGGAATCAGGGGAGCCAATGCCCCCCCTTGTCAGCCATTAACTCAGCACATCCTTTAGCGCTTCGTCGAGATCGTACCAGCGGAAGGCGAAGCCGGCGGCTTCCAGCCGCTTAGGCAGCGCGCGCTGACCGCCGAGCACCAGGACGGCGGATTCGCCCATCAGCAGGCGGATGGCGGCGGCGGGGACGCGGAAAATCGCCGGTCGATTGAGCGCATGACCCAGCGCGTGGGCGAACTGCTCGTTATGCACGGGATAGGGCGAAACCATATTGAACGGGCCGCGCAGATCGTTATCCAGCAGCCACAGAATGCCGTTAACCATATCGTCGATATGGATCCAGGCCAGGTACTGTCTGCCGCTGCCGATAGGCCCGCCGAGGCCGAGCTTAAAGGCTGGGGTCATTTTGCCGAGAATACCGCCCCGCGGCGCCAGTACCACGCCGGTGCGCAGCAGACAGACGCGAGTGCGCTCGCTTTGCGCTTCGCAGGCAATTTGCTCCCAGCGGGCGCAGAGCTTATGGGTAAACTCATTGTGCGGCGGCTCTTCTTCGGTCACCACCACTTCGCCGAGGTCGCCGTAATAGCCGGTGGCTGACCCGCTGATCAGCACGGAGGGAGGGGGGTCGCTGGCGTGGATCAGGCCCACCAACCGCTGAGTGAGATCCCAGCGACTATGGCATAAGCGCTGTTTCTGTTCGGCGGTCCAGCGTTTATCGGCGATGGGCTCGCCCGCCAGATTGATGACGGCATCGATGTCATTGAGGTGGTGATGGCCCTCGAAATCGCGCCACAGCGTGACGCGTGGATCGAGACGGGCGCGGGCGGTATCCGGATGCCGGGTGGAGACCGTGACGCTATGCCCGAGCTCCAGCAATCTGGGTATCAGATGTCGGCCAATCAGGCCGGTACCACCAGTAAGCAGGATCTTCATACCACCTCCCTGACATGGTTAGCGCCGCCAGCTCATGGTCATGGATACCGAGTCGGCATAGCGCAGCGCGTGAAGTTTATCGATCTCCACTTCAGCATATGTGACCCAGTGATGTTCGCATGCGATATTCAGCACATCCTGAGTTAATTTTTCCAGCAGTGAAAAACGACCATTCTCAAGATGGCTGATGATGCGTTTGGTAATGGTGCGGTAGTTCAACGCATCATTAATGTCCTCGCTGTCGCGCGCTTTATCGGCAGGGTAGTGAATGGCCACATTCACCACCACGTCCTGGCGGTTGGCGATCTCTTCCTCTTTAATACCAATAAAAGTACGCAGGCGCAGGTTCTTAATACGAATAATGGCGTCTGGTTGAGACATTGCAGGCTTCCTCCGTGGTGTAAGTCCTGCAATCATACAACAAAGCGCGACGGGCGAGCAGGGGGTTAATAAGACTGAATTTTTAGCATCGCTTCCACCGTCGCCGGCCGCTGCTTAATGCGCTCATACCAGTTATGCACCGCCGGATAGTTCGCCAGATCGATCCGCTGGCGGACATGGCAGTTCACCCAGGGCCAGGCGGCGATGTCGGCGATGCTGTAGTGGTCCCCGCCCAGCCACGGGCTGGATCCCAGGCGGTGATTCAGTACCCCGTAGAGTCGCTGGGTTTCCACCTGAAAACGCTCAATCGCGTAGGGCACGGTTTGCGGCGCTGAGTGGGAAAAATGCTGATTTTGCCCCAGCACCGGTCCCAGGCCGCCGACCTGCCAGAACAGCCACTGCAGGGTGGTATAGCGCGCCCGCAGCTCGCCGCTCAGCAGCTTGCCGCTTTTTTCCGCCAGATAGAGCAGAATGGCGCCGGACTCAAAGACGCTCAACGGCGCGCCGCCGTCGGCAGGCATGTGGTCGACGATAGCCGGAATTTTGTTATTCGGCGAAATCGCCAGAAACTGCGGATGAAACTGCTCCCCTTTACCGATATCGACCCGGATTAGCCGATAAGCCAGCTGCGCCTCTTCGAGAAAGAGGGTGATTTTGTGGCCGTTTGGGGTGGGCGCATAGTAGAGATCGATCATAATATTTCCCGCCGTCGTGGGTCGCAAACTGATCGAGTATAGGTGAAGCTGCGCGACCCGGGAGAAAATCCGCGAGCGGTGCCTCGGTCTGTCGCCAGCCACGCAGCGGGCGAGCAGTGACATCGCCTGTAAGACAGGCTATGTTGGTTTATTGCCCTGTCTACCAACCCTGAGGAAGCTATGAGCCAGCCTGTGATTACCCTGTGGTCCGATGCCGATTTTTTCTCACCGTACGTGATGTCTGTCTATGTCGCGCTGCAGGAAAAGAGCCTGCCTTTTAGCCTTAAAACCATCGACCTGAACCGCGGCGAACATCTGCAGGCCGGCTGGACGGGCTATGCCGCCACCCGTCGCGTACCGCTGCTTGAGGTTGACGATTTCGCGCTGAGCGAGTCTTCGGCGATTACCGAATATCTGGATGAACGTTTCGCGCCGCCTGAGTGGGAGCGCCTTTATCCACACGATCTGCAAAAGCGGGCCCGCGCCCGGCAGATCCAGGCATGGCTGCGCAGCGATCTGGTGCCCATTCGTGAAGAGCGATCCACCGCCGTGGTGTTTGGCGGAGTGAAAATGCCGGCGCTCAGCGAGGCAGGCAAGCGGTCGGCGGAAAAACTGTTTGCCACCGCGACCACGCTGCTGGCCCACGGCGGGCAAAATTTATTCGGCGAATGGTCTATTGCCGACGCCGACCTGGCGCTGATGCTCAATCGTCTGGTTCTCAATGGCGATGAGGTGCCGGAGGCGCTGGCGGATTATGCGGCGTTCCAGTGGCAGCGGGCCTCAATCCAGCGTTACGTGGCGCTTTCCGCCAAACGCGGAGGCTGATAACCCGCTGCGCTTCCGCTATCATAGAGGCATCGTAACCAGTGGAGATGGAACCTATGAAGCTGATGTTTGCCTCCGATATTCATGGTTCGCTGCCCGCCACGGAACGCGTGCTTGAACGTTTCGCGCAAAGTGGCGCCAGGTGGCTGATCATCCTCGGCGATGTGCTTAATCACGGACCGCGCAACGCGTTGCCGGAAGGCTATGCGCCGGCGGAGGTGGCCGAGCGGCTGAACAGCGTGGCGGAGCGCATCATTGCCGTCCGCGGTAACTGCGACAGCGAAGTGGATCAAATGCTGCTTCGTTTTCCCATGACCGCACCCTGGCAGCAGGTGCTTGGCGAAGGCTATCGCCTGTTTCTGACCCACGGTCATCTGTATAACCCGGACAATTTGCCGCCACTTGCCGCTGGCGATGTCCTGGCGTATGGCCATACTCATATTCCGGTTGCTGAAAAACGCGGGGCGATCTCTCTGTTTAATCCAGGCTCAGTGAGTATCCCGAAAGGGGGATATTCCGCCAGCTATGGGCTACTGGATGAGGGGCGTCTGCAGGTTTTAGCACTCAATGATAATCAGGTTATTGCAGAGGTCGCAATTTACCCGTAATTTAGCCCTCAATCATAAAGACGCGCCGCAAGAGCGCTTTTAAAGTAAGGTTTCCTGATGGCGGAACAGAATCATTTGGCAAGCACAGAATGGGTCGATATTGTTAATGAAAACAATGAGGTGATAGCACAGTCCAGCCGCGAGCAGATGCGCGCGCAGTGCCTGCGCCACCGGGCGACCTATATCGTCGTTCACGACGGAATGGGGAAAATTCTGGTGCAGCGACGCACCGAGACAAAAGACTTTCATCCGGGCATGCTGGATGCCACCGCCGGCGGCGTCGTGCAGGCTGATGAGCAATTGCTGGAGTCGGCCCGCCGCGAGGCGGAAGAGGAGTTAGGCATCGCCGGGGTGCCGTTCGCCGATCACGGCCAGTTCTACTACGAAGATAAATTCTGCCGCGTCTGGGGAAGCCTGTTCAGCTGCGTTTCCCACGGGCCGTTTGCCCTGCAGGAAGAAGAGGTAAGCGAGGTGTGCTGGTTAACGCCGGAAGAGATCACCGCCCGCTGCGATGAGTTCACGCCCGACTCCCTGAAAGCGCTGGCGCTGTGGATGACCCGCAACGCCGGTAACGAGTATGATGACGCGGAAGAGAGCGAGCGCGAATAATCGCGCGAACGCGTGGCAGCAAACGCTGTTCGCCTCCTGACAAAAAAAGGCAGCCATCTGGCTGCCTTTTGCTTTTCTCTCAGCGAGCGATTACTTCTGCTGCTGAGCTGACTGGATCGCGGTCAGTGCGATGGTGTAGACGATATCGTCTACCAGCGCGCCACGAGACAGATCGTTGACCGGCTTGCGCATACCCTGCAGCATCGGCCCGATGGAGATCAGGTCGGCAGAGCGCTGTACCGCTTTATAAGTGGTGTTACCGGTGTTCAGATCCGGGAAGATGAACACGGTCGCGCGGCCAGCTACCGGCGAGTTCGGCGCTTTGGATTTCGCCACGTCAGCCATCACCGCGGCGTCATACTGCAGCGGACCGTCGATCATCAGGTCAGGACGTTTTTCCTGCGCCAGGCGGGTCGCTTCGCGGACTTTTTCTACATCGCTACCCGCGCCGGAAGTACCGGTGGAGTAGGAGAGCATCGCCACGCGCGGTTCGATGCCGAAGGCAATCGCGGAGTCAGCGGACTGAATCGCGATTTCCGCCAGCTGCTCTGCGGTCGGATCCGGGTTGATCGCGCAGTCGCCGTAAACGTAAACCTGTTCCGGCAGCAGCATGAAGAACACCGAAGAGACCAGCGAGCTGCCCGGTGCGGTTTTGATCAGCTGCAGCGGCGGACGAATGGTGTTGGCGGTGGTGTGTACCGCGCCGGACACCAGGCCGTCGACTTCGTCTTGTTCCAGCATCAGGGTGCCGAGAACCACGTTATCTTCCAGCTGCTCGCGGGCGACCGCTTCGGTCATGCCCTTGCTCTTACGCAGTTCGACCAGGCGAGCCACGTAGCTTTCGCGTACCACTTCCGGGTCGACGATTTCGATACCGGCGCCCAGCTCAACGCCCTGCGCTGCCGCAACGCGGTTGATCTCATCCGGGTTACCCAGCAGCACACAGGTGGCGATCCCGCGTTCGGCGCAGATAGCGGCGGCTTTCACGGTACGCGGCTCGTCGCCTTCCGGCAGAACCACGCGTTTGCCGGCTTTGCGCGCCAGCTCGGTCAGCTGGTAGCGGAAGGCTGGCGGGGAGAGACGACGGCTGCGCTCGGAGGTCGCGGTCAGCGATTCGATCCAGTCGGCGTTGATGTAGTTGGCGACGTATTCCTGAACTTTCTCAATGCGCTCGTGATCGTCAACCGGTACTTCGAGGTTGAAGCTCTGCAGGCTCAGGGAGGTCTGCCAGGTATTGGTGTTGACCATGAATACCGGCAGGCCGGTGGCGAAGGCGCGTTCGCACAGCTTGCTGATGCGCGCGTCCATTTCATAGCCGCCGGTCAGCAGGATGGCGCCGATTTCCACGCCGTTCATCGCTGCCAGGCAGGCGGCAACCAGCACGTCAGGACGATCTGCGGAGGTCACCAGCAGTGAGCCCGCGCGGAAGTGCTCCAGCATGTGCGGGATGCTGCGCGCGCAGAAGGTCACGGATTTGACGCGGCGGGTGTTGATGTCGCCTTCGTTGATGATGGTCGCATTCAGGTGATGGGCCATGTCGATCGCGCGGGTGGCGATCAGATCGAAGCTCCACGGTACGGCGCCCAGCACCGGCAGCGCGCTGCCGTTTTGCAGCTGAGCCGGATCGATCTTCACGACTTTCGCTTTGGATGAGTCGTCGAAGATTTCTGACAGGTCAGGACGGGTACGGCCCTGCTCGTCGACCGGCGCATTCAGTTTGTTGATGATAACGCCGGTGATGCTGGTGTTTTTCGCGCCGCCAAAGCTGTTGCGGGTCAGTTCAATACGCTCGTTCAGCTGTTCTGGCGTATCGGTGCCCTGCGACATCACGAAGACGATTTCCGCGTTCAGGGTTTTGGCGATTTCAAAGTTCAGCGCCTGGGCGAACTGATGCTTACGGGTCGGCACCAGGCCTTCCACCAGTACCACTTCCGCGTCCTGAGTGTTCGCGTGGTAGTTGGCGATGATCTCTTCCATCAGCACATCTTTCTGATTGCTGGAGAGCAGAGACTCAACGTGGTTCATCTTCAGCGGTTCAGCAGCGGTGGTAGTGGAGGAGCTGGCGCGAACGATGGTGGTGGTCTGGTCCGGGGCATCGCCGCCGGAGCGTGGCTGGGCGATAGGTTTAAAGACGCTCAGACGAACGCCTTTGCGTTCCATAGCGCGGATCACACCGAGGCTGACGCTGGTCAGGCCTACGCTGGTACCGGTAGGAATTAACATGATAGTACGGGACACGGTATATCCTCTTTCGTTACCGCCAGTATCAGGCGGGATACAAAACAGCACCACCAGCGACCCGTCATACTCCACGTTGCACGTGCGTTGGCTCTACTTGCTCACCCCGGTCGCGTACGCGCTGTACGCGCCGGGGATCTGCTGTGTCGCCGCCTTCCTGCAGCTCGAAGTATTGCGGGTCAGGGCTGGCGGTGTGGAATTATGCGGTCAGACGGCTGGCGTCTTGCGCGATGACCAGCTCTTCGTTGGTCGGGATAACCACGGCAGGACGGGTGCCTTCTTTGTTGATGAAGCCAGACTTGCCGAAGCGGGCAGCCAGGTTACGCTCATGGTCAACTTCAAAGCCCAGTACGCCCAGTTTGCCCAGCGACAGCTCACGCACCATCGCGGCGTTTTCACCGATGCCACCGGTGAAGATCACGGCGTCGAGACGGCCGTCCATCAGCGCGGTGTAGGAGCCGATGTATTTCGCCAGGCGGTGGCAGTAGACGTCCATCGCGCGTTTAGCGTCGGCTTTTTCCTGGTAGTTGTCTTCCACGTAGCGGCAGTCGCTGGTGACTTCGGTCAGGCCCAGCAGGCCGGACTCTTTGGTCAGCATTTTGTTGATGGCGTCAACGCTCATGCCCAGGGTGTCGTGCAGATGGAAGATGATGGCCGGATCGATATCGCCGGAGCGGGTACCCATCACCAGGCCTTCCAGCGGGGTCAGACCCATGGAGGTGTCAACGCATTTGCCGTTACGAATAGCGGAAACCGAACCACCGTTGCCGAGGTGGCAGGTGATGATGTTCAGCTCTTCAACCGGCTTGTTCAGGATCTTAGCGGCTTCCTGAGTCACGTAGAAGTGGCTGGTGCCGTGCGCGCCGTAACGACGAACGCCGTGCTCTTTGTACAGGCTGTACGGCAGGGCGTAGAGATAGGATTCTTCCGGCATGGTCTGGTGGAACGCCGTATCGAATACTGCCACGTTTTTGTCTTTCAGGTGCGGGAAGGATTTCAGCGCTTCAGCGATGCCGATCAGGTGTGCCGGGTTGTGCAGCGGGGCGAAGGACGCGGCGTCTTTAATGCCCTGAATCACGGACTCGTCGATGACTACGGAGCTGGTGTATTTTTCGCCGCCGTGGACGATACGGTGGCCGATTGCGGTCAGCTGAGCAGACAGTTCTGGTTTTTGTGCCAGAATAGTGTTAACGATAAAGTTCAGTGCTTCGCTGTGCGCGGCGCCCGCGCCTAATTCGGCTTCTTGTTTGCCGCCGTCAATTTTCCATTTGATACGGGCTTCCGGCAGGTGGAAGCATTCCGCTAAACCGGACAGGTATTCGTCGCCGTTCACGGCGTCAAGGATAGCAAATTTCAGAGAGGAGCTACCGCAGTTCAGAACCAGTACTAACTTACTCGACATGGAAGTACCTTTTTATGATACGTGGCTAAAAAAACGTCAGTGTGTCATTAGCGTAGCGCAGGATGACCTCGACATTTATGATTAACATCATGCCTTGTTCTGTTTTCAGGCACGATGAGATAAGTACATTTGATTTTATGCCATTTTGCATAATTTTCAGCCAATGGCAGAATATGCGATAATTTGACTAGCCTGGCAAAAGAGTCTATCCGCCCTTTCAGGCGGGCACAGGATACCTGATTGCGGCATCCTTTGCCAAAATCTTTTGAACGATGTCATGCATAGTTGGTGTTTTGCACGAATTTTTTAAGTTTTATATGTAAAGTTGAGGTAAAGCCATGTCGACCCCTGAGAAACGCCCCGTTAGCTTCTTTAGCTTGTTCAACCGCGGGCAGCACTACGCCAAGACCTGGCCTCTCGACAAGCGCCTCGCGCCGGTATTTATCGAAAACCGCATCATTCGTGCCACCCGCTACGCCATCCGCATCATGCCGCCGATCGCCATTTTCACCCTCTGCTGGCAGATAGCGCTGGGCGGCCAGCTGGGTCCCGCCGTGGCCACCGCGCTGTTTGCATTGAGCCTGCCGATGCAGGGGTTATGGTGGTTGGGTAAACGTTCAGTGACGCCGCTGCCGCCTTCCATTCTTAACTGGTTCTACGAAGTACGCGGCAAACTGCAGGAGGCGGGGCAGGCGCTGGCGCCTGTCGAAGGCAAGCCCGATTATCAGGCGCTGGCTGACACGCTTAAGCGCGCCTTCAAACAACTCGATAAAACTTTCCTTGATGATTTGTAATTCACTACGGAAAACGCATATAAAAGAAGGCGCATGATTTATGCGCCTTCTTTATTTCACGCCCTACCGTGCTACAGGAGTCACAACATGGAAATGACCAATGCGCAGCGTCTGATTTTATCCAATCAGTACAAAATGATGACGATGCTCGACCCGGACAATGCGGAGCGCTACCGTCGTCTGCAAACCATCATTGAGCGTGGGTATGGGCTGCAGATGCGTGAACTGGACCGCGAGTTCGGCCAGTTGACGGAAGAAACCTGCCGTACCGTTATCGACATCATGGAGATGTACCACGCGCTACACGTCTCCTGGACCAACCTGAAAGACGCGGAGGGTATCGACGAGCGCCGAGTCACCTTCCTCGGCTTTGATGCCGCCACCGAAGCGCGTTTTCTCGGCTACGTGCGCTTTATGGTCAATGTTGAAGGCCGTTACAGCCACTTTGACGCCGGCACCCATGGCTTTAACTCGCAGACCCCGATGTGGGAGAAATATCAGCGGATGCTGAGCGTCTGGCACGCCTGCCCGCGCCAGTATCATCTGAGCAGTAACGAAATTAACCAAATCATCAATGCCTGAGGGAGGTGCCCGTGCAGTGTAAAGGTTTCCTGTTCGATTTAGACGGGACGCTGGTGGATTCCTTGCCGGTGGTGGAGCGTTCATGGTGCAAGTGGGGGGATCGTTTCGCCATCGACCATGATGAAATTCTCAGTTTTATTCACGGCAAGCAGGCCATTACCTCCATTCGCCATTTTATGCCGGGTCGCAGCGAGGAGGATATCCAGGCCGAATTCCGTTATCTCGAGCAGATGGAAGCCACTGATATCGAAGGCATCGTCGCCCTGCCGGGGGCGTTAGCCCTGCTGAATTCGCTCAATGAGGCTGGGATCCCGTGGGCGATTGTCACCTCCGGCTCGATTCCGGTTGCGCACGCGCGTCACCGCGCGGCGGGCCTGCCGATGCCGGAGGTGTTTGTCACCGCTGAGCAAGTGAAGCACGGCAAGCCGGCGCCGGACGCCTATCTGCTGGGCGCCGAGCGGTTGGGGCTGCCTGCCGGGGAGTGCGCGGTGGTGGAAGATGCGCCGGCGGGGCTGCTCTCCGGGCTGACGGCAGGCTGTCGCACCATCGCGGTCAAGGTGCCTGCCGATGCCCCCCGTCTGGATGAAGCCGACCTTGTGCTGAGCAGCCTGGAAGATCTGCTGGTTGAACGGCAGGCCGACGGCGTGGTGAATGTGCGTCTTAAAGCGTAAACCCATGATTTCGCCCCGCGTCGTCGGGGCTTTTTTATGCCACTATGTCGACCCCCACTTGTGACAAGGAAACGTTGTGAACGGTGAATTGATTTGGGTTTTATCCCTCCTGGCCATCGCGGTTGTGCTGTTTGCTACCGGCAAGGTGCGCATGGATGCTATCGCCCTGATGGTCATTGTCGCCTTTGTCCTCAGCGGCACGCTGACGCTGACCGAAGCTTTTTCCGGGTTCAGCGATCCTAACGTGATCCTGATTGCCGCCCTGTTTATTATCGGCGACGGCCTCGTGCGTACCGGGGTAGCCACCAAGATGGGCGCCTGGCTGGTGAGCGTAGCAGGCAACAGCGAAACCAAAATGCTGATCTACCTGATGCTCACCGTCGCCGGGCTGGGCGCGTTTATGAGCTCCACCGGCGTGGTCGCCATTTTCATTCCGGTGGTCCTTAGCGTCTCGGCGCGGATGAATACCTCCCCCTCGCGGCTGATGATGCCGCTGAGCTTCGCCGGGCTTATCAGCGGGATGATGACCCTGGTGGCGACGCCGCCCAACCTGGTGGTCAACAGCGAACTGCTGCGCGAAGGGCTGCACGGCTTCAGTTTTTTCAGCGTCACCCCGATTGGCCTGGTGGTGCTGATCCTGGGCATCGTCTATATGCTGGCGGTGCGCTTTATGCTGAAGACGGATAATGGCGAATCCGCGCGCGATGGACGAAAAAGAAGCACCTTCCGCGATTTGATTCGCGAATATCACCTCACCGGCCGCGCCCGCCGGCTGGCGATCCGACCCGGTTCGCCGATGATCGGTCAGCGGTTGGATGATTTAAAGCTGCGTGAGCGCTACTGTGCCAACGTCATCGGCGTTGAGCGCTGGCGGCGGTTCCGTCGGGTGATTGTTAACGTCAACGGGGTATCGGAATTTCGCGCCCGCGACGTCCTGCTGATCGATATGTCCGCCTCCGATGTCGACCTGCGCCAGTTCTGCGGCGAGCAAATGCTCGAGCCGATGGTGCTGCGCGGCGAGTATTTTGCCGATCAGGCGCTGGATGTGGGGATGGCGGAGGTGGCGCTGATCCCGGATTCAGAGATGATAGGCAAAACGGTGCGTGAGATAGCCTTCCGCACCCGGTTTGGTCTCAATATCGTCGGCATGAAGCGCGATGGCAAATCGATGGATGGTTCCGTGGTCGATGAGCCGCTGCAACTCGGCGATATCCTGCTGGTGGTCGGCAACTGGCGGCAAATTGCTCTGCTGGCGAAGCGCGGTCGGGATTTCGTGGTGCTCAATATGCCGGTTGAGGTCGATGACGCTTCGCCGGCCCACAGCCAGGCTCCGCACGCGATTTTCTGTCTGGTGCTGATGGTGGCCCTGATGCTGACGGATGAAATCCCCAACCCTATCGCCGCGATCATCGCCTGTCTGCTGATGGGCAAATTCCGCTGCATCAACGCCGAAAGCGCCTACAAGGCGATCCACTGGCCGAGCATTATTCTGATTGTCGGGATGATGCCTTTTGCCCTGGCCTTGCAGAAAACCGGTGGGGTGGATCTGGTGGTCAAGGGACTGATGGACGTTGCCGGAGGCGAGGGGCCTTATCTGATGCTCGGCTGCCTGTTTGTGATGTGCGCGGCGATAGGCCTGTTTATCTCTAACACGGCCACTGCAGTGCTGATGGCGCCTATTGCCTTAGCGGCGGCGAAGTCGATGGGCGTGTCGCCCTATCCCTTTGCCATGGTGGTGGCGATGGCGGCTTCGGCGGCGTTTATGACCCCGGTCTCCTCGCCGGTCAACACCCTGGTGCTTGGCCCGGGTAAGTATTCCTTCAGCGACTTTGTAAAGATTGGCGTGCCCTTTACCGTGCTGGTAATGGTGGTCTGCGTCCTGCTGATCCCGGTGCTCTTCCCGTTTTAAGGTATGCCGGCCGGGTAGGGGGCGACCGCTGCCCGGCCTGAAAAATTACAGCGGCGAATCCTGGCTGATTTCATCCAGCGACAGCTGGAAGCTCGGGACAAACACCTGCATAAAGTAATCCATCTCCGCGCTGCGCCGCGACGCCAGCGTTTTTTCCAGACGGCCTTTGGCCAGCAGAAATTCGTTGTTGCCCGCCGACAGCTCTTCGAGGCATTTCAGGTAGGCGCAGAGGGCGTCAGCCTGTTTGACGATCGACTGCTCTTCCTCACTGTAGTGATGCTCGTCAATCAGCGGTTCGAAAATATCGCGCAGCTCGTCAGGCACCATATCCACCAGCTTCTGCTGGGCGATTTTCTCAATCGCCTTATATTCCTGGGCAATCTGCGAATTGAAATATTTCACCGGAGTAGGGAGATCGCCAGTTAAGACTTCCGAGGCGTCATGGTACATCGCTAACAAGGCGATACGCTCGGCGTTGACCTGGCCGCCGAATTTGCGGTTTTTGATCGCCGCCAGCGCGTGGGCGACCATCGCCACCTGCAGGCTGTGCTCGGAGACATTTTCAGTGCGCACGTTGCGCATCAGCGGCCAGCGGTTAATCAGTTTCAGACGGGAGAGGTGGGCAAAGAAATGACTCTGACTCATAGGAACCCTTAATCAGTGACAACATCGGGTTCCATTGTGCGCAGGGATCGCCGCCGGATGCAAATGCCGGCGGCGGCACGATTACAGCTGATGGTAGCCGGAGAGGAAGCGGCCGAAGCGGGAGATCGCCATCTCCAGGTCGTCTTCGCGAGGCAGGGTCACAATGCGTACGTGATCCGGCCACGGCCAGTTAAAGGCAGTACCCTGCACCAGCAGCACTTTCTCCTGCAGCAGGAAATCGAGCACCATTTTCTGGTCATCGTGAATATTGAAGCGTTTGGCGTCGATTTTCGGGAACATGTACAGCGCGCCTTTTGGCTTCATGCAGGAGACGCCCGGAATATCGTTGATCAACTCCCAGGCGCGGTTGCGCTGTTCATACAGACGCCCGCCGGGAATGATGAATTCGCTGATACTCTGGTAGCCGCCCAGCGCCGTCTGGATAGCATGCTGGGCCGGCACGTTGGCGCACAGACGCATCGACGCCAGCATTTCCAGTCCTTCGATATAGCCTTTCGCATGTTTTTTCGGGCCATTCAGCACCATCCAGCCCTGACGGAAGCCGGCGACGCGGTAAGTTTTCGACAGTCCGTTGAAGGTCACCGTCAGCAGATCGGGCGCCAGAGCGGCAATGGAGTGATGCTGGGCTTCGTCGTAGAGGATCTTGTCGTAGATCTCATCGGCGAAAATAATCAGGTTGTGCTGGCGGGCGATCTCCACGATCTCCTGCAGCAGCTCTTTGGAATAGACCGCGCCGGTGGGGTTGTTGGGGTTGATGATCACGATCCCGCGGGTGCGAGGCGTAATTTTAGCGCGGATATCGTCAAGATCCGGGAACCAGTCAGAGGATTCGTCACACAGATAGTGCACCGCTTTACCGCTGGAAAGGGACACCGCCGCCGTCCACAGCGGGTAGTCCGGGGCGGGAACCAGCATCTCATCGCCGCTGTTTAACAGCGCCTGCATCGCCTGGACAATCAGTTCGGACACGCCGTTGCCGATGTAAATATCTTCCACGGTGACATCGCGCATTCCCCGCGCCTGGTAATGCTGCATGATGGCTTTACGCGCCGAGTACAATCCTTTCGAATCGCAGTAACCCTGGGCGGTAGGCAGATTGCGGATGACGTCGACGAGGATCTCGTCAGGGGCTTCGAAGCCGAAGGGCGCCGGGTTGCCGATGTTCAGTTTCAGAACCTTATTGCCTTCTTCTTCAAGACGTTTCGCTTCTTTCAGAACCGGGCCGCGGATGTCATAACAGACGTTCTCTAACTTGCTGGATTTTTCGATGGGGGACATGAATCTTGACCTTTTAGCTGTTATCGCCACTCCCTGCCGTGGAAGTCAGCACGGAACAATGTACTCCGCCTCCCCGCTGTTTTGAAGGCTTTGCAGGAGAAGATTTTGCTAACGCAGGATTTTAAGTGTAATTGATTTATCTGTTGCTTGCTGATTTTTCCTGTGGTTTATGCCTTTTCAGGGCATTTTTTCGGTCGTCTATGTTGAGGTAGTGCCTTTTTTACCATCATTTATCTGGTTTGTTTGTCGGGTAAACGGGGGGGCTGAAGAATGGATGGCCGCAAAAAAACGCTATCCTTAATGTAATAGCGGTTGATTTGTAATCTTGATGTTAAGTAATTTTAATAAAAAGCTGTGCGCAAGCGCATTATTATTATTTTTGACAGGTAATAATCTGAGGTTTGTTAATTTATATAAAATGTTGAAAAAAATTTAAAATTAACTCAGTTAATCCTTATTAAGGCTTATAAAAAGGATGGGAATCGGTTAGAATATCGCCGTTAATATCAGTGGTAGTCGGTATGATTTACGGCTGAATTGGTATCTAATATATTGTTATTACAGGATTTTATTGTTCGTTTTTCGCCAAAAAGAAGTCCGGCGAAAGAGAGGCTTTCTCACCACCACTGTGCGATTTCCCGGGGCGACGTATGACGCCTTGCTGGCCGTGGTAATTAATAATAATGAGGAATACGAACAATATATTACTCCGGTGTTCTGCGCATTTGCTCAGATGAGTACTTTGGCATGTAATAACGTTCGTCCAGTTGTTTATCCGCCATCTGACGGTGAGCACAAGGCTCAGGGAATAGCCGGAAACCTGGCGTAAAGCATCAACAAGGCAGGTCAGCGTTAGCCACCTGTAAGTGAAGAAAGATGATTAATACAACACGTCCGATACTCAACCTCGATCTCGATCTGCTGCGCACCTTTGTAGCCGTCGCTGATTTGAACACCTTCGCCGCCGCCGCCGCTGCAGTGTGCCGTACCCAGTCCGCGGTCAGCCAGCAAATGCAACGCCTGGAGCAGCTGGTTGGCAAGGAGCTTTTCGCTCGTCACGGACGCAATAAACTGCTGACCGAGCAGGGCATTCAGCTGCTGGGCTATGCCCGCAAAATCCTGCGCTTTAACGATGAAGCCTGCATGTCGCTGATGTATGGCAGTCTGCAGGGGGGACTGACTATCGGCGCGTCGGAAGAAACCGCTGATACTATCCTGCCGTTTCTGTTAAACCGCATCGGCTGCTTCTATCCCAGAATGACGCTGGAGATTAAAGTCCATCCCCACGCCGTCATCATGGCGATGCTGAGCGGGGGAGAGGTCGATCTGGCATTAACCACCCATCAGCTTCCCGGTTTTACCGCTTTTACGCTGAGAACGTCGCCTACCCTCTGGTACTGTGCGGCGGACTACGTGCTGGCGAAAGGGGAGTCGATCCCCCTGATCCTGCTCGAAGAGCCTGGCCCGTTCCGTGAGGACATCATCGCCGCGCTGGAGGCTGCCCGCGTCTCCTGGCATCTGGCCCACGGCGCCTCGTCGCTCTCCGGGGTGAAAGCGGCAGTGAAAGCCGGGCTGGGGGTCACCGCGCGTCCGGTCGAAATGATGAGCCCGGATTTGCGCGTGGCCGGCATTAGCGATGGCCTGCCGGTCCTGCCGGATACCCGGTACGTCGTCAGCTGCAATCCGCAGACGGTGAGCGAACTACCGCAGGCGATTTTTCAGTCTCTGAGCCAGGAGAGCGATCCCTGGCGCGCGGGGCCGGCACTTACTCCGGAAGAGGGAGGAAGCACCTTCATTTTGTGAGGTTATGTTGCTAACAAAGATCACAAAAACTGGTAACAGAATGTAAGTGTCCAAAAAGAGCCTCAGGGC
Organism: Klebsiella sp. C360; assembly: GCF_048822415.1. NCBI lineage: Bacteria > Pseudomonadati > Pseudomonadota > Gammaproteobacteria > Enterobacterales > Enterobacteriaceae > Klebsiella > Klebsiella sp. C360. Next base: position 291,382 of record NZ_JBMEZZ010000002.1, read on the forward strand.
TGGGTTTCTCGTCTGGTGGCTCTTTTTTTTGCACTCTTATTGATGTTTTGAATCTTTTTTTTATTTCTTTGCAGAAAAATCAGCATATTGGCGTGACCAGGCGCTCACCTTGCCGACTTTTTCCTGCACTTTCAACACTTCCTGCTAATGTTAAAAAACCGGATGGATTGTTGCCGATTTCCTGGGGTAATTAACAAAACCGTGTCGCAGATCAAGAAAATACCCCTCTTTGGGGGGAGGAATCGAGGCTAAATCCTGTCAAAATAGCAGGGATTTTTGATTTACGACGGAAACGGACACGATTCAACAACACTAAAACCGAACAGTATGCAAGGTTATTTCGCATAAAAGGGCATTTAATGTTAATGAAAAGATTCCAATGTAAATTAATGTTATGAAAACTTTTGTTAAAGTTGACAAAAGGTTAAAGAAAGGGGTAAAAAGCCACGGCATCTGGGCTTCTCACATCTTCCAGGGACGCTTTTTTGCACGGTTATTTTTTATTCCTCCCGTGAAACGCTGTGGCGTTCATCTGCCAGTAAGAGCAGAGGGTTTTGGCGCTACACTTTTTTGGTTAAGCAATGCGTATGTCAACATCCACTGAAGTCATCGCTCATCACTGGGCATTCGCTATATTTCTCATCATCGCTATCGGTCTGTGCTGCCTGATGCTCGTCGGCGGCTGGTACCTTGGCGGTCGCGCGCGCGCGCGTAGCAAAAACACGCCGTTTGAATCGGGGATCGACTCCGTTGGTTCGGCCCGCTTACGTCTTTCTGCGAAGTTTTATCTGGTTGCCATGTTCTTCGTGATCTTCGACGTGGAAGCCCTGTATCTCTACGCATGGTCGACCTCCATCCGCGAGAGCGGCTGGGTCGGCTTTGTGGAAGCCGCAATTTTCATTTTAGTGCTACTGGCTGGTCTGGTTTATCTCGTTCGCATCGGCGCACTGGACTGGACGCCTGCGCGTTCCCGTCGCACGCTGGTTAACCCGGAAACAGACAGTCCCACTAACCGTCATATGCAGTAAAAGCGAGGCAATAAGATGGATTATACGCTCACCCGCATAGATCCTAACGGTGAGAACGACCGTTACCCCCTGCAGAAACAGGAGATCGTTACCGACCCCCTGGAGCAGGAAGTCAACAAAAGCGTGTATATGGGGAAACTCGAACACGCGCTGCATGACATGGTGAACTGGGGCCGTAAGAACTCAATTTGGCCGTATAACTTCGGCCTTTCTTGCTGTTATGTGGAAATGGTGACGTCATTCACTGCGGTGCATGACGTTGCGCGCTTTGGGGCCGAAGTTCTGCGCGCCTCTCCGCGTCAGGCGGACCTGATGGTGGTCGCCGGAACCTGCTTCACCAAAATGGCGCCGGTTATTCAGCGTCTCTATGATCAGATGCTGGAGCCGAAGTGGGTGATCTCCATGGGCGCCTGCGCGAACTCCGGCGGCATGTACGACATCTATTCCGTCGTCCAGGGCGTGGATAAGTTTATTCCGGTCGATGTGTACATCCCGGGCTGCCCGCCGCGTCCGGAGGCCTATATGCAGGCGCTGATGCTGCTGCAGGAGTCCATTGGTAAAGAACGTCGTCCGCTCTCATGGGTGGTTGGCGATCAGGGCGTCTATCGCGCCAATATGCAGTCGGAACGCGAGCGTAAACGCGGCGAACGTATTGCAGTGACCAATCTGCGGACGCCGGACGAGATTTAATTTGCGCCTGCGGGCGGGAGAACCACTTCGCAAATCAATCTACAACAGCGCGAAGTCTCGCCCGGCAGTCACCACGGACCTTTTGCAATGGTGAACAATATGACCGATTTAACCGCGCATGACGCCGCACCAGCCTGGCAAACCCGCGATCACCTTGATGACCCGGTGATCGGCGAACTGCGCAACCGCTTTGGGCCGGATGCCTTTACCGTTCAGCCAACCCGTACCGGCGTACCGGTGGTATGGGTCAAGCGCGAGCAGCTGCTTGAGGTGGGTGATTTCCTGAAGAAATTGCCGAAGCCTTACGTGATGCTGTTTGACCTGCACGGCATGGACGAACGTCTGCGCACGCACCGCGATGGCCTGCCCGCCGCGGATTTTTCCGTTTTCTATCACCTGATTTCCATCGACCGCAACCGCGACATCATGCTCAAGGTGGCGCTGTCTGAAAACGATCTGCATCTGCCGACCTTCACCAAACTGTTCCCCAACGCCAACTGGTATGAGCGTGAAACCTGGGAAATGTTTGGTATTACCTTCGATGGCCACCCGAACCTGCGTCGCATCATGATGCCGCCGACCTGGGAAGGCCACCCGCTGCGTAAAGACTACCCGGCGCGCGCCACCGAATTCGATCCGTTTGAGCTGACCAAAGCCAAGCAGGATCTGGAGATGGAAGCGCTGACTTTCAAACCGGAAGAGTGGGGCATGAAGCGCGGCACCGACAACGAGGACTTCATGTTCCTCAACCTCGGTCCGAACCACCCCTCCGCGCACGGTGCGTTCCGCATTATTCTGCAGCTGGATGGCGAAGAGATCGTCGACTGCGTGCCGGACATCGGTTACCACCACCGCGGCGCCGAGAAGATGGGCGAGCGCCAGTCCTGGCACAGCTACATCCCGTACACCGACCGTATCGAATACCTTGGCGGTTGCGTCAACGAGATGCCGTACGTGCTGGCCGTGGAAAAACTGGCCGGGATCACCGTGCCGGATCGCGTCAACGTGATCCGCGTAATGCTCTCCGAACTGTTCCGCATCAACAGCCACCTGCTGTATATCTCTACCTTTATTCAGGACGTCGGCGCGATGACCCCGGTCTTCTTCGCCTTTACCGATCGGCAGAAAATCTACGATCTGGTGGAAGCGATCACCGGTTTCCGTATGCACCCGGCGTGGTTCCGCATCGGCGGCGTCGCGCACGATCTGCCGCGCGGCTGGGATCGTCTGCTGCGTGAGTTCCTCGAGTGGATGCCGAAGCGTCTGGACTCCTATGAAAAAGCCGCCCTGCGCAACACCATTCTGAAGGGCCGTTCCGTCGGCGTGGCAGCCTATACCGCTAAAGAGGCGCTGGAGTGGGGCACCACCGGCGCAGGCCTGCGCGCCACCGGTATCGGCTTCGACGTGCGTAAATGGCGTCCTTATTCTGGCTATGAAAACTTCGACTTCGAAGTCCCGACCGGGGGCGGCGTCTCTGACTGCTACACCCGCGTGATGCTGAAAGTCGAAGAGCTGCGCCAGAGCCTGCGCATTCTTCAGCAGTGCCTCGACAATATGCCGGAAGGGCCGTTCAAAGCGGATCACCCGCTGACCACGCCGCCGCCGAAAGAGCGCACGCTGCAGCATATCGAAACCCTGATCACCCACTTCCTGCAGGTATCGTGGGGCCCGGTCATGCCGGCCAACGAATCCTTCCAGATGATTGAGGCGACCAAGGGGATTAACAGTTACTACCTGACCAGCGACGGCAGCACCATGAGCTACCGTACCCGCGTCCGCACGCCGAGCTTTGCGCACCTGCAGCAGATCCCGTCGGCGATCCGCGGCAGCCTGGTATCCGACCTGATCGTCTATCTGGGTAGTATCGATTTTGTTATGTCAGACGTGGACCGCTAATTATGCACGAGAATCAACAACCACAAACCGAGGCTTTTGAGCTGAGTGCGGCAGAGCGTGAGGCTATTGAGCACGAGAAGCACCACTACGAAGACCCGCGTGCGGCGTCCATCGAAGCGCTGAAAATTGTTCAGAAACAGCGCGGCTGGGTGCCGGATGGCGCGATCTACGCTATTGCCGATGTGCTGGGCATCCCGGCCAGCGACGTCGAAGGCGTGGCGACGTTCTACAGCCAGATTTTCCGCCAGCCGGTTGGCCGTCACGTGATCCGCTACTGCGACAGCGTGGTGTGCCACATTACCGGCTATCAGGGGATTCAGGCCGCCATCGAGAAGAAGCTGAACATCAAGCCAGGGCAGACCACCTTTGATGGCCGCTTTACCCTGCTGCCGACCTGCTGCCTTGGCAACTGCGACAAGGGACCGACCATGATGATTGATGAGGACACTCACAGCCATCTGACGCCGGAGGCAATTCCTGACCTTCTGGAGCAGTACAAATGAAAACCGTAATTCGTACTGCGGAAACGCATCCGCTCACCTGGCGCCTGCGCGACGACAAGCAGCCGGTCTGGCTGGACGAGTATCGCAGCAAAAATGGCTATGAAGGGGCGCGAAAAGCGCTGACCGGCATGGCGCCGGACGAGATCGTCACGGCGGTAAAAGACGCTGGCCTGAAAGGGCGCGGCGGCGCGGGCTTCTCCACCGGTCTGAAGTGGAGCCTGATGCCGAAAGACGAGTCCATGAACATCCGTTACCTGCTGTGTAACGCCGATGAAATGGAGCCGGGCACCTATAAAGACCGCCTGCTGATGGAGCAGCTGCCGCACCTGCTGGTGGAAGGCATGCTGATCTCCGCGTTTGCGCTGAAGGCCTGGCGCGGCTACATCTTCCTGCGCGGAGAGTATATCGAAGCGGCCCAGCATCTGCGCCGCGCGATTGCCGAAGCCACCGAGGCGGGCCTGCTGGGGAAAAACATCCTCGGCACCGGTTTTGACTTCGAGCTGTTTGTCCACACCGGGGCAGGGCGCTATATCTGCGGCGAAGAGACGGCGCTGATTAACTCCCTGGAAGGTCGCCGCGCTAACCCGCGCTCCAAGCCGCCGTTCCCGGCGAGCTCCGGCGTGTGGGGTAAGCCGACCTGCGTCAACAACGTGGAAACCCTGTGCAACGTGCCGGCGATTTTGGCCAACGGCGTTGAGTGGTACCAGAACATCTCCACCAGTAAAGATGCCGGCACCAAGCTGATGGGCTTCTCCGGCCGCGTGAAGAACCCGGGCGTCTGGGAGCTGCCGTTCGGCACCACTGCCCGCGAGATCCTGGAGGATTACGCCGGCGGCATGCGCGATGGCCTGAAGTTTAAAGCCTGGCAGCCGGGTGGGGCAGGGACCGACTTCCTCACCGAAGCGCACCTCGATCTGCCGATGGAGTTCGAAAGCATTGGTAAAGCGGGCAGCCGTCTGGGCACCTCGCTGGCGATGGCCGTTGACCACGAGATCAACATGGTCTCGCTGGTGCGCAACCTCGAAGAGTTCTTCGCCCGCGAGTCCTGCGGCTGGTGTACGCCGTGCCGTGATGGGCTGCCGTGGAGCGTGAAGATCCTGCGCGCCCTGGAGCGCGGCGAAGGCCAGCCTGGCGATATCGAAACCCTTGAGCAACTGTGTCGATTCCTGGGCCCGGGTAAAACCTTCTGCGCGCACGCGCCGGGCGCGGTTGAGCCGCTGCAGAGCGCGATTAAATATTTCCGCGAAGAATTCGAGGCTGGCATTAAGCAGCAGTTCAGCAATACCCATGCAATCAACGGGATTCAGCCGAACCTGCTTAAGACGCGCTGGTAATCTAAAGGTTTTTTTATTTTTGGAAGCACGCTAATGGCTACGATTCATGTAGACGGCAAAGAATACGAGGTCAACGGAGCGGACAACCTGCTGGAGGCTTGTCTCTCTCTTGGGCTTGATATTCCCTACTTTTGCTGGCACCCGGCGCTAGGGAGCGTCGGTGCTTGCCGCCAGTGTGCGGTGAAGCAATATCAGAACGCGGAAGACACGCGTGGTCGCCTGGTGATGTCCTGTATGACTCCGGCATCCGACGGCACCTTTATTTCTATCGACGATGGCGAAGCGAAGCAGTTCCGCGAAAGCGTGGTGGAGTGGCTGATGACCAACCACCCGCACGACTGCCCGGTCTGCGAAGAGGGCGGCAACTGCCACCTGCAGGATATGACGGTGATGACCGGCCATAGCTTCCGCCGCTATCGTTTTACCAAGCGTACCCACCGCAATCAGGATCTGGGGCCGTTTATTTCTCATGAAATGAACCGCTGCATCGCCTGCTACCGCTGCGTGCGCTACTACAAAGATTATGCCGACGGCACCGATCTGGGCGTCTATGGCGCCCACGACAACGTCTACTTCGGCCGCCCGGAAGATGGCACCCTGGAGAGTGAATTCTCCGGCAACCTGGTGGAAGTCTGCCCGACCGGCGTCTTCACCGATAAAACCCACTCCGAGCGCTATAACCGTAAATGGGACATGCAGTTTGCGCCGAGCATCTGCCAGCAGTGTTCCATCGGCTGTAACATCAGTCCGGGCGAACGCTATGGCGAACTGCGTCGTATCGAAAACCGTTATAACGGGACCGTTAACCGCTACTTCCTCTGCGACCGCGGTCGTTTCGGCTATGGCTACGTGAACCTGAAAGACCGTCCGCGTCAGCCGGTTCAGCGCCGCGGCGACGATCTGATTACCCTCAACGCCGAGCAGGCGATGCAGGGCGCGGCGGATATTCTGCGCCAGTCGAAGAAAGTGATCGGCATCGGCTCCCCGCGCGCCAGCATTGAAAGCAACTTCGCGCTGCGCGAACTGGTGGGCGCCGACAACTTCTATACCGGCATCGCCAAAGGCGAACAAGCGCGCCTGCAGATGATGCTGAAAGTGCTGCGCGAAGGTGGGATCCACACCCCAAGCCTGCGCGATATCGAATCCTACGACGCGGTACTGGTGCTGGGCGAAGACATTACCCAGACCGGCGCGCGCGTCGCGCTGGCGGTGCGTCAGGCGGTGAAAGGGAAAGCACGCGAAATGGCGGCGGCACAGAAAGTGGCCGACTGGCAGATTGCCGCGATCCTCAACATCGGCCAGCGCGCCAAACACCCGCTATTCGTCACCAACATCGATGACACCCGCCTGGATGACATCGCCGCGTGGACCTACCGCGCGCCGGTGGAAGATCAGGCGCGTCTCGGCTTCGCCATCGCCCATGCGCTGGACGACAGCGCGCCGGCGGTTGACGGCCTGAGCCGCGAACTGCAGGGTAAAGTCGATGTCATCGTCCAGGCGCTGGCCGGGGCGAAAAAACCACTGATTATTTCCGGGACCAATGCCGGCAGCATGGAGATCATCCAGGCCGCCGCTAACGTGGCGAAAGCCCTGAAAGGCCGCGGCGCCGACGTCGGCGTGACGATGGTTGCCCGCGCGGTGAATAGCGTCGGTCTGGGTATGATCGGCGGCGGTTCTCTTGAAGAGGCGCTGGACGAACTGGAAAGCGGCGCCGCAGACGCGGTCATCGTGCTGGAAAACGACCTTCACCGTCATGCTTCCGCCGCCCGCGTCGACGCAGCGCTCTCCAAAGCGCCGCTGGTGATGGTGGTTGACCATCAGCGCACGGCGATTATGGACAAAGCGCACCTGGTGCTCTCCGCGGCAAGCTTTGCGGAAAGCGACGGTACCGTGGTCAACAACGAAGGCCGCGCTCAGCGCTTCTTCCAGGTCTACGACCCGGCCTACTACGACGCGAAAACCGTCATGCTGGAAAGCTGGCGCTGGCTGCATTCCCTGCACAGCACCGTTAACAACCGTCAGGTTGACTGGACGCAGCTGGACCACGTCATCGATGCCGCGATTGCCGCCCTGCCGCAGCTGGCGGGCATTAAAGACGCCGCGCCGGATGCGACCTTCCGCATTCGCGGTCAGAAGCTGGCGCGTGAACCGCACCGCTACAGCGGCCGCACGGCGATGCGCGCCAACATCAGCGTGCATGAACCGCGTCAGCCGCAGGATAAAGACACCATGTTCGCCTTCTCCATGGAAGGGAACAACCAGCCGTCCGCCCCGCGTTCGCAGATCCCGTTCGCCTGGGCGCCGGGCTGGAACTCCCCGCAGGCATGGAACAAGTTCCAGGATGAAGTGGGCGGGAAACTGCGCCACGGCGATCCGGGCGTCCGTCTGTTTGAAGCGTCCGCCAGCGGGCTGGAATACTTCACGGCGGTGCCGGCCAGCTTCCAGGCTGAAGACGGGAAATGGCGTATCGCGCCGTACTACCACCTGTTTGGCAGCGATGAGCTGTCGCAGCGCGCGCCGGTGTTCCAGAGCCGGATGCCTGAGCCGTACATCAAGCTGAACCCGGCGGATGCCGCGAAGCTTGGCGTCAACGCCGGGGCGATGCTCTCCTTTAGCGTGGAAGGCCAGACCCTGCGTCTGCCGCTGGTTATCTCTGAAGGTCTGACCGCAGGACAGGTTGGCTTACCGATGGGCATGCCGGGCATTGCGCCGGTACTGACCGGATCGCGTATTGATTCACTGCAGGAGGCGAAAGCATGAGCTGGTTAACGCCGGATCTTATCGACATTCTGTTAAGCATCCTGAAGGCCGTGGTCATTCTGCTGGTGGTGGTCACCTGCGGCGCGTTCATGAGCTTCGGCGAGCGTCGTCTGCTCGGTCTGTTCCAGAACCGCTACGGGCCAAACCGGGTGGGCTGGGGCGGTTCGCTGCAGCTGGTCGCCGACATGATCAAAATGTTCTTTAAAGAGGACTGGGTTCCGCGCTTCTCGGATCGCGTGATCTTTACTCTGGCGCCGGTGATCGCCTTTACTTCGCTGCTGCTGGCCTTCGCCATTGTGCCGGTCAGCCCGACGTGGGTGGTGGCCGATCTGAACATCGGGATCCTGTTCTTCCTGATGATGGCAGGCCTGGCGGTGTACGCGGTGCTGTTCGCCGGTTGGTCGAGCAACAACAAATACTCCCTGCTGGGGGCGATGCGTGCTTCCGCGCAGACCCTGAGCTACGAAGTGTTCCTCGGCCTCTCCCTGATGGGCGTGGTGGCGCAGGCGGGGTCATTCAACATGACCGAGATCGTCAACAACCAGGCGCATCTGTGGAACGTTATTCCGCAGTTCTTCGGCTTCGTGACGTTCGCCATCGCCGGCGTGGCGGTGTGTCACCGTCACCCGTTCGACCAGCCGGAAGCGGAGCAGGAGCTGGCCGATGGTTACCACATTGAATATTCCGGCATGAAGTTCGGTCTGTTCTTCGTCGGTGAATACATCGGTATCGTCACCGTTTCAGCGCTGATCGTCACGCTGTTCTTCGGCGGCTGGAATGGCCCGTGGTTACCTCCTTTCATCTGGTTCGCGCTGAAAACCGCGTTCTTCATGATGATGTTCATTTTGATCCGCGCATCATTACCGCGTCCGCGCTATGACCAGGTAATGTCCTTTGGCTGGAAGGTATGCCTGCCGTTAACGCTGGTCAACTTGTTGGTAACGGCGGCTGTCATTCTCTGGCAGGCGCAATAAGGGGTGAATTGAACATGACCTTAAAAGAATTATTGGTGGGGTTCGGCACCCAGGTCCGGAGTATCTGGATGATTGGCCTGCATGCCTTCGCCAAACGTGAAACCCGGATGTACCCGGAAGAGCCGGTCTATCTGCCGCCGCGCTATCGCGGCAGGATCGTGCTGACGCGCGATCCGGACGGTGCAGAGCGCTGCGTTGCCTGTAACCTGTGTGCGGTAGCTTGCCCGGTGGGCTGTATTTCGCTGCAGAAAGCAGAGACGGTAGACGGCCGCTGGTACCCTGAGTTCTTCCGCATCAACTTCTCACGCTGCATCTTCTGCGGTCTGTGCGAAGAAGCGTGCCCGACCACGGCGATCCAGTTGACCCCGGACTTTGAGCTGGGTGAATACAAGCGTCAGGATCTGGTGTACGAAAAAGAGGATCTGCTGATTTCCGGTCCGGGCAAATACCCGGAATATAACTTCTACCGGATGGCGGGTATGGCAATCGACGGCAAAGATAAGGGCGAAGCGGAAAACGAAGCTAAGCCGATCGACGTCAAGAGCCTGTTACCGTAAGGAGAGGGCAATGGAATTCGCTTTTTATATCTGTGGCCTGATCGCCATCCTCGCAACCTTGCGGGTCGTCACCCACACCAATCCGGTGCATGCGCTGCTGTACCTGATCATTTCGCTGTTAGCGATTGCCGGGGTGTTCTTCTCGCTGGGCGCTTACTTCGCCGGGGCGCTGGAGATTATCGTTTACGCCGGGGCCATTATGGTGCTGTTCGTCTTCGTGGTGATGATGCTCAACCTGGGCGGCAGCGAAATCGAACAGGAACGCAAATGGCTGCAGCCGGGGATCTGGATTGGCCCGGCCATCCTCTCCGCGGTGCTGCTGGTGGTTATCGTTTACGCTATCCTGGGGATTAACGACCAGGGTATCGACGGCGCGGCGATCAACGCCAAAGAAGTGGGTATTGCGCTGTTTGGGCCGTACGTCCTGGCGGTGGAGCTGGCCTCCATGCTGCTGCTGGCGGGCCTGGTGGTCGCCTTCCATATTGGCCGCGAAGAGCGCGCCGGCGAGGTGCTGAGCAACCGCGTGAACGACAGCGACAAAAGAAAAACGGAGGAACACGCATGATCCCCTTAACACATGGACTGATCCTCGCGGCCATCCTGTTTGTGCTTGGTCTGACGGGGCTGGTGATCCGCCGCAATCTGCTGTTTATGTTGATCAGCCTGGAAATCATGATTAACGCCGCCGCGCTGGCCTTTGTGGTGGCGGGCAGCTACTGGGGCCAGACTGATGGTCAGATTATGTATATCCTCGCTATCAGCCTCGCGGCTGCGGAAGCGAGTATCGGTCTGGCGCTGCTGCTGCAGCTCCATCGTCGCCGCCAGAACCTGAACATCGATTCAGTAAGTGAGTTGCGTGGATGAACATGCTTGCCTTAACCATTCTTTTGCCATTGATTGGCTTTGTGCTGCTGGCCTTTTCCCGCGGGCGCTGGTCGGAAAACCTTTCCGCCACCGTTGGCATGGGCTCGGTAGGCCTGGCGGCGCTGGTCACCGCCTACGTCGGCGTTGACTTTTTCGCTAACGGCAAACAGGCGGTCAGCGTGCCGCTGTGGACCTGGATGTCGGTTGGGGATTTCAACATCGGCTTCAACCTGGTGCTGGACGGCCTGTCGCTGACCATGCTCTCCGTGGTGACCGGCGTCGGCTTCCTGATCCATATGTTCGCCTCCTGGTATATGCGCGGTGAAGAGGGCTATTCCCGCTTCTTCGCCTACACCAACCTGTTTATCGCCAGCATGGTGGTTCTGGTACTGGCCGATAACCTGCTGCTGATGTACCTGGGTTGGGAAGGGGTGGGGCTCTGCTCTTACCTGCTGATCGGTTTCTACTACACCGATCCGAAGAACGGTGCCGCAGCGATGAAAGCGTTTGTGGTGACCCGCGTCGGCGACGTGTTCCTCGCCTTCGCGCTGTTCATTCTTTATAACGAACTGGGTACCCTCAACTTCCGCGAAATGGTTGAGCTGGCGCCGCAGCACTTCGCTAACGGCAGCACCACGCTGCAGTGGGCGACGCTGATGCTGCTCGGCGGCGCGGTCGGTAAATCCGCCCAGCTGCCGCTGCAAACGTGGCTTGCCGATGCGATGGCGGGTCCGACGCCAGTCTCCGCGCTGATCCACGCCGCCACCATGGTTACCGCGGGCGTCTACCTGATCGCCCGTACCCACGGTCTGTTCCTGATGACGCCGGAAGTGCTGCATCTGGTCGGGATCGTCGGGGCGGTAACGCTGGTGCTGGCGGGCTTCGCCGCGCTGGTGCAGACCGACATCAAACGCGTTCTCGCTTACTCCACCATGAGCCAGATTGGCTACATGTTCCTCGCGCTGGGCGTGCAGGCATGGGATGCGGCGATTTTCCATCTGATGACCCACGCGTTCTTTAAAGCGCTGCTGTTCCTGTCGTCGGGTTCGGTGATTCTCGCCTGCCATCACGAACAGAACATCTTCAAGATGGGCGGCTTGCGCAAATCTATTCCGCTGGTGTACGTCTGCTTCCTGGTGGGGGGCGCGGCGCTGTCCGCTCTGCCGCTCATTACCGCAGGCTTCTTCAGTAAGGATGAGATTCTGGCGGGGGCGATGGCCAACGGCCATATCAACCTGATGGTGGCGGGCCTGGTCGGCGCCTTTATGACCTCGCTGTACACCTTCCGCATGATTTTCATCGTGTTCCACGGTAAAGAGCAAATTCACGCGCACGCAGGGAAGGGGATCACCCATCATCTGCCGCTGATTGTGCTGCTGGTGCTGTCCACCTTCGTTGGCGCGCTGATCGTGCCGCCGCTGGAAGGCGTCCTGCCGCAGACCACTGAACTGGCGCACGGCAACGTGATGACGCTGGAGATTGCCTCCGGGATCATCGCCATTGCCGGCATCCTGATCGCCGCATGGCTGTGGCTGGGCAAACGCACCCTGGTGACCTCTATCGCCAACAGTGCGCCTGGCCGCTTCTTCGGTACCTGGTGGTTCCATGCCTGGGGCTTCGACTGGTTATACGACAAAGTCTTCGTTAAGCCATTCCTCGGCATTGCCTGGCTGCTGAAGAGCGATCCGCTGAACGCATTGATGAACATCCCGGCGATCCTCTCCCGCTTCGCAGGTAAAGGCCTGCTGGTGAGCGAGAACGGCTATCTGCGCTGGTATGTGGCGTCAATGAGCATCGGCGCGGTGGTGGTGCTGGCGCTGCTGATGGTATTGCGTTGAGTTTGAGAACCATTGTGTTGCCCGGCGGCGCGCTGCTTGCCGGGCCTACGGGACCGTAGGTCGGGTAAGCGTTAGCGCCACCCGACAAAACAAGCCTCAAACCGAAGTGAATTTTCTGTGAGAATTCGTTGAAAATCAGGTCGTAAAGGACAGGCATTATCGACGAAGTCAACGTGGACGCCGCCTGCGCGGAGCAACCGGAGCGTATTAAAGTACGTGAGGATTGTGAGCACAGCCGGAGTTCGCTATGACGAGTAAGATAGCCTGAACCGGACTTAAATAAGGAATAAAAATCACCATGTTATTGCCTTGGTTGATATTAATCCCCTTTATCGGCGGCTTCCTGTGCTGGCAGACCGAACGCTTTGGCGTGAAAGTGCCGCGCTGGATCGCGCTGATTACTATGGGACTGACGCTGGCGCTTGGCCTGCAGCTGTGGATGCAGGGCGGCTATTCTCTGACGCAATCCGCGGGTATTCCGCAGTGGCAGTCTGAGTTCGTGCTGCCGTGGATCCCACGCTTCGGCATTAGCATTCATCTGGCGATCGACGGCCTGTCGCTGCTGATGGTGGTGTTGACCGGCCTGCTCGGCGTGCTGGCGGTGCTCTGTTCCTGGCGCGAAATCGAAAAATACCAGGGATTCTTCCACCTCAACCTGATGTGGATCCTGGGCGGCGTCATCGGCGTGTTCCTCGCCATCGACATGTTCCTGTTCTTCTTCTTCTGGGAAATGATGTTGGTGCCGATGTACTTCCTGATCGCGCTGTGGGGCCACAAAGCCTCTGACGGTAAAACGCGTATCACGGCGGCCACCAAGTTCTTCATCTACACCCAGGCGAGCGGCCTGGTGATGCTGATCGCCATTCTGGCGCTGGCATTCGTCCACTTCAACGCCACCGGCGTGTGGACTTTCAACTATGAAGAGCTGTTGAAAACCCCGATGTCCCACGGCGTGGAATACCTGCTGATGCTCGGCTTCTTCATCGCCTTCGCGGTGAAAATGCCGGTGGTGCCGCTGCACGGCTGGCTGCCGGACGCCCACTCCCAGGCGCCGACCGCCGGTTCCGTCGACCTCGCGGGGATCCTGCTGAAAACCGCGGCCTACGGTCTGCTGCGCTTTGCGCTGCCGCTGTTCCCGAACGCCTCCGCCGAGTTTGCGCCCATCGCGATGTGGCTGGGCGTGATCGGGATCTTCTACGGCGCGTGGATGGCCTTTGCGCAGACGGATATCAAACGTCTTATCGCCTACACCTCCGTGTCCCACATGGGCTTCGTGCTGATTGCTATCTACACCGGCAGCCAGCTGGCGTATCAGGGGGCGGTGATCCAGATGATTGCTCACGGTCTCTCCGCGGCGGGTCTGTTTATTCTCTGCGGCCAGCTGTACGAACGTCTGCATACCCGTGACATGCGTCAGATGGGCGGTCTGTGGAGCAAAATCAAATGGCTGCCGGCGATGTCGATGTTCTTCGCCGTCGCCACCCTGGGGATGCCGGGCACGGGTAACTTCGTCGGCGAATTTATGATCCTGTTCGGCAGCTATAAAGTGGTGCCGGTGATCACCGTGATCTCGACCTTTGGTCTGGTATTCGCGTCCGTTTACTCGCTGTCGATGCTGCATCGCGCTTATTTCGGTAAAGCGAAAAGCGAAATCGCGGCGAAAGCGCTGCCGGGGATGTCCCTGCGTGAACTGTCTATCATCCTGCTGCTGGTGGTGCTGCTGGTGCTGTTGGGCTTCTTCCCGCAGCCGATCCTCGACACCTCGCATGCTGCGATGAGCAACATTCAGCAGTGGTTTGTTAATTCTGTTTCTACTACAAGGCCGTAATTCGCCATGACAATAACTCCACAACAACTGATCGCACTGCTACCGCTGCTGATCGTCGGCTTGACGGTGGTGGTTGTGATGCTCTCCATTGCGTGGCGACGCAATCATTTTCTCAATGCCACGCTGTCGGTTCTCGGGCTTAACGCCGCGCTGGTCTCGCTCTGGTTCGTCGGCCAGAACGGGGCGATGGACGTCACGCCGCTGATCCGCGTTGACGGCTACGCCATGCTCTATACCGGGCTGGTGCTGCTGGCGAGCCTCGCGACCTGTACTTTCGCCTACCCGTGGCTTGAGGGTTACAAGGACAACAAAGAAGAGTTCTACCTGCTGGTGTTGATTGCCGCCCTGGGCGGCATTCTGCTGGCCGGTGCGAATCATCTGGCGGCGCTGTTCCTCGGCATCGAGTTGATCTCCTTGCCGCTGTTCGGCCTGGTCGGCTACGCCTTCCGCCAGAAGCGTTCGCTGGAAGCGAGCATCAAATACACCATCCTCTCCGCGGCAGCCTCCTCTTTCCTGCTGTTCGGTATGGCGCTGGTGTATGCGAACTCCGGCAACCTGTCCTTCCTTGCGCTGGGCAAGAGCCTGGCGGACAACACCCTGCACGAGCCGCTGCTGCTGGCGGGGCTCGGCCTGATGATCGTCGGTCTTGGCTTTAAGCTGTCGCTGGTGCCGTTCCACCTGTGGACGCCGGACGTTTACCAGGGGGCGCCTGCGCCGGTCTCCACCTTCCTGGCGACCGCCAGCAAGATTGCTATCTTCGGCGTGGTGATGCGTCTGTTCCTGTACATGCCGGTGGGCAACAGCGAAGCGGTGCGCGTGGTGTTGGGGCTGATCGCCTTCGCCTCTATCATCTTCGGTAACCTGATGGCGCTGAGCCAGACCAATATCAAACGTCTGCTCGGTTACTCTTCTATCTCCCACCTCGGCTATCTGCTGGTGGCGCTGATCGCCCTGCAAAGCGGCGAAATGTCGATGGAAGCCGTTGGCGTCTACCTGGCCGGCTACCTGTTCAGCAGCCTCGGCGCGTTCGGCGTGGTCAGCCTGATGTCCAGCCCATACCGTGGCCCGGACGCGGACTCGCTGTTCTCCTACCGCGGTCTGTTCTGGCACCGTCCGATCCTGTCGGCGGTGATGACGGTGATGATGCTCTCCCTGGCCGGTATCCCAATGACTCTCGGCTTTATCGGTAAGTTCTACGTGCTGGCCGTCGGTGTTCACGCCCATCTGTGGTGGCTGGTTGCCGCGGTGGTTGTCGGCTCGGCGATCGGTCTCTACTACTACCTGCGCGTGGCGGTGAGTTTGTACCTGAGCGCGCCGGAGCAGCTGAACCGTGATGCGCCGTCGAACTGGCAGTACAGCGCGGGCGGTATCGTGGTGCTGATCTCTGCCCTGCTGGTGCTGGTGCTCGGTATCTGGCCGCAGCCGCTGATTAGCATCGTGCAGCTGGCGACGCCGCTGATGTAAGTTGATTGCCTCAATAAAAAAACCGCCGGAATGGCGGTTTTTTTATGCCCGGAATGTTACGCCACCCTGTAGACCATAAAGTCTTCCGCCAGCAGGGTGTCCGGGAAAATCTCCCGGCATTCCGCCAGCATCCGCAGGCAGCCTTCGGCATCGTAGCGTGAGCTAAAGTGGGTGGCGATTAGCGTGCCGACCCCCGCTTCTTTGGCAAGCGCTGCGGTCTGCTGGCTGGAAGAGTGGCCGCGGCTATTGGCTTTCTCCGCCATCGCCTGCTCCAGCGTGGTTTCGTGCACCATCACATCCGCCCCGCGCGCCATTTCCAGCGCCTGCGGGCAGGGGGCGGTATCGCCGAAGATGGCCAGCGTTTTACCCGGCGTAGCGGGCCCCAGGTAGCGGCTGCCGTCGATCGTCCGGCCATCCGCCAGCGTGACCTGTTCACCGCGCTTAAGCCGGTGAAACAGCGGTCCGGGGGGCACGCCGTCGGCAATCAGCTGGGCGGCGTCGAGGGCGCCGGGCTTGTCATGCTGCTCAATGCGATACCCGTAGCACTCCACCGGATGGCTGAGCGGGAACGCGGTGACCCGATAGCCCTCTTCGTCGAACACCTGACCGGGGCCGACTTCGACGATGGTCAGGGGATAGTCGGTCCACGAACCGCTGAGGCGCAGCGCGGTGTCAATGAATTCCTTTATTCCTTTTGGTCCGTAGACCGTCAGCGGCAGCGAATTCCCCTGCATCGAGCGGCTGCACAGCAGGCCGGGCAGGCCGAACAGATGGTCGCCGTGCAGATGGGTAATAAAGATCTTATTCAGTTTGCCTGGATGATGGGGCGTATGCAGAAATTGATGCTGGGTCCCTTCGCCGCAGTCAAACAACCACATTTCGGCGCGGGTTGGCTGTTGCAAATTGAGTATTATCGACGTCATATTACGCGTGCGGGTCGGCACCCCGGCGGATGTCCCCAAAAAAGTTAATTCCATCGTCCAGTGTCCTCAGGGCGAGTCGCAAAGTATCAGTATATCAATAAGGAGCAGCAGATGATGACCTGGCAGGATCTCCATCATAGTGAACTGACCGTTGCCCAGCTGTATGCGCTGCTGAAGCTGCGCAGCGAAGTCTTTGTCGTGGAGCAGCAGTGCGCCTATCAGGATGTCGACGGCGATGATTTGGTCGGGGAAAATCGCCATCTGCTCGGCTGGCGCGATGGCGAACTGGTGGCCTATGCGCGGATCCTTAAAAGCGAAGAGACGTACGATCCGGTGGTGATTGGCCGGGTTATCGTCAGCCCCGCCGCGCGCGGCGAAAAGCTCGGCCATCAGCTGATGGCGCAGGCGCTGGCCAGCTGTCAGCGGCACTGGCCGCAAAAGGCGATTTACCTCGGGGCGCAGGCGCATCTGCAAGCCTTTTACGCCCACTTCGGTTTTACGCCAGTGACTGAGGTCTATGATGAGGACGGCATTCCGCACATCGGCATGGCGCGGGAAAGCCGCGCTCTCTGACCCCTGAACACTCGCGTCCCAACCTTGTTCCGGGCCGGCGAGCGGGGGAGTTAAAACCCGCTCCCTCGTCATGGGTACTGCTATTCCGCCGTTGAACCCCTTATAATGTGGGGTTTTACTACCGTGGAGGTTTGCGTGCTGTCTGTTTCCACTGCGCTGGCCCGTATACGTGACGGCCTGAGTGAGCCCTTTCCTGACTCACCCGGCACGCGAATTATCGATATTGCCTTTCCGCTGAATGATGCCTTCGATCCGCTGCTATGGTGCGGCCAGCAGCCGCAGTGGCCGCAGTTCTACTGGCAGCAGCGCAATGGCGACGAGGAGCTAGCGGCGCTGGGGGCGGTAAAAAGCTTTCCCTCGCTCGACGCCGCAAACCGCTTTTTACACCAGGCCGGGCGGCAGGATCTGCGCATCTGCGGCCTGAATGCGTTTGCCCCGCAGCAGGGCCGGCTGGTGCTGCCGCGTCTGGAGTGGCGTCGGTGCGGCGGCAGGGCCGTGATGCGGCTGGTGCTGCACAGCGACCTCTCCCTGCGCGACGATGCCGTGACGGCGGGTGATTTTCTCGCCAGTCTGACCACCGCCCAGGCGACCCCTGGCGGCGTGCCGCCGCTGCTGAGCGAGCGCCACTCCTCCGATTATCCCCAGTGGCAGGCAATGATAGACCAGGCGACGCAGGCCATCGCCGCCGGCGACATGGATAAAGTGGTGTTGGCGCGGGCAACCGACCTGCAGTTTGCCGCCCCGCTGGATGCCGTGAGCATCATGGCCGCCAGCCGCAGCCGCAATCTTAACTGTTTTCATTTCCTGATGGCATTCAATGCCCGGCAGGCGTTTTTCGGCTCCACGCCGGAGCGGCTGTGGCGCCGGCGCGGCGCGCTGCTGCGCACCGAAGCGCTGGCGGGCACCGTCGCTAATCATCAGGATGACGCGAAGGCGCAGCAGCTGGCCGACTGGTTGATGAAAGACGACAAAAATCAGCGGGAAAACATGCTGGTGGTGGAGGATATCTGCCAGCGCCTGCAGAGTGAGGCCTCGACGCTGGACGTTCTGCCGCCGCAGGTGGTGAGGCTGCGCAAAGTGCAGCATCTCCGACGCTGCATCTGGACCGAGCTGGCGGAGCCTGACGACAGCCGCTGTCTGCTGCAGCTCCAGCCCACCGCCGCGGTGGCCGGCCTGCCGCGGCGGGCGGCGCTGGCATTCATTCAGCGCCATGAACCTTTTTCCCGTGAATGGTACGCCGGCTCCGCCGGATATCTGTCGCTGGCGCAAAGCGAGTTTTGCGTGGCGCTGCGTTCGGCGAAAGTGGACAACGACACTCTGCGACTGTATGCCGGGGCGGGGATCGTCAGCGGCTCCGATGCGCAGGAGGAGTGGCAGGAGATTGACAACAAAGCGGCCGGGCTGCGCTCGCTGCTGTGTCCATAAGACGGGAATGACGATGCATATCAAAACGCCGTCACTTTGCCTTATCTATACTTAGCATCAATATTTGATACCGGACAATTTCATGTCAGTAAGCGCATTTAACCGACGCTGGGCGGCGGTGATCCTGGAAGCTTTAACGCGCCACGGCGTGCAGCATATCTGCATTGCGCCGGGCTCGCGCTCGACACCCTTAACCCTGGCGGCGGCGGAAAACCGCGCCTTTATCCATCATACCCATTTTGACGAACGCGGCCTTGGCCACCTGGCGCTCGGTCTGGCGAAAGCCAGTCGCCAGCCGGTGGCGGTTATTGTGACCTCCGGGACCGCCACCGCGAACCTATATCCGGCGCTGATTGAGGCGGGGCTTACCGGGGAAAAGCTGATTCTCCTGACCGCCGACCGTCCGCCGGAGCTGATCGACTGCGGCGCCAATCAGGCGATTCGTCAGCCGGGGATGTTCGCCTCCCATCCATCGCAGACGATTTCTCTGCCGCGTCCCTCGCAGGATATTTCCGCCCGCTGGCTGGTCTCGACCCTCGACCAGGCCTTGGGCGAGTTGCACGCCGGCGGGGTGCATATCAACTGCCCGTTCGCCGAACCGCTGTATGGCGATATGGATGATACCGGCGTGGAGTGGCAGCAGCAGCTCGGCAACTGGTGGCAGAGCGATAAACCCTGGTTACGTCAGGCGCTGCAGATGGAAAGTGAGAAACAGCGCGACTGGTTCTTCTGGCGGCAAAAGCGCGGCGTGGTCGTGGCGGGCAGAATGAGCGCCGCCGAAGGGAAAAAAGTGGCCGAGTGGGCGCAAACCCTCGGCTGGCCGCTGATCGGCGATATCCTGTCACAGACCGGGCAGCCGCTGCCGTGCGCTGACCTGTGGCTGGGCAACGGCAAAGCGGTGAGCGAGCTGGCGCAGGCGCAGATCGTGGTTCAGCTCGGCAGCAGCCTGACCGGCAAGCGGGTCCTGCAGTGGCAGGCCACCTGCGAGCCTGATGAATACTGGCTGGTGGATAATCTGCCCGGCCGTCTCGATCCGGCGCAGCACCGCGGCCGTCGTCTGCTCGCCAGCATTGACCGCTGGCTTGAGCTTCACCCGGCGGAGAAACGCCAGCCGTGGGCGACGGCTATTCCTGAACTGGCCCGACAGGCGTGGGAGGCGGCGGTCGCCAGCAACGAACCCTTTGGCGAAGCGCAGCTGGCGCAGCGAATTCGGCGCTATCTGCCGGAACAGGGGCAACTGTTTGTCGGCAACAGCCTGGTGGTGCGCCTGATCGACGCCCTGGCGCAGCTGCCGGCTGGCTACCCGGTTTATAGCAACCGCGGCGCCAGCGGCATTGATGGCTTGATCGCCACCGCCGCCGGCGTCCAGCGCGCCAGCGCCCGGCCAACCCTGGCTATCGTCGGCGATCTTTCGGCGCTGTACGATCTCAACTCACTGGCCCTGCTGCGCCAGGCGTCGGCGCCGCTGGTGCTGATCGTGGTGAACAACAACGGCGGGCAGATTTTCTCCATGCTGCCGACGCCGCAGGACGAGCGGCGCCAGTTCTACTTAATGCCGCAGGACGTTGATTTCAGCCACGCGGCGGCGATGTTCGGCCTGGCCTATCATCGCCCGGCTGACTGGCAGGCGCTGGATGAGGCGCTGGCCGGCGCCTGGCGCAGGGCAGGGGCGACGATGATTGAGCTGGCGGTCAATGAGACCGACGGCACGCAGACCCTCCAGCAGCTGCTGGCGCAGGTAAGTCGCCTGTGACCCTCAGCGCTGCTGTCGAACATGGCCAGCCGGGTTATCCCTGGCTGGTCTTTCTGCACGGTTTTTCCGGCGACCGCCATGAGTGGCGGGAAGTAGGCGACGCGTTTCGCGCCTGGCCGCGGCTGTATCTCGATCTGCCGGGCCACGGCGGCTCGGCGGATATCGCGGTGCAGGACTTTGCCGGGGTCAATATTCTGCTGCAGGCTACGCTTAATAGTTACAACATACTTAACTACTGGCTGATCGGTTACTCGCTGGGGGGCCGGGTGGCGATGAACTTCGCCTGCCAGCCGCGCGCGGGCCTGTGCGGCCTCGTCGTTGAGGGCGGCCATCCGGGGCTGCAGGATGCCGAAGCGCGGCAGGCGCGGCGCAGCAACGACAGCGCCTGGGCGGAACGTTTTCGCCATGAGCCGTTGGCGAAGGTCTTTGCCGACTGGTATCAGCAGCCGGTCTTCGCTTCACTGGATGCCGGGCAGCGCGCGGCGCTGGTCGCCTTACGCAGCCGGAACAACGGCGCGACGCTGGCCGAGATGCTGCAGGCGACCTCCCTTGCCGGGCAGGCCGATCTGCGCGCGTCCCTGCAGGCGCGCGATTTCCCCTTTCATTACCTGTGCGGCGAGCGCGACGCGAAGTTTCGCGCCATCGCGCAGGCGCTCGCGGCGGATCTCCATCTTATTCACCATGCCGGACACAACGCGCACCGGGACAACCCGGCGGCGGTGATTGCCTGTCTGGCGCAGATTCTGGCAAGTTAACTGAAGGACATTCTATGATCTCTCTTGATGAAGCAATGCTCTATGCCCCTGTTGAATGGCACGATTGTTCCGAAGGCTATACCGATATTCGCTATCACAAATCGGCCGACGGCATTGCCAAAATCACAATCAATCGCCCGCAGGTGCGCAACGCCTTCCGCCCGCTGACCGTCAAAGAGATGATCCAGGCGCTGGCGGATGCCCGTTATGACGACAATATCGGGGTGATTGTCCTGACCGGGGAAGGTGAGAAAGCCTTTTGCGCCGGCGGCGATCAGAAAGTCCGCGGCGATTACGGCGGCTATCAGGACGACTCCGGCGTGCATCATCTCAACGTACTCGACTTTCAGCGCCAGATCCGCACCTGCCCGAAGCCGGTGGTAGCGATGGTGGCCGGCTACTCTATCGGCGGCGGCCACGTGCTGCACATGATGTGCGATCTGACCATCGCGGCGGAAAACGCCATCTTCGGTCAGACCGGGCCGAAAGTCGGCTCCTTCGACGGCGGCTGGGGCGCCTCCTATATGGCGCGCATCGTCGGGCAGAAAAAAGCGCGCGAAATCTGGTTCCTCTGCCGTCAGTATGACGCGCAGCAGGCGCTGGACATGGGGCTGGTGAACACCGTGGTGCCGCTGGCGGATCTGGAAAAAGAGACGGTGCGCTGGTGTCGTGAAATGCTGCAGAACAGCCCAATGGCGCTGCGCTGCCTGAAAGCGGCGCTGAACGCCGACTGCGACGGCCAGGCCGGTCTGCAGGAGCTGGCGGGCAACGCCACCATGCTGTTCTACATGACGGAAGAGGGACAGGAAGGCCGCAATGCCTTCAACCAGAAACGTCAGCCGGACTTCAGCAAATTTAAACGGAATCCCTAATGCGCGTTTCGCAGGTTTACCGCTGGCAGATACCGATGGACGCGGGCGTGGTGCTGCGAGAACGGCGGTTAAAAACCCGCGACGGGCTGTTCATCCACCTGCGGGAGGGTGAGCAGGAGGGCTGGGGGGAAATTTCTCCCCTGCCGGGATTCAGCGCAGAGACCCTGGCGGAGGCGGAGGCGGCGCTCCTGCCCTGGGCTCAGGCCTGGCGCGACGGCGCGGAGCCGGCGCTTCCTGCGCTGCCCTCTGTCGCCTTTGGCATCAGCTGCGCGCAGGCGGAGCTCAGCGGCGAGCTGCCGCAGGCCGCGGATTATCGCGCGGCGCCGCTCTGCTCCGGCGATCCGGATGAGCTGTTCGCCAGACTGGCGGCGATGCCCGGCGAGAAAGTCGCTAAGGTGAAAGTGGGGCTCTGGGAGGCGGTCCGCGACGGCATGGTGGTTAATCTGCTGCTGGAAGCCATCCCCGACCTGCAGTTGCGTCTGGATGCCAACCGGGCCTGGACGCCGCTGAAAGCGCAGCAGTTTGCGAAATATGTCGAGCCGGCGTATCGCCAGCGCATTGCCTTTCTTGAGGAACCTTGTAAAACGCGGGAGGACTCGCGGGCCTTTAGTCGCGAAACCGGGATCGCTATCGCCTGGGATGAAAGCCTGCGCGAGGCGGATTTTCGCTTCGTCGCCGAGCCGGGCGTGCGCGCGGTGGTGATCAAGCCGACGCTAACCGGCAGTTTACACCGGGTTCAGCAGCAGGTCGCCGCGGCCCATGCGCTGGGGCTGAGCGCGGTGATCAGCTCGTCGATCGAGTCCAGCCTCGGGTTAACCCAGCTGGCGCGGGTTGCCGCCTGGCTGACGCCGCAGACCATCCCCGGACTGGACACCCTGTCGCTGATGGGCGCCCAGCTGGTGCGGGCGTGGCCGGAAAGCCCCCTGCCGATGCTCAGCATCGATACGCTGGAGCCGCTGCTGTGACCTTTCGCGACTGGCCCTGGCGGCACTGGCGCCAGCGGCGCGGAGAGGCGCAGGCGCTGCGCCTGAATGACCAGCCGCTGACCTGGCGCGACCTGTGCGCCCGCGTTGACGCCCTGGCGGCCGGGTTTGCCGCGCAGGGCGTAACCGAAGGTCACGGGGTGGCGCTGCAGGCTTTTAACCAGCCGTCGACGCTGCTGGCCTGGCTGGCGCTGCTGCAGTGCGGCGCGCGGGTGCTGCCGCTGAATCCGCAGCTGCCGACGGCGTTGCTGCAGGAACTGCTGCCAGCGTTGACCGTCCAGCATCAGCTGGTGCTTAACGGCGATGCGCTGCCGGGGGATTTACCGGCGTTAACCCTGCAGGCGACAACGGGAACCCATGCTGTGCCGTGGCGTGGGGATCGTTTCGCCTCAATGACGCTGACCTCGGGGTCGACCGGTTTGCCGAAGGCGGCGGTGCATCATGCCAGCGCCCATCTGGCCAGCGCCGCCGGCGTGCTGGCGCTGATGCCGTTTGCCGCAGAAGATGACTGGCTGCTGTCGCTGCCGCTGTTTCATGTCTCCGGCCAGGGGATTATGTGGCGCTGGCTGCTGGCCGGCGCGCGGCTGACGGTGCGCGATAAACAGCCGCTGGCGCAGATGCTGCAGGGCTGTACCCATGCTTCGCTGGTGCCGACTCAGCTGTGGCGCCTGCTGAATGACGATGCTGCGCTTTCCCTCAAGGCGGTGCTGCTCGGCGGCGCGGCGATCCCGGTCGAATTGACCGAGCGGGCGCGGGGGCAGGGGGTACGCACCTACTGCGGCTATGGCCTGACCGAATTCGCTTCCACCGTCTGCGCTAAAGAGGCCGACGGCGCGGCGGATGTGGGCGCGGCGTTGCCGGGGCGGGAGATGAAAATCGTTGCCGGCGAGGTCTGGCTGCGGGCGGCGAGCATGGCCGCGGGCTACTGGCGCGACGGTCAATTGTTGCCATTGACCAACGACGAAGGGTGGTTTGCCACCCGCGATCGCGGCGAGATCATCGATGGACGGCTTACTCTCCTCGGGCGCCTGGATAATCTCTTTTTCAGCGGTGGAGAAGGGATCCAGCCGGAGGAGGTGGAACGGATCATCGGGGCGCATCCGCAGATACAGCAGGCGTTTGTCGTGCCGCTGGACGATGCGGAATATGGCCAGCGTCCGGTAGCGGTGGTGGAATGCGATGACGGCTGCGAAATGAGCGTGCTGGCGGCATGGAGCGCGGAACGGCTGGCGCGTTTCCAGCAGCCGGTGCGTTGGCTGCGGCTGCCGGAAACGTTAAAGAACGGTGGGATTAAGATCTCGCGCCGGGCGCTGCGCGAATGGGTCAATTCGCCGGCTTAGCCGATATTGGCTTCGGCGCGACGCTGGCGCTGTTTACGCCGCAGACGCAGCAGCGGCGGCACCACCAGCACGGCGATAGCCAGCACCAGCAGCGTTTTGGTCACCCCGCTTTGCCACAGGATCGCCAGATTGCCGTTGCTGATCGACAGCGCGCGACGCAGGTTCTGCTCCAGCATCTCCCCCAGCACGAAGCCAAGGATCAGCGGCGACATCGGGAAGTGCATTTTGCGCATGATGTAGCCGAGCACCCCGAGCCCCACCATCAGCAGCAGGTCAAAAGTGGTGCTGTGTACCGCGTAGACGCCGACGGCGGAGACCGCGGCGATGGCCGGGACCAGAAACCACAGCGGAATGGTCAGCATACGGGTGAACAGGCCGATCAGCGGAATGTTCATAATAAGCAGCATCACGTTGGCGATCAGCAGGGCGGCAATCAGCCCCCAGACGATATCCGGCTGCTCGGTGAACATTGCCGGGCCGGGGGTGATGTTATACAGCGTCAGCGCGCCCATCATCACCGCGGTGGTGCCGGACCCCGGCACGCCGAGCGTCAGCATGGGAATAAAGGAACCGCAGGCGGAGGCGTTATTGGCCGCTTCCGGCGCCGCCACGCCGCGAATATCGCCCTTGCCGAAGTTATCGCTGTTACCGCTGAGTTTTTTCTCCGTCATGTAGGTAATGGCGCTGGCGATGGTCGCCCCGGCGCCGGGCAGAATGCCGACGAAGAAACCCACCACCGAAGAGCGCAGGGTCGCGCCGACGCACTGCGCGGCCTCTTTGGTGTTAAACAGCATCCGTCCGGTTTTCCGCACCAGCGTTTGTCCGCCGCTGGTGCTCTCCAGCATCAACAGGATCTCTGAAACCGAGAACAGGCCGATCACCACCACAATAAACTGTACGCCGTCCGAGAGATGGACGCTGTCGAAGGTGAAGCGGTAAACCCCGGTATTGGCGTCCACCCCTACCGTCGCCAGACCCAGGCCGATTAACGCCGCGAGGAACGACTTCAGCGGGTTCTGCGCCATCATGCTGCCAAGACAGGCGATGGCGAAGACCATCAGCGCGAAGTACTCCGCCGGACCGAACGCCAGCGACCACTGGGCGAGCAGCGGCGCGAACAAAATAATACCGCCGATGGCGATCATTGAGCCAAAGAAGGAACTGACGGCGGAAATCGACAGCGCAACGCCGCCGCGACCCTGCTGGGCCATCGGATAGCCGTCGAGGGCGGTCATAATGGCGGCGGCATCGCCGGGCACGTTCAACAGAATTGATGAAATACGCCCGCCGTATTCGCAACCGATATAAACCGTCGCCAGCAGGATCAGCGCCGACTCCGCGGGTAAATGCAGGGCGAAAGCCAGCGGCAGCAGAATCGCCACGCCGTTGATAGGCCCCAGCCCCGGCAGGAGGCCGACGATAGTCCCGACAAAGCAGCCGATCAGGGCGATCAGCAGGTTCTCCGGCGTCATGGCGACGGCGAAGCCCTGCGAGAGATAGATCCAGGTATCCATAAACGCCTCCGTTAATTAAACCAGATGCCAAGGGGCAGGGTGACATCGAGCAGGGTGTCGAAGGCGTACCATAACGACACGCCCATCGCGACGCCGGCAATGCCCGCCGCCGGCAGCGTCGCGCCGAACAGCAGACCAATGATCGCCGTCAGCAGCGCGGTGGCCAGCGGAAAACCGAGCCATTCAAACCCCCAGGCGTAGACCACCAGCACCAAGACCATGGTCAGCAGACGCTGCAGCACATGCCGTCCCGGCCACTCGACGGCGTCCGGGCGACGTAGCAACATTAACGCGGAGCACAGCAGCATCAGGCCGATGATCCCGAGCGGGAAGGGACGCGGGCCGACGGGTTCATAGGCGTATTCGCTGTGGATCTGCCAGGCGATAAACAGACCGCCAATACATAACAACAGCCACACTCCGGCAAAAATACGATCGCTCATTAGCGCCTCCGCGGATTATTTTGCCAGGCCAAAGGCTTTCGCCTGTTCGCGATAGTCGTTGACCTGCTGCTTAACGTAGGTATCGAGTTCCTTGCCGTTCATGTTGAATTCAAACAGGCCGCGCAGTTCACGTTGCTTTTTGAACGCTTCGGTTTGCTGCAGTTTAGTGAATTCATCGACCCACCACTGGTACTCGGCGTCGCTGACTTTTGGGCCCATAAAGAAGCCGCGAATAATCGGCCAGACCAGGTCGTAGCCCTGCTCTTTAGCGGTAGGGACATCGGCGAGCGCGCCCGGCAGTCGTTCACTGGAGAAGACCGCCAGCACGCGGATTTTATTGCCCTGCAGATAGGGCACCATCTCGCTGAGATCGCCGGAGACCGCCTGCACATGGTTACCGAGCAGCGCGGTCACCGGCTCGCCGCCGCCCTCAAAGGCGACGTAGCGCATTTTATGCGGGTCGACGTTGGCTTTTTGCGCCAGCAGCGCCGCTTTCATCCAGTCCTGGCTGCCGATGGAGGCCCCGGCGCCAATCACGATGCTGGAGGGGTTTTTCTCCATCGCGGTCATAAACGACTTCAGATCTTTCCATGGCGAATCGGCGCGCACGGCGATCATGCCGTAGTCGGTGCCGACGCTCGCCAGCCAGCGCACGTCATCGACGCTGTAACGGCCGAATTTACCCTGCGACAGGTTCAGCAGCGAGCCGCCGGAGAAGGCGACGACGGTCCCCGGCTCTGCCGGGCGCTGGGCGACAATGGCGTTGTAGGCTACCGCGCCCACGCCGCCGGGCATATAGGTGACGCGCATCGGTTTCTCGATAGCGCCGGTTTCCATCAGGCTCACCTGAATCAGCTTACAGGTCAGGTCAAAGCCGCCGCCGGGTTTAGCGGGCGCGATACACTCGGTGCGGGACGGGGCCTCTGCGGCGAAGGCGGATGTGGTGCAAAGGCACAGCGCGATGGCGCTCAGATGGCGGAAAAATGGCGTTTTCATAGGCTTCCTCAGCAGGTACAGGGCAGGTTTTTTTGATTATGTGAACCGACATATGGCGATTCGGTTGCATGATTGTTAAAACAGTTACCTTTCATTTCCCTTTCAATGCAGCAGCAACGTTACAGGATGTGATATGCGTCTCTTATTAGCCGAGGATAATCGTGAGCTGGCTCACTGGCTGGAAAAAGCGCTGGTGCAGGGCGGTTTTGCCGTAGATTGCGTCGCTGACGGGCGTGCGGCCGACCATCTGCTGCAAAGTGAGCAATATGCGCTGGCGGTGCTGGATATCGGTATGCCGGGGTTCGATGGCCTTGAAGTGGTGCAGCGGCTGCGCAAGCGCGGGCAGACCCTGCCGGTGCTGTTGCTGACCGCCCGCAGCGCGGTAGCGGACCGGGTGAAGGGCTTAAATGCCGGCGCGGATGACTATTTACCCAAGCCCTTTGAGCTGGAAGAGCTCGACGCCCGCCTGCGGGCGCTGCTCCGGCGCAGCGAAGGGCAGGTGCATGAGGTGCAGCAGCTTGGCGAGCTGGCGTATTGTGACGAAGGCTATTTTTTACTCCGCGGCCAGATGTTGTCTCTGACGCCGCGCGAGCTGGCGCTATTGAAGGTGCTGATGTTTCGCCGCACTCGCCCGGTTTCCCGTCAGCAGCTGTTCGAACAGGTGTTCAGCCTCAGCGATGACGTCAGTCCGGAAAGCATCGAACTCTACATTCACCGTCTGCGCAAGAAACTTCAGGCGAGCAATGTGCGTATAACCACCCTGCGCGGTTTAGGCTATCTGCTTGAGTGCGAGCGCCATGAGATGGAGTAAGCCGCAATCGCTCTATGCCCAACTGTTGCTGTTTCTCGGCCTGCCGCTGGTCCTGCTGTGGGGACTCTCCGCGTTTAACAGCTACGTCAGCGCGCTGCAGGCGGCGACGCAAGCCTACGATCGTACCCTGCTGTCGTCGGCGCGGACGGTGGCCGAGCAGCTGGTGGTTCGCGGAGGGCAACTGGAGGTGAATGTGCCCTGGGTGGTGCTGGACAGCTTCGAGCTCAATATGAACGATCGTCTCTATTACAAGGTGCTCGACCCGCAGGGGAAGGTCATTTCCGGCTATGACGATCTGCCCGCGATGCCGCCCTCCACCTCGCGAACTCAGCTCTATCCGGCGCTGGCGTGGTTTTATCATACCGAATATCGCGGTCAGGCAATCCGCGTGGCGCGCCTGCTGCAGCCCATCAACGAAGGCGGCATCGTTGGCATGGCGGAGATATATATTGCCGAAACGCTGCAGTCCCGCCGCTGGCTGGCCGGACAATTACTCTTCTCATCCTGGGTGTCGCAGGGGTTACTGGTCCTGTTGACGCTGGTGCTGGCAGCCTGGCTGCTGCGCCGCGTGCTGCGGCCCATGCGTCAGCTCTCCGCGCTGATGGTGCGCCGTGAACCCGGTCTGCTGACGCCGCTGCCGGAGCTGCTGCCCTGGTCGGAAACGCGGCTGCTGATTGTCGCGTTCAACCGCTATATCGACCGCCTGCGGGTGATGATCTCCCGCCAGGAGCGCTTCAGCGCCGATGCGTCCCATCAGCTGAAAACACCGCTGGCGGTGCTGAAAACGCAGGCTTCGGTAGCCCTGGCCAGCGACGATCCGCAACTGTGGCGCGAAAGTCTGCAGGCGATGCGCGCCACGCTGGACGATACGGTCTTGTTAACGGAGCGGTTGCTGCAGCTGGCGACGGTAAAACAGCGGGAGCAGGCGTTTGCGGTGATTAACTTGCCGGAGATTGTGTGCAACAGCTGCTTTTCACGTATCGCGCAAGCGCGGAGCAAACATATCGATCTTGGCTACGAGGGCGAGCAGTCGGCGGTATATGTGGCAGGCGATAGCGTTCTGCTGGGGGAGCTGTGCGCTAACCTGCTCGACAATGCCATTCGCTATACCCCGGAATATGGAACGGTCACGCTTAGCCTGCATCGCGACGGCGACGCCGTGTTGCTCAGCGTGGAAGACAGCGGTCCGGGAATTGACGACCAGCAGGTACACCAGGCGCTGATGCCGTTTCGCCGCCTCAATAACGCGGGCGCGATTCCCGGCGCCGGGCTGGGCCTGGCGCTGGTTAACGATATCGCACGTTTGCATCGTAGCCACCTGCAGCTTTTGCGCAGCGAAAGCCTGGGCGGACTGAAGGCGACGCTGCGCCTGCTGACCGTGGCGTCAGAGTAGCCCCTTCATGCTCAGGGTGAGGCGGGTGGCGGCATTGAGATCGTAGTTTTTAAGCTCATCCGCTTTCACCCAGGCGTAATCGTCAAACTCCTCGTTGATCGTTACGTCGCGATTGGCGCTAACGCAGTCGAAGATCAGATAGATCATATAGATCGTTTCCTGGCGCCCGTCGGGATAGGTTTTCACGCGGGTATCGTCGCGGAAGCTCCATGGCGTGATACGGGTCAACTGCAGTTTTTCGCCAAGCTCCTCGCGGACTTCGCGTCGCAGCGCCTCTTCAATACTTTCCCCCGGCTCCACGCCGCCGCCGGACAAGGCCCATTGTCCGGGAAAAACGCCGCGGTCAGCAGCCATCTTGCACAACAGGTAATGGCCATCATTTTGGATTAGCGGGCAAACAATCGTCCTTTGACGCATGATTTTTCTCCTTCGCAGTAAGTCGGGCCGGGTATCGAGGAAACAGTTTGCGAGGCGCCTCGGCAAACCGCAAGGGAAATACGGCGCTGGCTTTACAGAGTGATAAGTTAAGCGAAAATTATCGTATGGAGAGCCACCATGGAAAGGACCACCCATTCCCCACATGACGCCGTGTTTAAACACCTCCTGTCGCATCGGGCGACGGCGCGGGATTTTCTGGACATTCACCTTCCTGAACATTTGCGAGAATTATGCAATCTGCAAACGCTGCAGTTGGAGTCCGGAAGTTTTATCGATGAAGACCTGCGCGCCAGCCATTCCGATATTCTTTACTCGCTGCAAACCCAGGCGGGGGACGGATATATCTATCTGCTTATCGAACATCAAAGCTCTGCGGACCGTCATATGGCATTTCGCCTGATGCGTTATGCGATAGCAGCGATGCAGCGCCATTTGGATAAAGGACATACGCAACTGCCATTGGTGATCCCGCTGCTTTTTTATCATGGGCAAGTCTCGCCCTGGCCGTATCCCATGTGCTGGCTGGAAGGATTTGCTCATCCGCAAACCGCGCGGCAAGTATACAATCAGGATTTTCACTTAATCGATATCACGGTGCTTCCTGACGATACAATAATGCAGCACCGACGGGTCGCGATGCTTGAGTTGCTGCAAAAGCATATCCGGCAACGCGATATGATGGAACTGCAGGAGCAACTAGCCAGCCTGTTGGCGCTGGGATACACTAGCCGCAGACAGCTCAGGACGCTGCTTCACTATTTATTACAGGCAGGAAATGCCGCCGATCCGGTCGCCTTTTTACGTAATCTTGCGCAAAATGTCCCCAGACGGCTGCATAAGGAGACGCTAATGAACATTGCCCAGTTTCTGGAACAACGCGGCCATCAGCAGGGCCTGCAGCAAGGTCTTGAACAGGGAGAACAATTGGCTGCGCAACGTATTGCCAAGGCGATGCTGGAAAACGGGCTTGATCTGGCGCTGGTGGCGAAGCTGACGGGGCTTGCGCCGGAGCGCCTGGCCCTGCTCGCCCATTAATTTTTCTGCTTCCTTCAAACAGCCTGCGCAATGGCGATTGCGCAGGTAAATATAGATTTATTCAATCAATACAACCTAATTAAATATAATTCTACTGAATATGAATGCGGTGAAATTTACATTCTTTCGCAAATGCGCGGCGGTATTGCTGTAAAAAGACGCAACTGGTTACACTCTTGTGAAAAATCATTTCGTCAGGTCATTGATTCCTGACGAGTGCGCAGTAGAATTTTCAGGTTTTTTCGGGACTTCTTTGATTTTAATTTTCTGGATAGAGTAAATAATGAAAAAAAGCATTTTTATGGCGCTGGCTGGCGTCATGCTGGTCTCTTCGGCGGCCCATGCGATCAGCGTTACCGGCGAAGCAGGCGAGCATTACACCAACCTTGGGGTCGGCTTCGGCACCGAGTCCACCGGTCTGGCTGTTTCGGGTAACTGGCTGCACAGCGATAACGATGGCGACGCCGCGGGTTTAGGCCTGGGCCTGAATATTCCGCTGGGGCCGTTCCTGGCGACCGTGGGCGGTAAAGGGGTATACACCAACCCGAAACAGGGTGATGAAGGTTATGCGGCCGCGGTCGGCGGCGGCCTGCAGTGGAAAATCGGCGACAGCTTCCGTCTGTATGGCGACTACTATTACTCTCCAGATTCCCTCTCCAGCGGCATTGACAGCTATCAGGAAGCCAACGTCGGCGCCAGCTGGACCATTATGCGTCCGCTCAGCATCCAGGCAGGCTATCGCTATCTGAACCTGGCGGGCAAAGATGGCAACCGCGATAACACCATCGCCGACGGCCCGTACATCGGCGCCAGCGCCAGCTTCTAATCTCCTCCGGCGCGGTCTCTTCTTGCCGCGCCAGATTTTCCTCCTCGTCAGCCTCCCGCTTTGCGTTATAGTATTTGCCACCTGGCAGGCAAGGAGTGAGCAATGTTGAATGTGGAAATGCTGTCCACTGGCGATGAAGTGTTGCATGGTCAAATCGTTGACACCAATGCAGCATGGCTGGCGGATTTCTTTTTTAATCAGGGTTTACCATTAACGCGCCGTAATACCGTCGGCGACGATCTCGATGCGCTGGTGGCGATTCTGCGCGAACGCAGCGAACAGGCGGATGTGCTGATCGTCAATGGCGGCCTCGGCCCAACCAGCGACGACCTGAGCGCGCTGGCCGCGGCCACCGCGAAAGGCGAAGGGCTTATTTTGCATCCGGAGTGGCTGGAAACCATGACCCGCTTCTTTGCTGAACGCGGGCGGCCGATGGCGGAAAGCAACCGTAAGCAGGCGGAAATCCCCGCCAGCGCCGAGATGATCAATAACCCGGTGGGCACGGCCTGCGGCTTTGCCATCCAGCTCAATCGCTGCCTGATGTTTTTCACCCCCGGCGTTCCCTCTGAATTCAAAGTGATGGTCGAGCAGGAGATTTTACCGCGCCTGCGCCAGCGCTTTACGCTGCCGGAACCGCCGGTATGCCTGCGGCTGACCACTTTTGGCCGCTCGGAAAGCGAGCTGGCGCAAAACCTCAATCCGCTGACGTTACCGCCTGGCGTAGTGATGGGCTACCGCTCGTCGATGCCGATCATTGAGCTGAAGCTGACCGGACCGGCTGAGCAGCGTGACGCCATGCTGGCCCTGTGGCCGGAAGTGCGTAAAGTGGCTGGCGACAGCCTGATTTTCGAAGGCACTGAAGGGTTACCGGCGCAGATTGCACGCTGCCTGCAGGAGCGGCAGCTGAGCCTGACGCTCAGCGAGCAGTTTACCGGCGGTCTGCTGGCGCTCCAGCTGTCCCGCGCCGGCGCGCCGCTGCTGGCCAGCGAAGTGGTCCCGGCGCAGGAGGAGACGCTGGCGCAGGCGGCCCGCTGGGCGGCCGAGCGGCGCATTAACCATTTTGCCGGCCTCGCCCTGGCGGTGAGCGGCCAGGAAAACGATCATCTTAACGTGGCCCTGGCCACCCCCGACGGCACCTTCGCGCTGCGGGTGAAGTTTAGCGTCACCCGCCACAGCCTGGCGGTACGCCAGGAAGTCTGCGCCATGATGGCATTAAACCTGCTGCGTCGCTGGCTGAATGGCCAACCGCTGGCCAGTGAACATGGCTGGATTAACGTGGTGGATTCCCTCTCAATGTAAGTCGTTTCCCGGCGCGCGGGCTTCTCCCGGGCGCCGGTTGTCCAGCCTGTTGTACTCTCCTGAAAAAATTCTGTGCGTTAAGTCGCAATTTTCCGCTGCGAACGGTCCAGCATACGGGAAAGCGATTGCCCCGCGATGTCGCTCACACTTTACCGCCCGGACAACCGCAACACTGATTCCAGTATTCAGGATTGGAGTCCAGTATGTTGGAATCAACGAAAGTCCCGGCGCTGACCCGCGCGATTGAGATCCTCAATTTAATTGGCCGCATCGGACCCTGCAGCGCGGCGACGATAATAGCGGAGCTGGGGATCCCGAAAAGCACGGTTTATCTGCTGCTGGGCGAGCTGAAAAAGCAGCGCTTCATCAGTATGGATAATCAGGATAACTACTGCCTGTGGACCAAACTGGTGGAGCTGGCCGGGCAGGCGCTAAGCAAAATGGACCTGCGCGAGCTGGCGCGGCCGCGCCTGACCCGGCTGATGGATGAGTGCGGCCTGCTCTGCCATCTGGGCATTATCGATCACGGTAACGCCTACTACATTCTGAAAATTGAATCACCCGCCACCATTAGCGTGCGTTCGCACGAAGGAAAGAGCCTGTCGCTTTACCGCTCCGGGATCGGCAAATGTTTGCTGGCCTGGCAGCCCGCCGGGGTTCAGGCATCGATTATCGATGAACTGCAGTGGGAGCGGGCTACGCCAACGACCATCAGCAATGCTCAACAGCTGCGGGAGGAGCTGGGGCGGATCCGCGCCCGGGGTTGGAGCTTTGATAATGGCGAGGACTATCCGGACGTGCGCTGCGTGGCCGCCCCGGTTTTTAACGCCAATAAC
Organism: Klebsiella sp. C360; assembly: GCF_048822415.1. Lineage (NCBI taxonomy): Bacteria > Pseudomonadati > Pseudomonadota > Gammaproteobacteria > Enterobacterales > Enterobacteriaceae > Klebsiella > Klebsiella sp. C360. The sequence goes on from NZ_JBMEZZ010000002.1 coordinate 325,333, forward strand.
GACCTGACCGCCGCCATCTCGGTGGTGGGTACCCGTCTGCAAATCAATGAAGACAATCGCGATTACCTTGCCGGTAAGGCGATTGCCTGCGCGAAAGATATTTCACGACTGCTGGGGTGGAAAAGCCCCTTTGAACAACTCGCCTCATCATAAGGAGAACACCATGACCCTACCGAAAATTAAACACGTCCGCGCCTGGTTTACCGGCGGCGCCACCGCAGAGCAGGGCGCCGGCGGCGGCGATTACCACGATCAGGGGGCTAACCACTGGATTGACGATCATATCGCCACCCCGATGAGCAAATACAAACAGTATGAGCAGTCCCGCCAGTCGTTTGGCATCAACGTGCTGGGCACGCTGATTGTGGAAGTTGAAGCCGACAACGGGCAGACCGGCTTTGCCGTGTCGACGGCCGGAGAGATGGGCTGCTTTATCGTGGAAAAACATCTCAACCGCTTTATCGAAGGCAAATGCGTCAGCGATATCAAACTGATCCACGACCAGATGCTCAACGCCACCCTTTACTACGCAGGATCCGGCGGTCTGGTGATGAACACTATCTCCTGTGTCGACCTCGCGCTGTGGGATCTGTTCGGGAAAGTGGTTGGCCTGCCGGTCTACAAACTGCTGGGCGGAGCGGTGCGTGACGAAATCCAGTTCTATGCCACCGGCGCTCGTCCGGATCTGGCGCAGGAGATGGGCTTTATCGGCGGCAAAATGCCCACCCACTGGGGCCCGCACGATGGCGACGCCGGGATCCGCAAAGACGTCGCCATGGTGGCGGACATGCGCGAAAAATGCGGCCCGGATTTCTGGTTAATGCTGGACTGCTGGATGAGCCAGGACGTTAACTATGCCACCAAACTTGCCCATGCCTGCGCCCCTTACAACCTCAAGTGGATCGAGGAGTGCCTGCCGCCGCAGCAGTATGAAGGTTATCGCGAGCTGAAGCGCCAGGCGCCGGCCGGGATGATGGTGACCAGCGGCGAGCACCACGGCACCCTGCAGTCCTTCCGCACCCTGTCGGAGACCGGAATCGATATTATGCAGCCCGACGTCGGCTGGTGCGGCGGCTTAACCACGCTGGTGGAGATAGCGGCTATTGCTAAAGCGCGCGGGCAGCTGGTGGTGCCGCACGGCTCGTCGGTTTACTCACATCATGCGGTGATCACTTTCACCAACACGCCATTCAGCGAGTTTCTGATGACCAGTCCTGACTGCGCCACGCTGCGTCCGCAGTTCGACCCGATCCTGCTCGGCGAGCCGGTGCCGGAGAGGGGGCGGATTCATAAATCGGTACTGGATAAACCCGGCTTTGGCGTCGAGCTCAATCGCGACTGCAACCTGAAACGTCCTTATCAACACTGATCCCCCGGGCCGCCCGGCGGCCCACGCCTGAGGATATTATGATGAGCAACACTCTGCTGGAGAGCGTGGTGAAGAAAAACCGCGCCCGCTTAATCCCCTTTATGCTGGCGCTGTACGTGCTGGCGTTTCTTGACCGTTCGAATATCGGTTTCGCCAAAGAGACCTACCAGCTGGACACTGGCCTCAGCAACGAAGCCTATGCGCTGGGGGCGGGGATTTTCTTTGTGGTCTATGCCTTTCTTGGGGTGCCGGCCAACCTGCTGATGCGCAAATTTGGCGCCAGAAAATGGATCGGCTGCACCACGCTACTGTGGGGCGTGCTGTCGGCGGCGATGGCGTGGGCGGATACGGAAGCGAAATTCCTGCTGGTACGTACCCTGCTGGGCGCGGCGGAGGCGGGCTTCTTCCCCGGAATGATCTACCTCACGTCTCAGTGGTTTCCCCAGCAAAACCGCGCCAGCATTATGGGGCTTTTTTATATGGGGGCGCCGCTGGCGCTGACCCTCGGTTCGCCTTTATCCGGCGCGCTGCTGGAGATGCATGGGTTTATGGGCCATCCCGGCTGGTTCTGGATGTTTGTGATTGAAGGCCTGCTCGCCGTCGCCGCAGGAGCGTTCACCTTCTTCTGGCTGGACGATTCGCCGCAGCATGCCCGCTTCCTGAGCGCGGCGGAGAAACAGGCCCTGATAAGCGAGCTGGCGCGAGAGGAGGAGAAAAAGGTCACCTCGCGTCTGTCCGATGCGCTGCGTAACGGGCGGGTCTGGCAGCTGGCGCTGATCTACATGACCATTCAGGTGGCGGTCTATGGCCTGATTTTCTTCCTGCCCACTCAGGTCGCCGCGCTGTTGGGCACCAAAGTCGGCTTCATTGCCTCGGTGGTGACGGCTATTCCGTGGGTGGCGGCGCTGTTCGGTACCTGGCTTATCCCTCGCTACTCCGATCGTACCGGCGAGCGGCGCAATATTGCCGCGCTGACGCTGCTGGCGGCAGCGGTCGGGATTGCGGTTTCCGGGCTGGTGGCGCCGGTGCTGGCTATCATCGCGCTGTGCGTGGCGGCGGTTGGGGTGATTGCCGTGCAGCCGGTCTTCTGGACGATGCCGACGCAGCTGCTCTCCGGCACGGCGCTGGCCGCCGGGATTGGCTTCGTTAACCTGTTTGGCGCCATCGGCGGCTTTCTGGCGCCGATCGTTCGCGTGCAGGCCGAAACGCTGTTCGCCAGCAGCGCCGCTGGACTGTTAACCCTGGCCGGCGTGGCCATCATCGGGGTGATCATCATCTTCTCATTAAGCCTCACCCGCGCGGTTCCTCAGCGCGGCGGCGTACAGCATTGATTAAAGGAATCGCTATGAACGCACTGTTATCAAACCCCTTCAAACGTGGATTATTACGCGGTGAGACGCAAATAGGCCTGTGGCTGAGCTCGACCTCCTCCTATCTGGCGGAGATTGCCGCCACTTCCGGATATGACTGGCTGCTGATCGACGGCGAGCATGCCCCGAACACTATTCAGGACCTTTATCATCAGCTCCAGGCCATCGCCCCTTACGCCAGTCAGCCGGTGATCCGTCCGGTGGAGGGCAGCCGCAGCCTGATAAAACAGGTGCTGGATATTGGCGCCAGAACGTTGCTGGTGCCGATGGTCGATACCGCCGAGCAGGCGCGGGAAGTCGTCTCGGCAACCCGTTATCCTCCCGTCGGTAGCCGCGGCGTTGGCGCCGGCGTGGCCCGGGCGGCGCGCTGGGGCAGAGTGGAGAATTATATGGCGCAGGCGAATGACGAACTCTGTCTGCTGATTCAGGTGGAGAGCCGAACCGCGCTGGAAAATCTGGACGCTATCCTCGAGGTGGAGGGCATTGACGGGGTGTTTATCGGGCCGGCGGATCTCTCCGCTTCGCTGGGACACCCGGACGATGCTGGCCATCCTGACGTGCAGCGGGTGATTGAGCAGAGCATCCGGCGCATTCGCGCGGCGGGAAAAGCGGCCGGATTTCTGGCGGTCGACCCGGCGATGGCGGAAAAATGTCTCGCCTGGGGGGCCAATTTCGTCGCCGTCGGGGTCGATACCATGCTGTACACCCAGGCGCTGGACCGCCGGCTGGCGATGTTTAAATCCGCCAGCGCTCAGCCGCAGGAGAAAGCGAGCTATTGACGGCGCAGGCTGGCGCCGGACTCAGGCGAGCGCCTGCGCCAGCACCGTCAGCGGATGTTCGCAGCGTTTGCTGGTGGACATTTCTATCTGCCATTTACAGGTCTCGCAGTCGGTGACGACGATGTCGGCGCCGCTCTCCTCAATCTGACGGAACAGGGGGGCGCCGATAGCCTGGGATACCGCGTAATTCTCAGTCTTAAACCCGTAGGTGCCGGCGATGCCGCAGCACTGCGAATCCAGCACTTCCAGCTGCAGGCCAGGGATCAGCCGCAGCAGTTCGAGGGTATACAGCGACCAGCCCATTTTCTCCATATGGCACGGCGTGTGATAGACCACCTTCAGCGGCAGCGGGCGCAGCGGCAGCGTTTTGCCACTATCCAGTTGTTTCCAGATCCAGCGAGTGGCCAGCTCCACCCGGTCGCGGAGATCGCTGTTGTCGATATCAAGGAGGTGCGGGTATTCATCGCGCAGCGTAAAGGTGCAGGTCGAGGAGGTGGCGATGATCGGCAGCGCGTTTTCCCGCATCGCGGCGACGTTGCTCTGCGCCTGCTTACGCGCTTTGTCAAAAAAGCCGTTGGCGATCAGCGGCACGCCGCAGCATTTTTCCCTTGATAACAACTGCACGCCGGTGCCCAGCGCATTGACGACGCGAATCAGATCCTTGCCCAGCTGCGGGTGGTTATAGTTGACGTAGCAACCATGAAAGAAGGCCACCTGCTCAGGGTACTGCGCCTGTCTGGCCGCGAGCTGGCGGTAAGCGCGGCGGAAGGTACCGAAGCCATATTTGGGCAGCGTGCGGCGATGATCGATATTGAGCGCCGCGTCGAGCAGGCGGCGCACCGGTTTTAAGCCGGTGGTGGCGTTTACCAGTGGGGCAAAGGGGGTGGAAAGGGTGCCCATCAGGTCGGTATGGCTGAGAATAGCGTCGCGCAGGGTCGGTTTTTGCTGACCATACTGTGCCCGGGCGCGCTGAATGATATCGCCAATTTTCACATCCGACGGGCAGGCGACCTCACAGCGCTTGCAGTTAATGCAGTACTTGAGCGCCTCATCGTACAGCGCGCCATCCTTCAGGCGCAGGCGTTCGCCGTCCGGCCCCGCCTGTTTCGGCCCGGGATAGCGCGGATTGACCCGGCTGACCGGACAGGTGGTGGTACAGACCGTGCACTTAATGCAGCTTTCAAAACGGGTATCGTTCATGGTCGGCCTCCGGCGAGGGCGTGGATCTGTCTGGCGGCGTGCAGTGCGGTGACGGCGCAGACCCCGCCGCCGCAGCCGAGCTGAATGGCATCGAACCCGCCGAGCAGCGAACCGATGGCGAAAAGATTGCTGAACGGCTGCCCGCCCAGCATGGGGCGCAGCAGGGCATCGGTTTTCACCCCGAAGCGTTGCCACGGCTGGGAGGCAAAGAAGTCGCGCTGGTACCAGTCGTCGCGCGGCAGGGTCTGCTGTAGATCGAGACCGAGAATGGGTTCGCGCACGCTATCCCGCGTGGCGACAAGACCGTTACTGAAAAAGCTGCCGCTGGCCAGCACGGTAAAACGCGGACGCAGCGCAATATCGCCGTGATTTCGCGTCCAGACAGCCTCGACGGCGCCCTGTCGATGGCTGATGTTCACCACTTCATCGCCGGCAAGCCAGGTGCCGCCGCCGCGAATAAACTGCCGCTGCAGCAAACTGTGCAGGCGCATCCCGGGAACCGAAGGCGGCAGCGTCGGCAGCAGACGCAGCGGGCAGGGCAGGCGCGCCTGCAGCCAGTGGTACAGGCGATCGTCGGCGAGGCCAAAGCAGGCGGGCATGATCAGCAGCTCATGCTGTTGCGCCAGCGGCAGCAGCGCCGCATGCAGGGCAGGCCAGTGGTTTTCATCGTCGAGGAGGCGGGCGATATTGGCGGCGCGAAACTCGGTGGGGTTGTCACGTAAAACATCCAGCAGCGGTAACTCGATTTCCGCCGCTACGGCGGTGACGCCGGTTTGCCCGAGCGCGGCGGCGGCGAGATGCGGCTGAAAATCGGCAAAGCCGCTGATCCCCACCAGGCAGACCCCCTGTCGGGGGAGTGGCGCGACAGGAACCTCCTGCGGCGATAGCCACGCCGCGCGCAGCGTCCCCAGCGGCGTTACCCGCCGGTGCGGGCGGTGCGCGTCGCCCTGCATCACCGCGCCGCAGGCGGCCAGCAAAGCTTCAGTCTGTTTTGCGTATTCGAGCACCGCCCCGGCGCCGAGCCGGGAATAAGGGTGCTCAGGAAGCAGTTCAGCGAGCTGCTGCAGACCTTGCGTGAGGTCAGTGACGTTATCGCCGTTCGGCAGCGCCGAGAGCAGATCTAACGACGCGGAGGAAAAATGCAGTGCGCTTTGCCCGCGGCTGATGATAACGCTGCGCAGGCCGGACTGATTCAGCGTCAGACCGCACAGCAGGCCGGCCAGTCCGCCGCCGATAATCGCGCAGTCAAATTTCATCCTGATGCTCCTGTGGTAGTCCGCACAGGCCGAGGTAGACCCAGCGGGTGAATTCGCTTTCGCGCAGCGCGTCGCCCCAGGCGATGGGCTGCACGCCCTTCCAGCGCTCATTGAGAAACGCCGACAGCTGGGTCAACGACTGCGCGGGGGTGGTGACGTTAAAGCGCTGCAGCAGACCGGCGGCGCGGCAGGCGCAGAGTTCCCCCTGGCAGGTCCCCATGCCAATCCGGGTACGGCGGCGCAGGTCGAGCAGGGTGTGGACCGCCAGATTTTCCACCGCGTATTTCACTTCACCAGCGGTGACGGCTTCGCATTCGCAGACCAGACTACGGTGCTGGCGGCTGTCGCCAAGCCAGGCCGGCGTGCGATCGCCATGGCGGTAGACAGCAGAGCCGCGCAGCGGGCCCGGCAGGGAGATAATTTTTCGCAGGGTGCTTTCCGTCGGCTCCTGCGACCCGGGCAGCGGGCTCTCGGCCGTGGAACAGGGGGTGGTGTTGCCCAGTTTACGACAGACGGCGTCGGTGGCCCACTCGGCCATCAGGCGATAGGTCATCAGCTTGCCGCCGGTGATGGTAATGAAGCCTTCCATGCCGTCGCGCTGAGCATGGTCGAGCAGGACGATGCCGCGGCTGACGCTGCGTCCGCTGGGATCGTTGTCGCTGGCCACCAGCGGGCGCACGCCGGAGTAGGCGCGGAGGATCCGGGTGCGGCCCATGACCGGCGCCAGCTTTTCACCTTCGCGCAGCAGGGTTTCGACTTCCGCGGTCGTTACCCGGTTGTCGTCAATTTCGTCATAAGGAATATGCATCGAGGTGGTACCGATCAGCGAGATGGTATCCCCGGGCACCAGAATATCGGCATCGGCCGGCTTACGGCAGCGGTTGATCACCAGGTTGTTAATCCGGTGGTCAAGGATCAACAGCGATCCCTTCGCCGGAAACATGGTGATGCGCAGGTCGGCATATTCCGCAATGCGCTGCCCCCAGATCCCGGCGGCATTGACCACTACCCCGGCGTACAGGGCGCGGGTCTGGTGAAGCTGACGATCGTATACCTGGACGCCACAGACGCGGTCGCCCTGGCGCAGCAGGCCAGTCACTTCGCAGCCGGTGAGGATCTGCGCGCCGTGTTCGCGGGCGTCGAGCATATTGGCCGCGGTGAGGCGAAACGGGTCAATGGTGCCATCCGGGACCTGCACCGCCCCCAGCAGCGTCGGGTTGACGGCGGGCTCGCGGCGCAGCGCCTCCTGCGCAGAAAGCGGCGTGGCCTCTATGCCAGCCTGCTGGCAGGCGGCGATAAAGGTCTGCTGCCAGGCCAGATCGTCTTCAGGCAGAGTAATGAACAGACCGCCGGCCGGTTCGATACAGTGACGGGAGATGCGGCGCAGGATGCGGTTCTCACTGATGCATTCGCGGGCGGATTCGTTGTCGGTCACCGCATAGCGGGCGCCGCTGTGCAACAGCCCATGATTACGGCCGGTGGCCCCGGTGGCGATATCATGGCGCTCAATGAGCACTGTACGTAATCCGCGTCGGGCGCAGTCGCGGGCGATGCCGGCGCCGGTTGCTCCGCCGCCGATGATGATGACCTCGCTATCAAGACGTCCCGTCATCTTCAGCTCCTCTGCTTTCGTTTACCGCCATTTAGCCACAATCAATAAGGTTATTGTTTGATTTCGAGCATATTCGCGCGTTATTTGAGCGCATTATGTGATTTTGTGCTCACATTGGAACCTTTTGTCATATTTCTGTAACAAATTGTGCGATGTTTCACAGTATCAGCTCTACGTATTGCCTACCATCGCGGCCAGATTCGAAGTTGGTGATTAATCTGGGATTGTTGTCGTGACGTCAGTAAAAAACAGCAAGGGCCACGGAGGCTGATATGTTAAGTATTTTTAAACCCGCCGCGCATAAAGCGCGTTTGCCAGCCGCGGAGATCGACCCGCTCTATCGTCGGTTACGCTGGCAGATTTTTATCGGCATCTTCTTTGGTTATGCCGCTTACTATCTGGTTCGTAAGAACTTTGCCCTGGCGATGCCCTATCTTATCGAGCAAGGTTTCTCCCGCGGCGATCTCGGTTTCGCCCTTTCCGGCATCTCCATTGCCTACGGATTTTCGAAATTCATCATGGGATCGGTCTCTGACCGTTCGAATCCGCGCATTTTCCTGCCGGCGGGGCTGATCCTCGCCGCGCTGGTGATGCTGGTGATGGGCTTCGTACCGTGGGCCACCTCGAGCATCATGATCATGTTCGTACTGCTGTTCCTCTGCGGCTGGTTCCAGGGAATGGGCTGGCCGCCGTGCGGCCGTACCATGGTCCACTGGTGGTCGCAGAAAGAGCGCGGCGGAATTGTTTCAGTGTGGAACTGCGCGCATAACGTCGGCGGGGGGATTCCGCCGCTGCTGTTCCTGTTGGGTATGGCCTGGTTTAACGACTGGCATGCGGCGCTCTATATGCCGGCTTTCGGCGCTATTCTGCTGGCGATTTTCGCCTTCGCGATGATGCGCGATACGCCGCAATCCTGCGGCCTGCCGCCGATCGAAGAGTATAAAAACGACTACCCGGACGATTACAGCGAAGAGCATGAACAAGAGCTGACGGCGAAGCAGATCTTTATGCAGTACATTCTGCCGAACAAGCTGCTGTGGTACATCGCGGTCGCCAACGTCTTCGTTTATCTGCTGCGCTACGGCATTCTCGACTGGTCGCCGACCTACCTGAAAGAGGTGAAGCACTTCGCGCTGGATAAATCCTCCTGGGCCTACTTCCTGTACGAGTACGCGGGGATCCCGGGCACCCTGCTGTGCGGTTGGATGTCGGATAAAGTGTTTAAAGGCAACCGCGGCGCCACCGGCGTGTTCTTTATGACCCTGGTCACCATCGCCACCGTCGTGTACTGGCTGAACCCGCCGGGTAACCCGGGCGTCGATATGGCCTGTATGATTATTATCGGCTTCCTGATCTACGGCCCGGTGATGCTGATTGGCCTGCATGCGCTGGAGCTGGCGCCGAAGAAAGCCGCCGGCACCGCCGCAGGCTTCACCGGCCTGTTCGGTTACCTCGGCGGTTCCGTGGCCGCGAGCGCCATCGTCGGCTACACCGTCGATTTCTTCGGCTGGGACGGCGGCTTTATGGTGATGATCGGCGGCAGCGTGCTGGCGGTTGTCCTGCTGGTTATCGTGATGCTCGGTGAACGCCGCCATCATCAACAGCTGAAGCAAGCCTAAGGAGCGGCGATGAACATGAAACTCACCGCGCTAATGAGCGGCATGATGTTGGCCAGTTCGGCGCTGTGCTTCAGCGCGACAGCGGCGGATAAAATGGTTATCGCCCACCGGGGCGCCAGCGGTTATCTGCCTGAACATACCCTGCCGGCGAAAGCGATGGCTTACGCTCAGGGGGCGGATTACCTTGAGCAAGACCTGGTGATGACCAAAGACGACCGACTGGTGGTGTTGCACGACCACTATCTGGATCGGGTGACCGACGTCGCTCAGCGCTTCCCGCAGCGGGCGCGTCAAGATGGCCGTTTTTACGCCATCGACTTTACCCTGGCCGAGATCAAGTCGCTGACGTTTACCGAAGGCTTTGAGCCGAAAGACGGCAAGAATGTGCAAACCTATCCCGGGCGTTTCCCGATGGGCAAATCCGATTTCCGCATTCATACCTTTGAAGAAGAGATTGAGTTTGTCCAGGGGCTGAATCATTCCACCGGCAAAAACATCGGTATTTACCCGGAAATCAAAGCGCCGTGGTTCCACCATCAGGAAGGCAAAGATATTGCCGCCAGCACGCTGAAAGTGCTGAAAGAATATGGCTACACCAGCAAGCAGGATAAGGTCTATCTGCAGTGCTTTGACGCCAATGAGCTCAAGCGTATTAAGCATGACCTGGAGCCGAAGATGGGCATGGATCTCAAGCTGGTGCAGCTTATCGCCTATACCGACTGGAATGAAACCCAGCAGCGGCAGGCTGACGGCAAGTGGGTGAACTACAACTATGACTGGATGTTCAAGCCGGGGGCCATGGCGCAGATTGCGCAGTACGCCGACGGCATTGGTCCGGATTATCATATGCTGGTGGCGGAAGGCTCAAAGCCGGGGGCGGTGAAGCTGACGGCGATGGTGAAGGAGGCGCACGCCAGCCATCTGCAGGTGCATCCGTATACCGTGCGCGCGGATCAGCTGCCGGAGTACGCCAGCAACGTCAATCAGCTCTATGACCGGCTGTATCGCCAGGCGGACGTCGATGGCTTGTTTACCGATTTCCCGGATAAAGCGGTGCAGTTTCTGGACGCTAAGCAGTAAAAAGCCGGGTTTACCCGGCCTGTGAACGGCAGTTTTGTCGGGCGCATAAGCGTTACGCCGCCCGACAAAAATTACATCTCAATTTCGATATCGCCCTTCGCCCGGCAGCAGCAGGGCAAAATTTCTCCCGGCTGGATAAAGGCCAGCGGCTCGGTCAGCCAGTCAACCTGGCCGGAGACCAGACGAGTGCGGCAGGAGCCGCAATAGCCTGCGCGGCACTGATACTCGACGTCGATATTATGCGATTCAAGAGCAGCCAACAGGGAAGGGTGTTCATCCTGACACTCAAGGCGAGTGTCAGAGATTTTCAAGAAGATCCGCTTCATTACAGCTGGAAGTTGCTCAGGTCGTCGGCATCGACTTCAGAGTCGATCTGGCCGACCAGGTAAGAGCTGACCTCTACTTCCTGCGGCGCCACCTGGACGTTGTCGGAGACCAGCCAGGTGTTGATCCACGGGATCGGGTTGGAACGGGTCTGGAACGGCAGATCGAGACCCACCGCCTGCATGCGGATATTGGTGATGTACTCGACGTACTGGCAGAGAATATCTTTGTTCAGGCCAATCATCGAGCCGTCGCGGAACAGGTAGTCCGCCCACTCTTTCTCCTGCTGCGCCGCCAGCACGAACAGGTCATAGCACTCCTGCTTGCACTCTTCGGCGATTTCCGCCATTTCCGGATCGTCGCTGCCGGAGCGCAGCAGGTTCAGCATATGCTGAGTGCCGGTCAGGTGCAGCGCTTCATCGCGGGCGATCAGGCGGATAATTTTGGCGTTGCCTTCCATCAGTTTGCGCTCGGCAAAGGCGAAGGAGCAGGCGAAGCTGACGTAGAAGCGGATCGCTTCCAGGGCGTTGACGCTCATCAGGCACAGATAGAGTTTCTTTTTCAGCTCGCGCAGATTGACGGTCACGGTCTTGCCGTTGACGGTGTGGGTGCCTTCGCCCAGCAGGTGCCAGTAGCTGGTCATCTCGATCAACGAATCGTAATAGTGGGAGATCCCCTCGGCACGCTTCTGGATCTGCTCATTGGTGACGATATCGTCGAACACGGTCGCCGGGTCGTTGACGATGTTGCGGATGATATGGGTGTACGAGCGCGAGTGAATGGTCTCGGAGAAGGCCCAGGTTTCCACCCAGGTCTCCAGCTCCGGGATGGAGATCAGCGGCAGCAGCGCCACGTTCGGGCTGCGGCCCTGGATGGAGTCGAGCAGCGTCTGGTACTTCAGGTTGCTGATGAAAATGTGTTTTTCATGTTCCGGCAGCGCCTGGTAGTCAATGCGATCGCGGGAGACGTCAACCTCTTCCGGGCGCCAGAAGAAGGAGAGCTGTTTTTCAATCAGCTTTTCAAAGATATCGTATTTTTGCTGATCGTAGCGGGCCACGTTAACCGGCTGGCCAAAAAACATTGGCTCAAGCAGCTGATCGTTTTTCGTCTGTGAAAAAGTGGTGTATGCCATTGAAGTGAGTCCTGTTGAACTGTACTGCCCGGCGGCGATGCGTTGGCCGGGCCTACAAAATCGTAGGCCGGGTAAGCGTAGCGCCACCCGGCAAAAATACCTTAGATCTTACAAGCGCCGCTTTCGCAGCCGTCGTCCTGGATGGACGGGGCCAGGTCATCCTGAGCGTCTTCAGCGCCATCACGGGTGTTGTGATAGTACAGCGTTTTGACGCCGAATTTATAGGCGTTGAGCAGGTCTTTCAGCAACTGCTGCATCGGCACTTTTCCGGAAGGGAAGCGCGTCGGATCGTAGTTGGTATTCGCAGAGATCGACTGGTCGATAAACTTCTGCATGATACCCACCAGCTGCAGGTAGCCGTCGTTGTTCGGCATTTCCCACAGCAGTTCGTAGGCGTTCTGCAGGTTTTCGTAGTCAGGCACCACCTGGCGCAGGATCCCATCCTTCGACGCTTTAATACTCACGTGGCCGCGCGGCGGCTCGATGCCGTTGGTGGCGTTGGAGATCTGCGACGAGGTCTCGGACGGCATCAGCGCGGAGAGCGTGGAGTTACGCAGGCCGTGGGTTTTGATGGACGCGCGAAGCGCTTCCCAGTCGTAGTGCAGGGCTTCGCTGACGATGCCGTCCAGGTCTTTTTTATAGGTATCGATCGGCAGGATACCCTGCGCATAGGTGGTTTCGTTGAACCACGGGCAAGCGCCCTGTTCGATAGCCAGTTCGTTGGAGGCCTTCAGCAGGTAGTACTGAATCGCTTCGAACGTTTTGTGGGTCAGGTTGTTGGCGCTGCCGTCGGAGTAGCGTTTGCCATGCTTCGCCAGATAGTAAGCGAAATTGATCACGCCGATGCCCAGCGTACGGCGGCCCATCGCGCCGCGTTTGGCGGCCGGGATGGGGTAATCCTGATAGTCGAGCAGCGCGTCCAGGGCACGCACCGCCAGCACCGCCAGCTCTTCCAGCTCGTCGAGGCTGTCGATAGCCCCGAGGTTGAAGGCCGACAGGGTGCACAGCGCGATTTCGCCGTTTTCGTCGTTGACGTCTTCCAGCGGTTTAGTCGGCAGGGCGATCTCCAGGCACAGGTTAGACTGGCGCACCGGGGCGACCACCGGATCGAACGGGCTGTGGGTGTTGCAGTGGTCGACGTTCTGGATGTAGATGCGGCCGGTGGAGGCGCGCTCCTGCATCATCAGCGAGAACAGCTCAACCGCTTTAATGCGCTGCTTGCGAATGCTGTCGTCCTGCTCGTACTGGGTGTACAGGCGCTCAAATTCGTCCTGATCGGCGAAGAAAGCGTCATACAGGCCCGGGACGTCGGAAGGGCTGAACAGGGTAATGTCGCCGCCCTTCAGCAGACGGGTGTACATCAGCTTGTTGATCTGCACCCCGTAGTCCATGTGACGAACGCGGTTGGCGTCGGTCCCGCGGTTGTTTTTCAGCACCAGCAGGCTTTCCACTTCCAGATGCCACATTGGGTAGAAGAGGGTCGCCGCGCCGCCGCGTACGCCGCCCTGCGAGCAGGACTTCACCGCGGTCTGGAAATGTTTGTAGAACGGAATGCAGCCGGTGTGGAAGGCTTCGCCGCCGCGGATCGGGCTGCCCAGCGCGCGAATGCGGCCGGCGTTGATGCCGATGCCGGCGCGCTGGGAAACGTATTTCACAATCGCGCTGGAGGTAGCGTTGATGGAGTCCAGGCTGTCGCCGCACTCGATCAGCACGCAGGAGCTGAACTGACGGGTTGGGGTACGCACGCCGGACATGATCGGCGTCGGCAGCGAGATTTTAAAGGTCGACACCGCGTCGTAGAAACGCTTGATGTAGTCCAGACGCGTTTCGCGCGGGTAGTTAGAGAACAGGCAGGCAGCCACCAGAATATAGAGGAACTGCGCGCTCTCATAAATTTCGCCGGTGACGCGGTTTTGTACCAGATACTTGCCTTCCAGCTGCTTAACGGCAGCGTAGGAGAAGTTCATGTCGCGCCAGTGGTCGAGGAAACCGTCCATCTGCTGGAACTCTTCTTCCGTGTAGTCTTCCAGCAGATGATGATCGTATTTACCCTTCTCGACCATCTTCACCACGTGATCGTAAAGCGCCGGCGGCTCAAACTGGCCGAAGGCTTTTTTACGCAAATGGAAAATCGCCAGACGCGCGGCGAGGTACTGGTAATCCGGCGCCTCGCGGGAGATCAGATCCGCAGCGGCTTTGATAATGGTTTCGTGGATGTCCGCGGTTTTAATGCCGTCATAGAACTGGATATGCGAGCGCAACTCTACCTGGGAAATCGAAACGTTATTCAGTCCTTCTGCCGCCCAATCCAGTACGCGATGGATTTTGTCGAGATTGATGCGCTCGGTGGTTCCGTCGCGCTTTGTCACCAGCAGACTCTGATTCATGTGGATTTTACCTGTCCGTGAAAGAAAATATCCCCCGTTTATCCACAGAAGGCCGTTGTGACTAACTCTGTGGATAAATACTATATGTAGGGGGTTGTCGATAAAAGGAACGCTATATGGTGAGTATTTTAGTAAGGAATCTTTTGAGTACAAGGGTTGATTTTGACGTTAAATTGAGGTTGCGGAAGGGTAATAATCCGCAAGTCCACGTCGCATAAGGCCTGGAGAAGAAGTCAATAAAACAGAAAAAAAAATGAAAATTTGATCGAGTGCTGATTTCTTCATCGGAAGAAATAATCACGCGGCTTGATGCCGCGCAATCATCATAAGCGCAGGTGCTGACGTCACGCTTTTTTGGCGCTGGTATGCAACATATAGTTAACATCAACCCCCGGCGCCAACTTGAAGGTGTTGGTCAACGGATTGTAATGCAGGCCGATGATATGCTGCTCTTTCAGAGAAGTCTGATCTACCCAGCCCAGCAGTTCGGCCGGCTTGATAAACTTTTTCACATCATGAGTGCCTTTGGGCACCATCTTCATGACATATTCCGCGCCGACCACCGCCATCAGCCACGCTTTACCGTTACGGTTGATGGTGGAGAAGAAGACCTGGCCGCCAGGCTTCACCAGCCGCGCGCAGGCGTGGACGACCGACTGTGGGTCAGGGACGTGCTCCAGCATCTCCATGCAGGTGACGACGTCATACTGCTGCGGATGCTTCGCGGCATGTTCTTCAACCGTTTCCTGAACATACTCCACCTGAATTCCGCTCTCCAGGGCGTGCAGTTTCGCCACCTGCAGCGGCTCGGCGCCCATGTCCAGCCCGGTGACCGTCGCGCCTTCGCGCGCCATGCTCTCGGCGAGGATGCCGCCGCCGCAGCCGACATCGAGGACTTTTTTACCGAACAGGCCGCCAGAGCGTTCGGCGATATAGCCCAGCCGCAGGGGGTTAATGCGGTGGAGCGGTTTGAACTCGCCCTCCAGATCCCACCAGCGCGAGGCGACGGCTTCGAATTTGGCGATTTCAGCATGATCGACGTTAGGGGCTACCGACGTTTTTTCGGCATTCATGGGCGCTTTTACTCCTTTTCTGTTCAGACCTGCGAGTATATCAGCAGCGCGCCATGAATAAACCGTATTGCTTTACCTCTCTTAGCGCGGCTGTGTTATAATTTGCGACCTTTGAATCCGGGATACAGTAGAGGGATAGCGGTTAGATGAGCGACCTTGCGAGAGAAATTACACCGGTCAACATTGAGGAAGAGCTTAAGAACTCTTATCTGGATTATGCGATGTCGGTCATTGTTGGCCGTGCGCTGCCGGATGTCCGAGATGGCCTGAAGCCGGTACACCGTCGCGTACTTTACGCCATGAACGTATTGGGCAATGACTGGAACAAAGCCTATAAAAAATCAGCCCGTGTCGTTGGTGACGTAATCGGTAAATACCACCCGCACGGCGACTCCGCGGTATACGACACCATCGTGCGTATGGCGCAGCCGTTCTCGCTGCGTTACATGCTGGTGGACGGCCAGGGTAACTTTGGTTCCATCGACGGCGACTCCGCTGCGGCGATGCGTTATACCGAAATTCGTCTGGCGAAAATCGCTCATGAGCTGATGGCCGATCTTGAAAAAGAGACGGTCGATTTCGTTGACAACTATGACGGCACGGAGCGTATTCCGGACGTCATGCCGACCAAAATTCCTAACCTGCTGGTAAACGGCGCCTCCGGGATCGCCGTCGGGATGGCCACCAACATACCGCCGCATAACCTGACGGAAGTGATCAACGGCTGTCTGGCCTATGTCGACGATGAAGACATCAGCATTGAAGGGCTGATGGCGCATATTCCTGGCCCTGATTTCCCGACCGCCGCCATTATCAACGGCCGTCGCGGCATTGAAGAGGCCTACCGCACCGGTCGCGGTAAAGTCTACATCCGCGCGCGCGCGGAAGTGGAAGTGGATGCGAAATCCGGCCGCGAAACCATCATCGTGCATGAAATTCCCTATCAGGTGAACAAAGCGCGCCTGATTGAGAAAATCGCCGAGCTGGTAAAAGAAAAACGCGTGGAAGGCATCAGCGCGCTGCGTGACGAGTCTGATAAAGACGGGATGCGCATCGTGATTGAAGTGAAGCGCGACGCGGTAGGGGAAGTGGTGCTCAACAACCTCTATTCCCAGACCCAGCTGCAGGTCTCCTTCGGCATCAACATGGTTGCGCTGCACCATGGCCAGCCGAAGATCATGAACCTGAAAGACATCATCGCCGCATTCGTGCGCCACCGCCGCGAAGTGGTGACCCGTCGCACCATTTTCGAGCTGCGTAAAGCCCGTGACCGCGCGCATATCCTCGAAGCGCTGGCCGTGGCGCTGGCCAATATCGACCCGATTATCGAACTGATCCGTCGCGCGCCGACCCCGGCTGAAGCGAAAGCAGCGCTGGTTGCCCAGGCGTGGGATCTCGGTAACGTCGCGGCGATGCTGGAGCGTGCCGGTGATGACGCCGCGCGTCCGGAATGGCTGGAGCCAGAGTTCGGCGTGCGCGAGGGTAAATACTACCTGACCGAGCAGCAGGCCCAGGCGATTCTGGATCTGCGTCTGCAGAAACTGACCGGCCTTGAGCATGAAAAACTGCTCGACGAATATAAAGAGCTGCTGGAGCAGATCGCGGAACTGCTGCACATCCTCGGCAGCGCCGACCGTCTGATGGAAGTGATTCGCGAAGAGCTGGAGCTGATCCGCGACCAGTTCGGCGACGAACGTCGTACCGAAATCACTGCCAACAGCGCTGATATCAACATCGAAGATCTGATCAACCAGGAAGACGTGGTGGTCACCCTATCGCATCAGGGCTATGTGAAGTATCAGCCGCTGACCGACTACGAAGCACAGCGTCGTGGCGGTAAAGGCAAATCGGCAGCGCGCATTAAAGAAGAAGACTTTATTGACCGCCTGCTGGTGGCCAACACCCATGACACCATCCTCTGCTTCTCAAGCCGCGGTCGTCTGTACTGGATGAAGGTCTATCAGCTGCCGGAGGCCAGCCGCGGCGCGCGCGGTCGTCCGATCGTCAACCTGCTGCCGCTGGAAGCCGATGAGCGTATCACCGCTATCCTGCCGGTCCGCGAGTATGAAGAGGGCGTCAACGTCTTTATGGCCACCGCCAGCGGTACCGTGAAGAAAACCGCGCTGACCGAGTTCAGTCGTCCGCGTTCCGCCGGCATTATCGCGGTGAACCTGAACGAAGGCGATGAGCTGATCGGCGTCGATCTGACCTCTGGTCAGGACGAAGTGATGCTGTTCTCCGCGGCCGGCAAGGTCGTGCGCTTCAAAGAAGATGCCGTTCGCGCCATGGGCCGTACCGCCACCGGCGTACGCGGCATTAAGCTGGCGGAAAACGACAGCGTCGTCTCGCTGATTATTCCGCGCGGCGAAGGCGCGATCCTGACGGTGACGCAAAACGGTTACGGTAAACGTACCGCCGCGGCTGAGTATCCGACCAAGTCGCGTGCCACCCAGGGCGTTATCTCGATCAAAGTCACCGAGCGTAACGGTTCCGTGGTCGGCGCCGTACAGGTGGATGATTGCGATCAGATCATGATGATCACCGACGCCGGGACGCTGGTGCGTACCCGCGTTTCCGAAGTGAGCATCGTGGGCCGTAACACCCAGGGCGTGATCCTCATCCGCACCGCGGAAGATGAAAACGTGGTGGGGCTGCAGCGCGTCGCTGAGCCGGTCGACGACGAAGAACTGGACGCCATCGACGGTAGCGCGGCGGAAGGCGATGACGATATCGCCCCGGAAGCGGATACCGATGACGACATCGCCGAAGACGAAGAGTAATCGTCCCAGGTAAATGTTCTGAAAGGGCCGGGTATTCTCCCGGCCCTTTTTGCATTAACATTGCGGCAAAGCCGGTTTACCGCTACTTTAACCCCATTCTGTTGAGTCCCTGACGGCCGAGCATCGCCACATTGAAATATCTTGCCTCTTTTCACACAACCCTGAAGGTTTCACGTTATCTGTTCAGAGCGCTGGCGGTATTGCTGTGGCTGCTGATTGCGTTTGTCTCTGTGTTTTATATCGTCAACGCGCTGCACGAGCGGGAAGCCGAGATCCATCAGGAGCTCAATCTCAACGCCGATCAGGCCCAGCGCTACATTCAGCGTACGGCGGATGTGATTAAAGAGCTGAAGTACGTCGCCGGTAACCGGCTGTCGGCAGGGGATGCGGTAGCGCAAGGGCAAAGCGGCGATATTGCGATCCCCAGCTTTGAACCCCTGTATCCTGACTCCGACTGCAGCGCGATGAGTAGCGCCTGGCGTAATTCGCTCCAATCGCTGGCGTGGTTTATGCGCTACTGGCGGGATAATTTTACCGCCGCCTACGACCTTAACCGTATCTTTCTCATCGGCAGCGATAATCTCTGTATGGCCAACTTTGGCCTGCGTGACGTGCCGATTGAGCGCGATCAGGCGCTGAAAGTCCTGCATCAACGCATTGAGCAATACCGCAATGCGCCGCAAAACGAGCGCGGCAACAACCTGTTCTGGATAAGCCAGGGCATGCGCCCCGGGGTGGGCTATTTTTACGCCCTGACGCCGATCTATATGGCCAATCGCCTGCAGGCGATGCTCGGCGTTGAGCAGACCATCCGCATGGAAAGCTTCTTTACGCCGGGCAGCCTGCCGATGAGCGTGACTATCTTCGACGATAACGGCCAGCCGCTGATCTCCCTGGCCGGCGCGGAAAGCAAAATCCAGAGCGAAGCGAAATGGATGCAGGAGCGGATGTGGTTTGGCTACAGCGCGGGTTTCCGCGAGCTGGTGCTGAAGAAAAGCCTCGCGCCGTCATCCCTGAGCATCGTCTATTCCGTCTCGGTAGACCAGGTGCTGGAGCGGATCCGTATGCTGATCATCAACGCCATCGTTCTCAATATCCTCAGCGGCGCGATGCTGTTTGCGCTGGCGCGGATGTATGAGCGGCGCATTTTTATCCCTGCGGAAAATGACGCTCAGCGGCTGGAAGAGCATGAGCAGTTCAACCGCAAAATCGTGGCCTCCGCCCCGGTGGGGATCTGTATTCTGCGCACCCTCGACGGGACCAACATTCTCAGTAACGAGCTGGCGCACAACTATCTGAACATGCTGACCCATGAGGACCGCCAGCGGCTGACGCAGATCATCTGCGGCCAGCAGGTCAACTTTGTCGATGTGCTGACCAGCAACCATACCAACCTGCAGATTAGCTTTGTCCACTCGCGCTATCGCAACGAAAACGTGGCGATTTGCGTGCTGGTGGACGTTTCCGCCCGCGTGAAGATGGAAGAGTCGCTGCAGGAGATGGCCCAGGCGGCGGAGCAGGCCAGCCAGTCGAAATCGATGTTCCTTGCCACCGTCAGCCATGAGCTGCGTACTCCGCTGTATGGCATCATCGGCAACCTCGATCTGCTGCAGACCAAAGCGTTGCCGAAGGGCGTCGATCGCCTGGTGACGGCGATGAACAACTCCTCAAGCCTGCTGTTGAAAATCATCAGCGATATTCTCGATTTCTCCAAAATCGAGTCCGAGCAGTTGAAGATCGAGCCGAGGGAATTTTCCCCGCGCGAGGTCATGAACCATATCTCCGCCAACTATCTGCCGCTGGTGGTGCGCAAGCAGCTGGGTCTGTACTGCTTTATCGAACCGGACGTTCCGGAACAGATGTCCGGCGACCCGATGCGCCTGCAGCAGGTGATCTCCAACCTGCTGAGCAATGCGATCAAGTTCACCGACACCGGCT
Organism: Klebsiella sp. C360; assembly: GCF_048822415.1. Classification (NCBI taxonomy): domain Bacteria; kingdom Pseudomonadati; phylum Pseudomonadota; class Gammaproteobacteria; order Enterobacterales; family Enterobacteriaceae; genus Klebsiella; species Klebsiella sp. C360. The sequence goes on from NZ_JBMEZZ010000002.1 coordinate 345,252, forward strand.
GCATTATCCTGCACGTCCAGTGCGCGGGGGATTATCTGCAGATTAGCGTCCGCGACACCGGAGAGGGGATCCCGGCGAAAGAGGTATTGCGCCTCTTCGACCCCTTCTTCCAGGTGGGGACCGGCGTGCAGCGCAACTTCCAGGGCACCGGCCTTGGCCTGGCGATTTGTGAAAAACTGATCAGCATGATGGATGGCGATATCGCCGTGGAAACGGAGCCGGGAATGGGCAGCCGCTTTACCATCCGCATCCCGCTGTATGGCGTGCAGAACACGCCGCAGATGACGGCGAACGGTTTCGCTGGCAAGACCTGCTGGCTGGCCATCCACAATACCTCGCTGGCGATGTTCGTCACCTCGCTGCTCAGCTATCACGGCCTCACGGTACGTCGTCATGCCGGAGAAACCCCGGACGCCGAGGATGTCTTACTCACTGACGATGAAGCGCTGAGCGGCTGGCAGGGAAGGGCGATGGTCATCTTCTGCCGTCGTCATATCGGTATTCCGCAGGAACGGGCCGCCGGCGAGTGGCTGCATAGCGTGACGACGCCGCATGAACTGCTGCCGCTGTTGGGGCGTATTTTCCACGTCGCGCTGGCCAGTGCGGACAATAGCCGGGCGCTGATGGCGCCGGAGGCGCAGGCCGGCAATAACGACGACATGATGATCCTCGTGGTCGACGATCATCCGATCAACCGGCGCCTGCTGGCGGATCAGCTGGGATCGCTCGGCTACCAGTGCGTGACCGCGAACGACGGGGTCGACGCGCTCAACGTCCTCAGCAAGCAACACATCGATATCGTGCTCAGCGACGTCAACATGCCTAATATGGATGGTTATCGCCTGACGCAGCGCATTCGTCAGCTTGGCCTGACGCTGCCGGTGATTGGCGTCACGGCCAATGCCCTGGCGGAAGAGAAGCAGCGCTGTCTGGAATCGGGGATGGACAGCTGTCTGTCCAAGCCGGTGACGCTTGACGTGCTGAAGCAAACGCTGACGGTATATGCGGCGCGGGTACGTAAAGGGCGGGAATAACGGGGAACTCCGTCTCGCCGGGGCGAGACGGAGAGAGCGTAGGGTTACTCTTTGTCCGTCGCGCTCAGCGAGACGGAGGAGAGGTAGTTCAGCAGGGCGATGTCGTTTTCGACGCCCAGCTTCATCATCGCCGACTTTTTCTGGCTACTGATGGTTTTGATGCTGCGGTTAAGCTTTTTGGCGATCTCGGTCACCAGGAAGCCTTCGGCGAACAGACGCAGCACTTCGCTCTCTTTCGGCGACAGGCGTTTATCGCCATAGCCGCTGGCGCTGATTTTTTCCAGCAGACGAGAGACGCTTTCCGGGGTGAATTTCTTCCCTTTCTGCAGCGCGGCCAGCGCTTTTGGCAGATCGGTCGGCGCCCCCTGCTTGAGGACGATCCCTTCGATATCCAGATCCAGCACCGCGCTGAGGATCGCCGGGTTGTTGTTCATGGTCAGAACAATGATCGACAGATCCGGGAAGTGGCGCTTGATGTATTTAATCAGCGTGATCCCGTCGCCGTATTTATCACCGGGCATGGACAGATCGGTGATCAGCACATGGGCGTCCAGCTTCGGAAGATTGTTAATAAGGGCCGTGGAGTCTTCAAACTCGCCAACGACGTTCACCCACTCAATTTGCTCAAGTGACTTACGAATACCGAACAGTACGATCGGATGGTCATCGGCAATAATTACGTTCATAGTGTTCATGTATAAGGCTACCTTCTACAGCAAGCTCTTGACGTAAGCGTCAATGTCGCTGATATATTTTTCTATGCCTTGCGCATCCTTTTCGCGAATCAGATGCTCAAGCGTTTCACATAACTGCTTGCCGGGTATCAGATTAAGCATAGCAAATGCCCCTTTGAGGCGGTGGGCGGTTTGTGCCAGAGCAGCAAAATCGCCCGCTTCGATTTCAGTATACAATCTCTGAACATCATCCGGTACCGTATCGGCAAACAGTGCGTAATAGCCGCTGGCATGGAGTTCGGCGTTACTCTCGTTTCCTGAGGTGGCGGGCTGAACCGCCTCCTCCGCCAGCTGCTGCTCAATAAGCTGCAGGATAGCCTCCTGCATCGCCGTGCTAATATTAAAGTTGACCCGCAGTTGGCCCGGGCCGATTTTGCGTATCCCAACCTCATCATCGCTTAAAAGCAAGCCCGAAGCAGTAAGATTAGACGGATTATCCGTTAAATACAGATCGAACGCTTGACTTGTCGCCCGATCGTCCGGCGTGATGCAGGACGCCCCCCAGCTCTCCAGCTGGCGGGTGACAATCCGCCGCACTTCGCTGGAGGTCACATCCAGCAGGACGATAACGTCATCCAGCAGATGTTCTCCCGCCTCTGGCGCCTCTTCGCTGGCCGGCATTTTCAGATGCAGGCTATAGCGAGTCCCCAGCGACTCTCGCGCTTTGATGGTCAACTGCCCGCCCAGCTTGCGCGTCATGCGGTCACATAACCAGAAGGTGAGGGCGTTCGCTTTGCCGTACAGATCGCTCTGGGTCTCATTGAGATACGGGAAGTGCATATTGTCGATCTCGTTAGCCGAGACCCCGTTGCCGGTATCGAGAATGCGGAAGGTCAGGCGATCGCTGGCCGACTCTTCCTGGCAGACGTCGAGGGTGATCTTGCCGATCGGCGTGGTGGTGACGGAATACTGGATCAGCAGCACCAGCGTGCGCCGCAGCGCTTCACGGTCGCCATAGCGTTGTTCGCCGGCAGGCAGCGCGTTATTGATAAGCAACTGCAGCCCCTTGCGCTTCATCGCCGGCAGCACCTCCGGTACGACGTCGTCGATCAGCTCCTGCACCGAGAACAGCGACTGGCTGGTTTTCCAGGCATCGCTTTCCAGCAGGTTAGCCAGCTGAATGTCATCGATCAGTGTGACCAGCTCATCGGCATGCTGCGCCAGCGTCCGGTTCTCCGCGCCGTCGAGCGCCGCTGCCTCGGCCGCCAGGTTCAGGGCGGGCTGCTTCAGGGCGCTGCCGATATGCTGCATAAAGGCCGCCCGGCCCTGCTGGTTTTTCTCATACAAGCGCTGGGCCTGTTTGAGCTTTTTATTGACCAGCACTTCGCGGTCCTGGTCTCGGATGATCAGGATCTGCGTGCGCGGCGCTACCTGGCTGCGATACTGGCGGATCTCATACTGTTCGTTGTTGACGGTGGCCTGGATCACCCCCTGATGCTGGTCCGCCATGTTGGTGATGTTCTGCAGGTTCAGGTGCGGAAGCAGATGGTCGGCAATCGGGTTGCTGATCACCGTTCGGTTGGCTTCCTGATCGTGGACGAGCAGCCCCAGCGGCAGCAAAGACACAATTTCTTCATTAATGGCGCGCAGTAAACGCAGTTCGCTATTGGCGGCGGAGGGGAGCCCGGCGCCCGAGGCGCTGCTGCGTCCTTTATAATGCCGAAAGGTGGCGAAACCGAACAGGGCCAGCGCCAGCAGGCCAATGTTAAGCAGCAGCGGCAGAAGAATGTTCTGCAGGGACTCCAGCAGCATGGTGCTCATCGGGACCGTCCACAGCACCTGCATACCGGTGGTGCTGATGTCGGTGGCGATGTCAATCTGCATGCCGTTGAAGGTGATCCCGATATGATCGCTAGCCTCTTTCTCGGGGCTGGCGGCAACATTCTGCGAGGGATCAGGCTCGATACGGAAGCTGTCCAGCGCCATGCCCGGCGGGATCAGATCGTTAATCGGCAGGTCGAAGGCGACCACTGTCGCCAGGTGTCCTGGCTGATTGAAGGTAGTACGTAACGTAAAGTAGTGCGCGTTCTGCCAGGCAAGATGGCGCAGCGGCGAGAAGGTCTCGCGCTCATCAAGGGTATTGGCCTGCAGCAGCATTTCCGCGCGCCGGGATTCCACCACGCTGCTGATGGTTGACTCTTTAAAGCTTGAGGAGAGGTCCTTCAACGGCAGGGTGGAGATGAGAATCAGGCTATTATCCAGACCATTGAGATAGTACATAGACCACGGAATGGTCTCCGCACCCCATAAAATATCCAGATAATCGGACATTTTCTGCGTCATCTCGAGGGTCGAGCTGTCGTGGGAGCCAAAGATCAGGGCTTCGGTTTTACGTCGGGGCTTCTCCAGATAGTACACGTCCTGCTTTAAACGCGTCTCCTGCAGGCCGCCGCTGGCGGTGTTGGAAGAGGTGGCGGCGATATTGTCGTAGATTTGCCAGGTGGCATAGCGCCAGGTATCAATGCGCTGGTGCAGGGCATGAGAGACATCAACCACCTGATAGCTCTTCTCTTTCAGCCAGGCATTGACGGCGCTTTGAATCATCACCCCCATCGTCGCCAGCAGGACAATAACCATCAAAATGAAGAAGCGGCTGATGTTGCCGGGGATCAGAGAGAATTTTTTCGGGGTCATCTTGTGGCTGAACGACTCATCATTGTTTGTAAACAGGATGTAGCGCCAGAGTAACTGGCAACAAAAAAGATGCTGCAGGCAGTATAAAGGCTAATGGCGTAAATCCATACTACAGATTGGCGCCAGCGGCGCGATACCGCCCAGGAATTATCTTAGAAACGAAGCGTAAATGAAACCGCGTCCGCAAGGCTGACAGCTGACGATATTGGCAGAAACAAAAGCGAAGAATCGCACGAAATAACAAGACATTGGCAGAATAAGTACGAAAGGCGGCCTAATTGATTGATTAATAGTCGTTAGGGAATCATTGGCTGTAGCACAGATAAATTAAAGTTGTGTAAAGAAGGGTAAAAAAAACCGGATGCGAGGCATCCGGTTGAAATAGGGGTAAACAGACATTCAGAACTGAATGACGGTAATAAATAAAGTTAATGATGATAGCGACTCTTATTTTAGTCACCAATGATCATTTTGTTTTACCATTCAGTGCTATAGGCTTGGTTTTGTATATCGTATTGATTTTGAATGGCTAAATAATTTTTTTGATTATTAGTGCGTATTTCCCTGGCCATTTTGGGGTGAAAAAAAGTTCCGCTGCATTTACAAATTGAAACATCTTGTGGGAACTTTGAAACATCTTAGAAGTTTTAGTATCATATTCTTGTTGGATTATTCTGCATTTTGCAGCACAATGAAATAGCCGACTGATTAGAAGGGTAATCAGTAAGCAGTGGCATAATAAAAGGCATATAACAAACAGAGGGTTAATAACATGAAAGTTAAAGTACTGTCCCTCCTGGTACCGGCTCTGCTGGTAGCAGGCGCAGCAAATGCGGCTGAAATTTATAACAAAGACGGCAACAAATTAGACCTGTACGGTAAAATTGACGGTCTGCACTACTTCTCTGACGACAAGAGCGTCGACGGCGACCAGACCTACATGCGTGTAGGCGTGAAAGGCGAAACTCAGATCAACGACCAGCTGACCGGTTACGGCCAGTGGGAATACAACGTTCAGGCGAACAACACTGAAAGCTCCAGCGATCAGGCCTGGACTCGTCTGGCATTCGCCGGTCTGAAATTTGGCGACGCGGGCTCTTTCGACTACGGTCGTAACTACGGCGTAGTATACGACGTAACGTCCTGGACTGACGTTCTGCCGGAATTCGGCGGCGACACCTACGGTTCTGACAACTTCCTGCAGTCCCGTGCTAACGGCGTTGCAACCTACCGTAACTCTGACTTCTTCGGTCTGGTTGACGGCCTGAACTTTGCTCTGCAGTACCAGGGTAAAAACGGCAGCGTCAGCGGCGAAGGTACTTCTCCGACCAACAACGGTCGTGGCGCTCTGAAACAGAACGGCGACGGCTTCGGTACCTCTCTGACTTATGACATTTATGATGGCATCAGCGCTGGTTTCGCGTACTCTCATTCCAAACGTAACGGCGATCAGAACCGTTTGGATAAAGGCCGTGGTGACAACGCTGAAACCTACACCGGTGGTCTGAAATACGACGCCAACAACGTTTACCTGGCGACTTAGTACACCCAGACCTACAACGCAACTCGTTTCAGCGGCAACGGAGAGTCTGACTCTATTAGCGGTTTTGCTAACAAAGCACAGAACTTCGAAGTGGTTGCTCAGTACCAGTTCGACTTCGGTCTGCGTCCGTCCGTGGCGTACCTGCAGTCTAAAGGTAAGGACATCGAAGGCTACGGCGACCAGGACCTCCTGAAATATGTTGATGTTGGCGCGACCTACTACTTCAACAAAAACATGTCCACCTATGTTGACTACAAAATCAACCTGCTGGATGAAAACGACTTCACTCGTCGCGCTGGTATCTCTACCGACGACGTGGTTGCCCTGGGCCTGGTTTACCAGTTCTAAGTTGCAAGCTGTATAACAAAAAGGCGCCTCTGGCGCCTTTTTTTATGTCTGGTTTAACCTCGCTGGTATACTCTTGTCGCCCTGGTAAGAGGAGCCTCGATTAATGGATATGACTTTCTTTCGCGCCGCGCTGTTGGGCGCCTGCGTACTGTTCTCTGGCTGCGATTCAGCCACCACTCCCGCGACACCCGCCTCAACGGCCACCGTACTGGATGGTAAAACGATGGGCACCTTCTGGCGGGTCAGCGTTATCGGCGTGGATGAGGCAAAGGCCCAGGCGCTGCGCGCCAAGGTTCAGGCCCAGCTGGACGCCGACGATCGCCTGCTGTCGACCTGGAAAAACGACTCGGCGCTGATGCGTTTCAACCACGCGGCGGATACCCGGCCCTGGCCGGTGAGCGAAGCGATGGCGGACATCGTGACCCTGTCGCTGCGGATTGGCGCCAAAACGGACGGCGCGATGGACATCACCGTGGGGCCGCTGGTCAATCTGTGGGGCTTTGGCCCGGATAAACAGCCGGTCGCCACCCCGGATGCGCAGGCGATCGCCGCGGCGAAAGCGCGCACCGGCCTGCAGCATCTGCAGGTTATCAATCAGAGCGGCAGGCAGTTCCTGCAAAAAGACATTCCCGATCTGTTTGTCGACCTCTCCACCGTGGGGGAAGGCTATGCCGCCGACCACCTTGCGCGCTTGATGGAGCAGGAGGGGATCTCCCGCTATCTGGTGTCGGTGGGCGGGGCGCTGGTCAGCCGCGGGATGAATGGCGAAGGCAAGCCCTGGCGGGTGGCGATCCAGAAACCGACCGACCGGGAAAACGCCGTTCAGGCGATTGTCGACATCAATGGCCACGGCATCAGCACCTCCGGCAGCTATCGCAACTACTATGAACTCGACGGGAAACGTATCTCACACGTCATCGACCCGCAGACCGGGCAGCCGATAACCCATAAGCTGGTCTCGGTGACCGTTATTGCGCCAACGGCGCTGGAGGCGGACGGCTGGGATACCGGGCTGATGGTGCTGGGGCCGGAAAAAGCGCAGCAGGTGGTGCGCGAGCAAGGGCTGGCAGTCTACATGATCGTCAAAGAGGGGGAGGGCTTTAAAACCTGGATGTCGCCGCAGTTCCGTACCTTCCTCGTCGGCGAAAAAAATTAAAAAGCAAGATTGCGGGTTTTTTGCGGCGGGCTTTACCACAGACTGAGGATACACTTACAGCAGGAGACCCGTGATGAAACCGATAGTTGCCGATACCGATGACCGCCGCTGGCAGGCGGTCTGCGAGCGTGATACCCGGGCCGATGGTCAGTTCGTCTTTGCGGTACTGACCACCGGCATCTGCTGCCGTCCCTCCTGCCGCTCGCGGCGCGCGCGGCGGGAAAACGTGCGCTTTTTTGCTGACGTCGCTGCTGCCGTGGCGGCGGGATTCCGCCCCTGCAAACGCTGCCAGCCGGATAAAGCCTGCCCGCAGCAGCAAAGGATCGATAAAGTGGCGCAGGCCTGTCGCTTGCTGGAGCAGGAGGCGCCCCTGACCCTCGAGGCGCTGGCGCGCGAGCTGGCGGTCAGCCCGTTTCATTTCCACCGTTTATTCAAATCCGTGACCGGTATGACCCCCAAAGCCTGGCAGCAGGCGTGGCGCGCGCGACGCCTGCGCGAGGCGCTGGAGAAGGGGAAACCGGTGACCCGCGCCGCGCTGGCGGCCGGCTTCCCCGACAGCAGCAGCTATTATCGCCAGGCCGATGCCGCCTTAGGGATGACCGCCAGCCAGTTTCGCCGCGGCGGCGCCGCCGCCGTGGTGACCTGGACGACGGGCGACTGCGCGCTGGGCCGCTGCCTGGTGGCGCAAAGCGAACGCGGCGTCTGCGCCGTGCTGCCGGGTGATAACGATGCTGCATTGCTCGACGATCTGCGCCAGCGCTTTCCCCGCGCCGAGCTGCGCCAGGGCGACCCTGAGTTTCGTCGTCAGATGGCGGAGATTTTCGCCCACCTCGACGACAGCCGGCGGCCGGTGTCGCTGCCGCTGGATCTGCAGGGCACCGCGTTCCAGCTGCAGGTCTGGCAGGCGCTGCGGCAGATCCCGGCGGGTGAGACCCGCAGCTACCGCCAGGTGGCGGAGCATATTGGCCAGCCGCGGGCGGTAAGAGCCGTGGCCGGCGCCTGCGCGGCGAATTCGCTGGCGGTGATCGTTCCCTGCCATCGGGTGGTGCGTGAGAATGGCGCGCTGTCCGGTTATCGCTGGGGAACCGCGCGAAAAGCGCAGCTGCTGGCGCGCGAGGCGCAACGAGAGGAGGAGTAATGCTCGATCTGTTTAGCGATACCCCACCGTGGCAGGAGCCGCTGGCCCCCGGCGCGGTGGTACTTCGGCGCTTTGCCCGTGAGCGCGCTCCGGGGCTGCTGCAGTCGATTGCCGACGTCGCCCGTCAGTCGCCGTTTCGCCAGATGGTCACGCCGGGCGGGTACACCATGTCGGTGGCGATGACCAACTGCGGCCGGCTGGGCTGGACCACCGATCGTCACGGCTACCTCTACGCCCCGGTCGACCCGGTAACTCATCATACCTGGCCGCCGATGCCGGCCGTATTCCGTGAACTGGCGCTGGCGGCAGCCGCGGCCGGCGGCTATCCGGGGTTTTCCCCCGACGCCTGTCTGATTAACCGCTACCAGCCCGGCGCAAAGCTGTCGTTGCATCAGGATAAAGATGAACAGGATCTGCGGGCGCCGATCGTCTCGGTCTCGTTGGGCGTGCCGGCCATCTTTCAGTTTGGCGGGTTGCAGCGCAGCGACCCGCTGCAGCGGCTGCTGCTGGAACATGGCGATGTGGTGGTCTGGGGCGGGGAGTCGCGCCTGTTTTATCATGGCGTTCAGCCGCTGAAAGCGGGCCATCATCCCGAGACCGGAGACTGTCGATATAACCTCACCTTTCGGCAGGCGGGCCGTCCCGGCGATTAAAATAAGAATTATTCTTGATGTCACCGGTGAGCCGTTTAAACTGCTGGCTGTTTTGCTTTTCCGGATAGCCTGTTATGGAACTTCTTTCTCTCGTCTGGCGCCAGTATCGCTGGCCGTTTCTGGGCGTTATTGCCCTCAGCCTGCTCAGCGCCGCGCTGGGTATCGGCTTAATCGCCTTTATTAACCTGCGCCTGATCGCCACTGTCGATACCTCGCTGCGGGTGCTGCCGGAATTTCTTGGCCTGCTGGGGCTGTTGATGGCGGTGACCCTGGGCTCGCAGCTGGCGTTGACCACCCTCGGCCATCATTTTGTTTATCGCCTGCGCGGCGAGTTTGTGAAACGCATCCTCGATACCCAGATTGAACAGGTGGAGAAGATCGGCAGCGCGTCGCTGCTTGCCGGGCTGACCAGCGATATCCGCAATATTACCATCGCCTTTGTACGCCTCCCTGAGCTGGTGCAGGGGATCATTCTCACCTTCGGCTCCGCCGCTTATCTGGCCTGGCTGTCAGGAAAAATGATGCTGGTGACGGCCCTGTGGATGGCGCTCACCATTTGGGGCGGTTTTGTGCTGGTGTCGCGGGTCTACAGACATATGGCCAGCCTGCGCGAAACGGAAGATAAGCTCTATCACGACTACCAGACGGTGCTGGAAGGGCGCAAAGAGCTGACCCTCAACCGCGAGCGCGCGGAGTATGTGTTTAATCAGCTCTACCTCCCGGACGCCCGTGAATACCGGCACCACATCGTTCGCGCCGATACCTTCCACCTCAGCGCGGTCAACTGGTCGAATATTATGATGCTTGGCGCCATCGGGCTGGTGTTCTGGATGGCCAACAGCCTCGGCTGGGCCGATACCGCCGTGGCGGCGACCTACTCCCTGACGCTGCTGTTTTTGCGCACGCCGCTGCTCTCCGCCGTCGGCGCGCTGCCCACGCTGCTGAGCGCCCAGGTCGCGTTCAACAAGCTGCGCCAGTTCTCCCTCGCCCCTTACCGGGCCGATTTCCCCCGGCCGCAGCCGCAGGCTGACTGGCAGACGCTGGAGCTACGCGATGTCACTTTCCATTATCCGGACCATCGCTTTGCGGTAGGGCCGCTTAATCTGACGCTAAACCGCGGCGAGCTGGTGTTTCTGATCGGCGGCAACGGCAGCGGCAAGTCAACCCTGGCGATGCTCCTGACCGGCCTGTATCAGCCGGTTTCCGGTCAGATTCTGCTGGACGGCCAGCCGCTGGCGGCGGATAAACCGGAGGCGTACCGCAAACTGTTCTCCGCCGTGTTTACCGACGTCTGGCTGTTCGACCGTCTGCTCGGGCCGCAAGGCGAGGAAGCCGATCCGGCGCTGGTGGCAACGTGGCTGGAGCGTCTGCAAATGGCCCACAAGCTGCAGCTGGAAAACGGTAAGATCGGCGACCTGCGGCTGTCGAAAGGGCAGAAGAAGCGCGTGGCGCTCCTGCTGGCGCTGGCCGAGTCCCGGGATATCATTCTGCTGGATGAATGGGCGGCGGATCAGGATCCGCATTTCCGCCGCGAGTTCTATCAGGTCCTGCTGCCGTTGATGAAGCAGATGGGGAAAACCGTGTTCGCCATCAGCCATGACGATCACTACTTCCAGCACGCCGATCGCCTGCTGGAGATGCGTGCCGGGCAGCTGTCAGAGCTCACCGGCGAAGAGCGGGCGCAGGCCTCCCGCGATGCGGTGGCCCGCACGGCCTGATTCACGCTGCGCGCCCGGGGAAAGCCCGGGCGCCGCTGAAATTTTCAGCGTCTACATTGCTGACGGTTATTATTTCCCCCTCCTCGCGCTATGCTTAAGGCTTCCGGCCCGCAGGCCGGCTCACTATTCTCAAAAGGATTGCCCGACCGATGTCCGTTTTGCATAAAAAAAGCGCCCGCTTGCGTGACGAAGAGCGCGCCCGTCTGATTTGGCTGTTGAGCACCGATAAAGCGGTGACCTCTGCGCTGCTGGGCAAACTGACGCTGGCAGAACGTTACGATGAAGGTACGCTCGCCGATGACCTGGCCGAAGTGGAAATCCTGGTCTCGCATCTGCCGCCGCCGGATCTCGCCGATGCGCTGGAAGCGCTCCCCTATGACGCCCGCACCGCGCTGTGGTGCCAGGTGCCCGACGATAAACGCGGCGAAGTGCTGCTGGAAGCCTCAGAAAACGTCTGGGGCGACCTCATCGATAAGATGAGCGACCACGAGCTGCTGCAGGCGATGCAGCCGCTGGATATCGATGAACAGGTTTACCTGCTGCAGCATCTGCCGCGCAACCTGACCGGACGGTTGCTGGCGACCCTGCCGGCCGAGAAGCGCGCCCGTATTCGCCAGATCATGCGCTACGCCGACAACAGCGTCGGGTCGATCATGGAGTTTGAGGTCATTACGGTGCGGCCGGAGGCCACCCTGGCGGCGGTCCAGCGCTATTTGCGGCGTCTCGGTAAAATGCCGGAGAACACCGACAAACTGTTTGTCACCACCCGCAATAAGCTGCTGCTCGGCGAGCTGGAGCTGCAGACCATTCTGCTCAACGATGCGCAGAAGCGGGTGGGGGAGGTGATGGAGGGCGATCCGGTCACCTTTCAGCCGCACGAAGAGGCGGAGAAGGTGGCGCGCACCTTCGAACGTGATGACTTGCTCAGCGCCGCCGTTATCGATGCCGATGGTAAGCTGATCGGCCGTCTGACTATCGATGAGATCGTCGATGTGGTCTATGAAGAGACCGACAACGATCTGCGGCGGATGGGCGGTCTGAGCGATGAAGAAGATGTCTTCGCCCCGGTCAGCAAGGCGGTAAAAACGCGCTGGGCGTGGCTGGCGGTCAACCTGTGTACGGCGTTTATCGCATCCAGGGTCATCGACGGCTTCGAACACACCATTTCTCAGCTGGTGGCGCTGGCCTCGCTGATGCCGATCGTCGCCGGGATCGGCGGCAATACCGGCAACCAGACGATCACCATGATCGTCCGGGCGATGGCGCTGCAGCAGATCCAGCCCGGCAGCTTTACCTTCCTGATCCTGCGTGAAATGGGCGTTGCGCTGATTAATGGCCTGGTGTGGGGCGGGATCATGGGGGGCATCACCTGGTGGCTGTATGACGATCCGCAGCTTGGCGGAGTGATGACGCTGGCCATGATGCTCAACCTGCTGATGGCGGCGATGATGGGCGTCATCATCCCGATGGTCATGGTGAAGCTGGGGCGCGACCCGGCGGTCGGCTCCAGCGTGATGATCACCGCTATCACCGACACCGGCGGCTTCTTTATTTTTCTGGGGCTGGCGACGCTGTTTCTGATGTAGCCTGCGCTTTTGCCCGCAGGCGGCGGGGGATGATCGCCATCGCGACGATCCCCGCCAGCACGCCAATCGCCAGATTGCTGGTTCCCACCGTCGCGGCGACGGTCACCAGCATCACCAGCGTTTCCGGCCACGGATTGCGCGCCAGCTCGCCCGGGCGAATGCTGTGCCAGCTAAAGGTCTTCACCGCCACGATCACCATTACCCCGGCCAGGACCGCCATCGGGATCTTCGCCATCACCTGGCTGAGCGCTGTCACCAGCAGGAGCAGCACCAGGCCGGCGATCGCCGTAGAGAGACGGCTGCGGGCTTTGCCCATTTCCACGTTAACGATGGTCTGGCCGATCATCGCGCAGCCCGCGATACCGCCATAACAGCCGGCGAGGATGTTGGCGATACCCAGCCCGGCGCTCTCCCGCGATTTATTCGACGGCGTATGGGTCAGGTCATCCACCAGCTTAGCCGTCAGCAAAGACTCCATCAGGCCGACAAAGGCGATGCTGAGGGCGCACGGCCAGATAATCTGCAGCGTGGCAAGATTGAGGGGAACGGTCAGGGCGGTGAATCCCGGCAGGCCGCCGCTCATCGAGCCTTCATCGCCGACGGTCGGCAGCAGCTGGCCGGTGGTGACGGTATAGAGAGTGAGCGCGACGATGGCGATCAGCGGCGCCGGGATAGCCTTAATAAAGCGCGGCGCCCACAGGACGATAAGCAGCGTCAGGACAAACAGGCCGACGATGAGCGGCTGGCGGCTCCAGAAGTGCGGCACCTGGGCAAAGAAAATCAGGATCCCGAGGGCGTTGACGAACCCGGTCATCACCGCCGGGGGGATAAAGCGCATCAGGCGCGCCATGCCGCACAGACCAAACAAAATTTGAATAATACCCGCCAGAATGACGGCTGGCAGAATGTAACCCACGCCGTGCTGATGCACCATCGGGCCAATGACCAGCGCTACTGAGCCCGCGGCCGCGGTGACCATCGCCGGGCGTCCGCCGAGTAGCGACATCGCCAGACAGAGCACCACGGAAGCAATCAGGCTCACCTGTGGGTCAACGCCGGCGATGACAGAAAACGAAATCACTTCCGGGATTAACGCCAGGGCGGTGAGCACGCCGGCCAGGGCTTCGCGCGTCAGCAGCGACGGAGAACGGAGGATGGTGCGCAGGTTGCCGGAAGCGGCGGAGTCAGAAACTGGAGGCATAAAAAAAGTTCGCAGCTTATAAAAAAAGGAGGAGCGGTGTCAGACCCAGCTTCCGTGCGGTCTGTCACAAAACCAGGGATGATAGCGCGGAATCTACCAGCGCACCAGTACAAAAAGTGATTTGCTGTATACATTTATTAAACATTTTTATAACGGATCTCAAAACAGAACTTAAAATTTAAACAATATTTAAATTTTTGAGCTTCGGTGGTAACGTGAGGGGTGAGAATCGTATCACCTGCGCTAAATAAAAACAGCGAGTAAAGTAAGGCTCAAATCCGATGAATAAAAAGATGGCCGTACCACGCTCACAGGCGGTTGGTCCCAACAGCACTCGGACCAACACCCGCCATGAGCAAGAGACGGATGTATTGTTGATTGGCGGCGGCATTATGAGCGCCACACTGGGAACCTGGCTGCAGGAGCTTGAGCCAGACTGGTCTATTACCATGGTTGAGCAGATGTCCAGCGTGGCGGAAGAGAGCTCAAACGGGTGGAACAATGCGGGGACCGGCCACGCGGCGCTGATGGAGCTGAACTACACGCCGCAGACCGCCAACGGCATCAATATCGACAAAGCGGTCGACATCAACGAAGCCTTCCACATCTCGCGTCAGTTCTGGGCGCATCAGGTGACGCGCGGCGTCCTGAACAAACCAAAATCATTCATTAACAGCGTGCCGCACATGAGCTTTGTGTGGGGCGAAGATAACGTCAACTTCCTGCGCGCGCGCTATGCGGCGCTGCAGCAGAGCGAACTGTTCCGCGGCATTCGTTACTCTGAAGACCATCAGCAGATCAAAGCCTGGGCGCCGCTGGTGATGGAAGGTCGCGACCCGCTGCAAAAAGTGGCCGCCACCCGTACGGAAGTGGGAACCGACGTCAACTATGGCGAAATCACCCGCCAGCTGATCGCCAGCCTGCAAAAGCATGATAATTTCTCCCTCCAGTTGGGCACCGTGGTGCGTCGCTTCAAGCGCAACGCCGACAAGAGCTGGACGGTCACCCTCGCGGATGCCGACAACCGTCGTCAGAAGCGGGTTATTAAAGCCAAATTTATCTTTATCGGCGCCGGCGGCGCGGCGCTGACCCTGCTGCAGGAAACCGGCATTCCGCAGGCCAAAGAGTATGCGGGCTTCCCGGTCGGCGGCCAGTTCCTGGTCTGCGAAAATCCGGAGGTGGTAAACCACCATCTGGCGAAGGTTTACGGCCAGGCCGAAGTGGGCGCGCCGCCGATGTCGGTGCCGCACATCGATACCCGTATTATCGACGGTAAACGCGTGGTGCTGTTCGGGCCGTTCGCGACCTTCTCGACCCGCTTCCTGAAGAACGGTTCGCTGTGGGATCTGCTGGCCTCGACCAATACCTCGAATATCCTGCCGATGCTCAACGTCGGCCTGGACAACTTCGATCTGGTGAAATATCTGATTAGCCAGGTGATGCAGAAAGATAAAGATCGTCTGGCCGCGCTGTGCGAATACTATCCGGAAGCGCGGAAAGAGGACTGGCGGTTGTGGCAGGCCGGTCAGCGCGTGCAGATCATCAAGCGCGATGCGAAGAAGGGCGGGGTACTCCGCCTGGGCACCGAAGTGGTCAGCGATGACGAAGGCACCGTCGCGGCGCTGCTCGGCGCATCGCCAGGCGCCTCCACCGCGGCGCCTATCATGCTGCAGCTGATGGAAAAAGTGTTTAAGGACAAAGTTAATTCGCCGGAATGGCAGGCCAGGCTGAAGGCGATCATCCCGACCTACGGTATTCGCCTTGATGGTAACCCGGCGGAGATTGAGAAAGCGCTGGCGTGGACCAGTGAAGTGCTGGAGCTGAAATATGAGCCAGCCGCGGCGATGGATAAAGCCCCGCAGGCGGAGCTGAAGCCGCTGAGCGGCGGCAAGCCGATAGCGGATATCGCGCTCTGACAAAAACGGCAGCCTGCGGGCTGCCGTTTTTTTATTGCCGTTTTAATGGCGCGCCTTAGCGGACCTCGGCGTTACCGATAGTCTCCTCCGCGCGCCAGATGCGATATTTCACATCGACATTGGTCGGCGTGTAGACGACGATCGGCAGCTTGCTGTTGTAGCGCAGCATGGCGTCATCGCCGAGGCCGGCAGTCACAAATTTCTTCGTTTTCTTGCCGTCCGGGCAGGCCATCATGGTGGATACCGGGCCGCTCAGCTTATCAAAAACATAGTAGTCATAACCCCAGCCTTCCAGGGTTTTGCTTTCCAGCTCCCCGCCAAGACGATGGTGGTTGCAGTCAACTTCCAGCGTCTGGCCGATCATCAGCTCAACCTTCAGCGCCGATTCATCCTGCTGCTGCGGCAGCTGAATAACCTGACGCTTCATGCCTTTTTCCGCTTTCGGGAACGGCGCGACTTTTTCCAGCGGCTGGTCTGCGGCCAGGGCGCCGGCGGACATGCAGGCGGCGGTCAGCAGAGAAACGGCTAGCGTAGTGATTTTTTTCACGGTTGATCATCCTTTATTTTCGTTCCTGACAGAGATAGCCTATCATCACTTTGCTAAATGTTAAGATTTATTTACCAATTTTTGCAAAATGAATAGTGTTATCTACTGGTAAGACGTCGGCCGCGCAGAGCGCAACAGGAGCGCTGGCAGGCCGCCAGAGGCCTGCCGGTGAAATTATTCATTACGGCTATTTTTCGCTTCCTCAATAAATTCTTCATCGATTTCATCAGTGTTGCCAGCGTGTTCCCGCCCCGACAGCAAATTCCAGCAGGCGATAAACAAGGCGGCGATCAGCGGGCCGATAACAAAGCCGTTAATACCGTAGATCTCCATGCCGCCGAGGGTGGCGATGAGGATCAGATAGTCCGGCATCCTGGTATCCTTGCCCACCAGCAGCGGACGCAGAATGTTGTCCACCAGGCCAATCACAATGACAAAGAAGCCGACGATAAAGGCGCCCTGCCACAGCTGGCCGGTGGCAAAAAGGTAAATCGCCGCCGGCACCCAGATAATGGCCGAGCCTACCGCCGGGATAAGCGACAGGAACGCCATCAGCGCGCCCCAGAGAATGCTGCCGTCCAGACCGGCGATCCAGAAGGCAAAGCCGCCCAGCGCCCCCTGCGCCAGCGCCACGGCGACGGTGCCTTTTACCGTGGCGCGGGCCACCGCGGCGAACTTAGCGAACAGGTGCTGCTTCACGTAGCTGGATAACGGCAGAGACTCGAGGATCAACAGCACCAGGTGAGGGCCATCCTTCAGCAGGAAGAACAGCAGGTAGAGCATAATGCCGAAGCTGACGGTGAAGCCAAAGGTGCCTTTACCAATCAGAAACGCGCTGCCGGCCAGATACTGGCCGCCTTTCAGGGCGACATCGGAGAGCTGCTGCTGGATCTGCTGCGCGCTATCCAGGTTATGTTCGGCGAGGAAGCTTCTGGCCCAGCCGGGGAGGTGGGCGATCAGGCTGGCGACCACCGTCGGAAACTGGGTATCGTTATGCTGCAGTTTGCTGTACACCACGTTCAGCTCGTAGGCCAGTGACGACAGGATAATCGCCAGCGGCGTGAACACGATAAGGCAGATAATGACGATGGTCATCAGCGCCGCAAGGCCGTTACGTTCGCCGAGGCGGGTGCGCATCTTGTTTTTGACCGGATTGAAAATCACCGCGAGGATGGCGGCCCAGAGGATGGCGGAATAATAGGGTGAGAGAACATCAAAAAAGGCCAGGGTTACAATGAAGACGATAAGGATGAAAAATCCTTTGGTAAGTCCATTAACTCTCATGTCATCCGCTCCTGCTTATGAGTTATACAGTCGAATGATAGATGCTACGACGTAATTTACCATCAGGATAGTCGTACTCTATACGCTGTGGCGCGGAAAGGGCACAAATTCAACGAGCTGAGGGGAACAAGCGTAAAAGAGGGGCATAAAAAAACCAGCCTTAAAAGGCTGGTTTCTCAGGGATTTTTGGTCGGCACGAGAGGATTTGAACCTCCGACCCCCGACACCCCATGACGGTGCGCTACCAGGCTGCGCTACGTGCCGACGCGTGGGGAACAATATTACTCGTTCCCCAGGCGAATGCAAGCGGGTCGCGCGCGATTGATTCATAATTAATCAATCAGTTAGCGATAAAGCGTTTTTCATCGGTCAGGACCTGCAGCAACAGGCTGAGCTGCGGTTTCTGATCTTTGATTTTCTCACCGTCGCGGCTCCATGTGGTATAGGTGCCGTTATGGTTGAGGACCACGGTGATAGCCGGGGTGGTAATGGCCAGCGTATCGCCGTTGGCCGCGGTGACCCAGTTCCGACGCCGCGCGGCGCTGAACAGATCTTCCCCCTGCGAATACTCATTGGCCGGCGTCGACACGTGAAGCAGGCGCTGCATCAGCGTGGTCATCACATCTTTGTTATCGGTCAGGGTGGCAATTTCCTGGGCCGGCGTGCCCGGCCAGTGAATAACCAGCGGCACCTGCAGCTGCTCGCGCGACCAGTCGAACGGGTCGTGTTTGACGTTAAGCGGCTTGCCGTGGCCGCCGGTGATAATGACCACCGTATTATCGAGCTTGCCGGCTTCGCGCAGCGCGGTCAGCACCCGATCGATCTGGGCATCAACGTCGCCTGCCGCCTTGCTATAACGGCGGACAAAGCCCTGCTGCTGCGTATCGTCGAGGGTGGTGCCATTGAGCGAGACCCACGAGAACCAGCGATTCTCATCCTGCGCGTAACGGTCCAGCCAGCCGATCCACTGATTGGCGGTCTGCTCGTCGCTCTGGGTCTTCGCGCTCGGCAGCGAGAAGTCGGAGAGCAGCGCCTGGCGATACAGCGGGCTGCTAAACCCATCGGAAGAGAACAGGCCCAGCTGGTAGCCCTGCTGGTTGAGAGCGGTGATCAGCGCCGCGGGAATACGCGCCGAGAGGACGCCGTCCATATAGCCTGGCGAAATGCCGTAGAACAGGCCAAACAGGCCGCTGTCGGCGGTATTGCCCGAGCTCATATGCTGGGTAAAATTCACGTTTTCTTTGGCAAACGCCGCCAGCGCCGGCATCGTTTTTTCAAACCGCGAGTAGTTCAGGTTGTCGACGGTGATCAGTAGCACGTTATAGCCCGCGCCGAGGTCGCGGTAGCGCAGGTTACTGAGCGGATACTGGACCGATACCGCCTCCGGCGCCCCTTGCTCCACCAGGCGACGCTGATAATCCTGGGCGTCGAGCAGGCCATGTTTCTCAAGGAAACGACGGGCGGTCATCGGATAAGAAAGCGGTAGATTCGCTCGCTGCATGGTGATCGGGCGATAAAAATTGGCATCCGCCCAGATATAGACCAGGTGGCTGCTGATGAACGACAAAAAGAAGAACCAGGCGACCGGGCGGGCATAATGGCGGCGACGCGTCAGGCTGCGCAGCTTTTGCCAGCTCCAGGTGGCGAAGAGCATTTCAATCAAAAAGATGACCGGGACGCTGATAAACATCAGCTGCCAGTCGCGCGCCATCTCATTCTGGTCAGGGTTGATGACCAGCTCCCAGACCACCGGGTTTAAATGAAGATGAAAGCGGGTAAAGACCTCGCTGTCTATCAGCAGCAGCGTCATCCCGGCGGTGGCAAGGATCACCGACAGGAAGCGCATCAGGCGCTGCGAGACCACGATAAAGGTCAACGGAAAGAGGATCAGCACATAGCTGGTAAACACCAGGAAGCTGAAGTGCCCGACGAGACTGACGTACGAAAAGAGTCGTCCGGCAAGCGTCGTCGGCCAGTCGGCGACAAAAAGGTAGCGGCTGCCGAGCACCATGGCCAACAACATGTTGAACAGGGCGAACCAGTGCCCCCAGCTAACCATCTGGGAGACTTTTTCTCGGTAGGGCTGACGTAGAGTCACCATATACTGTTGCTGTTATCCTTAATGCGCTGGATCGTCGTTAATCGAAGATTGCAAAGCCTGCGCGAAAGAACGGGCGATGGCCTGACGCTGCGCCGGCGCGACGCTACTGTTGATCAGGTTGGTCACCATATTGCCTAACACCATCAGTGAAAGGTCAACCGGGGCTTTGTGTGATTCCAGGACGTTCGTCAGCTCGCTGAGCAACTGTTCGACCTGTTGATCGCTATAGCGGGAAATTTGCGGCATAAACTCAAAATCTGTTTGTTCGTGAAAGGGCAACATATTACCGTAGCAGCAGCTTTTTTTCCGCATTTTTTCGCCGCGGCGCAAAAGCGCACCGATCGTCAGTCATGACGTCGAAATGTGTGGCGCCAGTTGCGTCGGCAACCCGGCGGTGGTTGAATACCGCCCGGTCTAAAAGGAGAGTTTAACATGAGTCTGGATATCGACCAGATTGCCCTGCATCAGTTAATCAAACGTGATGAACAAAATCTGGAGCTGGTGCTGCGCGAGTCACTGCTGGAGCCGAACGCGACGGTCGTCGAGATGATGGCTGAACTGCACCGGGTTTATAGCGCCAAAAGCAAAGCCTATGGCTTGTTCAATGAAGAGAGCGAACTGGCGCAGGCGCTGCGCCTGCAGCGTCAGGGGGAAGAGGAGTTTCTGGCGTTCAGCCGCGCGGCGACCGGCCGCCTGCGCGATGAGCTGGCGAAATACCCGTTCGCCGAAGGGGGCATTGTCCTCTTCTGTCAGTATCGTTACCTGGCGGTCGAGTATCTGCTGGTGGCGGTGCTCAATAACCTGAGCAGCATGCGCGTCAACGAAGAGCTGGATATCCGCTCGACCCATTATCTGGATATTAACCATGCCGATATCGTCGCGCGCATCGATCTGACCGAGTGGGAAACCAACCCGGAGTCGACCCGCTACCTGACCTTCCTGAAAGGGCGGGTGGGGCGCAAAGTGGCCGATTTCTTCATGGATTTCCTCGGCGCCAGCGAAGGTCTCAACGCCAAAGCGCAGAACCGCGGCCTGCTGCAGGCGGTGGATGACTTTGCCGCCGACGCGCAGCTTGATAAATCCGAGCGACAGAATGTGCGTCAGCAGGTCTATGCTTACTGCAATGAACAGCTGCAGGCCGGGGAAGAGATTGAGCTGGAGTCGCTGTCCAAAGAGCTCGCCGGCGTCAGCGAAAAGAGCTTCCAGGAGTTCACCGCCGAGCAGGGCTACGAGCTGGAAGAGAGCTTCCCGGCGGATCGCAGCACCTTACGTCAGCTGACCAAGTTTGCCGGCAGCGGCGGCGGTTTGACCATTAACTTCGACGCGATGCTGCTGGGCGAACGCGTATTCTGGGATCCCGCCACCGATACCCTGACCATTAAGGGCACCCCGCCGAACCTGCGCGACCAGCTGCAGCGCCGGACGTCCGGCGGCAACTAAGCGCCACGCCCCGTCAGCGCGACCGCTGAACGGGGACGATCTCCACGCCGCTCTGCACCAGCCGCTGGCGCAGCGCGGCGTCGGGCTCCCCATCGACGATAAGCGTACTGGCGAGGTTCAGCTCGCCGATGGCAAAGGCCGACGCGGCGTTGAGCTTTTCCCGGGAGGCCATCACCACGGTTTCCGCGGCCCTGGCCGCCAGCGCGCGCTTGATGCCTGCCTCTTCATAATCACCGGTGGTAAAACCCGCTCGCGGGTGGACGCCGGTCACCCCCATAAAGAACACATCGGCGTTGATCCGCGCCATTGCTTCCAGCGTTTCAGGGCCGACGGCGACAACCGAATGCTTAAACACTTTGCCGCCGAGCAGGATCACCTCGATTCGCGGGTGATCGACCAGCGCCACGGCGATGCCGGGGCTGTGAGTGACCACCGTGCAGCTGAGGTCGGCGGGTAATAAGCCGATCATCGCCGCGGTGGTGGTGCCGCCATCGACAATCACCACCTGTCCAGGCTGGATCAGGGCGGCGGCAGCGCGCGCTACCGCCTGTTTGGAGGCGATTTGCACGCTTTTGCGTGTTTCAATAGGGGCGATGGCGGCAGAGACGGGCAGCGCCCCGCCGTGGACCCGCTGCAGTTTTCCTTCCGCCGCCAGCTCGCGCAGATCGCGGCGAATGGAGTCCTCAGAGACGTTAAACCGTTGGCTCAGCTCCCCGGACATCACCTGTTTTTCCTCCGCAAGGATCTGCAGGATTTGCTGTTTTCGTTGACTGGCGAGCATGATTTTTCCTTCACGAGTGATCTTGTTTATGCACGATTATGCATGTTATGGTGCCTGCTGTCATCTGAAAGGGGATATAACATGCAAACTCACGCACCGCACGTCCGACACGTTCGCGAGACGCTGCTCTCTGATAACTGGTGCACGCTGAAAAAATATACCTTTGAACTGCAGCGCCGGGACGGACGCTGGCAGGAGCAGAGCCGCGAGGCCTACGATCGCGGCAACGGCGCGGTCATTTTACTCTACAACCGGGAAAAGCGGACGGTGGTCCTGACCCGTCAGTTCCGTTTTCCGGTGTTTACTCACGGTCACGACGGATATCTCATTGAAGCGGCGGCCGGGCTGTTGGATAACGCCTCGCCGGAGGCGCGGATCGTTGCCGAAGCGGAAGAGGAGACCGGCTTTCGGGTGACGCGCATCGAGCCCCTCTTCACCGTCTTTATGAGCCCCGGATCTGTCACCGAAAAACTCTACTTTTTTATCGCCGAATATCAGGCCGATGACCGGCAGGGAGACGGCGGCGGGCTGGCGGCGGAAGGTGAGGACATTGAAGTGCTGGAGTGGCCGCTGGCGCGGGCGCTGCAGGCCATTCGCGATGGCGAGATCATGGATGCCAAAACCATTATCCTGCTGCAGCACCTGGCGCTGAATGCCGACACGCTCCTCGCCGGCTGAGCGGCAAGGAGGAGGGAGGGTTAACGCAGCTCGCGGGCAATGGCGCTGTACATCAGCGCCGCTTCCAACGGCTGGGCGTTAAAGGAGGGTTCCGCCTGCGGCCAGGTCGACCACTGGACGATCACCAGGTGTTCCGCGCGGTTCACCATGATCACCTGGCCGTAGATCCCCAGCGCCCACAGCGAGTCTTTCAGCCCTTCCTGCGGCGTCGGCTGGACGTTTTGCGCATTCGCCGGAATGGCGTTATTCCACCACTGATAGCCGTAGATACCTTGCGGATGCGCCGCCGAGACCGAGTTTAGCGCAGTGGTCCAGCTTGCGGCCTGATCGAACCAGCCCGCCGGCACCAGCTGTTTGCCGTTGCTTAACCGACCATCGCGGGCGACGAATTCGCCGAAGCGGCCCCAGTCTTCAAGGGTGGCGTTAAAACCGTGGGCGCCGACATCGTGCTTCCCTTGCTGATAAGCATGCCATACGCCGTCGTGGGCCATCCCGGCGGGCCGCCACAGCGACTGCTCAAGCCAGGCGGCTAGCGACATGCCGGTGGCGCGCTCCAGGATATCGCCCAGCAGCCAGGCGCCGCCGGAAGAGTAGGACCACTGCTCGCCCGCCGGATGTTTGCGCGCCAGGCCGGTGACGATCTTGCGCACGCAGGCATAGGCCCCGGGCTGCGCCTCGCACTGGGTCAGGCGGGCGAAGTGCGACTGCGGGTCGGTGTAGTCTTCATTCCATTCCACACCGCTGGTGTGCTGCATCAACTGTTTCAGCGTCACGCCGTCCCAGGCGGTGCCTTTCAGTTCGGGTTCATAAACGGTAATCAGATCATCGAGGGAGTGGATCTTACCCTGCTGAATGGCGATGCCCACCAGCGTCGAGACCACCGATTTTCCCACCGAGCGTGAGGTCCACAGGGTGGTATCGGTGTTGCCGTCGCCAAGATATTTCCAGGCGACTTTGCCGTCTTTCAGCACCAGCATACCGCTGACGTTCTCGCGCTTCAGGTAATCCTGCAGGGTCCAGGTGTGGCCGTTGAGGGTATAGCGGGCATCGGTCAATTGTTTTTCAGCGCGTTCCAGCGGCGCCGAGGCGCCGTGGCGGAAAACATCGCCGGCATAGTTGCGATAGTCATTTCGAAAGCCAATCACGCGTGAAGTCTGATCCCAGCTGAGCATATCTTTGGCGGCGGGTAGCGTTTGGTCGTAAGGCGTTGGGCAGACATCCAGCGTCAGGTCGCCGCAGCGTTGTGCCATTGCCGCGGCCGGCAGCGCCGCCAGGATTAACGCCAGGGCCAGTGGTTTTCTTATCATCATCCTTTCCTCGTTTGCCATAGATTCGCATCGCAGTATATAAATCGGCGCGCGGCGGCTAAAATCAGCAAAGGGGGGATTTTCCCCCGCAAGGGAGAGAAGGAT
Organism: Klebsiella sp. C360; assembly: GCF_048822415.1. Classification (NCBI taxonomy): domain Bacteria; kingdom Pseudomonadati; phylum Pseudomonadota; class Gammaproteobacteria; order Enterobacterales; family Enterobacteriaceae; genus Klebsiella; species Klebsiella sp. C360. The sequence goes on from NZ_JBMEZZ010000002.1 coordinate 369,156, forward strand.
GAAAACCCTGCAGTATTCTTTCGCGCAGATTGAAGCATTCGCCACCATCGCCGAGACCGGCAGCCTGTCGCGGGCGGCCATTCGGTTAGGTAAAGACCGAACCACGCTGCGCGATCTGCTGGACTATCTGGAAGATGCGCTGGGCTATCGGCTGTTCAGCCGGGAAGGGCGTACCCTGACCTTAACCGCCGAAGGGGAGCAGCTTTTTCGTCAGGCGCATCTGCTGTTGCGCCAGGCGCAGGCTTTCGAGTCTTTTGCGCAAACGCTGCCGCAAACCGCCGGGCAGGCGCTGCGTCTGGTGTACGATCCCTTTATCCCACGTGATTTTCTCTGCGCGCTGGCCGATACGCTGGCCCGGCGGCAGATCCGGTTAAGCTGCTGGAGCGCCTCGCGGCGCGAAGCCGAGCAGGCGCTGAGCGATGGCGTGGCGGATATGGCGATGTGCCAGGCCAACAACCGCACGCTGGGCAGCGAAATGGAGTGGCGGGCGCTCGGCACCGTGGATCTGCGTTTCTACGCGGCGGACCGCCTGTTCCGGGATGCCGCGCGGCCGCTGACGCTGCTCAATCTGTCGTTAACGCCGCAGCTGGTGATGCACCGGCGCAGCGACGATCAGATTGCCCGCCGGCTGCAGATCTCCGGCCATACGCTGTATATGAACGAAATTACCCTGCTGCGCCATGCGATGGAGCAGGGGAGGGGCTGGGGGTTTTTACCGGACCATTTGCGGCCAGGCGAGTGGCGGGGAGTCGGTGAAATCGCGACGGAGGTCGGCAGTCAGGGGCTGAACGTCACCATGGTGATGCTCTGGCTGCCCGGAATGAATAAGCACCGGCTGCTGAGCGACATCGTGGACGAGGCGCCGGCGCTTTGGCGGCGCGGATAACAAAACGCCCCGGAGCCGAAGACCCCGGGGCGCTTGCCATACAACTTGCTATCGGCGATTACGCGCGAACGAAGTCGATGTGAGTCAGTTTCGGCTTGAACGCGTGGCGCTGAACAGCCTGAACTTTGACTTTTTCTTCTTTGCCATCAACAACGACGGTCAGAACTTCGCCGTAAAACTCAGCTTTATCCTGCATGTTCCAAACTTTGTCGTGGTCCAGTTCGATAGCAACCGGAGCAGCTTCGCCACCGTAGATGATTGCCGGGAACTTGTTAGCTGCGCGCAGGCGGCGGCTCGCACCCTTACCCTGCTCTTTACGTACTTCTGCGTTGATAGTAAACATTGATGTCTCTCTATATATAAAGCCTGCTACAGGCGACCCAGCAACAGGCGGATTATCTGCTTTGCGAATGCAAAAGCGGGCGGCATTATAGCCGCCAAACGACACACGGGCAATCAAAACCTCAGCTTTCGGGTGATTAACGCAGCTCGTTGGCGCGGCGAAAACGCCCCTGATAATCGAACACTTTTTCCCGCACCTGCCAGTACTGGCCTTTCATGCGGGCGACGACAAAGTCCGGATGGCGCAGCAGCGCCTGCTGGGCCACGATATCCGCCGGCGTTATCCAGCGCAGCGGCATCCCCGGCGTGCGGGTATGCGGACGGATAAACAACTGCTCAAAGGCGGTACGCTGGGCGGGCGTTTGCAGACGGAAGCGCTCACTGACGTCGGCGCCGTCCTCATCGTAGTAGGTGATTTTCAGCCACGGGCCTTTCTCGTCGCTACCGTGCTGCAGGGCCATGCCGCTGCAGCGCAGCACCAGCGCGTCCTTCAGCTTCAGCGCCGCCTTCAGCATGTCGTCCGGGTCAACCAGAATGGTGTCGCACTCCCGGCAGCGACGGGCGGCGATATCGTTTTCCGCGTTGCACTGCGGGCAGTTTTTGAAGCGAAAGCGGAAGTCGCACTGTTCGCGGTGGCCGTCGTCATCTTCGAACCACCCCTGGCAGCGGCGGCCAAAATGCTCAATCAAGGTGCCGTCGGCGGTGGTTTTTCCCCAGAAGGTGTTGGCGAAGCCGCAGGCCGGGCAGAAGACCTGCACCGGCACGTTGTCGCTTTTGCCCTTCGGCGTCCCCACTTCCGGGGCGTACAGGTCGTGCGGGTTGCCGGCGTAGTCGAGGATCAGGCAGTCGGTTTTTCCCGGCGCCAGGCGCAGGCCGCGGCCAACGATCTGTTGGTAAAGACTCACCGACTCAGTGGGGCGGAGGATGGCGATCAGGTCGACGTGCGGGGCGTCGAAGCCGGTGGTCAGCACCGCGACGTTCACCAGATAGCGATACGCCTGCGCTTTAAACGCCTCGATGATGCGATCTCGCTCCGGACCCGGGGTTTCCCCGGTGATCAGCGCCGCCTGGCCTGCCGGCAGCAGGCCGGTCACTTCCCGGGCGTGCTCCACGGTGGCGGCGAAGATCATCACCCCTTTGCGGCTTGCGGCGAACTCCACGATCTGGCTGACGATATGCGGTGTAATGCGCTGCTGTTTTTTCAGTTCGTGATTAAGATCGGCCTCGCTGAACAGGCCGTTGCTTTGCGCCTGCAGGCGGCTGAAATCGTACTGTACCACCGGCATATCGAGGCGTTCCGGCGGCGTCAGGTAGCCGTGCTTAATCATATAGCGCAGCGGCAGCTCATAGATGCAGTCGCGGAACAGCGCTTTTTCATCGCCACGCACCATCCCGTGGTAGTGGAACTGATAGATCCACCCCTTGCCGAGGCGGAACGGGGTCGCCGTCAGGCCGAGCAGCCGGAGCTGCGGGTTGACCTGCCGCAGGTGGCTGATGATCTGCTGATACTGGCTGTCGTCATCATCGCTGATGCGGTGGCATTCATCGACGATCAGCAGCGAAAACTCGCTGCGAAATTGCGCCAGATTGCGCGCCACCGACTGCACGCTGCCGAACACCACTTTGCCGTGGCTCTCTTTACGCTGCAGTCCGGCGGCAAAGATATCCGCCTCGAGGCCAAGGGCGCAGTATTTAGCATGATTCTGCGCCACCAGCTCTTTGACGTGGGCCAGCACCAGCACGCGGCCGCGGGCCAGTCGGGCAAGCTCGGCGATCACCAGGCTTTTGCCCGCGCCGGTGGGCAGGACAATCGCCGCCGGCTCGGTATGGCGACGAAACCAGGCGAGGGTGGCATCGACGGCTTCTTGTTGGTAGGGACGTAATGTAAAAGTCATGAATTCACGGGGCTAATTAACTCGCGAATAGTATGCCATGAATCTTTTCCCTTGAGTGGTGTTAAGAGCCCGTTATACTAGCCAGTGAATTTCTTCTTTTTCGGGCGATTTGCCCGCTCCAGCACTTTGACAGGCTAAAAAAATCTCATGCGACTTGATAAGTTTATCGCTCAGCAGCTTGGCGTCAGCCGGGCTATTGCCGGGCGTGAAATCCGCGGCAGCCGCGTTACCGTGGACGGCGACATTGTAAAAGATGCTTCCTTTAAGCTTCAGCCGGAGCACGAGGTGGAGTATGACGGGAACACGCTGACCCAGCAGAACGGCCCGCGCTATTTTATGCTCAACAAGCCGCAGGGGTACGTCTGTTCCACCGACGATCCCGATCATCCGACTATCCTCTATTTCCTCGACGAGCCGGTGGCGCATAAGCTGCATGCCGCCGGTCGGCTGGATATCGACACCACCGGACTGGTGCTGATGACCGATGACGGCCAATGGTCGCACCGCATTACCTCGCCGCGACACCACTGTGAAAAAACCTATCTGGTGGCGCTGGAAAGCCCGCTGGCGGAAGGGACCGCGGAGCTGTTTGCCAAAGGCGTCCAGCTGCATAACGAAAAAGATCTCACCAAACCGGCGGTGCTGGAAGTTATCACTCCGACCGAAGTGCGCCTCACCATTAGCGAAGGCCGCTACCATCAGGTGAAACGCATGTTCGCCGCCGTGGGCAACCACGTGGTTGGCCTGCATCGGGAACGCATCGGCGACATCCTGCTGGATGAATCTCTGGCGCCGGGTGAATATCGTCCGCTGACGGAAGCGGAAATCGCCAGCGTGGGCGCCCCGCAGCCACGGAGCAAAACGTGACGCTGAAGCAAAATTCGTCTCTGGGGATTGTCTTTATCCTTGGCCTGCTGGCCATGCTGATGCCGCTGTCGATCGATATGTATCTCCCGGCCCTGCCGGTGATCGCTGCCCAGTACCACGTGCCGGACGGCAGCGCGCAGATGACCCTCAGCACCTATATCCTCGGCTTTGCGCTGGGGCAGCTGCTGTACGGTCCAATGGCCGACAGCCTCGGCCGCAAGCCGGTGATCCTCGGCGGAACGCTGGTCTTCGCCGCGGCGGCGGTGGCCTGCGCCCTGTCGCAGACCATTGAGATGCTGATCGCCATGCGCTTCTTCCATGGTCTGGCGGCTGCGGCGGCCAGCGTGGTGATCAACGCCCTGATGCGCGATATCTATCCGAAAGATGAGTTTTCGCGGATGATGTCGTTTGTCATGCTGGTGACGACCATTGCGCCGCTGGTGGCGCCGATGGTCGGCGGGGCGGTGCTGGTCTGGTTCAGCTGGCATGCCATCTTCTGGATCCTCGCCCTGGCGGCCCTGCTGGCGTCGCTGATGATCGGCCTGTTTATCCGCGAAACGCTGCCGGCTGAAAGGCGTCAGCCGTTCCACCTGCGCACCACGATGGGTAACTTTGCCACCCTGTTCCGCCATAAGCGGGTCCTGAGCTATATGCTGGCGAGCGGCTTCAGCTTCGCGGGCATGTTCTCTTTCCTTAGCGCCGGGCCTTTCGTCTATATCAATATTAACCACGTCGCGCCTCAGCACTTTGGCTACTATTTTGCGCTGAACATTGTCTTTCTGTTCCTGATGACCATGTTCAACAGCCGGTTTGTGCGGCGGGTAGGGGCGTTGCGCATGTTCCGCGCCGGGCTGTGGATCCAGTTTGCCATGGCGGTGTGGATGGTGGTTTGCGCCCTGCTCGACGTCGGCTTCTGGTCGCTGGTCATCGGCGTGGCGGCCTTCGTTGGCTGCGTATCGATGGTGTCGTCGAACGCGATGGCGGTGATCCTCGATGAGTTTCCGCATATGGCGGGCACCGCTTCGTCGCTGGCGGGGACTTTCCGCTTTGGTATCGGGGCGATTATCGGCGCGCTGCTGTCGATGGCCACCTTTACCACCGCCTGGCCGATGCTGATCTCCATCGCCTTCTGCGCCACCAGCTCTATTTTCTTCTCCCTTTACGCTTCCCGCCGGCGAAAAATCGCACGCTAGGTCACATTTTCAGGGGCGAAATCGCCCCTTTCTTGATGCACGTCAACCGCAATGGGCTTCAGGGTTCTGCGATTTGTTTCCTTTATGTAAAATCAATTAGTGTAAAAAGTCGCATTGTTGCGATAAAAAAGTTGTTTTGGATCACAGAAACGGGTACATATAGCGCCAATCGGCTTGCCGGGTGAAAAAATAACACGCTGGAATATAAGCGCTTAACCCTGGGCCGCCGCGGCTGTAAACGTTTTCTGCGTCTGAGCAGGACTATTTGTCAACAGTGTGTTAATATTGATGTAAATTTATTGTGAAGCCTTTTGCTTCCGGGGAAACCACGTGAATACACAACAACTCTCTATCGTACACCGTCTGCCGCAGAGCTATCGCTGGCTGGCCGGTTTTGCGGGTTCCAGAGTTGAACCGATTCCGCAAAACGGCGCGCAGAACGAAAACAGTCTCGTCGCCCTGAAGTTGCTGAGTCCGGACGGTGAAAAAGCCTGGCCGGTGATGCATAAGCTCAGCCAGGCGTTAAGCGACATCGAAGTCGACTGTTCCGTTCTGGAGTGCGAAGGCGAGCCCTGCCTGTTCGTTAATCTGCAGGATGAGTTTGCCGCCACCTGTCGTCTGAAAAACTTTGGCGTGGCGATCGCCGAGCCCTTCTCCGGCAATAACCCTTTCTGACCGTCAGCTTAGCGCCAGCAGCTGGCGGGTATACTCATGCCGGGGCGCGCTGAAGACGGACTGGCACTCGCCCTGTTCGACCACCACTCCCTGCCGCAGCACCATCACCTGGTGACACAGCGCGCGCACCACGCCTAAATCATGGCTGATAAAAATATAGGCCAGCTGATGCTTCAGCTGTAATGCTTTCAGCAGATTCAGGATCTGCGCCTGAACGGTTTTATCCAGCGAGGAAGTCGGCTCGTCGAGGACGATCAGCTGCGGCTTGACGATTAACGCTCTGGCGATGGCGATACGCTGGCGCTGGCCGCCGGAGAAAGCCGCCGGGTAGCGCTGGCGGCTGGCCGGGTCGAGGCCGACCTCCTGCATGGCAAGGATCACCGCCTGTTCGCGTTCAGCCGCCGTCAGCGTCGGCTGGTGGACGCGCAGGCCCTCCTCAATGATCTGCTGCGCCGTCAGGCGCGGATTGAGCGACGAGTTCGGATCCTGAAAAACCACCTGCATCTGTCGGCGCAGCGGCAGCAGCTGTCGGCGACCGCGTCCCTGAATCGGCTGGCCGGCAAAGGTTATCTTGCCCTCGGAGGGGATCAGGCGCAGCAGCGCCAGACCGGTCGTGCTTTTGCCGGAACCCGATTCTCCCACCAGACCCAGCGCCTCGCCGGCCCGTAACTGGAAATGGAGATCATTGACCACCCGATGGTGATCGACCACCCGACGCAGGATCCCCCGGCGAATGGGGAACGCCACCTGTAACGCCTCCGCCTGCAGCAGCACCGGGGCATCGGCGGCCAGCGGCACCGGCTCGCCGTCCGGTTCGCTATCCAGCAGGCGTTGGGTGTAAGGATGGGCCGGCGCGCTAAACAGCGCCCGACAGTGATTGTGCTCCACGCAGCGGCCGTTCTGCAGCACCGCCACCCGGTCAGCCAGCTGGCGGACGATGCTCAGGTTATGGGTGATAAACAGCATCCCCATGTTCAGCTCCCGCTTTAGCTCGCGCAGCAGCTGCAGAATTTGCGCCTGCACTGACACATCGAGGGCGGTGGTCGGCTCGTCGGCAATCAACAGCTCCGGGCGCGTCAGCAGCGCCATGGCGATCATCACCCGCTGGCGCTCGCCGCCCGAGAGCTGGTGCGGATAGTCCGCCAGCCGCCGCGGCGCCTGACGGATCCCGACGCGCTCCAGGCAGTCGAGGATCTCTCCGCGCGCCGCCTCTTTGCGCATTCCCCGGTGTAACGACAGCACCTCGTAGAGCTGTTTTTCCAGGGTATGCAGGGGATTGAGCGACACCATCGGCTCCTGAAAGATCATCGCGATCCGGTTGCCGCGCACGCCGCGCAGGGTCGCCTCATCCGCATGCAGCAGCGACTGGCCATGAAAACGGATATCGCCGCTGGGGTAGCTGGCCGGCGGGGTAGGGAGCAGCCGCAGCACCGACAGGGCGGAGATGCTCTTACCGGAGCCGGATTCCCCCACCAGGGCCAGCGTTTCGCCGGCCGCCACCTCGAGCGACAGATTATGCACGACGGTCTGCGTCTCCCCCTGCTGGCGAAAGGCGATAGAGAGATTGTCGATAGCTAACAGCGGGTGGGTCATATTACACCGCCTTACTGGGGTCAAAGGCGTCGCGCACCGCTTCACCGATGAAAATCAGCAGCGTCAGCAGCACGGCGACAGAGAGAAACGCGGCAATGCCCAGCCAGGGCGCCTGCAGGTTGTTTTTGCCCTGCAGGAGCAGCTCGCCGAGGGAGGGCGAGCCGAGCGGCAGGCCGAAGCCGAGAAAATCCAGCGACGTCAGGGTGGTAATAGAGCTGCAGAGAATAAAAGGCAGGAAGGTGAGGGTCGCCACCATCGCGTTGGGCAGCATATGCCGCAGGATGATCTGCCGGTCGCTGACCCCTAACGCCTGCGCCGCCCGGATATAGTCGTAGTTGCGGGTGCGGAGAAATTCAGCGCGCACCACGCCCACCAGCGTCATCCAGCCAAACAGGACGGTGATCGCCAGCAGCCACCAGAAGCCCGGCTGCACGACGCTGGAGAGCAGGATGATCAGAAACAGCGTCGGCATACCGGACCAGACTTCGATAAAACGCTGCCCCCAGAGGTCGATTTTACCGCCGTAATAACCTTGTATCGCACCGACCAGCACCCCCAGCACGCTGGAGAACAGCGTCAGCAGCAGACCGAACAGTACCGAGATGCGCGTCCCATAAAGGATCCGCGCCAGCACATCGCCGCCGTTGGCGTCGGTGCCGAGCCAGTTGCTGGCCGAGGGCGGCGATGGAAAAGGAACCGTGCTGGCAAAATTGATCGTCGTCGCGCCGAAGCGCACCGGCGGCCAAAGCGCCCAGCCGTGGCTGGCCAGCTGCTGCTGCAGCCAGGGATCCTGATAGTCGGCGGCGGTGGCGAATGCGCCGCCGAAGGTCTGCTCGGTATAGTTTTTTAACACCGGGACGTACAGCTGGCCCCGGTACTGCACCAGCAGCGGCCGATCGTTGGCCAGCAGCTCAGCCCCCAGGCTGCAGAGGAAGAGGATTAAAAACAGCCACAGCGACCAGTAACCGCGGCGGTTGTGGCGAAAGCGCGCCCAGCGGGCCTGATTAACGGGACTGAAGAACGACATTAGCGGCCCTCAAAATCAATACGCGGGTCGACCAGCGTATAGCTGATATCGCTGACGATATTCAGCAGCAGGCCGATCAGGGTGAAAATATAGAGCGTGCCGAACATCACCGGATAGTCGCGGGAGACCGTCGCTTCATAGCCCAGCAGCCCCAGACCATTCAGGGAGAACATCACTTCGATCAGCAGCGAGCCGGTAAAGAACATACTGATAAAGGTGGCCGGGAAACCGGCGATCACCAGCAGCATGGCGTTGCGGAACACGTGTCCCCAAAGGATCTGTTTCTCACCGACGCCTTTGGCGCGGGCGGTGACCACATACTGTTTGCGGATCTCGTCAAGGAAGCTGTTTTTAGTCAGCATGGTCAGGGCGGCAAAGCCGCCGATCACCGTCGCCAGCACCGGCAGGGTGATGTGCCACAGATAGTCGAGGATCTTTTCATACCACGGGAGGGTGTCGAAGTTTGGCGAGACCAGACCGCGCAGCGGGAAGAGGTCGAAATAGCTGCCGCCGGCGAAAATCACGATCAGCAGAATGGCGAACAGAAAGGCGGGGATCGCATAGCCAATGATAATCAGCGTACTGCTCCAGATGTCAAAGCGGCTGCCGTTGCTGACGGCTTTGCGGATGCCCAGCGGAATGGAGACCAGATAGATGATCAGCGTGCTCCACAGCCCGAGGCTCACCGAGACCGGCAGGCTGTCTTTAATCAGCTGCAGCACGGAGGCGCTGCGAAACAGGCTGTCGCCAAAATCAAAGCGCAGATAATCGCCCAGCATCTTCAGGTAGCGTTCGTGCAGCGGTTTGTCGAAGCCGTAGCGGTGGGTGATCTCGGCGATGACTTCCGGATCGAGGCCGCGCCCCCCGCGATAGTGACCCTCGCTGATATTGCCGGCGCCGGTGCGGGCATGGCTGGCGCCCATCCCGCCGTCGCCGGCGCCTGGCATTCCGCCGTGCTGACCAAATTCGATGGCGGCGATGGCCTGGTCGACCGGGCCGCCGGGAGCGATCTGTACAATAAAAAAGTTAATGGTAATGATGGCCCACAGGGTGGGGATCACTAACAGCAAACGGCGGATCAGGTAGCTGCCCATGGTATGTCCTTAGCGTCTGTCCGCGGGGAGGGTGGCCGCTTTTTTCGCGTCATACCACCAGGTATCAAGGCCGGACGAATAAATGGGGCGGGTTTGGGGGAACGAGAATTTATTCCACCACGCGGTGCGGTCCTGCGCCATATACCACATCGGCAACATGTAGTGGTTCCAGGTGAGGACGCGGTCCAGCGCCCGGCCAAGCGGGATCAGCTTCTGCTTATTACCCTGCCACTGCAGGATCTGCGCAATCAGTTTATCCACCACCGGACTTTGCACCCCCGGCGCGTTGTAGCTGGAGTGAATATAGTCCGACGCCCAGGAGATTTGCAGGTCAGTCCCCGGCCAGGGCATGGCGCGCCACAGGCTCGGCATCATGTCGTAATCGCGGCTGCGGCGGCGGTTGCTGTACTGCGAGTTATCCACCTGACGAATATCCATGACGATCCCCAGGCGCTGCAGGTTGTGCTGAAACGGCAGCACCCAGCGGTCATTGCTTCCGGCCGGCATCAGCAGTTCAAAGCGCAGCGGCTTGCCGGTGGCGGCGTTAACCCGGCGCTGGTTCTTCACCGTCCAGCCCGCCGCGTTAAGCAGGGCGTCGGCTTGGAGTAAGTTGGCGCGGTCGAAGCCATCGCCGCGGGAGACCGGCGGCTGGTACACCTGGCTGAAGAGCTCGGGGGGCAGTTCGTTTTTCATCGGCGTCAGCAGGGCCAGCTCGGCCGCGTCGGGCAGGCTGCGGGCGGCATATTCGGTGTTCTGGAAATAGCTGTTGGCGCGCTGATACGCGCTGTAAAACAGCGCCTTGTTCATCCATTCAAAATCAAACGCCAGGGTAATGGCCTCCCGCACCCGGCGATCGGCGAATACCGGGCGCTGAATATTGAACGCCAGCCACTGGGTATCCTGCGCCGAGGTGTTGGCATACTCCTCTTTAATGATGTAGCCGCGGCTGAAGTTGCGGCCGACGTAGCGGGTGGCCCAGTTTTTGGCGACCGTCTCTTCCCGGCGGTCGACGGCCCCGGCTTTAAAGGCTTCGAAAGCGACGTTGTCGTCAAGATAATAGTCATAGCGCAGCGTATCGAAGTTCCAGCGACCGCGGTTGACCGGCAGGTCGGCCGCCCAGTAGTCGGCGACCCGGGAATAGGTAATATACTGTCCCATCCGCCAGGCGCTGATGCGGTAGGGCCCGCTGGCCAGCGGCGGCTTTGACAGCGGGTCGCTGAGTTTGTGATGACGCCAGAACGCCTCGGGCATCACCGGCAGGCTCAGCAGGCTCAGCATGTTCTCTTTACCGGGCTGGCCGAGGTCGATACGCACGGTCAACGGCGCGATGGCCTTCACGGTGGTGCCTTTATAAAAGAGGCGGAACTGCGGCACCCCTTCGGTCATAAACTTATTAAAGGTAAAAGCGACATCGCGGGCGGTGATTGGCGTGCCGTCGTGAAAACGGGCGCGCGGGTTGAGGGCGATCTCCATCCATGAATAGTCCCCGGCGTAGCGCGCCCGTTCGGCAATCAGCGGATAGTAGCTGCCGGGCTCATCATCCGAGGTGGTGAACAGGGGATCGTAGAGCGCCTCAGTGCGTACCGCGGGATTGCCGCGCAGCGCGTAGCGGTTGAAGTTGTCAAAGGTGCCGATCGCCGCCAGGGTGAGGGTGCCGCCTTTCGGCGCCTGTGGATTAACATAATCAAAATGGCTGAAACCGGCGGCGTATTTGGGTTCGCCGATAATCGCGAAGGCGACGCTTTCCTGAATGGATTGCGCTTTAGCGCTCAGGCTAAACAGAGCAAGCAGAAGCAGAAAAAGTCGCGCATACATAGGCGGCAGAATACCCTGTCATAGCCGGCCCCCGTGGCCGACTTCTGTTCCCGCATCATAAGTGAGACTTAACGCGTTGTGAAATAATTCGCGGGTTCATCGTGCGCGGCCACTAGCGCCGCCAGCGACAGCGGCCGGCTGATCCAGTACCCCTGCAGGAAATGCACTCCCTGAGCGCGGAGCCACTCCGCCTGCTCCTGGGTCTCCACCCCTTCGGCAACGGTCATCAATTTCAGCCGACGGCTGAGGGTCAGCACCGCATCCAGCACTGGCGAGGTGACGGTTTCGGTGCCGATCGCCTGCACAAAGCCGCGATCGATCTTCAGATAATCGAAGTTATAGCGTTCGAGATAGATCAACGCGCTATGCCCGGTGCCAAAATCATCGATCGCGATTTCAAAACCGTGCTGGTGCAGCCAGGCGAAGTTAGCGACCGATTTTTCTTTGTCAATCATCGCCCGCTCTGTGACCTCCAGCACCACGTGAAAATGGCTGGCGGGCAGCGCGGCGGCGAAGCGCAGCATATCGTCGCGGAAGCTGTCGGCCTGAAGATGGGCGGGGGAAATATTGAGCCCCAGCTTGACGCCGTGCGGCAGAATACGCTTCAGCGCCGGCGCGTCGCGGGCGATCAGCGCCAGCAGGTGATCGGTCAGCGGCACGATCATCTGCTGGGTTTCCGCGAGGTTAATAAAGACGTCAGGAGGAATTTCGCCCACCACCGGATGGCGCCAGCGCATCAGGACCTCCACGCCGCTGATACGCAGAGTCTGGGCATTCACCACCGGCTGATAGACGACGTAGAACTGGTTGTTTTTGATCCCCAGCAGGATGGATTTTCGCGGATCGGATTTGATCGACAGCACGTAATAGCAGAGCAGCCCCGCCAGCAGGCCGCACACCACCCCGAGCAGCAGAGCAAACTGCGTATTTTCCGCCAGCCAGCTGTTGGCATACAGGTAGACCTTGAGGGGGAAACCGTCGATCTGCACTTCGCGGATAGGCACGTTATGCAGCGTTTGCGGATCCACCAGCCGGTTACTGAAGGTGGAGATAGCGGTGTGGCCGATGACCAGCGCAATACCGCTGAAATCATTCTGCCGTGCGGAATAGAGGATATACGGCGTGAGATTGGCGTTAATCGACACGAAAATGCCGCTGTTTTCATCACCGGGTTTGCCTACCCATAGCGCCAGCGCCGCGCTCTTCGGCATCATCGGCGTGCCTGGCAAAATCGCCATATCAAGGGGTTTGCGGATATCAATGGCCGGGATCAGCTGGGTGAGGGGAGTATTCATGGCGCCGGTTGCCGAGGAGCAAAAGGCCACGCCGTTTTTGACCAGCAGGAAAGCGCGGACGTTGGGGCTGAACGCGGCATGGGAGGTAAGCCCGGAGTCAATATTCTCGCAGGGCTGGTCCACCAGCGGCTGCAGGCCGTCGATGGTCTGGCGCAGGTCGTGAAAATAGCGCTTCAGATAGGTATTAACGTTGTTGATAATGGCGTCGAAACGCTCCGCCCGGTTATGGTAAATCACCATAAATTGAATGCTGCCAGCCAGTAGCGCGACGATAATTCCCACGCACAGGCTGGTTAGCCAGGTTTTACGCTGGGGCGAAAAGTAGCGAGTCAGCATAGCTATAGTCTTTCCGTGTTATTGATGCGCAGCAACGGGTTGTCAGTCGTCGTTTTTCTCATTCCCACTTAAAAGACATAGCTTATTTTGCGTCGTTCAGAATCAGGTGGCAAAAAAAAACACTGCCGGGGCAGTGTTTTTTATCCCGCTTCCAGCCAAGGGATAACCGGCGGCGGTAGAGGACAGTTTACGAGCGGCTCAGGACTCGACGCGCTTCGTTGTAGCGCTTTTTCCAGTATGGCTCATCCATGCTGGAGATGGTCACTCCGCTGCTGGTAGAGGCGTGAACAAACTGGTTGTTGCCGAGGTAGATCCCGACATGGCGGCCGGTAGAGCCGGCGCGGAACAGAACCAGATCGCCAGTACGCAGCTGGGTACGGGAAATCGATTTTCCGGTTTCCTGCTGTTCAGAAGTTGAACGCGGCAGTTCCAGACCAAATTGTTCGCGGAAGGTGCGCTGCACGAACGCCGAGCAGTCGATACCTTTGCGAGTGCTGCCGCCGAGGCGGTAACGCACGCCTTTCCAGCTGGCATACTGATCCATTAAACGGGACTTCACGTCCAGGTTACGGACCATCGTTTCAAATTCATCCTGAGAGGCTTGCAGTGATGATAAATCGCCACTACCCACAGCATGCGTCTCAGAATGCATATTCCTGGCGGTACTTGTTGAACTACACGCGGAAAGCAGAACCGCTACTGCAATCGCGGGGGCTACCCGCAAGATGTATCTCAAAATCGGCTGAGATTTGACCATGCTGTTTATTTTCCCTTGTTGTCCTTAACGACAATGTCGTTATAAAAAATGCCAAACGTGTTAGAGCCTAAATACCCATCCGCAATGAGACAATTCCTTAAGCTTAAATTTGTGCAGTCACGCACAATTTTATTCAGGGCCTGAATTAATGTTGCGGAAAAGGCAAAACGAGAACGAGATTACCCTATCAAACGCCGCATGGCGAGCGGTTTTGCGCGATTTCTTATAAGTATTTTGGTGACAAAAAGTGAATCATCGGGAAAGGACAAAATTGCGGCAATTACGGGCAAAAAACAGACAATTCCTTCATTTGTCACGGGATTAATGTGACAAGAAGATGAACGTAATGTTGAAAAAAAGGACAATTGAAAAAAGGGACCCAAAAGGTCCCCTTATAGATAATGCCCCTGGCGGCGGCCCGCGGCTTTATTTGGCCGATATTCCGCCGGGTAAGTAGCGATCGAAAAAGGCGATCAGTTTATCGCTCAGCGGCGTCATCAATACCCAGGGCGCGCCAATCAGCACGGCGGTCAGAGAGCCGACGGCAATATCGCTGAACCAGTGGGCGCCAATCATCACCCGCGGGAAAGCAAAGACCACAAATATCACCAGCGCCACGGTCAGCGCGCGGCGGCCAAAATAGCGCCACATAAAGCTCGCGAAGATCAGCAGCATCATCCCATGATCGCCGGGGAAGCTGTCCTTGGAAGCATCCTTAGTGGGGAAGTTAACGACGTCGCTGACGCGGGTGACATCGCTGAAAAACAGCGACGGACTGGCGCGCTGAACCGGCATCAGGTGCTGCGCCAGCTGGTTGATGATCACCGCCGCCAGCAGCATCACCACGCCCATAATAGCGATCTGACGACGGCCTGCCGCCGGCGCCTTGAGCCAGTAGCTGAGCATCAGGCAACCCATCGCCAGCAGCGAGCAGGCGTCGAAGGCGCGATTGTTGATGATCGCCAGCAGCCAGGCGTAAGCGCGGCTGACGCTGACGCCATGGTTAAAGAAATGGAAGATCGCGGCGTCTACCGGCGCCCACCCGCCGTGGTTGGCTGGCAGATACCAGGAGCAAAATAGCGCCACACCCGCGATGTTAAGCAGCAGGATTAAAGGAATTCGGTTTTTCATCATAGCCATTGCGATTTTGTGACAGTCGGCGGCAACCTTAGCCGCCTTAACTTAAACGAAGCCTCAACAATGAGGTCTGGAGCGCGTTCCAGTCGGCTTCATGAGCGGAGATAAGCTCGATGCGGCTATCGGGCGGGGCGACGCTAAGGGTCTCGATATGCAGATCCTCGCCCTGGCGGTTGATCCGCACCGCCCCTTCGGCAATGCGCAGCACACCTTTGACGCGCGCCACCGGCGCCAGACGGGCCCACTCCAGCAGGGCGATGGTGTCAAAGACCGTTTCCGCGTCGAAGATCCAGCCGCAGGCCTGATAGCCCTGGCCGCTGTTAAGGTGGCGGCGCCAGCGCTGGTGTTCCGCCAGACTAAGGGCGGCGAGACCGGCTGTGGGGGGATGGCGGTGGGCGTGCTCCGCGCTCGCCGGCAGCGGGGCGGTATTGCGCCGCGGTTCATCAAGCAGGGCCAGGTCGATATTACCCTGGGTCGCCGACACCTGGCGGCGATCGCCGCCCCAGCGTTGCCACCAGTCGACAAACGCCTGAGCGCTTTCGGGCGTTTCCCGATCGCTTTTATTGGCCACGATGATATCCGCCGCCGCCAGCTGGTCGCGAAAGTTGTCGTTGTTGACCGCTTTCTCGTCCAGTAGCTGACGCGGATCGAGAATGCACAGGGTCGCGCGCAGATCGATCCAGGGTTCATACACCGCCGCGGTGAGGATATCGAGGATCTGCTTTGGATGGCCAAGTCCGGTGGGCTCAATCAACAGACGATCGGGTTTCCCCTGGCGCAGCAGGGTATTCAGCCCGACCTGCATCGGCAGGCCATTGACACAGCACATGCAGCCGCCGGGGATCTCCTTGAGCAGGGCGCCACTGTCGGCCAGCAGGGCGCCGTCTATCCCGACTTCGCCAAACTCGTTAACCAGTACGGCCCATTTTTCATCCGCAGGCTTCTGCGCCAGCAGATGAAGAATCGAGGTCGTCTTACCGCTGCCGAGAAAGCCGGTGATCAAATTGGTTCTGGTCACTCTTTTCTCCAGGATAAATGTAATGTTGTAACAGTTACGCCTATCCTGACGAAAAAAGAGGGAAAAGAGAAGTCCTGAGGCGGACAGAAGGAAATTCTGTCCGCATAAGCGCAAATATTGTTAAGAATTGAGCGCGCGGGCAACCGCCTCGCGGGCGCCGTGCATCGCCAGCTGCTGCCAGGCGGCGCGGATCCCGGCGACAAACTGCGCGTTGCGCGGCAGGTCGCGGCCAAATATTTCCTCCAGACCCAGCAGGGCGTCAACGCGCTGCTGCTCATTGCTCTGCGCCACCCGCTGCTGGATCTTGTCCACCAGCGGATCGCGGACGTCGATGGCCTGACCGGCATCGTCCGTACCGCTGACGTAGCGCATCCAGCCGGCTACGCCGAGGGCCAGCAGCGGCCAGCGGCTGCCGCGCTCAAGATGCACGCGAATACCGTCGAGCATACGCTGGGGCAGCTTCTGGCTGCCGTCCATGGCGATTTGCCAGGTACGGTGTTTGAGCGCCGGGTTGCTGAAGCGCGCGATCAGGCTGTCGGCATAGGCCGCCAGATCGACACCGGTAATGGTCAGCGTCGGGGCCTGTTCGTCAAGCATCAGCTGACGGGCGGCGCGGCGGAAGACCTCATCCTGCATGCAGTCGCTGACGTGCGCATGACCTGCCAGATAGCCAAGCCAGGCGAGGAAAGAGTGACTGCCGTTGAGCATCCGCAGCTTCATCTGCTCCCAGGGCAGCACGTCGTCGGTCATCTGCACGCCCGCCGTCTCCCAGGCGGGGCGCCCGGCGACAAAGTGGTCTTCGACCACCCACTGAATGAAGGGTTCGCAGCTGATGGCGCAGGGATCTTCCACCCCCAGCACGGCGGCGATTTCCGCCAGCGACTCCGTGGTGGCGGCGGGAACAATGCGATCCACCATGGTGCCCGGGAAGCTGACGTTGTCGCCGATCCAGCTCGCCAGCGCCGGACTGCGTTTTTCCGCCATGCCGAGGACGGCATTTTTCACCACGTGGCCGTTGTCGGGAATGTTATCGCAGGAGAGCACGGTAAAGGGCGACAGGCCCCGTTCCCGGCGGCGGGCCAGCGCTTCAACTAAAATACCGGGAGCCGACTGCGGCAGCGTCGGATTTTCCAGATCGTGAACGATACGCGGATGCGTCGGATCCAGCTTGCCGGTCGCCGGATCGATGCAATAGCCTTTTTCCGTGATGGTCAGCGAGACAATCGCTACCTGCGGCTCGCAAAATTTCTCGATAATCGCCGCCAGCGAATCGAGCCTGGCGTTCAGGCATTCGTGTACCGCGCCGATAACAATGGGCTGATTACCGTCGGCGCCTTTTTCCAGTACGGTAAACAGGTGGTCCTGTTCGCGAAGCTGGCTCATCAGCGTATCGCCGCTGAACAGACTGATTTCGCAGATCCCCCAGTCGCCGCCGATGTTATTCAGCACGCGATCGGTCAGCAGCGCCTGGTGCGCGCGATGAAACGCGCCAAAGCCGAAATGGACAATACGCGAGCGGAGCTGGCTGCGATCGTACTGAGGACGTTGCACGTTTTCCGGTAGCGTAGCGGTTGCAATTGTTGTCATTCTTTACACACCTGTTTAACTGCTTATTAACATTGCCAGTCTAAAGTTATATGACAGGAAATTAAATTGGTAAGCCGAAATTATCCGCTGACTGTGAGCTGGATCAATCAATGCGCCGGCTCTGTTTGCAGCCTGACGAGAAACATGTATGGTAGTCGTCATGATTGTCGCCATTATTGGTATAACAACTTTTGTGAGGGCATAGCGATGGAGCAAACCTGGCGGTGGTATGGGCCGAACGATCCGGTATCGCTTGATGATGTACGACAGGCGGGGGCGACCGGGGTCGTCACTGCGCTGCACCATATTGCAAACGGTCAGGTCTGGCCGGTCGACGAGATTAAAGAGCGTCAGGCGCTGTTAGCGGCGAAAGGGCTGACCTGGTCGGTGGTCGAAAGCATTCCGGTGCACGAGGATATTAAAACCCACAGCGGGCAGTATGCGACCTGGATTGCCAACTATCAGCAGAGCATCCGCAACCTCGCGGCCTGCGGCATCGATACCGTATGCTACAACTTTATGCCGATCCTCGACTGGACGCGCACCGATCTGGAATATGAGCTGCCGGACGGCTCCCGGGCGCTGCGTTTCGATCAGATCGCCTTCGCCGCCTTTGAGCTGCATATCCTCAAACGCCCGGGGGCGGAAGCGGATTACAGCGAAGAAGAGCAGCGCCAGGCCGAGGCGTATTATAAGGCGATGAGCGAAGCGGACATTGAGAAACTGACCCGCAATATCATCGCCGGCCTGCCGGGGGCGGAAGAGGGCTACACCCTCGACCAGTTCCGCGCGCGCCTGGCGGAATATGACCACATCGATAAAGCGCAGCTGCGCGAAAATATGGCCTATTTCCTGCGGGCCATCGTACCGGTGTGCGAAGAGGTGGGGATCCGACTGGCAGTGCATCCGGACGATCCGCCGCGGCCGATCCTGGGCCTGCCGCGTATCGTGTCGACCATCGAAGATATGCAGTGGCTGAAAGAGACAGTGGACAGCATCAATAACGGCTTTACCATGTGCACCGGATCCTATGGCGTCCGCGCCGATAACGATCTGGTGAAGATGGTGGAAACCTTTGGCGATCGCATCCACTTTACCCATCTGCGCGCCACCTGCCGCGAGGCGAACCCGAAAACCTTCCACGAGGCGGCGCACCTTAGCGGCGACGTCAATATGGTGGCGGTGGTGGATGCGATTCTGCGTGAAGAGCAGCGGCGTAAACAGGCCGGCGATTTGCGCCCGATCCCGTTCCGTCCGGATCATGGTCATCAGATGCTGGACGATCTGCGCAAGAAAACCAACCCAGGCTATTCGGCGATTGGCCGTCTCAAGGGGATGGCGGAAGTGCGCGGCGTGGAGCTGGCGCTGAAGATGACCAAATACCCTGAACTGCTGTAATCGCGGCAACGGGGATAACAAAAAGGACAGCCAGCGGCTGTCCTTTTTTCTGGTCAACTCGTCACGGAAAATTAATCCGCGCGGCCCATATAGCGGCACTCTTCGATATGAATGCGGATTTTCTCACCGGTGGTCAGGTATTCCGGCACCTGAATCACCAGGCCGGTGCTCATGGTGGCGGGCTTGGTGCGGGAGCTGGCGGATGCCCCTTTAATACCCGGCGCGGTTTCGATAATTTCCAGGTCCACGGTCTGCGGCAGCTCAAGCGCCAGCAGCTGGCCGTCCCAGGTCAACACCTGCATATCCGGCATGCCGCCTTCCGGAATAAACTGCAGCTCTTCTTCGATCTGCTCTTTCGTGAAGGTGTAAGGGGTGTAGTCTTCTTTATCCATGAACACGTATTCGTTGCCATCGACATAGGAGAAGTCAACGAAACGGCGGGTCAGGGTCACGGTATCGACGATATCGTCGCCTTTGAAGCGCTCTTCTACTTTCAGGCCGGTACGCACATCGGAGAAGCGCATTTTATACAGTGTCGCAGCACCGCGGGCGCTGGGTGACTGAATATCGATATTTTTTACAATCAGCAGCTTGCCGTTGTAATTCAGCACCATACCTTTTTTAATTTCATTCGCTCTTGGCATTGCAGTAATCCTGTCACTTAACGAGTCAAAAATATCGCGTAAAACTACTCGCGCCCGGGCGTTCAGGCAAGTGGAATTCGCGAGTTTTGCTATCTTCTGGCAAAACGTTTAGGCTGTGGCGCAAAATGAGCGTTTGGGAGCTGGGTTGTGGAATGTCGTACTGATTGTGGCGCATGTTGCATTGCCCCCTCTATATCCTCGCCGATCCCCGGTATGCCGCAGGGCAAGCCGG
The DNA here is from genome assembly GCF_048822415.1 of Klebsiella sp. C360. Classification (NCBI taxonomy): domain Bacteria; kingdom Pseudomonadati; phylum Pseudomonadota; class Gammaproteobacteria; order Enterobacterales; family Enterobacteriaceae; genus Klebsiella; species Klebsiella sp. C360. Next base: position 388,947 of record NZ_JBMEZZ010000002.1, read on the forward strand.
CCAATACCCGCTGTATTCAGCTCTCCGAGCACAATCTGTGCCTGATTTTTGGCTCCCCACTGCGTCCGAAGGTGTGCGCCAGCCTGCAGCCCTCGCCGGAGATGTGCTTCACTCATCGTGATGACGCCATCACCTGGCTGCTGGAGCTTGAGCTGGCCACCGCGCCCTGAGCTTAAAGCAGCAAATGAGACAGGTTTTTGATATGGACGCTGAGGCCGTCCAGCAGCGCCTGGACGCGTAGCGGAAGAATGTCCCGTCGCTGGTAGATAAGCCAGGCCTGCAGATCGATGCAGCGCTCCTTCTTCAGACAGGGAACCAGCTGTCCTGCCGCCAGCTCGGTGGCGAGTGAATAGTAGGGCGCATAAACGATCCCCATCCCCAGCTTCGCCAGCTCCACCGCCGGCAGCGTGTTATCGCACACGAATCCCCCCTTTACCGTGAGATTGAGCGGTTTGCCGTTTTTGCTTTTGAAGGTCCAGATATTGTCGCTGCCGCCCAGCATGCGCAGGGTGATGCACTCATGATCCACCAGCGCCTCCGGCTCGGCGATAGGGTGTTGCGCCAGGTAATCCGGGGAGGCGAAGACGCCGGTGCGAAAGCGGGTGAAGGGGCGGGCGATAAGGTTTTCATTCTGTGGCTTAAAGGGGCTTATCAGCAGATCGCAGTCGCTATTGAAAATGGCGCCGTATTTCTGTTCCCGCTCGCTGGCGTTGCGGGTGACCAGATTGATCTGCAGCTCCGGCAGCGTTTTTCTTAGCGCCGGCAGAATATAGCGCCCGAGAAACTGGTGGATGCCGATGGGCGCCCCAAGGGTGACGACGCCCTGCAGCGTGTTTTTATAACGGTCGGCGAGGTTGATAAGCTGCTCATGCTGCTCAAGAACGGCGCTGCTGGCGTGAATAAACTGCTCGCCGAACTCGGTACGCACCAGTTCCCTGGCGGTGCGCAGAAAAATGGCCAGGCCGACTTTCCGCTCCACGCTGGTCAGCGTCCGTGAGACGTTAGACTGGGGCATATTCAGGCGCTGTGCTGCCCGGCTTACGCTGGCGGTTTCGGCGATGGCGCAGAGGATCCTCAGTTCATCCATTTTAAAGTCTTTCAACATCTTATCGCTGCCTGATATTGATGGTATATCAAAAATGATATACCAGTTTAGCGGAATTGCCATGTGATTTATTGATCTGCTGAACGTATGATGGCCTTTGCCGTGAACAGTCGGTTATTTAAGGAAACCTGTGCGTTTTATTGCTTCTTTTGTGGTTCTCGATGTCATTAAAAATAACGATCTTCCCGCTGGCTTACTGAGTGTATATGCACCATGCTGCTTAATTATTTTGCTTTGTTTGTATTAATACTGGTTTTTCTCATACTGTTTTATGGAGTAATTATTATCCACGATATTCCCTATCATATCGCGCAAAAACGCCAGCACCCCCATCAGGACGCGATTCATGTGGCGGGCTGGATAAGCCTGTTTACCCTGCATGCTATCTGGCCTTTCCTGTGGATCTGGGCCACGCTGTACCGGCCCGATCGTGGCTGGGGGATGGCTTCGCAGTCCGAGGGACATCAGCAGCGAGCGGAGCTGGAAAAACGCATTGCGTTACTTGAAGCGGCGTTAAAAAACAGCCAGCAGGCGTCGGCGGAGAATAGCGAGAAATAATATGGATCTATTAATTATCCTTTGCTATGTCGCCATTGCCTGGGGCGTGTTTAAGATATTTCGCATTCCAGTAAATAAATGGACAATCCCGACAGCGATATTAGGCGGAATAGTGGTCGTTGGCGCGTTAATATTAACGATGAACTATAACCACCCCTATACGATGCGAGCGCAAAAAATTGTCGTCTCCATTCCGATGGTGCCCCAGGTATCAGGCGAGGTGGTGGAGGTTACCAGTAAAACCAATGTGTTAATGAAGAAGGGCGAACTGCTGTTCCGCATCGACGATACCCGCTACCGCGCGCGGCTGAACAAGCTGAAAGCCGATCTGGCGGCCGAAGAGGCCACGCTGCGGGCGAAGCAGGCGACCATTGACGATGCCCGTGCCAGAGTACAGCAGGCGCAGGCGGAGTACGACCGGGTCACCCGCGACGACCAGCGCTATGCTCAGGGGGCGGCCATGCCGGTGAATCCTTTTTCGGAACAGGATGTGACTCACGCGAGGCAGCAGGTGCAGATCCAGGCGGCGGTCCTGCAGGCGGCGAAAGCGCAATTACAAAACGCCAGAGAGCAGGTATCCGGCCGCTACCACGGGCTGGATGCCAATATTGCCAGCCTGAAATCGCAGATCCTTGAGGCGGAGTATAATCTGGCGCAAACCGTGATTCGCGCGCCGAGCGACGGCTACGTCACCCAGCTTCTGGCGCGGCCGGGGATGACCGCGGTGCGTCTGCCCTTCAAGCCGGTGCTGGTGTTTATTCCCCAGCAAAAGCGCCAGGTGGTGGCGGTATTCCGTCAGAACTCGGTCCTGCGTCTGACGGCCGGGGACAGCGCGGAGGTGGTGTTTAACGGTCTGCCGGGCAGCGTCTACAGCGGTAAGGTATCGCGCGTGTTGCCGACCGTCCCGGACGGCAGCTATCAGGCCAGCGGCGCTCTGCAGGGGCTGAACGCCGGGGCGGGGAAAGAGGGCATTTACGTGCTGATCGACCTCGATCCCCATCCGGAAGTGGAACATTTACCGGACGGGGTCAGCGCCCAGGCGGCGGTATATACCGATTATTTTGCCCATGTGTCGATTATGCGCAAGGTTCTGCTGCGCATGACCAGCTGGCTGCATTATCTCTATCTGGATCACTAATCTCCACTGCCCGGCTCCGGCCGGGCAACCTTATCTATACGTCTCTGATCCGCCACAGGCAGGCCTGCGTGGCGATCCCCATAACCAGCGCTATCCAGAACACCGCATGATAGCTCCAGATCTCTGCCACCACGCCCGCCAGTGAGCCGGCGATGATCCAGCCGACGCGGGTAGTATTGGTGTAGAGGGTGGTGGCCGCGCCCGCCTGCCCGGGCATCAAATCCTGGAAATAAAGCATGCCAATCCCGGCGAGGATCCCGATATAGATGGCGTTCAGCACCTGCATCGCCAGCAGCAGCGCCGGCGTATGCACCGTCAGCATGCCCACATAAAACAGCACCCCAGCCACCGCGGAAAGGCGCATCAGAAAGCGTTTACCGAAGCGCCGGGCGTAGTAACCGGCAATCAGCATGGTGGGAATTTCCAGCCCGGCGGCGGTCCCCATCATCAGGCCGGCCAGCTTCTCCGGCAGATGCAGCTCGTTAATGATAAACAGCGGCATATTAATGATGTACAGGCTGTTGGTGCCCCACATCAGCGTGCAGATGCTGAACAGCAGCAGCGCATCGCGGCGGTGCGTGCGCGGGGCTTCCAGCCGGCCAGTCGCCACCGCCTTCGCTTTGCGCATGCTGGGCAAGAACAGCCAGACCATGATCCCGCAGACGATAAACGCCGCCGCGGCGCTGAGGTACATCGCGGTAAAGCCAAACCCCATCGCCAGCGCATAGGCCAGCGGGGGACCAATCACCCAGGCCAGGGAGACCTGGGCGCGCAAAATGGAGCTGAACATCACCGCTTCGCGGCCGGTTTTGTCGGCATGCTCGCGCGCGAGGGCGAACATCTGCGGGTTGGCGGTCGAACCAAAGCTGCTAAGGAATACGCCGATGAACAGCAAAATGAAATAGTTCCGGTTCCAGGCAAACAGCACGCAGGCCAGCACCCCCAGCAGGCAGCAGACGACAATCAGCTGCTTGCGATCGCCCTGACGGTCAGAACGTCCGGCGAGGAACTGGCTGACCAGAATGCCGATGACGGCGCTGCCGGTAAAAAAGAAACCCACCATCGCCGGGCGGACATGCACTTCATTGGTCAGAAACAGGCTCAGGGTCGGCGTTTGCAACGCCCCGGCAATGCCCGTCAGAAAGGCGACGATCAGGAAGGCGGAAGAGGTGACATCGAACCCGCGTCGGGGAAGGGCGGCGCTTCGGTTTTCCATGTGTTTGGTTTTCTGTAGTTTCAGGAGACGGCGCGGAGTTTACGCCTGCTGGCTGAAAATAAACAGTAGTATGGCACGAATAATTAAAAAGGCGTTTCAAAATAGAGGGTTCAGCAAAAAGCTGACGTTTACCGCGGCCAGGCGCCAGGGCTTCAGCAAAAGTGTGCAGTACCTCTAAGTTCTGCAATCAAGTCGCTGACGTACCTTGCGCGTTGAGCAAGAAAGGTACAAAATTCTTGAAACGTTTCAGCGTCATTCGGCATATCGTTCACCGTCAGATGGCGCCTTTTTTCTCAAGTTAGCTGAAACGATTCAATTCAGCAGGAGAGGAGAACCATGTTCCAGTTATCTGTGCAGGATATTCATCCCGGCCAGCAGGCCGGTAATAAAGAAGAGGCCATCCGGCAGGTCGCCGCCGCGCTGGTCAGCGCCGGCAACGTGGCCGATGGCTACGTGAACGGCATGCTGGAGCGCGAGCAGCAGACCTCGACCTTCCTCGGCAACGGGATCGCGATCCCGCACGGCACGACGGATACGCGTGACCAGGTGCTGAAGACCGGCGTTCAGGTGTTTCAGTTCCCGCAGGGCGTCACCTGGGGCGAAGGGCAGACCGCCTATGTGGCGATCGGGATTGCCGCCAGCTCAGACGAACACCTCGGCCTGCTGCGTCAGCTGACCCATGTGCTGAGCGATGACGCGGTCGCCGCCCAGTTGCAGTCCGCCACCACCGCGGAAGAGCTGCGTGCGCTGCTGATGGGGGAGAAGCAGAGCGAAGCGCTGAAGCTGGACAACGAGACCCTGAGTCTCGACGTCGCGGCCAGCGATCTGCTGACCCTGCAGGCGCTGAACGCCGCGCGTCTGAAAGAAGCAGGCGCTGTGGATTCCGCTTTCGTTAGCCACGTCATTAACGATACGCCGCTGAACCTCGGTCAGGGCATCTGGCTGAACGACAGCGCCGAAGGCAATCTGCGCAGCGCCGTGGCGGTCAGCCGCGCCGCCGCCGCCTTCACCCGCGACGACCAGCCGGTTTCCCTGTTGGTTACGGTGGCGATGACCGACGATCAGCCAACCGCGGTGCTGAAACGCCTGAGCAAGCTGCTGCTGGACAAGAAAGCTGACCATCTGCTGAAAGCCGACGCCGCCACCGTGCTGGCGCTGCTGACCAGCGACGACGCGATTGCCGAAGATGTGCTGAGCGCCGAATTCGTGGTGCGCAATGAGCACGGCCTGCATGCCCGTCCGGGCACCATGCTGGTCAACACCATTAAACAATTTTCCAGCGACGTCACCGTCACTAACCTCGACGGTTCCGGCAAGCCGGCCAACGGCCGCAGCCTGATGAAGGTCGTGGCGCTGGGTGTGAAAAAAGGTCACCGTCTGCGCTTTACCGCGCAGGGTGAGGATGCGCAACAAGCGCTGGATGCGATTGGCGAAGCGATCGCCGCAGGCCTTGGGGAGGGCGCATAAATGAGCAGACGTGTAGCAACCATTACTTTAAACCCGGCGTACGATCTGGTGGGCTTCACCCCGGAGATCGAGCGCGGTGAAGTGAACCTGGTGCGTACCACCGGCCTGCACGCCGCCGGGAAAGGCATCAACGTGGCGAAAGTGCTGAAAGATCTTGGCATTGACGTCACCGTCGGCGGCTTCCTGGGGAAAGACAACCAGGATGGCTTTCAGCAGCTGTTCAGCGAGCTGGGGATCGCCAACCGTTTCCAGGTGGTGCAGGGCCGGACCCGCATCAACGTTAAGCTGACGGAAAAAGATGGCGAAGTGACCGATTTCAACTTCTCCGGCTTTGAAGTGACCCCAGGCGACTGGGAACGCTTCGTCAACGACTCCCTGAGCTGGCTGGGGCAGTTCGATATGGTCTGCGTCAGCGGCAGCCTGCCGTCCGGCGTCAGCCCGGAGGCCTTTACCGACTGGATGACCCGTCTGCGCAGCCAGTGCCCGTGCATCATTTTCGACAGCAGCCGCGAAGCGCTGGTTGCCGGACTGAAAGCGGCGCCGTGGCTGGTGAAACCGAACCGTCGCGAGCTGGAGATCTGGGCTGGCCGTAAGCTGCCGGAGATGAAAGACGTTATCGACGCCGCCCATGCGCTGCGCGAGCAGGGGATCGCCCACGTGGTGATTTCCCTGGGCGAAGAGGGCGCGCTGTGGGTGAACGCCTCCGGCGAGTGGATTGCCAAACCGCCTTCAGTCGAAGTGGTCAGCACCGTTGGCGCCGGCGATTCGATGGTCGGCGGCCTGATTTACGGCCTGCTGATGCGTGAATCCAGCGAGCATACCCTGCGCCTGGCGACCGCCGTCGCTGCCCTGGCCGTCAGCCAGAGCAACGTCGGGATCACCGACCGTACCCAGTTGGCCGCGATGATGGCGCGCGTCGACTTACAACCCTTTAATTGACAGCAGGAGAGGCATAATGAAAACGCTGCTGATTATTGATGCCGGACTCGGACAGGCGCGCGCCTATATGGCGAAAACCCTGCTGGGTGCCGCAGCGCCAAAAGCGCACCTTGAACTGATTGATAATCCGAACGACGCCGAACTGGTGATTGTTCTCGGGTCGGCGCTGCCCACTGACAGCGCGCTGAACGGCAAACAGGTCTACCTTGGCGATATTAATCGCGCCGTGGCGCACCCGGAGCTGTTCCTCAGCGAAGCCAAAGGCCACGCGACGCCGTACGCGGCGCCTGCCGCCGCGGCAGTCCCGGCGGCTACCGGCGGACCGAAACGTATTGTCGCGGTCACCGCCTGTCCGACCGGCGTTGCCCATACCTTTATGGCGGCTGAAGCCATTGAAACCGAAGCCAAAAAACGCGGCTGGTGGGTGAAAGTGGAAACCCGCGGCTCCGTCGGCGCGGGCAATGCTATCACCCCGGAAGAGGTGGCCGAGGCGGATCTGGTGATCGTCGCCGCCGATATCGAAGTCGACCTGGCGAAATTCGCCGGCAAGCCGATGTATCGCACCACCACTGGTCTGGCGCTGAAGAAAACCGCCCAGGAGCTGGACAAAGCGGTGGCTGAAGCCAAACCGTACCAGCCTTCCGGTAAACCTCAGGCTGCTGGCGAAGGTAAAAAAGAGTCGGCGGGCGCCTACCGCCACCTGCTGACCGGCGTCTCCTACATGCTGCCGATGGTGGTGGCGGGCGGCCTGTGTATCGCGCTCTCCTTTGCCTTCGGGATCAAAGCGTTTGAAGTGAAAGACACCCTCGCGGCGGCGCTGATGCAAATCGGCGGCGGCTCGGCCTTCGCGCTGATGGTGCCGGTGCTGGCGGGCTTTATCGCCTTCTCCATTGCCGACCGTCCGGGTCTGACCCCGGGTCTTATCGGCGGTATGCTGGCGGTCAGCGGCGGCTCCGGCTTTATCGGCGGGATCATTGCCGGTTTCCTTGCCGGTTACGTGGCGAAAGCCATCAGCACTAAGCTGAAACTGCCGCAGAGTATGGAAGCGCTGAAGCCGATACTGATCATTCCGCTGGTCTCCAGCCTGATCGTGGGCCTGGCGATGATCTACCTGATTGGTAAACCGGTCGCCGGTATCCTCGCCTGGCTGACCCACTGGCTGCAAACCATGGGCACCGCCAACGCGGTTCTGCTGGGCGCGATCCTCGGCGCGATGATGTGTACTGACATGGGCGGCCCGGTGAACAAGGCGGCCTATGCCTTCGGCGTTGGCCTGCTGAGTACCCAGACCTACGCGCCGATGGCGGCGATCATGGCGGCCGGTATGGTGCCTCCGCTGGCGATGGGTATCGCGACGCTGGTTGCCCGCAATAAGTTCGACAAAGGGCAGCGGGAAGGGGGTAAAGCCGCGCTGGTTCTCGGCCTGTGCTTTATCTCTGAAGGGGCGATTCCTTTTGCCGCCCGTGACCCGATGCGTGTGCTGCCTTGCTGTATCGTCGGCGGTGCGGTAACCGGCGCTATCTCGATGGCGATTGGCGCGAAATTGATGGCGCCGCACGGCGGGCTGTTTGTTCTGCTGATCCCGGGGGCGATTACGCCAGTGCTGGGCTACCTGCTGGCGATTGTTGCCGGGACGCTGGTGGCGGGCCTCTCCTACGCGGTGCTGAAACGCCCGGAAGCGCAGGTAGCGGAAGTCGAAAAAGCGGCATAATCTCTCCGCAATAAAAAAGGGCCGACTGTTCGGCCCTTTTTTTATGTCTCTATTTACGCCACTTCGGCGATCTGCTGCGCCCGCAGCCAGGCTATCTCTTCCGCCCAGATATCCGGGTTGATGGTTTCCAGAATCAGCGGAATGCCGTCGAAGCGGTTGTCCTGCATGATCCAGCTGAAGCAATCGTGGCCGATGTTGCCCTCCCCCAGACTATGGTGACGGTCGACCCGGCTGCCGAAGGCGCTCTTGGCATCGTTGAGATGCATGCCGCGCAGATACTGAAAGCCGACGATACGGTCGAAGTCGGCAAAGGTCTTCTCGCAGGCTTCGGCGCTGCGCAGGTCATAGCCGGCGGCGAAGGCGTGGCAGGTATCGATGCAGACGCCGACGCGGGTTTTATCTTCCACGCCGTCGATGATGGCTGCGAGGTGCTCGAACTTAAAGCCCAGGTTGCTGCCCTGGCCGGCGGTATTTTCGATAACCGCGGTGACGCCTTCGGTCTTCGCCAGCGCGATATTGATCGATTCGGCGATGCGCGCCAGACACTCTTCCTCCGGGATCTGCTGCAGATGGCTGCCGGGGTGGAAGTTGAGCAGCGTCAGCCCCAGCTGCTGACAGCGGGTCATCTCATCGATGAAGGCGTCACGGGATTTTTCCAGCGCCTCTTCCACCGGGTGGCCGAGGTTAATCAGGTAGCTGTCGTGCGGCAGGATCTGTCCGGGGCCAAAGTGATACTTTTCACAGGCGGCTTTGAATTCGGCGATGGTCTGGTCGCTGAGCGGCGCGGCGCGCCACTGGCGCTGATTTTTGGTGAAGAGGGCGAAGGCGGTTGCTTCGATTTCGGCGGCGCGAATGGCGGCATTGGCCAGTCCACCTGAGGCGCTCACGTGCGCTCCTACGTATTTCATAAAAAAACTCCAGTTAAAGCCGCTGGGGGGTGGGTAATGATAGCGGCTTAACTGGAGAAAGATGTAGTGCTTTATGCCATCAGGCTGTGGATGGCGACGTTAATGGCCCCGCCGCCGACAATCAACCAGACGAACAGCATCAGCGCCATCAGCAGCGGTTTCGCCCCGGCTTTTTTCAGGGCGCTGACGTGAGTGGTCACCCCAAGAGCGGCCATCGCCATCGCCAGCAGGACGGTATCCAGCGTCACCAGCATCTCCACAACCGCTTTCGGCAGCAGATGGAAGGAGTTAAACACCGCCACCAGGATGAACATAATGGCAAACCACGGAATGGTGATTTTGCTTTTCTCACCGTTACCCGCCGGGGTCAGCTGTTTAACACGCGCCGCCAGGAACAGCAGGAACGGGGCCAGCATCATCACGCGCAGCATTTTAGCGATAACCGCGGCGTTCTCCGCATCCGGGCTGACCGCATGGCCGGCGGCGACGACCTGCGCCACTTCATGCATGGTGGAACCCATATAGATCCCGTAGGTCTCCGGGGTAAACCAGTGCGCCAGCAGCGGGTACATCGCCGGGTAGAGGAAGATGGCGATGGTACCGAAGATCACCACCGTGGCGACGGCGACGGTCACTTTACTGGCTTCGGCTTTGACCACCGGCTCGCTGGCGAGCACTGCCGCCGCGCCGCAGATGCTGCTGCCGGCGCCGATCAGCCAGCTGGTGTGCTTATCGAGCCCAAACACTTTCTGGCCCAGGAAGCAGGCGATGAAAAAGGTGCTGGAGAGCGTCAGAACGTCAATCAAAATACCGCTCACGCCGACGTCGGCAATCTGGGCGAACGTCAGGCGGAAGCCGTAGAGGATGATCCCCAGGCGCAGCAGATACTGTTTGGCGAAGATCACCCCGCCGTCGCAGGGCTGCCAGATTTTCGGATAGACCGTGTTACCGACGACCATCCCGAACAGAATAGCGAGGGTCAGGGCGCTGAAGCCCGCCCCGGCGATGGCCGGGAAGCTACCGGCCCACAGGGCGGCGCCGGTCAGGGCGGCGGTCAGCGCCAGGCCTGGGACAAAATGCCACAGGGAACGATGTTTGGTGGGTAAAGTGAGTGCTGTCATAACCTTCTCCTTTGTCTGCCTAAAGGTTACGCCGCGCGGGATTAAATATAAAATTGATTATATGTTTATAATCAATCGTAATAAGTGGTTAATGGCCGCTTCGCCGGGGACAACGGGGCAGGGGAGTGAGGCGCGCAAGCGAGCTGCTCTTGTCAGCAAGACGATGATTTTGTGACGTAAGGGGATTTTCCTTCCGTCAGCCGCCTCGATTTGTGTCACCATAGTAAGGAAGGTTATTCAGACTGGATTACTAAACGGGTGGGTTATGCATATTACGCTGCGGCAGCTGGAAGTGTTCGCCGAAGTCCATAAGAGTGGGTCGACCACTCAGGCGTCACAGATGCTGGCGCTTTCGCAATCGGCGGTCAGCGCCGCGCTGACCGATCTGGAAGGGCAGCTTGGCGTACAGCTGTTCGACCGCGTCGGCAAGCGGCTGGTGGTCAATGAGCATGGACGGCTGCTCTATCCGCGCGCCCTGGCGTTGCTGGAGCGGGCCCTGGAGATCGAGCAGCTGTTTCGCGGCGACAACGGGGCGATTCGGGTCTACGCCAGCAGCACCATCGGCAACTATATTATGCCGGAGATCATTGCCCGCTATCGCCATGACTTCCCGGATCTGCCGGTTGAGCTGAGCGTGGGCAACAGCCTGGACGTGATCAACGCCGTTGCCGACCTGCGGGTGGATTTCGGTCTGATCGAGGGGCCGTGCCATGCCGCCGATATTATCGCCGAGCCGTGGCTGGAAGATGAGCTGGTGGTGTTTGCCGCGCCTGACTCGCCGCTGCTGGCGGGGGAGGTGACCCTGCAGCAACTGGCCGAGGCGCCGTGGATCCTGCGCGAGCATGGGTCTGGCACCCGGGAGATTGTCGATTACGTTCTGCTGTCGCATCTGCCGGCGTTTCACCTGGGGATGGAGCTGGGCAACTCGGAGGCGATCAAACACGCGGTGCGCCATGGGCTGGGGATCAGCTGCTTATCGCGGCGGGTGATTGCCGAACAGCTGGCCTCCGGCACGCTGGCGGAGCTGAAAGTGCCGCTGCCCCGGCTGACGCGCACGCTGTGGCGGATCCACCACCGGCAGAAGCATATTTCCAAAGCATTACAACGTTTTCTGCAGTATTGCCAGGTGTAGCGATCCGGCTTTATCGCCTGATAGAGGGGGGGAATTTGCTGGCAATTCCGCAGGTTAGTGCTTTACTAATAATTTGCGGTCGATCATGAAGCTCTCTTATAACTTTGCATTTGTACCGGATGGAACCCCGATCGTCTGCTACAATCGCGCCTCATTTTTTGGATGGATAGCATTATCACATGGTTTCGGAAACTAAAACCACAGAAGCGCCCACGCTACGTCGTGAACTAAAGGCGCGCCACTTGACCATGATCGCCATCGGCGGTTCCATCGGTACGGGTCTTTTTGTTGCCTCTGGCGCAACGATTTCGCAAGCAGGTCCCGGCGGGGCGCTGCTGTCTTATATTCTGATCGGTCTGATGGTCTATTTCCTGATGACCAGCCTGGGCGAACTGGCGGCGTTTATGCCGGTGTCCGGTTCCTTCGCCACCTACGGGCAGAATTATGTTGAAGAGGGCTTCGGCTTCGCGCTGGGCTGGAACTACTGGTACAACTGGGCGGTAACGATCGCCGTTGACCTCGTGGCCTCGCAGCTGGTGATGAGCTACTGGTTCCCTGACACCCCAGGCTGGATCTGGAGCGCCTTGTTCCTCGGCATTATGTTCCTGCTGAACTGGATCTCGGTGCGCGGCTTTGGCGAGGCGGAATACTGGTTCTCGCTGATCAAAGTGGCCACCGTCATTATCTTTATCATCGTCGGCGTGATGATGATTGTCGGCATCTTCAAAGGGGCGCAGCCTGCCGGCTGGAGCAACTGGGGGATCGCGGATGCGCCGTTTGCCGGCGGCTTCTCGGCGATGATCGGCGTGGCGATGATTGTCGGCTTCTCCTTCCAGGGCACCGAGCTTATCGGTATTGCCGCCGGTGAGTCTGAGAACCCGGAAAAGAACATTCCGCGCGCGGTGCGCCAGGTCTTCTGGCGTATCCTGCTGTTCTACGTCTTCGCGATCCTGATTATCAGCCTGATCATTCCGTATACCGATCCGAGCCTGCTGCGCAACGACGTTAAAGATATCTCCGTCAGCCCGTTCACGCTGGTCTTCCAGCACGCCGGTCTGCTGTCGGCGGCGGCGATCATGAACGCCGTTATCCTGACGGCCGTTCTGTCGGCGGGTAACTCGGGGATGTACGCTTCTACGCGTATGCTGTATACCCTGGCCTGCGACGGCAAAGCGCCGCGCATTTTCTCGAAGCTGTCGCGTGGCGGCGTACCGCGCAACGCCCTGTACGCGACCACCGTTATCGCGGCGCTGTGCTTCCTGACTTCGATGTTCGGTAACCAGACGGTATACCTCTGGCTGCTGAACACCTCGGGGATGACGGGCTTTATCGCCTGGCTGGGGATTGCCATCAGCCACTATCGTTTCCGTCGTGGCTTCGTCCTGCAGGGTAACGATATTAATAATCTGCCGTATCGTTCCGGGTTCTTCCCGCTGGGGCCGATCTTCGCCTTCGTGCTGTGCCTGATCATCACCCTCGGACAGAACTACGAAGCGTTCCTCAAGGACACCATTGACTGGGGCGGCGTGGCGGCGACCTACATCGGTATTCCGCTGTTCCTCGTCATCTGGTTTGGGTACAAACTGGCGAAAGGCACCCGCTTTGTTCGCTATAGCGAAATGACCTTCCCGGACCGCTTTAAGCGTTAATCTTCGCTATTGTGCGATAAAAGCCCTCTGAAAAGAGGGCTTTTTTTATGTCCACACGGTTACAGCCTGACACAATTCTTCATAATTAGATTGATAATAGAAATCATTATCTTTATCATTTCCGACCATTACGGATGAAGCCACTCCCCCCGTCTCTGCCATGTGTACAGACTGACATCGGGCGACCAGCCACATCGACGAGAAAACAGCGCGAGTCTACCGCCGACAGAGCGGCAGGCCGCCAGCGCGTGTGAGCAGCACCTTTTTGTTTGTTTGGTTGTACACCTCATGGAGATTTGGAATGTTCAGGTTAAACCCTTTTATCCGGGCGGGATTGTCTGCGTCCGTCGTATCGTTGGCGTTTCCGGCCCTGGCCGATGTGAATGAAGAAACGCTGGTGGTGACCGCCTCGGCCACTGAACAGAGCGTCAAAGACGCGCCGGCGAGCATCAGCGTCATCACCCAGCAGGATTTGCAGCGCAAGCCGGTGCAGAACCTGAAAGACGTACTGCGCGATGTGCCCGGGGTCCAGCTCACCAACGAAGGGGATAACCGCAAGGGCGTCAGCATTCGCGGTCTGAGCAGCAGCTATACCCTGATCCTTGTCGACGGGAAACGCGTCAACTCCCGGAACGCCGTCTTCCGCCACAATGACTTCGACCTGAACTGGATCCCGGTGGATGCCATCGAACGTATCGAGGTGGTGCGCGGCCCGATGTCCTCCCTGTACGGCTCCGATGCGCTCGGCGGCGTGGTCAACATTATTACCAAAAAAATCGGCCAGAAATGGACCGGGACGCTGAGCGCCGATACCACCATTCAGGAACACCGCGACCGCGGCGATACCTGGAACGGCCAGTTCTTCACCAGCGGCCCGCTGATCGACGGCGTGCTCGGGATGAAGGCCTACGGCAGCCTGGCGAAGCGCGCCAAGGACGATCCGCAGTCTTCCAGCAATGCCACCGGCGAAACGCCGCGCATCGAGGGCTTCACCAGCCGCGATGGCAATGTTGAATTCGCCTGGACGCCGAACGACAACCACGATTTCACCGCGGGCTATGGCTTTGACCGCCAGGATCGCGACTCCGATTCCCTTGACCGCAACCGCCTTGAGCGTGAGAACTACTCTCTGAGCCATAACGGACGCTGGGAGATGGGCAACAGCGAGCTCAAGTTCTACGGCGAAAAGGTGGATAACAAAAATCCGGGGCAGAACGGCACCATCACCTCGGAAAGCAATGCCATCGACGGCAAGTATGTCCTGCCGCTGGACATGATTAACCAGCTGGTGACCTTCGGCGGCGAATGGCGCCACGACAAGCTGAAAGATCCGGTCAACCTGAGCAGCGGCGGCCAGTCGACCTCCGCCAGCCAGTACGCCCTGTTTATTGAAGACGAATGGCGCATCATCGAGCCGCTGGCGCTGACCACCGGCATTCGTATGGACGACCATCAGACCTATGGCGATCACTGGAGCCCGCGCGCCTATCTGGTGTATAACGCCACCGATACCGTCACCGTCAAAGGTGGCTGGGCGACGGCGTTTAAAGCCCCGTCGCTGCTGCAGCTTAACCCCGACTGGACCACCAACTCCTGCCGCGGCTCGTGCAGCATCATCGGTAACCCGGATCTGAAGCCGGAAACCAGCGAAAGCTTCGAGCTTGGTCTCTACTATCGTGGGGAAGAGGGCTGGCTGCAGGATGTTGAAGGCAGCATCACCACCTTCCAGAACAATGTCGACGATATGATTGATGTTCTGCGCACCTCCAGCGCCAGCGAAGCGCCGGGCTACCCGAACTTTGTCGGCTGGAAAACCGTCAACGGTAAGCGCGTGCCGATCTTCCGCTATTTCAACGTCAACAAAGCGCGCATCAAAGGGGTGGAGACCGAGGTGAAGATCCCGTTCGGCGATGAGTGGAAGCTGACGGTGAACTACACCTACAACGATGGTCGCGATCTGAGCAACGGCGGCGACAAACCGCTGCAGACGCTGCCGTTCCATACCGCCAACGGCACGCTTGACTGGAAACCGCTGGACGACTGGTCCTTCTACGTGACGGCCAACTATACCGGCCAGCAGCGCGCGGTGAGCGCCACCGGCAAAACGCCGGGCGGCTATACCCTGTTTGACGTCGGCGCGGCGTGGCAGGTCACCAAAAACGTGAAACTGCGCTCCGGGGTGCAGAACGTGGGCGATAAAGATCTCAACCGGGACGACTACAGCTATACCGAAGAGGGCCGTCGCTACTTTATGGCCGTGGATTATCGCTTCTGATCGTTGGCGCTTAACGATGGCCTGCGCCGCGACGTGGAGTCGCGGCGCAGGTTGCGTTTAGTTAAAGAGATGCTGCGCGTGGAAACGCAGATGGTCTTCGATAAACGAGGCAATAAAGTAGTAGCTATGATCGTAACCGGGCTGGATGCGCAGCGTTAACGGCCAGGCCTTCTGCCGCGCGACCTCCGCCAGCACCGCGGGCTGCAGCTGTCCGGCGAGGAACGGATCGTTATCGCCCTGATCGATAAGCGTCGGCACCGCGTCCGCCGGCTGGCTGGCCTGCATCAGGGCGCAGCTGTCCCAGGCGCGCCATGTCGATTCATCGGCGCCGAGATAGGCGGTAAACGCTTTCTTGCCCCACGGCACCTGGGAGGGATTGACGATTGGCGCGAAGGCGGAGACGCTGGCGTAGCGGCCAGGATTGTTGAGCGCCATGATAAGCGCGCCGTGACCGCCCATCGAGTGGCCGCTGATGGCGCAGCGTTCGCCGACGGTAAACTCGCTGCGGATAAGCGCGGGCAGTTCGTCGCGCAGGTAATCGTACATCCGGTAGTGCGCCGACCACGGCGCCTCGGTGGCGTTCAGGTAGAAGCCAGCGCCTTGCCCCAGATCGTAACCGTCATCGTTGGCCACCTCGTCACCGCGCGGGCTGGTATCCGGCATCACCAGCGCGATGCCCAGCGCGGCGGCAATGCGCTGAGCGCCCGCCTTGGTGGTAAAGTTTTCATCGTTACAGGTCAGCCCGGACAGCCAGTACAGCACCGGCGGCGGCGTTTCGCGCTCAGGCGGTAAAAAAATGCTGAACGTCATGGCGCAGTTCAGGACAGGGGAGTGATGACGCCAGCGTTGTTGCCGGCCGTCAAAACAGCGATGCTCTTCAAGCAGTTCCATGCAAGGCTCCTCGGAAGGGATGTGCGCGTAAACGTTCATAATACAGATATTTCATTAGCCGGTGAGCAACTTTCACTTTCTCCTTTTGAGAACTTACTGCATCATTAATGCAACTTATAGCCAACATGCCGGTGTAGCGATGGCGCTTATGGATGCGTACAGCGGTTGGATCATTCCGGATTCGGCGATAGGGATTTGGCGTCGCGCTTGAGGCGTGGCTTCGCGCCTTAATAAAAGGCAGCGCCAATTTCAATAATTATCGTTACGGCTACTGGATTCTGTGCGCCACCTCACGCACAATGAATACAAACTTTGCCCCCAGAAAAAGCAAAGAGCGCCACACCTGCAGGAGAAACCCAAATGTCATCACTGAGTAAAGAAGCCGTCCTCGTTCATGAAGCGCTGGTCGCTCGTGGGCTGGAGACGCCGATGCGTGCGCCAGTACAAGAAATTGATAACGAAACACGCAAGCGTTTGATTACCGGTCATATGACCGAGATTATGCAACTGCTGAATCTGGATCTGAGTGATGACAGTCTGATGGAGACCCCGCATCGCATCGCCAAAATGTATGTCGATGAGATCTTCTCCGGACTGGATTACTCCCGTTTCCCGAAAATCACCGTCATTGAAAACAAAATGAAGGTCGATGAAATGGTCACCGTGCGCGATATCACCCTGACCAGCACCTGCGAACACCACTTTGTCACCATCGATGGTAAAGCGACGGTAGCCTATATCCCGAAAGATTCGGTGATCGGCCTGTCGAAAATCAACCGCATCGTGCAGTTCTTCGCCCAGCGCCCGCAGGTCCAGGAGCGTCTCACGCAGCAGATCCTGATCGCGCTGCAGACGCTGCTCGGCACCAGCAACGTGGCGGTATCCATTGACGCGGTGCATTACTGCGTGAAAGCGCGCGGCATCCGCGACGCGACCAGCGCCACTACCACCACCTCCCTCGGTGGCCTGTTCAAATCCAGCCAGAATACCCGCCAGGAATTCCTGCGCGCAGTACGTCACCACAACTAAAACGGAGCAGGGTACATGGAGAGAAATGTCACGCTGGACTTTGTCCGCGGCGTCGCCATCCTCGGTATCCTGCTTCTCAATATCAGCGCCTTCGGCTTGCCGAAGGCCGCTTACCTCAATCCGGCCTGGTCAGGAAGCGCGACCCTCAGCGACGCCTGGACCTGGGCGATCCTTGACCTGCTGGCGCAGGTGAAGTTTCTTACCCTGTTCGCGCTGCTGTTTGGCGCCGGTCTGCAGCTCCTGCTCCCCCGCGGCAAACGCTGGATCCAGTCGCGGTTGACCCTGCTGGCGCTGCTTGGTTTCATTCACGGTCTCTTCTTCTGGGATGGCGATATTCTGCTGGCCTACGCCCTGGTGGGGCTGGTGAGCTGGCGCATGGTGCGCGAGGCGCAGCATGTTAAATCGCTGTTTAACACCGGGGTGGTGCTCTACCTCACCGGTATTGCGGTGCTGGTCCTGCTGGGGATTATCTCGGGGACGGCCGCGAATCGCTCCTGGGTACCGGACGCGGCCAATCTGCAGTATGAGCAGTACTGGAAGCTGCACGGCGGCATGGAGGCGGTCAGCAACCGGGCGGATATGCTGTCGGACAATCTGTTGGCGCTCGGCGCGCAGTATGGCTGGCAGCTGGCGGGGATGATGCTGATAGGCGCGGCGCTGATGCGCAGCGGCTGGCTGAAAGGGCAGTTCAGCCAGCGTCACTATCGGCGCACCGGCGCGCTGCTGGTGCTAGCCGGGATGGCGGTGAATGTGCCGGCTATTGTCGCCCAATGGTATCTGGCCTGGGACTATCGCTGGTGCGCGTTTTTACTGCAGGCGCCGCGTGAACTGAGCGCTCCGCTGCAGGCTATCGGCTATGCCTCGCTGGCCTGGGGCTACTGGCCGCAGCTCTGCCGTTTCCGCCTGGTGGGGGCTATCGCCTGCGTCGGACGCATGGCGCTGAGCAACTACCTGCTGCAGACCCTGATCTGCACCACCCTGTTTTATCATCTCGGGCTGTTTATGCGCTTCGATCGTCTGCAGCTGCTGGCCTTTGTTCCCCCCATCTGGGCCGTCAACCTCCTCGTGTCATCACTCTGGCTGCGCCGCTTCCGCCAGGGGCCGGTGGAATGGCTGTGGCGTAAGTTAACCCTGCGTGCGTCAGGGACATCATTGAAAGACACATCCAGATAACGATCTCGATCACAATCATTAACAAAACGGATGTAAACGTTTCCAGCCGTGTGACCTCACTCACGTAGCGGACCGCGGGTCGCTGCCAGAATAGCCTCCTTGCTGAGCACAGGAGGTGAATGTGACGTGCTGTAATTCTCTTAAGGTCGCTGAGTATGATCACCATTCGTGATGTCGCCCGCCAGGCGGGCGTATCCGTGGCCACCGTGTCGCGGGTGCTGAACAATAGCGCGCTGGTGAGTCCGGATACGCGCGACGTGGTGATGAAAGCGGTGACCCAGTTGGGCTACCGGCCCAACGCCAACGCCCAGGCGCTGGCCACCCAGGTCAGCGATACCATCGGCGTGGTGGTGATGGACGTCTCCGATGCCTTCTTCGGCGCGCTGGTGAAAGCGGTGGATACCGTCGCCCAGCAGCATCATAAGTATGTGCTGATCGGCAACAGCTATCACGAGGCGGAAAAAGAGCGCCATGCCATCGAGGTGCTGATCCGCCAGCGCTGCTCGGCGCTGATCGTCCATTCTAAAGCGCTCAGCGATGCTGAACTGAGCGACTTTATGCAACATATCCCGGGGATGGTGCTGATCAACCGCATCGTGCCGGGCTTTGCCCATCGCTGCGTCGGCCTCGACAACGTTAGCGGCGCGCTGATGGCTACCCGCATGCTGCTCAATCACGGCCACCAGCGCATCGGTTATCTCTCCTCCAATCACGGCATTGAAGACGACGATATGCGGCGGGAAGGGTGGAGCAAAGCGCTGCAGGAGCAGGGCATCATCGCCCCGGACAGCTGGGTCGGCTCCGGCTCCCCGGACATGCAGGGCGGCGAAGCGGCGATGGTCGAACTGCTGGGGCGGAATCTCGGCCTCACTGCGGTGTTCGCCTATAACGACAGCATGGCGGCCGGCGCGCTGACCACGCTGAAGGACAACGGCATTGTCGTGCCGCAGCATCTGTCGCTGATTGGCTTTGATGATATCCCTATTTCCCGTTACACCGATCCTCAGCTGACCACCGTGCGCTATCCGGTAATGTCGATGGCGAAGCTGGCCACCGAGTTGGCGCTGCTGGGGGCGGCCGGCAAGCTGGATCGCGAGGCGACGCACTGCTTTATGCCCACCCTGGTGCGCCGTCACTCCGTTGCCCAGCGGCAAACTGTGGGGCCGATCACTAACTGAAGCGGCGGCGGGATGTAACCGCTTTCAATTTGTGAGTAAATTCACAGTATATTAACATTCACCTGATTATGATGGCAGCGTTTACCAGTCTGAACCGCGAGGTGATGGGAAATCCTCACTTTCTTCAGTAGGAACAAGGCGTTAAACGAGTATTAGAGTCGTATTTTTCTGGAGCGTTACCCGACACGGAAGACCGAATTTTCGTCGTGAAATGCGTTGTGCGGTAACACTAATGCAACAAATCCCGCCCGCACTTTTTCACAAAAATGACCCTGCATAATAAAACCGGAGATTCCATGAATAAGAAGGTGTTTACCCTCTCTGCTGTAATGGCTGGTCTGTTATTTGGCGCCGCAGCACACGCAGCAGATACCCGTATCGGCGTGACGATTTATAAATATGACGACAACTTTATGTCGGTGGTGCGTAAGGCGATTGAAAAAGATGGCAAATCCGCGCCTGACGTCCAGCTGCTGATGAATGACTCGCAGAACGACCAGTCGAAACAAAACGATCAGATTGACGTGCTGCTGGCGAAAGGCGTGAAAGCCCTGGCGATCAACCTGGTTGACCCGGCTGCGGCGGGAACGGTCATCGAAAAAGCGCGCGGGCAGAACATTCCGGTGGTGTTCTTCAACAAAGAGCCTTCCCGTAAAGCGCTGGATAGCTATGACAAAGCTTATTACGTCGGTACCGACTCGAAAGAGTCCGGGATTATTCAGGGCGATCTGATCGCCAAGCACTGGAAAGCCAACCCGAACTGGGATCTGAATAAAGACGGCCAGATCCAGTACGTCCTGCTGAAAGGCGAGCCGGGCCATCCGGATGCGGAAGCGCGTACCACCTACGTTATCAAAGAGCTGAATGATAAAGGCCTGAAGACCCAGCAGCTGCAGATGGACACCGCCATGTGGGATACCGCCCAGGCGAAAGACAAAATGGACGCCTGGCTCTCCGGCCCGAATGCGAACAAGATTGAAGTGGTGATCGCTAACAACGACGCCATGGCGATGGGCGCGGTTGAAGCGCTGAAAGCGCACAACAAGAGCAGCATTCCGGTGTTCGGCGTGGATGCGCTGCCGGAAGCCCTGGCGCTGGTGAAATCCGGCGCGATGGCCGGTACCGTGCTGAACGATGCTAACAACCAGGCGAAAGCGACCTTCGATCTGGCGAAAAACCTGGCCGACGGGAAAGACGCTGCGGCAGGCACCAACTGGAAAATTGACAACAAGATTGTTCGCGTCCCCTATGTGGGCGTCGATAAAGACAACCTGAGCCAGTTTACCGGCAAATAATCGTGATGTGAGTTGCGGGCGTGGGTTATCCACGCCCGATTATTCCTGATACAGAACCAGACTCCTGCTGGCGTTATTGCGCCGGACGGGGCGTGCATGAACGCAGCCAGGTATAACTATGGTCAGCAATAATAGCGAACGGTCAGGCGAATATTTGTTGGAGATGAGCAACATCAACAAATCGTTTCCTGGCGTCAAGGCTCTTGATAATGTCAACCTGAAGGTTCGTCCGCACTCCATTCATGCGTTAATGGGTGAGAACGGCGCCGGTAAATCGACATTATTAAAATGCCTTTTTGGGATCTATCAAAAAGATTCCGGCAGCATTCTTTTTCAGGGAAAAGAGATCGATTTCCATTCGGCGAAAGAAGCCCTGGAAAACGGTATTTCGATGGTACATCAGGAATTAAACCTGGTCTTACAGCGTTCGGTCATGGACAACATGTGGCTCGGGCGTTATCCCACTAAAGGTATGTTTGTCGATCAGGACAAAATGTACCGGGACACCAAGGCCATATTTGATGAGCTGGATATTGATATCGACCCGCGCGCCCGCGTCGGTACCTTATCGGTATCCCAGATGCAGATGATTGAGATCGCGAAGGCGTTTTCCTATGACGCCAAAATCGTCATCATGGACGAGCCGACGTCCTCGCTGACGGAAAAAGAGGTCAACCATCTGTTTAAGATCATCCGCAAGCTGAAAGATCGCGGCTGCGGTATCGTCTATATCTCGCACAAAATGGAAGAGATTTTCCAGCTGTGCGATGAAATTACCATCCTTCGCGACGGCCAGTGGATCGCCACTCAGCCGCTGGAAGGGCTGGATATGGACAAGATCATCGCCATGATGGTCGGGCGTTCGCTCAACCAGCGCTTTCCGGATCGCGAAAACACCCCGGGAGAAGTGATCCTCCAGGTGCGCAATCTTACCTCCCTGCGCCAGCCGTCCATTCGCGATGTCTCCTTCGATCTGCATAAGGGCGAAATTCTCGGTATCGCCGGTCTGGTGGGCGCGAAGCGGACCGACATCGTGGAGACCCTGTTCGGGATCCGTGAGAAGGCCAGCGGCACCATCACCCTGCACGGGAAGAAGATCAACAACCACAGCGCCAATGAGGCGATTAACCACGGTTTTGCGCTGGTGACCGAGGAGCGGCGCTCCACCGGGATTTACGCCTATCTGGATATCGGTTTTAACTCGCTGATCTCCAATATTAAGAAATATAAAAACAGCGTCGGCTTGCTGGATAACTCGCGGATGAAGAGCGATACCCAATGGGTCATTGACTCTATGCGCGTTAAAACCCCCGGCCAGCATACGCAGATTGGTTCGCTTTCCGGTGGTAACCAGCAAAAGGTCATTATTGGCCGCTGGCTGCTGACCCAGCCGGAGATCCTGATGCTGGACGAGCCGACGCGCGGTATCGACGTCGGCGCCAAATTCGAGATCTATCAGCTGATTGCCGAGCTGGCTAAAAAAGATAAAGGGATCATTATTATTTCCTCCGAAATGCCGGAACTGCTGGGGATTACCGACCGCATTCTGGTGATGAGCAACGGCCTGGTCGCGGGCATTGTTGAGACTAAAACCACCACGCAAAACGAAATACTGCGTCTTGCGTCATTGCACCTTTAAGATCAGGGGCTTCACATGAGTGCGTTAAATAAAAAGAGTTTTCTCACTTACCTGAAAGAGGGTGGGATATATGTCGTCCTTCTGGTCCTGTTGGCCATTATTATTTTCCAGGATCCGACATTTTTAAGTCTGCTCAACCTGAGTAATATTCTGACCCAGTCCTCGGTGCGTATTATTATTGCCCTCGGGGTGGCCGGACTGATCGTCACGCAGGGCACCGACCTCTCCGCCGGCCGTCAGGTGGGACTGGCGGCGGTGATTGCCGCAACCATGCTGCAGGCGGTGGATAATGCCAACAAGGTGTTCCCGGATATGGCGACCATGCCGATCCCGCTGGTCATCCTGCTGGTATGCGCCATCGGGGCGGTCATCGGCCTGATTAACGGGATCGTCATTGCTTATCTGAACGTGACGCCGTTTATTACCACCCTTGGGACCATGATCATCGTCTACGGCATTAACTCGCTGTACTACGACTTCGTGGGCGCGTCGCCGATCTCCGGCTTCGACAGCCATTTCTCCCATTTCGCGCAGGGGTTTGTGGCGCTGGGCTCGTTCCGCCTGTCCTACATCACCTTCTACGCGCTGATTGCCGTCTTCTTTGTCTGGATCCTGTGGAACAAGACGCGCTTTGGCAAAAACATCTTCGCTATCGGCGGTAACCCGGAAGCGGCGAAGGTCTCCGGGGTCAACGTAGCGTTGAACCTGCTGATGATCTATGCCCTCTCCGGCGTGTTCTACGCCTTCGGCGGCCTGCTGGAAGCCGGTCGTATCGGCTCGGCGACCAATAATCTCGGCTTTATGTACGAACTGGACGCCATCGCCGCCTGCGTGGTGGGCGGCGTATCGTTCAGCGGCGGGGTAGGGACCGTATTCGGCGTGGTGACCGGGGTGATTATCTTCACCGTGATCAACTATGGCCTGACCTATATCGGCGTTAACCCTTACTGGCAGTACATCATTAAGGGGGCGATCATTATCTTCGCCGTGGCGCTGGATTCCCTGAAATACGCCCGTAAGAAGTAATTTTTGCCTGAGTAAAAACCCGCGCCTGGCGCGGGTTTTTTTATATCTGAAACGGATGCGTTGATGGAGGCTACTTTTCTTTCTGCAGCTCCAGTAGCTGCTCCGGGGTGACCGCCGGGTAGGACTGGGCGTCATCCGGCACGTCGTGCTGCTGCGCAGGAATCGGAATTAATGGACCGAGGAAGCGCGGTTCCCGTTTGAAGATGTAGAGGTCCGCCAGCGCGCCGAAGCGGGCGCCGAATTCGCGCAGCCGCACGCTCCACATATCCTTCGGCGACGGCACCGCGTAGCACTGAGCCTGGATCCCCATATGCAGGGCGATAAACAGCGCCCGTTCGCAGTGGAAGCGTTGGGTGATGATAATGAAGTCGTTGGTGTCGAACACTTTGCGGGTGCGGACGATCGAGTCGAGCGTGCGGAAACCGGCATAGTCCAGCACGATATCCGCCGGATCGACGCCGCCTTTAATCAGGTCCCGGCGCATAGTCATCGGTTCATTGTAGCTTTGCAGGGCGTTATCCCCGCTCAGCAGCAGATAGTTGACCTTGCCGCTGTTGTAGGCGTTGAGCGCGCCCTGGATGCGGTAGCGGTAATACTGATTGATCACCCCGGTGCGGTAGTATTTAGCGGTGCCCAGCACCACGCCGACCTGGCGGTAGGGGAGGTCCTGCAGCTCGTCATAGATATAGGGCGCGGTTTTCCAGCTCATCCAGCGGTCAAGACCCAGCACGGTCAACAGCAGCAGGCCGAGCAGGACTAACAGGCTGTAGAACACACGCTTTAACATGAACTTGGCTCAATAATAGACAACGGAGTCTTCAGGCTACTTTACCCGCCGGGTAAGCGCAAGAAACCCGCGTTTAATTGCGGGGATTTTCAGCAATATGGACCGATCGCCGATCCCAGACCGGGTAAGGCGTAGCCGCAACCTGTTCTCCGGCCCTCCGGGAACGTCTCAGCGACTTTGAGGCTGTCAGGTCGGCAGTTTCAGCAGCCATCGCGATCTTCAGCTCGCAATGGCGCGAACGGTAGGTCGGGTAAGCGGAGCGCCACCCGACAACATAACGGCATAAAAGGTCGGCCGGATTAGACGAAACCGTCATCCGGCCATCTGCTCAGGCGCGCAGGCTGATTAACCTAACAGCACGCGCTCGATATTGTGGCAGCCCAGCGCCTTCAGGGTGGCGACGGTGGCGTCCCACTGAATCAGCGCCGCATCGGCTTTCTCCGCCAGGATCGCCCGCTGGATGTCCGGATAATCATAGCCGTTGAGGCTGAGGAGATTCAGCGCCCCCTGCAGCGGCGGCAGCGTCGGGTTGAACGCCGCGTTTTCCGCATAGCTGCCGCTGAAAAGGGTGCCATCTTTCAGCTCCAGCGCTACGCCGGAAGGCGAGTGGCTGTACGGCGCGTGGCAGCGGTTAGCGGCCTCAATCGCCGCCTGGGACAGGGCATCGCCGCTGACCGGGAAGCCGTGGTTCTGGTGGTCCATCAGCAGGGTTTTGATCTCCAGGTCTTTCGGGCCGAAGGCATCCGGCAGATAGTGCTGCAGCGCATGGGCTTCGCGACCGGGCAGATGAATGCGCAGCGCCAGTCCGCTGTTCAGTTCGTTCATAAACTGACGGCAATGGCCGCACGGCGTGTAGTTCACCGTGATAGCGCGCAGGGAGGTTTCACCGCGCAGCCAGGCGTGGCTGATGGCGCTCTGCTCCGCATGGACGGTCTGCTGCATGGTGGCGCCGAGAAACTCCATGTTGCCGCCAAAGTACCAGCGGCCGCTGACGCCGCGGGCGATAGCCCCGACGTTAAAGTGGGAAAGGTCGGCGCGCGCGCAGGCGGCGGCCAGCGGCAGTAGCGCAAAGGCCAGCGCGTCTTCGTCCAGACCTGTCGCCTGTTGCAGCGTCGCCACCTGATCGGCCTCGAGCAGCGCCGGGAAGTGCGGGTCGGCGAGCATCGGGGCGATGGCCGCCTGCAGGTCTGCTGCCAGAGTCGTCAAAGCAGCTTGAAAACGTGAGTGCATAGCGTTGCCTCATAACAGTGTAATGGGAAACCAGTGTACGGGCGTCAAGGGGTTTCAAGTGTGATTTACATCTCATTGCTAATGCAACTTTTCATCGTTGCATTAATAAATGTGATACGAGTCACATTTTATCCCACTACCGCAAGGATCAGCGGGAATAAAAACGGCGCCATCAACGAGGTGATGATCCCGCACAGCACCAGCGCCAGCGAGCTGAACGCCCCTTCCTGATAGTCCAGTTCCGCACAGCGGGCGGTACCGAGGGCGTGCGAGGCGGTGCCCATCGACAGGCCGCGCGACGCTTTAGTGCGAATACGCATCAGGTTGAGCAGGGTATGGCCGAATACCGCGCCAAGGATGCCGACAAAAATCACGCACACGGCGCTAATGGCCGGGATGCCGCCGATACTGCCGCTCACCGCCATGGCAATCGGCGTGGTCACCGATTTGGGCAGAACAGAGGCGGCGATCTGCGGTGTGGCGCCCATCAGCAGGGCCACGGTGGTGCCGGTGATCATCGCCACGCAGCTGCCGATAAAGCAGATGGTGATGATCGATTTCCAGCGCGCGCGGATCTGGTGCAGCTGTTCATACAGCGGGAAAGCCAGCGCGACCACCGCCGGCTGCAGCAGATCGTTCAGGATCTTGCTGCCGGCAAAGTAACGCTCATAGGAGATCCCGGTCAGCAGCAGAAACGGGATTATCACTACCATCGCCACCAGCAGCGGGTTGAGTAGCGGGAACTTAAAGCGGGCCGCCAGTTTGCGGGCGAGGAAAAAGACGATCAGGGTTAGCGGCAGCGACCACCAGATTTCATGCATCATTTTTCTTTTCCTTTTGCCCAATCACTTTGCGTTCGCCATGCACCAGGTGAGAGCTCCAGCTCACCACCACAAACACCACCAGCGTGCTGATGGCGCAGGAGATGACGACCGGCCCCAGCTGGGCGCGCAGCAGATCCCAGTACTGCATCACGCCGACGCCGATCGGCACGAACAGCAGCGCCATATAGCGGATCAGGATGTTGCAGCCGGGGTTGACCCACTGCGGCGGCATAATTTGCAGCGCCAGCAGCACGAAGAGGATCAGCATGCCGATGATGCTGCCGGGGATGGTGATGGGCAGCAGCCCGGCGATAAATATTCCGGCGTATAAGCAGGCGTAAATCAGGACGAAAGCCCGCAGGTAGTGCCAGATAATAGTCAGCGATTTACTCATGGTATTAACCCTTGATGAACTGAATTCATCATACAATTAATCCCTAAAATGTGCTACCGATCACATCATGAATTCTGCGCATCCCGGGCATAGACAATGGGAACCGAGAGGTCATTCGGCGAACACCCTATTCGGCGAGATAGTGCAGAAAGCGAGCGAGGGCCTGGGAGGGCACTTCGCTTTTGCGCCAGAACACCCCAACGCTACCTTTTTGCTCTATACGAGGCAAATTAAGAATGGCCAGCTGGCGATGTTCGGCGTAATGCTGCGCCAGCCGCAAGGAAAGAATAGAGATCATATCGCTGTTTTGCAGCAAATTGCTGGTGACGTTCATCGAGGCCGACTCGATGGTGTTCTCCGGCAGCATCACGCCGTTATCCACCAGCGCGTTATCAATACTCTGGCGAATGGGCGTGCCGGTGGGCCAGACAATCCAGCGCCAGGCGGCGAGATCCGACCAGCTCAGGTGCGCCCGGCTGGCCAGCGGGTGATCGGGGCGGGCGACAAAACAGACTGGTTCGGTATACAGCACCCGATAGTTGAGGGGCAACTCGAGCGCGCGACCGCCAACCCGGCCCACGACCACATCCACCACGCCGGAGAGCAGGTCGTGCAGCAGCGGGGTCATCACTTTTTCTTCGATATTCAGATGCAGGGTCGGCATCTCGTTGAGCAGGGCGAGGATCGCCTGCGCCACGCAGTCTGTCGCCACCGGCGAGCAGCCGATCATCAGGCTGCCGACCAGCCCGCCTTGCTTAAAGCGCTCGATCTCGTACTGCGAGCGCGACATGTCGTTGATTAGCCGCTGGGCGTGCTGGAGCAGCAGTTTACCGCCTTCCGAAGGGCGCAGGCCCTTGCTGTGACGCTCAAACAGCGGCATACCCACCTCGTCTTCAAACTGCGTCAGCCACTTGGAGAGCGCGGGCTGGGTGATATTCATCATTTTCGCCACCTGGGTAAGGTTCCCTTGCTCACCCAGCGCCACCAGCATTTTCAGATGCTGTAGCTTCAGTTTTTGCGTCCAGTTTGCCATCAGTCGATAACCTCCAGGTTATGTCTGTGCCCGAAAAGCCATTGTACAATTCATCGCCATAATTACAAAATCGCAACATAAAAGAAATAAATACAACATCTACCCTGACCTGCACTGAGGCATCATTATGGCTCAACGACGTGAACTACAGACCTTGCTTAACGCCGCCCCGGTGGGCGCGCTGCAGTGGCGTGTGATTATCTGCTGTTTCCTGGTGGTGATGCTCGACGGCTTCGATACCGCCGCCATCGGTTTTATCGCCCCCGACATTCGTCTTCACTGGCAGCTAAGCGCCGGCGATCTGGCGCCGCTGTTTGGCGCCGGACTGCTGGGGCTGACCGCCGGGGCGCTGCTCTGCGGACCGCTTTCTGACCGCTTTGGCCGCAAACGGGTGATCGAATTCTGCGTGGCGCTGTTTGGTTTGTTCAGTCTGCTTTCGGCGTTCTCTACCAGCCTTGACATGCTGGTGATCCTGCGATTCCTCACCGGTCTGGGGCTGGGGGGAGCGATGCCCAATACCATTACCATGACTTCGGAATATCTGCCGGCCCGCCGCCGTGGCGCTTTGGTTACCCTGATGTTCTGCGGCTTCACGCTCGGCTCAGCGCTGGGTGGCGTGGTGAGCGCGCAGCTGGTGGCGCGCATTGGCTGGCACGGCATTCTGGCCTTGGGCGGGATCCTGCCGCTGCTGCTGGCCGTCGCGCTGCTGTGGGTGTTGCCGGAATCCCCTCGCTGGTAGGTACGCCGCGGGCTGCCGCAGGCCACCATCGCCAGAACGGTCAGCGCTATCACCGGCGAGCGCTATCCCGATACCCGGTTCTGGCTGGATGAACCGGCAGCCGGGCCGAAGGGCAGTATTAGCCAGCTGTTTGTCGGCCGCCAGCTGGCGATCACCCTGATGCTCTGGGTGGTGTTCTTTATGAGCCTGCTGATTATCTACCTGCTTTCCAGCTGGATGCCGACGCTGCTTAACCATCGCGGGATCGATCTCCAGCATGCGTCGTGGGTCACCGCCGCGTTTCAGATCGGCGGCACGCTTGGGGCTTTACTGCTTGGCGTTCTGATGGACCGCTTTAATCCCTTCCGCGTGCTGGCGCTGAGCTACTGTCTGGGGGCGTTGTGCATCGTGATGATTGGTTTAAGCGAAAACGGGCTGTGGCTGATGGCGCTGGCGATTTTCGGCACCGGGATTGGCGTCAGCGGTTCCCAGGTGGGCCTTAATGCCCTGACCGCTACGCTCTATCCCACCCAAAGCCGCGCCACCGGCGTCAGCTGGTCCAATGCCGTGGGCCGCTGCGGCGCCATCGTCGGGTCGCTCTCCGGCGGCATGATGATGGCGATGAATCTCTCTTTTAGCACCTTGTTTTACGTTATTGCGGTTCCGGCTGCGGTCAGCGCGGGGATGCTTATCCTGCTGACCCTGGCGGTCCGCCACTCTGGATCGGTACCCGACGCGTTGCCCTCCACCGGCATCGTGAACAAGTAAGGAGAATAATAATGACATCATTCACCACCGAGACGAGCCGCGATCGCCAGCGGTTCTATCAACAGATTTCCGGGCAGAACCTGACCCCGCTGTGGGAATCGCTGCACCACCTGGTCCCGCAAACGCCGAACGCCAACTGCGCCCCGGCGTACTGGAACTATCAGGAGATCCGCCCGCTGCTGCTGGAGAGCGGGCAGCTCATCGGCGCCAAAGAGGCGGTGCGCCGGGTGCTGGTGCTGGAGAACCCGCAGCTGCGCGGCCAGTCGTCCATAACCTCGTCGCTGTATGCAGGCCTGCAGCTGATCATGCCCGGCGAAGTAGCGCCGAGCCATCGTCATAACCAGTCGGCGCTGCGTTTTGTCGTGGAAGGCCACGGCGCGTTTACCGCCGTCGATGGCGAGCGCACGGCCATGAGTCCCGGCGATTTTATCCTGACGCCGCAGTGGCGTTGGCACGATCATGGTAATCCGGGGGATGAACCGGTTATCTGGCTGGACGGGCTCGATCTGCCGCTGGTCAACTATCTTGGCTGCGGCTTTGCGGAAGATTACCCGCAGGATCAGCAGCCGGTCACCCGCCCGGAGGGTGATTATCTGCCGCGCTACGCCGCCAATATGCTGCCGCTGCGCCACCAGGCAGGGAATTCCTCGCCAATTTTCAACTACCGCTACGAGCGCAGTCGCGAAGCCCTGCACGACCTGACCCGTCTCGGCGCGGCCGATGATTGGGACGGCTATAAGATGCGCTACGTCAACCCGGTAACCGGCGGATATCCGATGCCCTCGATGGGCGCATTCCTGCAGCTGTTGCCGAAAGGGTTCCGGTCGCGGGTGGCGAAAACCACCGACAGCACCATCTACCACGTGGTGGAAGGCAGTGGCCAGGTGACCATTGGCGAACAAACCTTTGTCTTCCAGGCAAAAGATATCTTCGTGGTGCCGACCTGGCATGGCGTCTCGTTCAGCGCCCGCGAAGAGTGCGTTTTATTCAGCTTCTCGGACCGTCCGGTACAGGAGGCCTTAGGCCTGTTCCGCGAAGCGCGTTATTAATAATAAGGAAAATCATCATGACTCAATACGTTTTTGCACCCCAGGCCCCAGTCAGCATCCCTGTCGTTGGCAGCGATGCGCAGTTTCCGGTCCGCCGCGTGTACTGCGTTGGCCGCAACTATGCCGCCCACGCCCGTGAAATGGGGTTCGATCCCGATCGCGAGCCGCCGTTCTTCTTTTGCAAACCGGCGGATGCGGTGGTCCCGGTGGCCGCTGGCGAAACGCGGGATCTGCCTTACCCGACGCAGACTGACAACTATCACTACGAGATTGAGCTGGTGGTGGCGATTGGTAAACAGGGGCGCGATATTCCCCTGGAGCAGGCGCAGGAATATATCTGGGGCTATGCCACCGGCCTGGATATGACCCGTCGCGACCGCCAGATGGAGATGCGCCAGATGGGGCGTCCGTGGGAGATCGGTAAAGCCTTCGATCTTTCCGCCCCCATCGCGCCGTTGCATAAAGCCGCCGATATCCACGAGGTGAATCAGGCCGGGATCTGGCTGCAGGTCAATGGCCAAGATCGTCAGCGCAGCGATATTCGCCATCTGATCTGGTCGGTGAATGAAACCATCAGCTATCTCTCGGGCTTTTTCGAACTGCAGCCGGGGGATCTGATTTTTACCGGCACTCCGGAAGGCGTTGGCGCGGTCGTGAAGGGCGATGTGATCACCGGTAACGTCGACGGACTGACGCCAGTTGCCGTTCGCGTGGTGTGAGGTGAGCGATGAAGCTGTACAGTTTTTTTAATAGCTCCGCCTCGTACCGCGTGCGCATTGCGCTGGCGCTGAAGGGCATTGACTATCAGAGCGTGGGAGTGAATATCCGCATTGGTGCGCAGAATGCGCTGGAGTACCGGCGGCTGAATCCGGTTGGGCTGGTGCCGACGCTCATCACCGATGACGGTGAATCGCTGGGCCAGTCGCTGGCGATAATTGACTGGCTCGACCGCCATTATCCGCACAACCCGCTGGTGCCCCCGGAAGATCCGGCACGGATGCGGGTGCTGGAGATGGTCCACGTCATTGCCTGCGATATCCATCCGATTAATAACATACGGGTGTTACGCTACCTGGGCGATGAGCTGAAGATCAGCGAAGAGGAAAAGCAGCGCTGGTACGCCCACTGGATCCAGCAGGGGCTGAGCGCGCTGGAGCAACTGCTGCGGCAGGCGAAATCCGGCGATTACTGCGTCGGTAACAGGCCGACGCTCGCCGACTGCTGCCTGGTGCCGCAGTGGGCCAACGCGCAGCGGATGGGATGCGACCTTAGCCATTATCCGCGCTGCCAGGCGGTGTACGACGCCTGTACCCGGCTACCGGCGTTTATCGCCGCCGCGCCGGAAAATCAACAAGACAAAATTCCGGCCTAGGGAGGAAAGAGTATGGCGAAAGTGACGCGAGCAATTATCGTCGGCGGCGGCATTGGCGGTGCGGCGACGGCGCTCTCTCTGGCGCGCCAGGGGATCAAAGTGATGCTGCTGGAGAAGGCGCATGAAATCGGTGAAATCGGCGCCGGTATCCAGCTGGGGCCGAATGCTTTTTCGGCGCTGGATAGTCTGGGCGTCGGTGATGTGGCGCGCCAGCGTGCGGTCTTTACCGACCACATCACGATGATGGATGCGGTGAATGGGGAAGAGGTGGTGTGTATTGAGACCGGCCAGGCCTTCCGCGACCATTTCGGCGGACCCTATGCGGTGATCCACCGGGTAGATATTCACGCCACCGTGTGGGAAGCGGCGCTGACCCATCCCGGCGTGGAATACCGGACTTCCACCCAGGTGGTGGATATTCGCCAGTCCGCCGATGAGGTGACCGTCTTTGATGACAAAGGCAACAACTGGACCGCCGATATTCTGCTTGGCTGCGACGGCGTGAAGTCCGTGGTGCGTCAGAGCCTGCTCGGCGATGCGCCGCGGGTCACCGGCCATGTGGTATATCGTGCGGTGATCGAGGCGGCTGATATGCCGGAAGACCTGCGGATTAACGCCCCGGTACTATGGGCCGGGCCGCACTGTCATCTGGTGCATTATCCGCTGCGCGGCGGCAAACAGTACAACCTGGTGGTTACCTTCCACAGCCGCGAAAGCGAGGAGTGGGGCGTGCGCGACGGCAGCAAAGCGGAGGTGCTCTCCTATTTTAAAGGTATTCATCCACGCCCGCGGCAGATGCTGGACAAACCAACCTCCTGGCGGCGCTGGTCTACCGCCGACCGCGAGCCGGTTGAAAAGTGGGGCAACGATCGCATTACCCTGGTAGGGGATGCTGCCCATCCGGTGGCGCAGTATATGGCGCAGGGCGCCTGCATGGCGCTGGAGGATGCGGTCACGATAGGTAAAGCGCTGCAGCAGTGCGATGGCGATGCCGCCCGCGCCTTCGCGCTGTATGAGTCGGTGCGTATTCCGCGTACCGCGCGGATTGTCTGGTCCACCCGCGAGATGGGGCGGATCTATCACGCGGCAGGCGTCGAGCGGCAGGTGCGTAATCTGCTGTGGAAGGGCAAAAGTCAGCAGGAATTCTATCGCGGCATGGAGTGGCTGTATGGCTGGAAAGAGGATAACTGCCTTGCACCGCGCTGAGGCCCTGCATTGAGATCTTTCAACCAACGCCCGGAGGCGCTACCATAGCGCCTCTTTTTTTTCCGGGTAACGATATGCGTGTACTACTGGCGCCGATGGAAGGCGTGCTCGATTCGCTGGTGCGCGAGCTGCTGACCGAAGTGAACGATTACGATCTGTGCATCACCGAGTTTCTGCGGGTGGTGGATCAACTGCTGCCGGTTAAATCGTTCTACAGGCTGTGCCCGGAACTGCATCATCAAAGCCGCACCCCGTCCGGTACCCGCGTGCGCGTCCAGCTGCTGGGGCAATATCCCGAGTGGCTGGCGGAAAACGCCGCCCGCGCGGTGGCGCTGGGCTCGTGGGGCGTCGATTTAAACTGCGGCTGTCCGTCGAAGCTGGTGAACGGCAGCGGCGGCGGGGCGACGCTGCTGAAAGATCCGGAGCTTATCTATCGCGGCGCGAAGGCGATGCGCGAGGCGGTGCCCGGACATCTGCCGGTGACGGTGAAAGTTCGTCTCGGCTGGGACAGCGGCGAACGGCGCTTTGAAATCGCCGACGCGGTGCAGCAGGCGGGGGCCAGCGAGCTGGTGGTCCACGGCCGCACCAAAGAGGATGGCTACAAAGCGGAGCGCATCAACTGGCAGGCCATCGGCGAGATCCGCCGGCGCCTGACCATTCCGGTAGTCGCCAACGGCGAAATCTGGGACTGGCAAAGCGCTCAGGACTGTATGGCCGTCACCGGCTGCGATTCGGTGATGATTGGCCGCGGGGCGCTCAACGTACCGAACCTCAGCCGGGTGATCAAATACAACGAACCGCGCATGCCGTGGCCGCAGGTGGTTCGGCTGTTGCAAAAATATACCCGTCTGGAAAAGCAGGGCGATACCGGCCTGTATCATGTGGCGAGAATTAAGCAGTGGCTGGGCTATTTACGCAAGGAATATACCGAGGCGCTGACGCTGTTTAATGAAATTCGCGCCCTGCAAACCTCTGCTGAAATAGCGGCGGCGATCGCCCGCTATTAAGCGCCATATTGTTATTCGCTTCACATATTATTACTTGCTTGCCTATTGATGATAGGCATGAGTGAAATAAAGTGATACTGTGCGGTCAATCAATTCAGGATTGCTACTGAACGCAGGCAAAACCTAAGCACTTCCGTCATTCGTGGCGGCAAGTGCTTAGGTTTTTTTTTGGCCAAAATTTAACGGTGGATAAATGATGACGTAAAACAAGAGGTTGTAATTCATCTTTTCTCTGGCACGGTCGCGGTTTTATTACCGAAGGACGCCCCTTGCCATTCATTTTTTAAAAAAGAAAACAGGTAAATAAATAGCCTGGGGATCCCCTTTGTTTTTATTCAGTCACGGTGGAGATCACAATGTATAACAAAAAAATAAATCAGCTTTTTATCGGCGCGGCGCTGGCGGCGATGGCGCCCGTCGTGAACGCGGCGCAAACCCCGGCGTGGAACGGCAGCGTGCTGGGGTTTGAAGCCGGACAGCCAGGGCTGCTGGGCGATATGCTGGGCATTCGTCCAATCCTTGAAGAGAACGGCTTTCATTATAATCTCGGCTATCTTAACGAGATGGCCTACAACGCCGGCGGCGGTTATAACCACGATAAACATCTGGCCTATATTGACCAGGTGTCGTTGACCTTTACCCAGGATCTGGAGCGCTGGACCGGCATACCGGACGCCCGTCTCGAGGGCAACATCGTCAACCGCAACCACGATGATAACCTCACCACGAAACGGCTGCAGGATCCGCGGGTCAGCTTCAACGATCTGTCGCAGGAGAGCTGGGGCGGCGGGTCGATCACCCGTCTCGGCTGGCTGACCTTCGCCCGCAGCTTTGACGACCGTCGCCTGACCTGGCGCATCGGCATGATGAACAAGGTGCAAACCTTCGACCAGATCATTCCCTGCGATTTCCAGTTGCTGACCCAGTGCGGCGGCAAATCGGCCAACTCGCTGACCTGGAATAACTGGAACATCCACACCTGGGGCACCACCCTGGAGTACAAGCTGACGCCGACGGTGACCCTCAAAGGCGGGGTGATGGAGCAAAACCCGCAGGCCGCCTCGCGCAGCCATGCCTGGAGCTGGTCGACGAAGGGCAGCAAAGGCATTTTACTGCCGATGGAGATCGAAACCCGTCCGCTGATGAATGGCCTGCCGGGAGCCTATAACCTCGGCGTGGTCTGGACTAACGCGCCGCAAAGCGACCTCTACAGCGGTAAATCCGGCGGCGCCGGGGCGACGGACCCGCAGGGCTACGCCGAGCACGACAGCACCTGGTTTATGTACGCCGGCCTGAACCAGCAGATTACCCGCCACGCCGACGATCCGCTGCGGGGAATGAGCGTCTCGCTGAGCGGCAGCCTCAGCGACCAGCGCAGCAACTATATCCACTCAGCCGTCGCCGCCTCGATGCGCTACCGCGGGCTGTTTGACGCCCGTCCGGAGGACTGGATCGGCTTCGGCCTGACGTGGATCGACATGAGCAGCCACTACGCGCGCAATCAGCGCTATATGAACCAACTCAGCGGCGCCGCCGACTATAACGATCCGGCCTGGCAGCCGGTGGCCGGCCACTCGCTGAACGGCGAACTCTATTATCGCTTCCGCCCGGTCTCCTGGCTGGAGCTGCAGCCGGGCCTGCAGTACTGGCACCGTCCGGGCGGCGTTGCGCAGACCCAGGACGCGTGGGTGGTGGAGTGGAAAACCGTCGTGACCTTCTGATAGTCGCGATCTTAATCACGTTTTTTCACTTGTCAGGTTGAGCACGTAGCAGAAGTTGTTACAGTGCTGGCGTTGGATTGCAACTGCTGCGGCAGGCAAAACCTGATTACCTGGCGTTTCGTCGGGGGTCAGGTTTTTTTGTTTCTGGGGTCAATATGCAAATCGCCAAAGTACTCAATAACAATGTGGTGGTGGTTCTTGACGAACACCAGCGCGAACAGGTGGTGATGGGGCGAGGGCTGGCCTTTCAGAAACGCCCGGGCGACGCGCTGGACGACAGCAAAATTGAAAAAGTCTTCGCCTTACAAAGCGATGAACTGGTCGGCCGCTTAGGTGAACTGCTCAGTCAGATTCCGTTAGAAGTGATGACCACCTGCGATCGCATTATCGACCTGGCGCGCGGGCGGTTGGGCAAGTTACAGGAAAGTTTGTACATCACGTTAACGGATCACTGTCACTTTGCTATCGAGCGGCAGAAAAAGGGCATCGCACTGCGTAACGTGCTGCTGTGGGAGATCAAGCGGCTCTATCCGAAGGAGTTCGCGCTGGGCCAGGAGGCAAGGGCCATTATTGGCAAACGGCTCGGCGTGGCGCTGGCGGAGGATGAAGCCGGATTTATCGCCCTCCATCTGGTGACGGCGCAGCTCAACAGCGAAATGCCGGAGGTCATGCACGTGACCCGGGTGATGCAGGAGATCCTGCAGCTGGTGAAGTATCAGCTGCAGCTGAACTACGACGAGGAGTCGCTGAGCTATCAGCGTTTCGTCACCCATCTGAAGTTTTTCGCTCAGCGGATGCTGACCCGCACGGTGGTGGAAGATGACGACGTCTCGCTGCACAGCGCGGTGAAAGACAACTACGCCAAAGCGTGGAAGTGCGCGGAAACGGTGGCGACGCATCTGCAAAAGCAGTATCAGCGGGCGCTGACCACCGAAGAAATTATGTTTCTTGCCATTCATATTGAACGGGTAAGAAAAGAGGGACGCTAAGTCTCCCGACAAAACTGGATTGTTACTGCATGATGCAGGCAAAACCTGAGCGCGACGCCTACCGGCGTGGTTCTCGGGTTTTTTTTATTTTTACTACTCAGTCGCCGGTTGTCTGCGGGCAGCGGCAGTAAGGAAAAGAGCATGGAATATAAAGCACTCGCGCAGGATATTCTCCGCCGCGTCGGCGGCAAAGAGAACATTGTGAGTCTGGTTCACTGTGCGACACGTCTGCGTTTTAAGCTGAAAGATAACGGCAAAGCCGATGCCGAAGGGCTGAAGGCCAACCCGGGCGTCATTATGGTGGTGGAGAGCGGCGGCCAGTTTCAGGTGGTGATTGGCAACCACGTTCACGACGTCTGGCTGGCGGTGCGTCAGGAGGCAGGGTTAAGCGACGACAGCGAACCGGTGGCGGAAAGCGTTGAAAAAGGGTCGCTGCTGGGGCAGATCATCGATGTCGTGTCGGGAATTTTCACGCCGTTTATCGGCGTGCTGGCGGCCTCCGGTATCCTGAAAGGGATGCTGGCGCTGGCGGTCGTCTGCGGTTGGCTGACCCCGCAACAGGGAACCTATAAAATCTGGTTTGCCGCCAGCGACGCGCTGTTCTTTTTCTTCCCGCTGTTTCTCGGCTACACCGCCGGTAAAAAATTTGGCGGTAACCCGTTTGTCTCGATGGTGATCGGCGGGGCGTTAACCCACCCGCTGATGATTCAGGCCTTTGAGGCCAGCCAGGCGCCGGGCGCGGCGGTGGAGCACTTTCTCGGCATCCCGGTAACCTTTATTAATTACAGCTCATCGGTGATCCCGATTATTCTCGCCTCATGGGTCTGCTGCTGGCTGGAGCGCAAGAGCAACGCGCTGCTGCCGTCATCGATGAAAAACTTTTTTACGCCGGCGATTTGTCTCGCCGTTGTGGTTCCGCTGACGTTTCTGCTGATTGGCCCTCTGGCGACCTGGCTCAGTCATCTGTTGGCCCAGGGGTATCAGA
Organism: Klebsiella sp. C360; assembly: GCF_048822415.1. NCBI lineage: Bacteria > Pseudomonadati > Pseudomonadota > Gammaproteobacteria > Enterobacterales > Enterobacteriaceae > Klebsiella > Klebsiella sp. C360. Next base: position 426,480 of record NZ_JBMEZZ010000002.1, read on the forward strand.
TTATCTACGCGGTGGCGCCGTGGCTGGCGGGAGCGGCGATGGGCGCGTTGTGGCAGGTTTGTGTGATCTTCGGCCTGCATTGGGGACTGATTCCGCTGATGATTAACAATCTGACGGTGCTTGGCCATGATTCCATGCTGCCCATGCTGCTGCCGGCCGTTATGGGGCAGGTCGGCGCGGTGCTGGGTATTTTGCTGAAAACCCGCGATGCCCGTCAGAAAGTGCTGGCCGGTTCTGCGTTTTCAGCGGGCATCTTCGGCATTACCGAGCCCGCTATCTATGGCTTAACATTGCCGCTGCGTCGGCCGTTTATCTTCGGCTGCGTGGCGGGCGCCATCGGCGGCGCTATTGTGGGTTTCAGTAACGCTAACGTCTATTCATTCGGCTTCGGGAACATTTTTACCGTGGCGCAAATGATCCCGCCCCAAGGGCTTGATAGCACCGTTTGGGGCGGCGTAGTGGGCATCTTCGCAGCGTTGATTATCTCCTGTGGCTTAACTTTCTTCGCCGGCCTGCCGCGCGCCAGCGCCGCGCCGGGCGCCGTGGCGGTAGCGCCGGTCTCGGCAAACGACATTCTGGCGCCGATGAGCGGCAGCGTCATCGCCCTCGATCAGGTGCCGGACAGCACCTTCGCCAGCGGCCTGCTGGGGAATGGGGTCGCCATTATCCCGGCGGTAGGCAAAGTCATCGCCCCGTTCACCGGCGAAGTGGCCTCTCTGTTTCAGACCAAACACGCCATCGGCCTGCAGAGCGACAGCGGCATTGAGCTGCTGATCCACGTCGGCATCGACACGGTCAAACTCGACGGCGTGCCGTTTACCGCGCATGTGAAAGAGGGTGACAGAGTTCAGGCCGGCGATCTGCTGATTGAGTTCGATCGTCAGGCAATTCTGGACGCCGGTTACGACCTGGCGACCCCGATTATTATCAGCAACAGCGATGACTATCGTGAGATCGACACGGTGGCGCCCAGCGCCGTCGAAGCCGGTCAGCCGCTGTTGTCAGTCAGCCATTAATCACAGGAGAGAGAGATGAAAACATTCCCGGCAGATTTTTTATGGGGCGGCGCGACCGCGGCGAATCAGGTGGAAGGGGCGTACCTGGAAGATGGCAAAGGGTTATCCACCTCCGATGCGCAGCCGCACGGCGTCTTCGGCGAAGTGGTCGAGCGCGTACCCGGCGACAGCGGGATTAAGGATGTGGCGATCGATTTTTACCATCGTTACCCGGAAGATATCGCCCTGTTTGCCGAGATGGGCTTTAACTGCCTGCGGGTGTCCATCGCCTGGACCCGTATCTACCCCAACGGCGATGACGCCGAGCCGAACGAAGCCGGACTCGTGTTCTACGACAAGTTGTTCGACGAGATGGCGAAGCACAACATCACCCCGCTGGTGACGCTGTCGCATTATGAAATGCCGTGGGCGCTGGTGAAAAACTACGGCGGCTGGGGTAGCCGGGAGGTGATTGGCTTCTTTGAGCGCTACGCCCGGACGGTGTTCAGCCGTTATAAAAACAGGGTCAAACTGTGGCTGACCTTTAACGAAATCAATATGTCGCTGCATGCCCCGATGACCGGCGTCGGCCTGCCGGCCGGCAGCAGCAAAGGCGAGGTGTATCAGGCCATTCACCACCAGCTGGTGGCCAGCGCCCTGGCGGTCAAAGCCTGTCACGAGCTGGTGCCCGAGGGCAAAATCGGCAATATGCTGCTCGGCGGGCTGATGTATCCCCTGAGCTGCAAACCGGAAGATGTGTTCGAGACGCTGCAGGAGAACCGCAGCTGGCAGTTCTTCGGCGACGTGCAGGCGCGCGGGGCGTACCCGGGCTATATGCAGCGCTTTTTCCGCGACAACGGCATCACGCTCGACATCACCGAGGCCGATCGCGACACGCTGAAAACCACCGTCGATTTTATCTCCTTCAGCTACTACATGACCGGGTGCGTCACCGCCGATGAGGCGCTGAACCAGCAGGCGCGCGGCAATATTCTCAGCATGGTGCCGAACCCGCACCTGGCGAGCTCGGAGTGGGGCTGGCAGATAGACCCCCTGGGCCTGCGTACGCTGCTGAACGTGCTGTGGGATCGCTATCAGAAGCCGCTGTTTATCGTGGAAAACGGTCTGGGCGCCAAAGATAAGGTGGAAGCCGACGGCAGCATTAACGATGACTACCGCATCAGCTACCTGAACGACCATCTGGTGCAGGCGCGGGAGGCCATTGACGATGGCGTTGAGCTGATGGGCTTTACCAGCTGGGGACCGATTGACCTGGTGAGCGCCTCGAAGGCGGAGCTGTCGAAGCGCTACGGCTTTATCTATGTCGACCGCCATGATGACGGCACCGGCACCCTGGCGCGCAGTAAGAAGAAGAGCTTTGACTGGTATAAAGAGGTGATTGCCAGCCGCGGCGCCAGCCTGAAAGCGTAACGCTTCTCCGCCCGGCCATCGTCGGGCGGGGTATTAAGCCGGTTTACGCGCGCGCAGTAAAAAGATCATCGGCCGCTCTTTCTCTTCATCCAGGGCGGGTTGTTGAGCAATCTGTTCGGCGCCTGGCCCCCACTCATCCAGCTGCTCCAGCACAAAACCGGCGGCGATAAGCGCGTTTATCCAGCTCGAGAGTTTGCGGTGCTGTTTAATGACGCCCTCGGCAAACCAGTTGCTGACGCGCTCCCCCTCCTGCTGATAGTGGCTGACCGGCCAGCTCTTTTGCCCCTGTTCATTCACCTGCCATCCCTGCTGCAGCGGCGCGGTATAGATGGGATGTTCGGCAGAAAAGACCAGGATACCGCCAGGGACCAGCGCCTGCTGCAGGGTGGAGAAGAGCGGGGCGATGTCGGGTAAATAATGCAGAGCCAGCGAGCTGTAGATCAGATCGCAGCTGTTGGCGGGCAGCGTCAGGGTTTGCAGATCGGCGCAGCGGTAGTCAATCTCATCCCCGCGAGTCATTTCCCGTGCCTGCGCCAGCATACGCCGGGAGATATCAACCCCCATTATCTGGCTGGCTCCCTGCTGCTGCGCCCAGCGGCAAAACCAGCCGTAGCCGCAGCCGAGATCCACCACCCGCAAACCGGCTAGCGGCGGCAGCATTTGTTGCAGGGCAGGCCACTCCGGTGCGCCATCCAGCCCTTTCACCGAACGATCGAGGGTTGCATAGCCGGCGAAGAAGTGCGGATCGTCATAAATATTCTGGCTCATATTCATCCCTTGAATTGATAAGTTTGTTTATTTTTAGCAAACTAATAATTTAGTCACACGCTTTACTAAACGCGTTTAATTCAATTAACTTATGATCACTCACCTGATTATATTATCTGACCTGTCTAATGAAATTGAGATTAAATAATAGCGTGCTGGCGGCCTTGCCCCTGGCCATCGCGCTGGTAGGTTGCGCGCCTTCCCATGAGGTTGCTCGTCCGCCGCAGCAGCAAATTCCGGCTTCCCACGTTGCCATGGATCTCCCCGCCGCCGTCAAAAACGGCTGGCCGCAGACCGACTGGTGGAAAGACTACCACGATGCCCAACTGGATAATTTGATTCAGCGCGCGCTCGCCAACGCGCCGGATATGCAGATTGCCGAACAGCGCATCAGGCTTGCCGAAGCGCAGGCCAGAATGTCGCAGGCGAATCTTGGCCCGGAGATGGATTTCTCCGCTGACATCGAACGTCAACGCATGTCGGCCGAAGGTCTGATGGGGCCGTTCGCCACCGACACCGACGGCAATACCGGCCCGTGGTACACCAACGGTACCTTCGGCCTGACCGCCGGCTGGGATCTCGATCTGTGGGGCAAAAACCGTGCGCTGGTGAAAGCCCGCATCGGCGAGCTGAAAGCCCAGGTGGCCGAGCAGGCTCAGACCCGCGAGCTGCTCTCCGGCAGCGTGGCGCGCCTGTACTGGCAGTGGCAGACGGAAGCGGCGATCAAAGCGGTGCTGCAGCAGGTGAAAAACGAGCAAAATAATATCGTGACGGTCGACAAGGCCCTGTATCAGCGCGGGATCACCAACTCCGCCGAAGGGGCGGAAAACGATATTAACGTCAGCAAAACCGACCAGCAGCTGGCGGACGTGGCGGGCACGATGAAAGAGATTGAAGCGCGGCTGATGGCCCTGACCAACAGCCAGAGCCAGTCGCTAAACCTCAAACCCGCCAGCCTGCCGACGGTCAGCGCGCAGCTGCCGGACACCCTTGGCTATGAGCTGCTGGCGCGTCGTCCGGATCTGCAGGTCGCTCACTGGTATATCGAGGCGTCGCTGAGCGAAGTGGACGCGGCGAAGGCGGCGTTTTACCCGGACATCAATCTGATGGCGTTCCTGCAGCAGGATGCCCTGCACTTAAGCGATCTTTTCCGCCATTCGGCGCAGCAGATGGGCGTCACCGCCGGACTGACACTGCCGATCTTCGACAGCGGTCGCCTCAATGCCAATCTGGATATCGCCAGCGCGCAGAACAGCCTGTCCATCGCCCAGTACAACAAAGCGGTGGTGGACGCCGTCAACCAGGTGGCGAAAACCGCCAGCCAGGTCGAGACGCTGATGGCCAAGAGCCAACAGCAGCAGCAGGTTGAAAAAGACGCCCAGCGGGTGGTGGACCTGGCGCAGGCCCGGATGGCGGCGGGGATCTTGCCCGGCTCCCGGGTCAGTATGGCGAAGCTCCCGGCGCTGCAGGAGCGTATCACCGCCTTGCGCCTGCACGGCCAGTGGATTGACGCCAGCATTCAGCTGACCTCGGCCCTCGGCGGCGGCTACCACCAGAGCGTGAAGTAACCGGCCCCCCGGCGCGTCAGCGGGCGCGCCGCTCAGTCTTTCTTCTTCCCTTCGCGCCGCCTGAACCACCAGTGGGCGGCCACGACCACCACCACCGCGAGGATCAGCCAGATCCAGTGCTTCAGATGGGCGTCGAGGTGGTGCAGCCACGGGCCAACCACCTCGCCGCCAAGATAGCCTATGGTGGTAAACAGCAGAGCCCACACCAGCGCCCCGGCAATATTCAGCGGCAGGAAAATGCGCGGCGGCAGGCGGCTGGCGCCGATCAGCAGGGGGCCGATCACCCGGAAGCCGTACATAAAGCGGGTGCCGATGACAAACAGCCACGGCCGGTGCTGGATCATGCGCTGGGCTTTCCTGATCCGCGCCTTCTGGCTGGCGAAACGGCGCAGAATGCGCCCGCCGAAGCGGCGACCAAGCAGATAGAGCAACTGATCGCCAATCATCCCGCCGAGGGCGACAGCGATCACCACCAGTGGAAACTTCAGTAGTCCCTGATGCGCCGCGACGCCGCCCAGCAGGGTAATGGTCTCACCTTCCGCCATGCTGCCGACGATCAGCGCCGCGTAGCCATACTGGGAAATCAGGTGATTGATATCCATAAACAGCTTATCTCCTTACCTCATCACCTGTTAATCATACACCCTGCAGACCAAAACGCGTCGAACGCAGATTTTTTGTGCTGTACACAAAATAATCTACAGGGTGAATTATACTTGGATCAGTGCAGTACGAAGCCGTGACAAGGGGGACGCTATGAACCATGTCTGGGGGCTCTTCGCTCATCCCAATCGGGAGATGAGCGTGATAAAGAGCGAGAATGAAACCATTTCTCATCACTATACGCATCATGTGCTGCTGATGGCGGCGGTTCCGGTGGTTTGCGCCTTTATCGGCACCACGCAGCTGGGCTGGAACTTCGGTGACGGCACCATTATTAAACTGTCGATGTGGACCGGGCTGGGACTGGCTGTCCTGTTTTATGCCGTGATGCTGGCCGGGGTGGCGATCATGGGGCGGGTTATCTGGTGGATGGCCAGGCAATATCCACAGCAGCCTTCCCTGAAACGCTGCATGGTCTTTGCCGGCTATGTGGCCACGCCGCTGTTCCTGAGCGGGATTGTGGCGCTCTATCCGCTGGTCTGGCTGTGTGCGCTGATCGGTACCGTTGCCCTGTTCTATACCGGTTATCTGCTCTATCTCGGGATCCCGACCTTCCTGAGCATTAACCGGGAAGAGGGGCTCAGTTTCGCCAGCTCGACCCTGGCCATCGGGGTGCTGGTGCTGGAAGTACTGCTGGCGATCACCGTGGTGCTATGGGGGTATGGCTACCGACTGTTCTGATCGGACGAAACGGGTCAATATGCATTGCCGGCAAATATGTATTTTATGTCGGCAATGCAGCATTTCTTCACGATTCTTATTAGGCACAGGGCCTTACGGCGCGGTATGATGGCGTTTGCCAGCGAAGTTGCCCACTTAACCTCGCGGCGTACGTTCCATAACGTGCAAAAATACTTTTCAGAATGCCCATGATGCCGAAATTCCGAGTCTCTTTGCTCAGCCTGACCTTGCTGCTGGCTGTGCCTTTTGCGCCCCAGGCGTTAGCAAAAACCCCGACGGCGGTAACCGCCTCGCAGCCGGACATCGCTTCCGGCAGCGCCATGATCGTCGATCTGGCCACCAAAAAAATCATCTACGCCAGCCAGCCGGATCTGGTGCGCCCGATGGCGTCGATCACCAAGGTGATGACCGCCATGGTGGTACTCGATGCCCATCTGCCGCTGGATGAAATGCTGACGGTGGATATCAGCCATACTCCGGAAATGAAGGGGATTTACTCCCGCGTGCGTCTCAATAGCCAGATCAGCCGCCGCGATATGCTGCTGCTGGCGCTGATGTCTTCCGAGAACCGCGCGGCCGCCAGCCTGGCGCATCACTATCCGGGCGGCTACGACGCCTTTATTCGCGCGATGAACGCCAAAGCGCAGGCGCTGGGTATGACCCATACCCGCTATGTGGAGCCCACCGGTCTGTCGGTGCATAACGTCTCCACCGCCCGCGATCTGACCAAACTGCTGATCGCCAGCGAGCAGTATCCGCTGATTGGCCAGCTGAGCACCACCAAAGAAGAGACCGCCACCTTTGCCCATCCGGCCTACAGTCTGCCGTTCCGCAACACTAACCATCTGGTGTATCGCGACAACTGGAACATCCAGCTGACCAAAACCGGCTTCACCAACGCTGCCGGCCACTGCCTGATTATGCGCACGGTGATTAACCAACGTCCGGTGGCGCTGGTGGTGATGGATGCCTTCGGCAAATATACCCACTTCGCCGACGCCAGCCGTTTGCGGACGTGGATCGAGACCGGGAAGGTGATGCCAGTCCCGGCTTCGGCGCTGAGCTATAAAAAGCAGCGCGAAGCGCAGATGGCGGAGGCGATGCTGAAAGGCGGCGCCCAGACCGCGCAGAACGATTAATCTGCATATGCCCCGGATGACGGCGCATTGCGCCTTATCCGGGCTACATTATTTACCGCCGGGTTCGGCCCCTTCGCAGGCCCGGCAAGCGCAGCGCCGCAGGGCGATCACGCCGAGTGCCGCGTTTGTGCCGGATGGCGGCTAACGCCTTATCTGGCCTACGTTATTTGGCGCCGGGTTCGGCCCCTTCGCAGGCCCGGCAAGCGCAGCGCCGCCGGGCAATATACACGGCACCGTGCCGCGTTTGTGCCGGATGGCGGCTGACGCCTTATCCGGCCTACATTATTTGGCGCCGGGTTCGCCCCCTTAGTAGGCCCGGCAAGCGTAGCGCCGCCGGGCAATCACGCCGAGTGCCGCGTTTGTGCCGGATGGCGGCTGACGCCTTATCCGGCCTACATTATTTGGCGCCGGGTTCGGCCCCTTCGCAGGCCCGGCAAGCGCAGCGCCGCCGGGCAATCACGCCGAGTGCCGCGTTTGTGCCGGATGGCGGCTGACGCCTTATCCGGCCTACGTTATTTGGCGCCGGGTTCGCCTCCTTCGCAGGCCCGGCAAGCGCAGCGCCGCCGGGCGATCATGCCGAGTGCCGCGTTTGTGCCGGATGGCGGCTCGCGCCTTATCCGGCCTACGTTATTTGGCGCCGGGTTCGGCCCCTTAGTAGGCCCGGCAAGCGCAGCGCCGCCGGGCGATCACGCCGAGTGCCGCGTTTGTGCCGGATGGCGGCTGACGCCTTATCCGACCTACGCAATCTAAAGATGGATTTATATCAAATGGTTATCAGGGATTGTAGGCCCGGCAAGCGCAGCGCCGCCGGGCGATCGGGCTGGGGCGTTTATGCCGCGAGCCGCGGGATGTGACGCCGAATATTACTCCGGCAGCGTCCAGTCGCCGTCACCCAGCGCGCGCTGCATAATCAACGTATCCCGCCAGTCGCCCATCTTATAGCCGACGCTGCGCAGCTGACCTGCCACGGTAAAACCGAACTTTTTATGGATCGCCAGCGAGCCGGCATTGTTATGGCCATCGCCGATGATCGCCAGCATCTGCCGCCATGGGCCTTTCTCGCATTCGGCGATCAGCCGCGACAGCAGCGCGCTGCCGATGCCGCGCCCGCCCATTCCGGATTCCACGTAGATCGATTCTTCTAGGGTGTAGCGATAGGCCGGGCGCGGGCGATAGAAAGTGGCGTAGCAGTAGCCGACGATAGCCCCGCGCCACAGCGCTACCAGCCAGGGCAGCCCGTTATCGCGCACGGTCTGGATCCGTTTACGCATTTCGTCAACGGTGGGGGGGATCTCTTCGAAGGAGGCGCGACCATTCAGCACGTGCCAGACATACAGCGCGGCGATGGCGTGCGCATCGTCGGGCAGCGCTTCACGAATTTCTAAATCACTGTCGAGTAACGGGGCCTCTGCAGGCATGGCGGCGCTCCTGAATCTGCCGGAGAGACATTCTCCGGCGTGCAGCGTAATACAGAAGCGCCAGGCTGAATAGTCCCGCCGCCGATTATTGCGGATCCGTCGGGGAGACTGGCGCCGGGGCCGCTTCACCCCAGTATTTCTGCTTGCTGGTTTTGCCGATCCCCGGGTTCATGCTGTTGGTCGGATCGTTCTGGCGATAGAACTGCTGCAGGCTCTCCGGCGCTTCATACAGATGACCCACGTTGTGCTCCGCCGGGTACTGGGCGCCGCGGGCTTTCAGCAACGCCAGCATCTGCTCCTTCAGCGCATGGGCGTCGACCCCTTTCTTGACGATGTAATCCTGATGGAACACATGGCACATAAAGTGGCCATAGTAGAGCTTATGCACCAGCTGGCTGTCGATCTCCGGCGGCAGATGTTCGAACCACTCGGTATCGTTACGGCGCAGGGCGATATCCAGCGCCAGAATATCTTCCACCTCGTCAGCATGCACCGCCTGATAGCGGATCGCCGCGCCCGCGGCGGCAAAGCGATGGAGGAACGCTTTGCTGCCTTCCTCCGGCGTGCAGGCGAAGAACTCCCCCTCGGCCTGTTGGAAGTACGCCGTCAGCCAGCGCTGCGCTTCTTCGATGCCGTCGCCGGCCATCTTCAGCAGCAGATGGTGTTCATATTTGTCGCGCCAGGTTTTCATCCGCTCCGGTAAATGCGCCGGGAAGACGTGGCCGAGCTTCTGCATAAAGCGGTCGGTAAAGTGCGGCTTAAACAGCGACACTTTCTCCAGCATCGCGTCGGTGCGCCCCTTCATGGTGAAGAAGAACGGCATTTTGTCGGTGCCGAGCTTGTCGATCATCAGGAAGGTGTCTTTGCCATACTTCTCGGCGATATCGTAAATATCGCGGTGCATATATTCCCCGGCCACCGGCAGATGCTGGAACTCGGCGAGGATATGGCGGCGGATCTCGGTCAATACCTGCGGCTGATTGGTGCCAATGTAAAACACCTGCTGGCGCTTCTCCGCCGGGAAGGTATCGAGACGCGCGGCGAAAACCGCCAGTTTACCCGCGCAGCCGGAGGATTCGAACAGGCGGTCCGGGTCGGCGTTGTAGCGCGCCGGGGTGTCGGCATCGACATCGCGCACGCGGGTAACATAGTCGTGATCGTGGGCGTGACGGCCATCGTGCAGCACATCGCTATCGCTGATCCGCTCGTCGTCGAGTCGGCTGAGGATCTGCTCCGGCGTACTGCCGAGATCGATGCCCAGATGGTTGACCAGCTTTAGCTTACCGTCGGCGTCAATCTGCGCGAACAGCGACATCTCGGTATAGGCTGGCCCGCGCTGCACCAGGGAGCCGCCGGAATTGTTGCAGATCCCGCCGATCACCGACGCGCCGATGCACGATGAGCCGATCACCGAGTGCGGCTCGCGCCCCAGCGGTTTCAGCGCTTTTTCCAGTGAATAGAGAGTGGTGCCGGGCCAGGCCAGCACCTGCTCGCCTTTGTCCAGCAGATGCAGCTTATCCAGGCGCAGGGTGCTGATAATCACGATCTCGCGATCGTAATCATTGCCGTTGGGGGTGGAGCCTTCGGTCAGGCCGGTGTTGGCCGCCTGCATCAAAATGATTTTATCGGCGTCGACGCAGGCGTTGAGCACGCGCCAGAGTTCCAGCAGGGTGCCGGGAAAGACAACCGCCAGCGCTTCGCCCTGGCCGGAGCGGAAGCCTTTGCGGTAGCGCTGGGTTTTTGCCGGGTCGGTCAGCAGATGCGAAGGGCCAACCAGGCGCGCCAGGTCAGCCAGAAACGTTTTATGGGTGTTAGTGGGTGCAGATGACATGTTCCACTCCTTGTGGTGGTGCGCGAAATATCGAGGATAAGCATAGCGCTTTGTATGACAATTTGATGCATGAATGTTTCGCAAAAATCAGAGAAGAACCTTAGCATTCTGCGGGCGCGTTGTTTATATATATGGCAAACTGCGGTTTTTATTATGTTTTACCAAGTCCCCGTCTGAGAAAAAGCGAGATAACAATGAAATGGCTCTGCACTGTAGGCGTCGCCGTGAGTCTGGCGCTGCAACCCGCGCTGGCGGATGAACTGTTTGGTAACCACCCCCTGACCCCGCAGGCGCGGGATGCCTTTGTTACCGACCTGCTGAAAAAAATGACCGTGGACGAGAAAATCGGCCAGCTGCGTCTGATAAGCGTCGGCCCGGATAACCCGAAAGAAGCGATCCGCGAGATGATCAAAGCGGGCCAGGTGGGAGCGATTTTTAACACCGTCACCCGTCCGGATATCCGCGTCATGCAGGATCAGGTGATGCAGCTTAGTCGCCTGAAGATCCCGCTGTTCTTTGCCTACGATGTGCTGCACGGCCAGCGCACTGTCTTCCCAATAAGCCTCGGTCTGGCCTCGTCGTTTAACCTCGACGCGGTGAAAACCGTGGGCCGCGTGTCAGCTTATGAAGCCGCCGATGACGGGCTGAACATGACCTGGGCGCCGATGGTCGACGTCTCCCGCGACCCGCGCTGGGGACGCGCTTCCGAAGGCTTCGGGGAAGACACGTATCTGACCACGATGATGGGCCAGGCGATGGTGGCGTCGATGCAGGGCAAGAGCCCGGCTGACCGCTATTCAGTGATGACCAGCGTCAAGCACTTCGCCGCCTACGGCGCGGTGGAGGGCGGGAAAGAGTACAACACGGTCGACATGAGCCCGCAGCGCCTGTTCAACGACTATATGCCGCCGTATAAAGCTGGTCTCGATGCCGGCAGCGGCGCGGTGATGGTGGCCCTGAATTCGCTGAACGGCACCCCGGCGACCGCCGATTCCTGGCTGCTGAAAGATGTCCTGCGCGACCAGTGGGGCTTTAAAGGCATCACGGTTTCCGACCACGGCGCCATCAAAGAGCTGATCAAGCACGGCGTGGCCTCCGACCCGGAAGACGCGGTGCGCGTGGCGCTGAAGTCCGGCATCAACATGAGCATGAGCGACGAGTATTACAGCAAATACCTGCCGGGGCTGGTGAAATCCGGCAAGGTGACCATGGCTGAGCTGGATGACGCCACCCGTCACGTGCTCAACGTCAAATATGACATGGGGCTGTTCAACGATCCGTACAGCCACCTGGGACCAAAAGATTCTGACCCGCAGGACACCAACGCGGAAAGCCGTCTGCATCGTAAAGAGGCGCGCGAAGTGGCCCGCGAGAGCCTGGTGCTGCTGAAAAACCGTCTCGATACGCTGCCGCTGAAAAAATCCGGCACTATCGCGGTGGTGGGCGCGCTGGCGGACAGCAAACGCGACATGATGGGCAGCTGGTCGGCGGCGGGCGTGGCCGATCAGTCGGTGACCGTCCTGACCGGCATCAAAGAAGCGCTGGGCGATAACGGCAAAGTGATTTACGCCAAAGGGGCGAACGTTACCGACGACAAAGGCATTGTCGATTTCCTCAATCTGTATGAGAAAGCAGTGCAGGTTGACCCGCGCTCGCCGCAGGAAATGATCGACGAAGCCGTCGCGGCGGCGAAGCAATCCGACGTGGTGGTCGCCGTAGTGGGCGAGGCGCAGGGGATGGCCCATGAGGCCTCCAGCCGGACCGACATCACCCTGCCGCAGAGCCAGCGCAATCTGATTGCCGCCCTCAAAGCCACCGGCAAACCGCTGGTGCTGGTGCTGATGAACGGCCGTCCGCTGGCGCTGGTGAAAGAGGATCAGCAAGCCGATGCGCTGCTGGAGACCTGGTTTGCCGGCACCGAAGGCGGGCATGCCATCGCCGACGTGCTGTTTGGCGACTATAACCCGTCGGGCAAGCTGCCGATGTCCTTCCCGCGCTCGGTGGGGCAGATCCCAACCTACTACAGCCATCTGAATACCGGTCGGCCGTATAATCCGGAGAAGCCGAACAAGTACACCTCGCGTTACTTCGATGAGGCCAACGGCCCGCTGTACCCGTTTGGCTACGGTCTGAGCTACACCACCTTTAGCGTCTCCGATGTCACCATGTCGTCGGCCACCCTGCCGCGCGACGGCAGCGTGACCGCCAGCGTGCAGGTGACCAACACCGGCAAACGCGAAGGGGCGACGGTCATTCAGCTGTATCTGCAGGACGTCACCGCCTCCATGAGCCGGCCGGTGAAAATGCTGCGCGGCTTTAAAAAGGTCACCCTCAAGCCGGGTGAAACGCAAACCGTCAGCTTCCCGATCGACGTCGACGCGCTGAAGTTTTGGAACCAGCAAATGAAATACGTCGCTGAGCCGGGCAAATTCAATGTCTTTATCGGCGTGGACTCCGCCCGCGTGAAGCAGAGCGAGTTTGAGCTGTTGTAAGGCAGAGCCCTTAAGCCCAACGTCACACGTTAAAGGCCGATTAATCGGCCTTTTCTTTTTCGTATCGCTGGCAAATGGACTACGCTTTTCTCTTAAGCTTCTGTAAGCGAAGCGCAAAAGAACTGAGGGAAGCGGGATGAAGATGGCGACGAAATGGTCCGGCGCGCTGGCGCTGGCCGCCCTGATAAGTGTGCCGCTGCAGGCGGCGGAGCCGGTGAAGGTCGGCTCGAAAATTGATACCGAAGGGGCGCTGCTGGGCAATATGATCCAGCAGGTGCTGGAAAACCACGGCGTCAAAACGATTAATAAAATCCAGCTCGGCACCACGCCGGTGGTGCGCGGGGCGATTGTCGCCGGTGAGCTGGATATCTATCCGGAGTATACCGGCAATGGCGCTTTCTTCTTTAAAGATGAAAACGACCCGGCATGGAAGAATGCCCGGCAGGGCTATGAGAAGGTGAAACGCCTGGATCAGGAGAAACATCAGCTGGTATGGCTCACCCCGGCGCCGGCTAACAACACCTGGACCATCGCCGTGCGCCAGGAGCTGGCGGAGAAAAATCATCTGACCTCGCTGGCCGACCTCAGCCGCTATCTGCAGCAGGGCGGCGAATTTAAGCTGGCGGCTTCGGCGGAGTTTATTGAACGCCCGGACGCGCTGCCGGCGTTTGAAAAAGCGTATGACTTCAAACTCAACCAGAACCAGCTGCTGTCGCTGGCCGGGGGCGATACGGCGGTGACCATCAAAGCGGCGGCGCAGCAGACCTCCGGCGTCAACGCGGCGATGGCCTACGGCACCGACGGCCCGGTGGCGGCTCTGGGGTTACAGACGCTGAGCGACCCGCAGGGCGTGCAGCCGATTTACGCCCCGACGCCGGTGGTGCGCGAGGCGGTGCTTAAAGCCTACCCGCAGATCGCCGACTGGCTGAAGCCGGTCTTCGCCAGCCTCGATGAAAAGACCCTGCAGCAGCTCAACGCCCGCATCGCGGTGGAAGGCCAGGATGCGAAGCGCGTGGCGGCAGATTATCTGCAGCAGAAAGGCCTGCTGAAGTAAGCTACCGGTGACCATTCGCTGTACTCACCGCGTCGGCCTGCTGCTGACAGGCCTGCTGCTGGTTACGCTGGCGCTGCCGTTTATCGCTTACGCGCCGAATCGCTTACTCTCCGGGGAAGGGCGCTGGCTGTGGCAGGTGATGCCCTGGCTCGCCGGCGTTCAGCTGGCAGCAGCCCTCGCCGGGATCCTGCTCTGCTGGCTGCCGGGCAGGGTTGCGCCGCTTCTCCATCTGCTGCTGGCCGAACTGCTCTTCCCGCTGCTTATCTGGGGCAGCGGCCAGGCGGCGATTGAGCTCTCCCGGCACGGCTCGCCGCTGGCGCGCACCTCGCCCGGCAGCGGTCTGTGGCTGTCGCTGGCGCTCTGCCTGCTGCTGGCCAGCGAGGCCATTCGTCATCTTACCGCCCGGCCGCTGTGGCGCTGGCTGCTCAATGCGCAAGTCTGGCTTCTGCCCATCATCCTGCTCGCCGCCGGGGCGCTCGATCAGCTCTCGCTGCTGAAGGAGTATGCCAACCGCCAGGAGGTGTTTGACGACGCCCTGCGCCAGCATCTGCTTCTGCTGTTTGGCACCCTGCTGCCGGGCCTGATCATTGGCCTGCCGCTGGGGGTATGGCTCTGGCGGCGTCCACGCTGGCAGGCGCCGGCCTTCACCGTGCTCAATGTGATCCAGACTATCCCGTCGGTGGCGCTGTTCGGCCTGCTGATTGCCCCGCTTGCCGGTCTGGCGCGCTATTTCCCGGCGCTGGGCGAGCTGGGCGTCTCCGGGACCGGCGTGGCGCCGGCCCTGATCGCCCTGACGTTGTATGCGCTGCTGCCGCTGGTGCGCGGGGTGGTGACCGGCCTGCAGCAGGTGCCGCGGGATGCGCTGGAGAGCGCGACGGCGATGGGCATGAGCGCCGGTCAGCGTTTTCGTCAGGTGCAGCTCCCGCTGGCGATGCCGGTGCTGTTGCGCAGCCTGCGGGTGGTCAGCGTGCAAACCGTCGGCATGGCGGTGGTGGCGGCGCTGATCGGCGCCGGCGGCTTTGGCGCGCTGGTGTTCCAGGGGCTGCTGAGCAGCGCGCTGGATCTGGTGCTGCTCGGGGTCGTGCCGACCATTGCCCTGGCGGTGGTCGTGGATGCCCTGTTCGCCCTGTGGGGCGCCTGGCTGAAAGGAGAGGTCAATGATTGAATTTGAAGGGGTCAGCAAAGCGTTTGCCGGTCATCCGGCGGTGAAGGATCTGACCCTGCAGCTGCGCGAAGGCGCTTTCTCGGTGCTGGTGGGAACCTCCGGCTCGGGCAAGTCGACGACGCTGAAAATGATCAACCGCCTGCTGGAGCCGGACCGGGGCATGATTCGCTTTGCCGGCGAAGACATCCGCCAGCAGCCGCTCCTGACCCTGCGGCGGCGGATGGGCTATGCCATCCAGTCCATCGGCCTGTTTCCCCACTGGACGGTGGCGCAGAATATCGCCACCGTGCCGCAGCTGCAAAAATGGCCGCGGGGGAGGATCGCCGACCGGGTCGACGAGCTGATGGCGCTGCTGGGGCTGGAGGCGACGCTGCGCGACCGCTATCCTCATCAGCTCTCCGGCGGCCAGCAGCAGCGGGTCGGGGTGGCGCGGGCGCTGGCGGCAGACCCGGAGGTACTGCTGATGGATGAGCCCTTCGGCGCCCTCGACCCGGTGACCCGTGAGGCGCTGCAGCAGGAGATGCTGCGCATCCATCGCCTGCTGGGGCGGACGATTGTCCTGGTGACCCATGATATTGACGAAGCGCTGCGTCTCGCGGACCACCTGGTGCTGATGGACGGCGGCGAGGTGGTCCAGCAGGGGGCGCCGCTGGAGATGCTCCTGCGGCCAGAGAATCGCTTTGTGCAAACCTTTTTTGGCCGCAGCGAGCTGGGCGTGCGCCTGCTGTCGCTGCGCGAGGTGCGGGACTATCTGCGTCCCGACGAGCGGCTGGCGGGCGAGGGGCTGACCGTCACCATGACCCTGCGGGAAGCGCTGTCGCAGTTTGTCGCCCGGCGCTGCGAGGCGCTGCCGGTGGTGGATGCCGAGGGGCAACCCTGCGGCACGCTGCATTTTGCCGATCTGCTGCGCCAGGAGGCGAGTCATGAAGGCGCTTCGTGAGCCGCTGTGGTGGCTTAGCGCGCTGTTTATCGGCCTGCTGGCGGGGCTGCCCTACAGCGCGCCGCTGTTCAGCCGGCTGTTTCCGGAACTGCCGCGGCCGGTCTACCAGCAGGAGAGCTTCTGGGCGCTCACTGTCGATCACGGCTGGCTGGTGGCGGCGTCCAGCCTCGCGGCGACCGCTGTCGGGCTGGGGGCAGGGGTGGCGGTCACCCGGCCCGCGGGCAGCGCGTTTCGTCCGCTGGTGGAGACCATCGCCGCTATCGGGCAGACCTTTCCGCCGGTGGCGGTGCTGGCGATGGCGGTGCCGGTGCTGGGCTTTGGCTGGCTGCCGGCGCTGATCGCCCTCGCGCTGTATGGCATACTACCGGTGCTGCAAGGGACTCTGGCCGGTCTGGGGTCGATACCGTCGGGCGTGTCAGATGTGGCAGAAGGAATGGGCATGACCGGCTGGCAGCGTCTGTGCAAAGTGGAGCTGCCTCTGGCGGCCCCGGTGATCCTGGCGGGGATCCGCACCTCGGTCATCGTCAATATTGGTACCGCGACGATAGCCTCGACGGTGGGGGCCAATACGCTTGGGACGCCGATCATCATCGGCCTGAGCGGGTTTAATACCGCCTATATCGTGCAGGGGGCGCTGCTGGTGGCGCTGGCGGCGATTATTGTCGACCGCGCATTTGAGCGCCTGGCCCGCAGGCTCAGCCGACACCGCCACGTACAATAAAGGAATAGCCGGCCAGCATCACGCCGCTGATCCCGCCGATGGCCATAAGTAAGAAGAGAGTGACGACCGCGATTTTCGCTGGCTTCATAATAGGCTCCTGATGTTAACAGGGGGATTATACGGTGAAGCACAGGTGTTAATGAAACATTAATTGCGGTTTAGCGCGCCGCGCCGGGCTTTTTGCCGCTTTCGCTGCGTCACACGCCGCAAAAAAGTGTGATCCTGCCCGTCATTTTTCATTTTTATGCAGGGCTTCAAAGAAAGTCTCCGCCAGGCAGTGTAAGGTACGCGCTTTCAGGAATGTGTGGTTTGCGGGTATGTACGAGTTTGATCTGGTGTTGCTGCTGCTTCAGCAGATGTGCGTATTTTTGGTCATCGCGTGGTTGATGAGCAAAACCCGACTGTTTATCCCCCTGATGCAAGTCACCGTTCGCCTGCCGCACAAGCTGCTGTGCTACGTCACCTTCTCCATTTTCTGCATTATGGGGACCTATTTTGGTCTGCATATCGAAGACTCTATCGCCAACACCCGCGCCATCGGCGCCGTGATGGGCGGCCTGCTCGGCGGCCCGGTGGTCGGCGGGCTGGTGGGGCTGACCGGCGGCCTGCACCGCTACTCGCTGGGGGGGATGACCGCCTTAAGCTGCATGGTCTCCACTATCGTCGAGGGGCTGCTGGGCGGTCTGGTGCACAGCGTGCTGGTCAAGCGCGGCCGGCCGGACAAAGTCTTTAGCCCGCTGACCGCCGGGGCGATCACCTTCGTGGCCGAGCTGGTGCAGATGATGATTATTCTGCTGATCGCCCGCCCGTTCCAGGACGCCCTGCATCTGGTGCAGAGCATTGCTGCGCCGATGATGGTGACCAATACCGTCGGCGCGGCGCTGTTTATGCGCATTCTGCTGGACAAGCGGGCGATGTTCGAGAAGTACACCTCCGCCTTTTCCGCCACGGCGCTGAAGGTGGCGGCGTCCACCGAGGGGATCCTGCGTCAGGGGTTCAACGAAGAGAACAGCATGAAGGTGGCCCAGGTGCTGATCCAGGAGCTGGATATCGGCGCGGTGGCGATCACCGACCGCGACAAGCTGCTGGCGTTTACCGGCATCGGCGACGACCACCACCTGCCGGGCAAACCTATCTCCTCCTCGTATACGCAACGGGCGATTGAGACCGGGGAGGTGGTGTATGCCGACGGCAACGAGGTGCCCTACCGCTGCTCGATTCATCCGCACTGTAAGCTGGGGTCGACGCTGGTGATCCCCTTGCGCGGCGAGAACCAGCGGGTGATCGGCACCATCAAATTGTATGAGGCGAAAAACCGCCTGTTCAGTTCGATCAACCGCACCCTCGGGGAGGGGATTGCCCAGCTACTATCGGCGCAGATCCTCGCCGGGCAGTACGAGCGGCAGAAGGCGCTGCTGACGCAATCCGAAATCAAGCTTCTGCATGCCCAGGTCAACCCGCACTTCCTGTTTAACGCGCTTAACACCCTGAAGGCGGTGATCCGTCGCGACAGCGAGCAGGCCGGCCAGCTGGTGCAGTATCTGTCGACCTTCTTTCGCAAGAACCTGAAGCGGCCGACAGAAATCGTCACCCTCGCCGATGAGATCGAGCATGTTAACGCCTACCTGCAGATTGAGAAGGCCCGCTTTCAGGCTAACCTGCAGATCCAGATGGCGGTGCCGGAAGGGCTGGCGCATCACCAGCTGCCGGCCTTTACCCTGCAGCCGATCGTGGAGAACGCCATTAAGCATGGCACATCGCAACATCTTGGCGTCGGCGAAATTACCATTCGCGCCAGCCAGGACGATCGCTGGCTGCAGCTGGATATCGAAGATAACGCCGGGCTGTACCGGGCCAACCCTCAGGCCAGCGGGCTGGGGATGAATCTGGTGGACAGGCGGCTTCGGGCGCGTTTTGGCGCCGACTGCGGCATCAGCGTCACCTGCGAACCGGAGCGCTTTACCCGTGTCACCCTACGTTTGCCCCTGGAGGAGAATGCATGCTGAGAGTATTGATCGTCGATGATGAGCCGCTGGCGCGGGAAAACCTGCGTATTTTGCTGGAGACTCAGCGCGATATCGAGATCGTCGGCGAATGCGGCAACGCGGTGGAGGCGATTGGCGCGGTCCATAAGCTGCGTCCCGACGTGTTGTTTCTCGACATCCAGATGCCGCGCATCAGCGGCCTGGAGATGGTCGGGATGCTCGACCCGGAGCACCGCCCCTATATCGTGTTTCTCACCGCCTTTGATGAATACGCGGTGAAAGCCTTTGAGGAGCACGCCTTTGACTATCTGCTCAAGCCGATTGAAGCTGCCCGGCTGGAGAAAACCCTCGCCCGTCTGCGCCAGGAGCGTAATCTGCAGGATGTGTCGCTGTTGGATGACGCCCGGCAGACGCTGAAATACATACCCTGTACCGGCCACAGCCGTATCTGGCTGCTGCAGATGGAGGATGTGGCCTTCGTCAGCAGCCGGATGAGCGGGATCTACGTGACCGACCGCGAGGGCAAGGAGGGGTTTACCGAGCTGACCCTGCGCACCCTTGAGAGCCGCACGCCGCTGCTGCGCTGTCATCGCCAGTATCTGGTGAATATGGCGCACCTGAAGGAGATTCGCCTGGAGGAGAATGGTCAGGCGGAGCTGCTGATGCGCGCCGGGCAAACGGTGCCGGTGAGCCGGCGCTATTTAAAAAGCCTGAAAGAGGCGATTGGCCTGTAAAGCTGCTACACTGCGCCCCATTGCATCATCGACAGTAAAAGGCACTCATGCTCAGTAATGATATTCTTCGTAGCCTGCGCTACACCCTGAAAGTCAATAATAACGATATGGTGCGCATTCTTGCGCTATCCGATATGGAATCCACCTCCGCCAGCTTCGACACCTGGACGAAGAAAGAGGATGAAGAGGGCTTTGTCCGCTGCCCGGACATTATTCTGTCGGGGTTCCTCAACGGCCTTATCTATGACAAGCGTGGTAAAGACGATTCGGCGCCGGAGCTGGCGCTGGAGCGCCGGGTGAATAACAATACGGTGCTGAAAAAGCTGCGGATCGCCTTCTCGCTGAAAACGGACGATATTGTGGCGATCATGAGCGAGCAGAAATACCGCGTTTCGGTGCCGGAAGTGACCGCCATGATGCGGTCGCCTGACCACAAAAACTACCGCGAGTGCGGCGACCAGTTTCTGCGCAATTTCCTGCGCGGCCTGACCCAGCGGGTACATAACCCGAAGGCGTGATGGTTAGCCGGGGGCGGCTTCGCCTTACCCGGCCTACAAAACCCGTCGGCCCGTGCAAGGGTAGCGCCGCCGGGAAAAAAAAGCCGGAGATATTCTCCGGCTTTTTTATTATTTCACCTGCTGACCCGGCTTCGCGCCGTCGTCAGGGCTTAACAGGAAGATATCCTTCCCGCCAGGGCCGGCGGCCATCACCATCCCTTCCGAGATGCCGAAGCGCATTTTGCGCGGCGCCAGGTTGGCGACCATCACCGTCAGGCGGCCAATCAGCGGCTGCGGATCCGGATAAGCGGAGCGGATGCCGGAGAAGACGTTACGCTTCTCGCCGCCAAGATCCAGCGTCAGGCGCAGCAGCTTGTCGGAGCCCTCGACGAATTCCGCGTTTTCAATCAGCGCCACGCGCAGGTCGACTTTGGCGAAATCGTCAAAGGTGATGGTTTCCTGAATCGGATCGTCCGCCAGCGGGCCGCTGACCGGCGCCGCGGTGGCTTTCACCTCTTCTTTAGAGGCTTCCACCAGGGCTTCCACCTGCTTCATCTCGATGCGGTTGTACAGCGCCTTAAACGGATTGACCTTATGCGCCAGCAGCGGCTGCTGGATGGCGTCCCAGCTCAGCTCGCTGTTGAGGAACGCTTCCGCGCGCGCGGCCAGCTGCGGCAGGACCGGCTTCAGCCAGGTCATCAGCACGCGGAACATATTCAGGCCCATGGTGCAGATGGCCTGCAGGTCGGCGTCGCGGCCTTCCTGTTTCGCCACCACCCACGGCGCCTGCTCATCGACATAGCGGTTGGCCACGTCGGCGAGGGCCATGATTTCGCGGATGGCCTTACCGAACTCGCGGCTGTCCCACGCTTCGCCGATGCTTTCCGCCGCGTCGGTGAAGGTTTTGTACAGCGCCGGGTCGGCCAGCTCAGCGGCCAGCATGCCGTCAAAACGCTTGCTGATAAAGCCAGCGTTGCGCGAAGCGAGGTTAACCACCTTGTTGACGATGTCGGCGTTAACGCGCTGGATAAAGTCTTCCAGGTTGAGGTCGATATCATCGATGCGCGAAGAGAGCTTGGCGGTGTAGTAGTAGCGCAGGCTGTCGGCATCAAAGTGCTTCAGCCAGGTGCTGGCCTTAATGAAGGTGCCGCGCGACTTAGACATCTTCGCGCCGTTGACCGTCACGTAGCCATGCACGAACAGGTTGGTCGGTTTACGGAACTGGCTGCCTTCCAGCATCGCCGGCCAGAACAGGCTGTGGAAGTAGACGATGTCCTTGCCGATAAAGTGATACAGCTCGGCCGTGGAGTCTTTCTTCCAGTATTCGTCGAAGCTGGTGGTGTCGCCGCGCTTGTCGCACAGGTTCTTGAAAGAGCCCATGTAGCCGATCGGCGCGTCCAGCCAGACGTAGAAATATTTGCCCGGTGCGTTCGGAATTTCGAAGCCGAAGTAAGGCGCATCGCGGGAGATGTCCCACTGCTGCAGGCCGGATTCGAACCACTCCTGCATTTTGTTCGCCACCTGCTCCTGCAGCGCGCCGCTGCGGGTCCACGCCTGCAGCATTTCGCTGAACGACGGCAGGTCGAAGAAGAAGTGTTCGGAGTCACGCATCACCGGCGTGGCGCCGGAGACCACCGATTTCGGGTCGATCAGTTCGGTGGGGCTGTAGGTCGCGCCGCACACTTCGCAGTTATCGCCGTACTGGTCCGGAGATTTACACTTCGGACAGGTGCCTTTCACAAAACGGTCCGGCAGGAACATGCCTTTTTCCGGATCGTAGAGCTGAGAGATGGTGCGGTTTTTGATAAAACCGTTCTCTTTCAGACGGGTGTAGATAAGCTCCGACAGCTCGCGGTTCTCGTCGCTGTGCGTCGAGTGATAGTTATCGTAGCTGATGTCGAAGCCGGCAAAATCGGTCTGATGCTCCTGACTCATCTCGCCAATCATCTGCTCCGGGGTGATACCGAGCTGCTGCGCCTTGAGCATGATCGGCGTGCCGTGGGCGTCGTCGGCGCAGATGAAGTTGACCTCGTGGCCGCGCATTCGCTGGTAACGGACCCAGACATCAGCCTGGATGTGCTCCAGCATGTGGCCGAGGTGGATGGAGCCGTTGGCGTACGGCAGGGCGCACGTTACCAGAATTTTCTTCGCGACTTGAGTCATAGTGAGCATTACATCTTCTGTTGTAAAAAGGGCTTCCGATATTACCAAAAGGGCTGTGGGTGCGCCATAAATGGCTGCCCATATATGGATAATCCTTTCCTGTGATAAACTCTGTGATTACTGAAAGCATCTCAAAACAACAAAGGAGTCGGGATGAATTCGCAATCCCAGGCCAAATCCCCCGAGCGCCTCCGCGCGATGGTCGCCGGGACGCTGGCCAATTTCCAGCACCCAACCCTGAAGCATAATCTCACCACCCTCAAGGCGCTGCACCATGTCGCCTGGCTGGACGATACCGTTCATATCGAGCTACAAATGCCGTTCGTCTGGAGCAGCGCCTTCGAAGCGCTCAAAGAGCAGTGCAGCGCCGAGCTGTTGCGCATCACTGGCGCGAAGGCCATCGACTGGAAGCTGACCCACAGCATCGCGACACTCAAGCGCGTGAAAAACCAGCCCGGCATCAACGGCGTGAAGAACATTATCGCCATCAGCTCCGGGAAAGGCGGCGTCGGTAAATCTTCTACTGCCGTAAACCTGGCGCTGGCGCTCGCCGCGGAAGGGGCGAAGGTGGGCACTCTGGATGCCGATATCTACGGCCCGTCGATTCCGACCATGCTTGGCGCGGAAGACAGCCGCCCGACCTCGCCGGACGGTACCCATATGGCGCCGATCATGAAGTTCGGTCTGGCCACCAACTCCATCGGCTACCTGGTGACCGACGACAACGCCATGGTGTGGCGCGGGCCGATGGCCAGCAAGGCGCTGATGCAGATGCTGCAGGAGACCCTGTGGCCGGATCTTGACTACCTGGTGCTGGATATGCCGCCGGGCACTGGCGACATCCAGCTGACGCTGGCGCAGAACATTCCGGTCACCGGCGCGGTGGTAGTCACCACGCCGCAGGATATCGCGCTGATCGACGCCAAAAAAGGCATCGTGATGTTCGAAAAAGTGGAAGTGCCAGTGCTGGGGATCGTGGAAAACATGAGCATGCATATCTGCAGCAACTGCGGGCATCATGAGCCGATCTTCGGCACCGGCGGCGCGCAAAAACTGGCCGAGAAATACCACACCCAGCTGCTGGGCCAGCTGCCGCTGCATATTACGCTGCGGGAAGATCTGGATAACGGCACGCCGACGGTGGTGGCGCGTCCGGAAAGCGAATTTACCGACATCTACCGCCAGCTGGCGGGTCGGGTGGCGGCCCAGATGTACTGGCAGGGAGAAGTGATCCCGGGTGAGATTGCCTTCCGCGCCGTTTAAGGCCGCGGCGAGCGCATCAGCCAGTATCCGCCCTCGGGCGAGGCGCCCTGTGCTTCGATGGTCCAGCCGTGACGCTGGTAGAAGCGCAGGGCGTTTTTATTTTCCATCAGGCACTTCAGCGTCCCGCTGGCGGTAAAGGTCTGTTCGACCTGCGCCAGCAGCGCGCTGCCGATATGTTTGCCCTGCCAGTCCGGGTCGACGAACAGATGGTGAAGAAAGTTATCGGCGGTCCATACGGCGGCAAAGCCCACCGGCAGGCCGTCGTATTCCGCGACCCACAGCTGTTCATCCGCGGTGGCGGCATCGAAATCTTCCAGCCGCCACGTCGTGGAGGGAAGCCAGGTCCACGACATACTGCGCGCCCGCAGAAAGAGCTGGCGCAGCGCCGGAGAGTCCGCTGGTTCGCCGGGGCGGATGCGGAGTTTGAGCGGATCAGCGATGATAGAAGATCTCGCCATCGTACACCTTGAGGATTTTGCCTTCGGTGTCGGTGATCAGCACGTAGTTACCGCCCATATAGGTCCAGTGGCTGCCGGCGTCCGGCGCGGGCAGATTACGCTGCTGCCACCCTTTGATGTTGTATTCGGGGGTGAGGTACATCGCCGGAACGGTGTCGCCAATGTGGAACTGGGTGAAGTCGGCGGTGAACTCTTTCAGCGCATACTGATCGATCCCCGCGGCAGAAGCCGTCCAGCTGGCGCCGGCGGTGGCAAGGAGTACGCCCAGAAGCATCATTTTTGTTTTACGCATAGTTTCCTCAATATTACCTGGACTCAAAATAGCAGCCTCGTATCATTCCTGATGCGTTGCTGAAATGGCAAGCACTGGATTTTTAAAAAGTGTAAGCAAAACACGGCGCAAGTCCTGCGCCGCTTGCGTTGCAGCGACGGTGATGCCTATTTTGGGAGCAATCTGAAGCAGGGGAGAATCGGCATGTTCAGGCTGGAAGATCTGACCTTATTTGTCCGCGCCGCGGCACTGGGCAGTTTTAGCGACGCCGCGCGCGAGGCGGGGCAGCAACCGGCGCAGGTGAGCGCGGCGATTAAGCGTCTGGAGACGATCCTCAATATTCGCCTGTTCGCCCGCTCGACCCGCAGCCTGCGCCTGACGCCGGAGGGGGAGACCTGGCTGCCGTATGCCACCCAGATGCTCGATACCCTCGAGGCCGGCCTGCAGAAGATCCAGACCCCGGACGATGAAATTCGCGGCATGCTGCAGATCGCCGTGCCGTCGGATCTCGGGCGTAACCTGCTCCTGACCCTGTTCCGCGACTTTCGGCAACGCCACCCGGCGCTGCGCCTGCGGCTGCTCTTTTCCGACCAGCTGACCGACGTGTTTAAAGATCCGGTGGACGTCGCGTTTCGCTATGGCAATAACGATGACGCCTCGTTTATTTCGCTGCCGGTGGCGCCGGAAAATCGTCGGGTGCTGGTGGCCTCTCCTGAGTGGATCGCCCGCCACGGCGAGCCGCAGACCCTTGAGGAGCTCGGCCAGCACAATGCGTTGATCTATATATTGCGCGGCCGCCCGTTCGACCGCTGGTCGCTGAGCCTCGACGGCGAAGTCCTGCAGCAGAAGGTCTCCGGCACGGTGATGAGCGACGACGCGGAGGTGATCCGCCGGCTGGCGGTGGCCGGGGAGGGCATTGCCTATAAATCGATGCTCGACGTCAGCGACGATCTGCGGGCGGGCCGTCTGCGGCGCCTGCTGCCGCGTTACCAGGGGGATGTGGTGCCGTTGAACCTGATTTGTCCGCACCGCAAACAGCTCTCTGCCGCGGTGCGTTTGTTATATGAAGAGGTGAAATCACATTGTGAAGGGCTTAATGTCTAACTAAGGTCGCGAAGTAGTAGACCAGCGGGACGGCCAGCACCCACAGGCCAATCGGGATTTCCCGCCACTTGCCGGCGATGGCCTTGATCACAATGTAAAACAGCAGCCCGCCGGCGATGCCGGTGCCGAAGCTGTTGGCGATGAGGGTGATCATCACCATCATCAGCACCGGCAGGCCGTCGGTGAAGTTGCCGAGATCCACTTTGCGCAGGCCGCTGAACATGTTCAGGCCGATCAGGATCAGCGCCGGGGCGGTGGCCTCCTTCGGGATCATCAGCGCCACCGGCGTGAACAGCAGCATCAGCAGGAACATCACCGCCGCCGACAGCGCGGTGAGGCCGGTTTTGCCGCCGGCTTCCGCCGCCGCCGAGGACTCAATCAGCGCCGTTGCCGCCGGAATACCTACCCACGGGCCGAGCGCCGCGGCAATCGAATCGACCATAAACGGGCGATTAATCTGCGGCATGTTGCCCTCTTCATCCAGCAGACCCGCCTCGCCGCCCACCGCCAGCGTCGTCCCCATGGTGGAGAAAAACTCAGAAGCGAAAAAGACGAACAGGAACGGCAGGAAGGCGATGTTTAACGCCCCCAGCAGGTCAACCTCTCCCAGCACCGGGGCCAGCGAGTGGGGGACATCGATAAAATGCGTCGGCAGTTTCGTGACGCCGAACGGGATCCCCACCAGGGTAGCGCACAGAATGGCCCACAAAATGGCGCCCGGCACCTTACGCGCCTGCAGGGCTATCGCCAGGAACAGGCCGCACAGCGCCACCAGCGCGCCGGGGGCGAGGAAGTCGCCGAGCATCAGGGCGTTGGTTTTGGCATTGGCGAGCACCAGCCCGGCGTTGCGAAAGCCGAGGACGGCGACGAACAGGCCGATGGAGGCCGTCAGCCCCAGCTTGATCGACTGCGGCACCGAGCGGGTGACCACTTCGCGCAGGCCAAAGCGGGTCAGCAGGAAGAAGAGAACCCCCGACCAGCAGGCGATCCCGAGGCCCGTCTGCCAGCCAATCCCCTCGCTACCGGCCAGCGTGACCCCCACCAGCACTGAGCCGCCAATGCCCGGGCCGACGATAAACGGCAGGTTGGCGTAAAACGCCATCAGCAGCGAGCCGACGACGAAGACCAGAATGGTGCCGGTGGTGGCGGCGCCTTTGTCCATTCCGCCGATCGCCAGCAGTCCCGGGATGACCACCAGTAAATAGGCGGCAGCGAGAAAACCGGTGATCCCGGCCAGGCATTCGCTGCGCAGCGTGCCGCCGCGCGAGCGCAGCGCAAAGCGGCGCTCCAGCCAGTTATCGCGGGCGGAAGAGTGAAGTGTGTTATCGGCCATGCTCAGGCTCCCTGAGGATTATTGTTGTGAGGCGTTGGCGCCGGGGTTTCCCGGCAGGCTATCAACGGGTCGACTATCTGGCGGCTGCCGCCGTCGGTCAGACCCAAATCGGTTAAATGCGGCCCGGCGTTACAGGCAAGACAGGTGCCTTCAATGGCCTTAAAGACCCGGTACGGCGGCTCCCAGTCGGCGATTTTGCTGCTCAGATCGCGCAGCTCGCGGAACTGACGCGCCAGCTCTGCCGCCGGGAGATCCGACAGCATGCCGGCAATCGGCATCGCCACATGGGCGAGGATCTCGCCCCGTAGCGCCAGCGCCATCCCGCCGCCGGAGGCGATAAGCTGGTTGGCCGCCTGCGCCATATCCTCAGCATTGCGCCCGAGCACCACCAGATTGTGTGAATCGTGGGAATAGCTGGTGGCGATGGCGCCGCGCAGCTCGCCCCAGCCTTCAAGCAGGGCGATTTGCGGCGTCGCCTGATGGCGGCCGTGGCGGTGCTTGACCCAGATCAGGCTGAAGCCGGCGGGCAGCTGGACCTGGCCGTCGCGGATCTGCACCTCGACCTCACCCCACTGGGTGAAGCGCGCGCCGCGGATATGGCGCAGGCGGGCAACGCCGTGGCGAATGCCCTTGATGCGCAGGATAAAGTCATCGGCGGCGAGGGGGGCTATCTGCAAGGTATCGCGCGGCGGCGTCACGCCCGGCGCGGGGGCGATCGGCTTCAGCAGGCGGCCGGCATGGGCCAGCCGTTCCCCACCAACGTAGACTTCGCGGGCCGCCAGTTTCTCCAGAGAATCAAACACCACCAGGTCGGCGCGTCGCCCGGCGGCAATCAGCCCGAGATCGTGGCGCTGCAGGCGAATAGCAGCGTTGAGGGTGGCGAAACGCAGCGCATCGACCGCCGGTAATCCATGCTCGATCAGCAGGTTGAGCAGGGCGATGATCCCGCCTTTCTCCAGCAGCATATCCGGCGGCACGTCATCGGTGCAGACGGTGATCTGCGAGGAGAGGTGCGGCAGCGTTTTCAACGCCGCCACGATCTCCGGCAGCAGGTAGGGGTGCGAGCCGCGGATCTCGATCGTCAGCCCGGCGCGCAGTTTTTCCAGCGCGTCGTCCGCCGAGGTCAGTTCATGATCGGAGGTGACGCCGGCGGCGAGGTAGGCCTGCAGGTCGGCGCCGCTCAGCCCGCGGGCGTGGCCTTCGATCAGTTTTCCGCTGTTGAGACCGGCCTGGACAATCTCCTGCATCCGCTCGCTGCCGTGCAGCACGCCATGCATATCCATCACTTCCGCCACGCCGCGCACTTCCGGCCAGCCGAGCATGGTCTCCATTTCCGCGCCGGCGAAATCGGCGCCGGACATTTCGAGGCCGGGGGTGGAGGGCACGCTCGACGGCGCGGCGACCATCACCTGCAGCGGCAGGTGGCGGCTGGCGTCTACCGCGTAACGCACGCCCTCGACGCCGAGCACATTAGCCAGCTCATGCGGATCCCAGAACACCGCGGTGGTGCCCTGAGTGAGGACGATTTCGGCGTAGCGCTCGGGCGGCAGGTGGGAGCTTTCAAGGTGCACGTGGGTGTCCATCAGGCCGGGCGACAGGTAGCCGCCGGACAGGGAACGCACTTCATGGGCGTCGACGCGGCTGCCGCGCGGGTGGACGCTGGCGATCATCTCGCCGACGATGCCGACGTCAGCCGGGCGGATTTCGCCCGTGGCCATATCGACGATCTGCGCATCGACCAGCAGCAGATCAAACGGGGATTCGCCGCGCGCGGCCTGCACGGCGCGACGGCGGACTTGAGCATTGCTGGACATAACCACTCCGGCACAAGGATAATGCGGATACTCTAGGGGCACAGCAAACGTTTGCCCAGATGAATAAATTTATCACCCGATAAGCTCGGGTTATTGTGCAGGACCACCGTAGCGAACCCGATGATGAACGAACCCTGGCAGCGGCTGCCCGCGCTCTCTCTTAAACAGCTTCAGTATTTCGTCACCCTGGCCCAGCTGCGCCATTTTACCGATACCGCCAGTCGGCTGGCGATTAGCCAGCCGGCGCTGAGCAGCGCTCTGCGGCAGATTGAAACGGTGCTCGGCGGCAAGTTGGTCAACCGCACCGCTTCGGCGGTCACCCTGACTGAACTGGGGGCGGCGATTTTACCCCACGCCCAGCGGATCCTCAGCGTGGCGCAGGCGGCCTTTTTCGATATGCAGCAGATCGTCGAGGCGGGCGGCGACGGGACGGTGCGCATCGGCCTGGTGCCGTCGGTCAGTTCGCTGCTGTTTCCGCTGCTGCCGCAGACCCTGGCCCAGGCCTTTCCCCGCCTGCGTATTGAATTTCACGATCAGACCAACGATGCGCTCATCCAGGCGCTGTTGCGCGGCGAGATTGATTTCGGCATCGGGGCGATCGACAGCTCACTGCCCGCAGAACTGCTGGTCTATCCGCTGCGCGACGATCCCTTCGTGGCGGTGCTGCACCGCGACGATCCGCTGGCCGCGCAGGCGCATCTGCCGTGGAAACAGCTGGTGGGGCGGGACATTGCCGTCTTCTCGAAGGGCAATATTCAGCGGCTGGTGGCGGCATTAGTGGAGAGCCATCGCCTGACGCTGACCACCCGCTACCAGGTGGACTATATCGAAACCCTGTATGGCCTGGTGCGCTCGCGCTTAGCGGTGGCGATACTGCCGGAGCTGTACACCACCCATCTGCAGGACCCGGCGCTCAAGGTCGCCCAGCTGCAGCAGCCGGCGTTGACCCGCACGGTGGCCCTGATGCGCGGGCCGCAGGCGCTGCCGCCGCTTATCGAAGCCTGTTTTTCCCTGCTGCAGGCCGCCTTGCGCTAGGGCAGATGCTTGATCAGCACGTCTATGGTTAAGTGGTTGATGTACTCCAGCGAGTGTGAGGAGAGGACGCCCAGCAGCCGGTTATGGTGTCCGGCAATAATTAAATCGATCTGCCGCTGTCGAACGCAGGTTTCGACATCTTCAAAGCGGCGGGTGGTCACCAGCGAGAGGGTATCCACCGGCAGGGAGACGGTGCAGGCCAGCTCGTTGAGCAGGGCTTTGGCCTGGATCACCTCCTGCGAGACCTGATCGTCGCGCAGGCTGTCGGAAACATAGTTCAGCGCCCGGTAGTCGGTGCTGATGTGGGCGATAGTGATGCGCATGCCGTTCTCTTCCGCCATTCTGGCGGCATGCTCGAGCAGCGTGACGCCGTCCTGACTGCTGTTAATCAGTACCAGCGCATGGTGATAAAGCGCCATAAATACCTCCGCGCAAAAAGTTGTCCTCAGCGTATTTTGAGCCGCGGGCGGGGGGATGGCAAACCCTCGGCGCGTTTGCCTGAAGATAAAGTTCCCCCGCGGCCTGACGGGCGGCGGGGGAGCGTGGGGCGCGTGGCGCTTACGGGGTGACGATGTTGAACCAGAAGGCAAAGGTGTCCATGTAGCTCAGCATTTCGTCGAGCTTAGCGCCATTGCCGCTAATGTTAACCTCGCCGTTGGCCTGAGCTTGCTTCAGCGTCTCCTGTTTCAGGATGATCTTATTCAGGGTGTCACGGCTGAGCGAGATGCTGGCGTCTGCGTTGTCGGCTACCGCATTGGCGGTATGGTTAAGCACGCCGTTTTCCAGCTCCAGTTTGTACTTGCCGCCGTCTTTACCGAGGTCGATGTTAAAGACCGCTTTAGCCGCCCCGGCTTTTTCGCCGTTGATATGCACCCCGAGGTAATCGAAGAACATTTCCGGCGTCATCGCCCGCACGGTATCCGGACTGGCGGTGTTCGGGGTCGGCAGTTTCTGCACGCCGTTACGCAGCTCCTGAGCGCCGGTGAGGTAGAAGTTGCGCCAGGTCCCGGCTTCCGCCTGATACCCGAGCTGCTCCAGGGCGTCGGCTTCCAGATGACGCGCCTGCTGATTGTTCGGATCGGCGAAGACGATTTTGCTGGTCACCTGCGCCACCCAGCGGTAGTTCCCCTGCTGGTAGTCGGCTTTGGCTTTCTGCATGATGGCATCGGCGCCGCCCATATATTCCACGAACTTCTTCGCCGCCTGCTCTGGCGGCAGCTCGTCGAGGGTGGCCGGGTTGCCGTCGAACCAGCCGAGGTAGAAGACGTAGGTCGCTTTCACATCGTGGCTGACGGAACCGTAGTAGCCGCGGCTGGACCACTGTTTCTCAAGGGACTCCGGCAGCTTGAAGTTGGCGGCGATCTCATCGCGGGTCATGCCCAAATTCGCCATCCGCAGAGTCTGGTCGTTGATATAGCGATACATATCGCGCTGACCTTTCATCAGCTTAACGATATTGTCGTTGCCCCAGGTCGGCCAGTGGTGCTGCGCGATAATCACTTCCGCATCGTTGCCCCAGCGGTCGATGGCGGCGTTGATGTATTTCGACCACGCCAGCGGATCGCGGATTTTGGCGCCGCGCAGCGAGTAGGTGTTGTGCAGGGTATGGGTGACATCCTCTGCCGCCTCGATCATTTTCTTCTCTTTGACATACCACAGCATCTCAGACGGCGCTTCCGAGCCCGGCGCCATCATAAAGTCATAGGTCAGGCCGTCGATCACTTCCTGCTGACCGGTATGGGTAATGTAGTTGGTCGGCGGGATCAGCGTGACGGTACCCGCCGAGGTGGTGGTGCCGAGACCGGCGCCAACCTGACCTTTGGCGTCCGGCTTCAGCAGGTTGCCATACATATAGCTGGCGCGGCGGCTCATTGCGGTACCGGCCATGATATTTTCGGAAACCGCTTCTTCCATAAAGCCGTCCGGGGCGTAAATCTTCACTTTTCCGGCTTTGACATCGGCTTCATCCACCACCCCGCGGATACCGCCGTAGTGGTCCACATGGCTGTGGGTAAACAGCACCGCCACCACCGGTTTTTTCGGCCGGTGGGCAAAATAGAGCGCCAGAGCCTCTTTAGCCGGTTCGGCGCTTAGCAGCGGGTCGATGATGGTGATCCCGGTTTTGCCTTCAATAATGGTCATATTGGAAAGATCGAGATTACGGATCTGGTAAACGCCGTCGGTGACTTTGAACAGACCGCCGATATTAAGCAGCTGCGACTGTCGCCACAGGCTGGGATTGACGGTGTCCGGCGCCTTTTCGCCCTCTTTGACGAAATTATATTTGGCCGGATCCCAGATAATATTTCCCTGGTCACCTTTGAGCATCGCCGGCGGCAGGGGCGCGATAAATCCCTGATGGGCGTTGTTAAAGTCGGTTTTATCCGCAAACGGCAGTTTACGGTATAGCGCCTGGTTCGCCTCCCGCGTGGCCGGTGTGGCATCCTGTTGTTGCGCGGCGGCAAAGGCGGTTACCGACAAAGACGATAACATTCCGGCCAGCGCCAGATTTTTGGCTATCTGATTTAATTTCATCACTACCTCTCAGGTAATTTATTATGCGGAAATAAAAAATATCTCCCGCTTAAAAAGTGAATGGCTTGTCGTTTATTCTAAAGACTAATATTCCGCTGAATAGTCCCATATGGGACTGGCGCGGCGCCGCTAAAGGATCTCCTCGTCTTTAGCAGGCGAGGGCTGCTATACTGTCGCTAACGGCGCAGGCGAGGGCAGAGAATGAATTTCCAGGAAATACATAGTTATTATAAGACGTTAGCCATAGCCGACTTTTTTGCCGATATCCTCGTGGAAGGTGAAGAGGTTATTCTCGCCGCCAATAAAAAATGGTGCCCGCAACCGGGGTATATTTATTTTTGTACCGAGGGTTCGCTATCCATATTAATGCCGGATGATGGGTTGAATATCGGTAATACTATTGAGCATATGCCGATTGGCCTGATGGAGCGGTATTGCCCGCTGGCGAAATTTGAATATACCGGAAGCGCAACCGTGACGCTGCGTAAAATTTCCTACGCCACTTTTGATCGCCTTTTTATTGCTACCCACCCGCAGCGCATTGAGGCGCTGGCGAAGGTGTTGGTGTTCATGAGTATCTTTACCATCGACCTGCACAATGAACGTCGCCAGGTCACCAGCTACCAGACGATTCGTCCGATGCTGTATCGCTATTTGTATCGGCAGCATACGCATGAGGGTGAAAACGAGGGGCTGGCGTTATTTATCATCCGGCGTACGAATCTTTCGCGCACTCATGTGTTTCGCGTGCTGGCGGACTTAAAGGCGGGGGGATATATCACGATGAAACGTGGCAAACTGATCTCTATCGATCGACCGCTGCCTGCGGAGTACTGACCGGGCAGGAGAGGGTAACAAGGCAGAATGCTCTGTCTTGTTACCCACGACGCCTGTCAGCGAATCATTACGGCGTCACGATGTTAAACCAGAAGTCAAACGGGTCCATATAGCCTAACATCTCATCGAGTTTAGCCCCGTTACCGCTGATTTTAACTTCCCCTTTATCTTCCGCCTGCTTCAGGGTCTCTTCTTTGAGAATGATTTTATTCAGGGTAGCGCGATCCAGCGTCAGGGTGGCATCCGCCTCTTTGGCTTGCGCATTGGCGGTGTGGTTCAGCACGCCATTTTCCAGTTCCAGTTTATATTTACCGCCGTCATTGCCCAGATCGATATTGAAGACCGACTTCGCATTGCCCGCTTTTTCGCCATTGATATGGACCGCCAGATAATCAAAGAACATTTCCGGGGTCATGGCGCGGACGGTGTCCGGGCTGGCGGTGTTCGGGGTCGGACCTTTCACCACGCCATTGCGCAGTTCCTGGGCGCCGGTAAGGTAGAAATTACGCCACGGGCCGGACTCCGCCTGATAGCCTAATTGCTCCAGGGCATCGGCTTCCAGATGACGCGCCTGCTGGTTGTTAGGGTCGGCGAAGACGACTTTGCTCACCACCTGGGCTACCCAGCGGTAGTTACCCTGGTCGTAATCCTCTTTCGCTTTCTTCAGGATGGCATCCGCGCCGCCCATGTACTCGACGAACTTCTTCGCCGCTTCTTCCGGCGGCAGTTCGTCAAGGGTGGCCGGGTTGCCGTCGAACCAGCCGAGATACAGCACGTAGGTGGCCTTCACATCGTGGCTGACCGAGCCGTAGTAGCCGCGGTTAGCCCAGGTATTGGCGAGGCCGTCCGGCAGCTTAAAGTTAGCGGCGATTTCATCGCGGGTCAGGCCTTCGTTCGCCATACGCAGGGTCTGGTCGTTGATGTAACGATACAGGTCACGCTGACTCTTCAGCAGGTTAACCACGTTCTCGTTGCCCCAGGTCGGCCAGTGGTGCTGGGCCATAATGATCTCAGCCTTATCGCCCCAGCGAACGATCGCCTGGTTGATATATTTCGACCACGGCAGCGGTTCACGGATCTTCGCCCCGCGCAGCGAGTAGGTGTTATGCAGGGTGTGGGTGACATCCTCTGCGGATTCGATCAATTTCTTCTCTTCGATATACCACAGCATTTCTGACGGCGCTTCGGAGCCTGGCGCCAGCATGAAGTCATAGGTCAGGCCGTCGATCACCTCTTTCTGGCCATCCTTATCAATGATATTGGTTGGCGCAATCAGGGTGACGGTGCCTGCCGAGGTGGTCGTCCCCAGGCCCGCGCCCACCTGGCCTTTAGCGTCCGGCTTCAGCAGGTTGCCGTACATATAGCTGGCGCGGCGGCTCATGACGTTCCCGGCCATGATATTTTCCGCCACCGCCGCTTCCATAAAGCCGGACGGCGCGTAGATTTTTACTTTACCCGCTTTGACGTCGGCCTCATCAACCACGCCGCGCACGCCACCGTAATGGTCAACGTGGCTGTGGGTGTAGATCACCGCGACAACCGGTTTTTTACCCCGGTTTTTATAGTAGAGATCCATGCCGACTTTGGCGGTTTCAGCCGAGACCAGCGGGTCTACGACGGTGATCCCCTCTTTGCCCTCAATGATTGTCATATTGGAGAGATCGAGGTTGCGGATCTGGTAGACCCCGTCGGTGACTTCAAACAGGCCGCTGATGTTGATCAGCTGCGACTGGCGCCACAGGCTCGGGTTTACGGTTTCTGGCGCTTTTTCCCCTTCTTTAATGAAGGCGTACTGGCCCGGATCCCAGATGACATTGCCCTGTTCGCCTTTGATGACCTCTGGCGGCAGGGCGGCAATAAAGCCTTTATGCGCATTGGTGAAATCGGTGTTATCGGAGAAGGGGAGTTGGTTGTAGAGGGCATCGTTCGCTTTTTTGGTCGCTTCGGTTGCCTCTTTGGCTGACGTATCTGCCCAGGCGGCGAAAGCGAGACTACTCAACATGCCCGCTAACGCTAACCCTTTCACTATCGGGGTTAATTTCATTGGAATCCTCATTTATTGCATGGTTCGTTCGGTTTTACCGATTTAACGCAGGTGACTGTTTGTTACAGATTTTCTAAATATAACCACACATTTACATTCATCCAGTTTTGCTTGCAAAAAACACATTTTTAATCAGAAATTACGCCTTTTGTATTAGCTGGCGAACGGGGAAAAAAAGCCGGTCAGCTTGTGTTACACCGCCACATTTCATATCCTGCTTCAGGAAAATGTTGTACCGCTTTTATGACTCGGGGTGCCCTTCTTCGTTGAAGGCTGAGAAATACCCGTACCACCTGATCTGGATAATGCCAGCGTAGGGAAGTCAGAGACCGCAGGGTCATTGCTTCTACCTCGTCTGGCGGGAGCAAACCATGCCTGAGCTGTTGAATCCCGCGCCTGTCGCGCACCTGCGCCATCTGCTGCGCGCCCATTCCCCCCTTGTGCACTGCATGACCAATGACGTGGTGCAGACCTTTACCGCCAATGTCCTGCTGGCCGTCGGCGCCTCGCCGGCGATGGTGATCGATCCCCGCGAAGCGGCGCAGTTCGCCGCCATCGCCGATGCGCTGTTAATCAACGTCGGCACCCTGACCGAAGATCGCGCAGTGGCCATGCGTGCCGCAGTGGAGCAGGCCCGCCAGGCCGGCAAGCCCTGGACGCTGGATCCGGTGGCGGTCGGCGCCCTGACCGTGCGCACGGCCTTTTGTCACGCGCTGCTGGCCTTCCAGCCGGCGGCCATTCGCGGGAATGCCTCCGAAATTCTGGCGCTGGCCGGGATGAGCGCCGGCGGGCGCGGGGTGGATACCACCGATACGGCCGCCGCGGCGCTGCCGGCGGCCCAGGCGCTGGCTCGTCAGTTGACCACCGTCGTGGCGGTCACCGGTGAGGTGGATTACGTCACCGACGGCGAGCGGGTGCTCAGCGTGGCGGGCGGCAGTGCGCTGATGACCCGGGTGGTGGGCACCGGCTGCGCGCTGTCGGCGGTGGTGGCGGCGAGCGCGGCGCTGCCGGGAGACCGGCTGGAAAACGTGGCCGCCGCCTGCGGGCTCATGAAGCAGGCCGGGGAAATCGCTGCCCGTCACGGGGGGCCCGGGAGCTTTGTTCCGGCGTTTCTCGACGCGCTATATCAGGAGGTGCGCGCATGAAACGCATCAATGCTCTGACCATCGCCGGCACCGATCCCAGCGGCGGGGCCGGTATCCAGGCCGATCTGAAAACCTTCTCCGCGCTGGGGGCCTACGGCTGCTCGGCGATCACCGCCCTGGTGGCGCAGAATACCCGCGGCGTGCAGTCGGTCTATCGTATTGAACCGGACTTTGTGGCGGCGCAGCTTGATTCGGTGTTCAGCGATGTGCGCATCGATACCACCAAAATCGGCATGCTGGCGGAAACCGATATTGTGGAAGTCGTGGCCGAGCGGCTGGCGCGCTACCGGGTGGCCAACGTGGTGCTGGATACCGTCATGCTGGCGAAAAGCGGCGATCCGCTGCTGTCGGCCTCGGCGGTGGAGACCCTGCGTCAACGATTGTTGCCGCAGGTGTCGCTGATCACCCCGAACCTGCCGGAAGCGGCCGCCCTGCTTGATGCACCCCATGCGCGCAACGAGCGCGAAATGCTGGAGCAGGGGCGGGCGCTGCTGGCGCTGGGTTGCGGCGCGGTATTGATGAAGGGCGGCCATCTCGACGATGCCGAGAGCCCGGACTGGCTCTTCACCCGCGAAGGGGAACAGCGATTTACCGCGCCGCGAGTACAGACCAAAAACACGCACGGCACCGGCTGCACGCTCTCGGCGGCGCTGGCGGCGCTGCGTCCGCGTCACGCCGACTGGGCGGCCACCGTTACCGAGGCCAAGGCCTGGCTGTCGGCGGCCCTGGCGCAGGCCGACTCCCTGGAGGTGGGCCACGGCATCGGGCCGGTACACCATTTCCATGCCTGGTGGTAAATGGCAGCGTAACGGGACAGCAGAATCTCCTGAAAAAATGCCCTCCCGGCTGGAAAATAGGCTAAGTCGGTACCAGGCTTAACCTGCCCAAAATAATTGGGTTGGGATAATGCATGCCGGCTCCGGCCGGCCTTACGGGAGATTGCTATGACTGATATTACGCAGTTGCTGGGCAAAGATGCCGAGAGCCTTTTGCAGCACCGTTGTATAACCATTCCGGCCGACCAGCTGTATCTGCCTGGCGCAGATTATGTTGATCGGGTGATGGTGGATAACAACCGGCCGCCGGCGGTGCTACGCAATATGCAAACCCTGTACAACACCGGACGACTGGGGGGGACCGGCTACCTGTCCATTCTGCCGGTCGACCAGGGCGTGGAGCACTCGGCGGGGGCCTCTTTCGCCGCCAACCCGCTGTACTTTGATCCGAAGAATATCGTCGAGCTGGCGATCGAAGCCGGCTGTAACTGCGTGGCATCGACCTACGGCGTGCTGGCCTCAGTGTCGCGCCGTTACGCGCATCGTATTCCTTTCCTGGTGAAGCTCAACCATAACGAAACGCTGAGCTACCCCACCGAGTACGACCAGACCCTCTACGCCAGCGTTGAGCAGGCGTTCAATATGGGGGCGGTGGCCGTGGGCGCGACGATCTATTTCGGCTCGGAACAATCGCGTCGTCAGATAGAAGAGATCTCCGCGGCCTTTGAGCGGGCCCATGAGCTGGGCCTGGTCACCGTGCTGTGGGCCTATCTGCGCAATTCGGCATTCAAGAAAGACGGTGTCGACTACCATGTTTCCGCTGACCTGACCGGTCAGGCCAACCACCTGGCGGCCACCATCGGCGCCGATATCGTCAAGCAAAAGATGGCGGAGAATAACGGCGGCTACAAAGCGGTTAACTTCGGCTATACCGACGACCGGGTGTACAGCAAACTGACCAGCGATAACCCCATCGATCTGGTGCGCTACCAGCTGGCCAACTGCTACATGGGCCGCGCCGGGCTGATTAACTCCGGCGGCGCGGCAGGCGGGGAGACCGACCTTGCCGACGCGGTGCGCACGGCGGTGATCAATAAACGCGCCGGCGGCATGGGGCTGATCCTTGGCCGCAAAGCGTTTAAGAAATCGATGGCCGACGGTGTGAAGCTGATCAATGCCGTGCAGGATGTCTATCTGGACGGGAAAGTGACTATCGCCTAAGGCGAAAATCCGGGCGTCAGCGCCCGGATTGCTCGTTGTTCATAGCAGATGTCGGGTTTATTAAGACTCCGCCGCGTTGGCGGTAAATGGTTTCGCACTCTGAGCGCGGGTAATGCCAGGCTGTTCAACGCGGATTAACGGGCACAGGAAGAAGGCCAGAATATATAAGGCGGTATAGGCAATCACCACCCCGATGGTGCTGAAATAGGGCAGCAGCACCACGGCGATCGCCGGCGCCAGAAAGTTCGACAGCCCGGCAGACAGGTTATAGACCGAAATCGCCGCGCCTTTATGGTTCGGCTCCAGCGCCGGGAACACCGCCGCCATCGGCACGAACGCGGCGACGAAAATACCCAGGGCAATAGCCGGCACCAGCGCCATCGCAAAGCTGTGGCCAAAGTGCTGAGGGATGTAGTAAAACGCCAGGCTGGAAAGCGCCATCCCGATGCAGCCGAACCAGCGAACCACCTTCATCCAGCCCATTTTCTCCGCCACGATCCCCCAGAAAACGTTCGAAAAGATGGTGGTAAAGAAGAAGGCCGCCCACACCTGGAGCCACTCCGAGGTGGTAAAGCCCAGCTCATCAACGAACATCATCGGCATAATCACCGCAAAACCAAACAGCGACAGGGTGTTAATAATGCGCACGATGCTGGAGAACAGGATGCTGCGGTTGGTATAGAGCAGCGTCGCAGCGCGCCCCAGTTCGGCGAGTTTTTCGCGAGTGGTCAGGTTCTGCATATGGCGCGGCGTTTCGGTATGACGCATCGACACCAACGCAATGATGCCGCCGGTGGCACAGAAGACCAGCGCCAGCCACAGAGTGCCCATTTCGCCAATGTGGGGAATGGTGAAGCTCGGAATATAGCTGCCGAACACGCCGATACCCACGGAGTAGACCGCCCAGAACCAGCCCAGCGCAGAGCTGGAACTGTCGCTGCGAACGTTGTGGATAATGGCGACGATAAATGAGTAGAGGAACAGCGGGTAGGCCAGGCCGCGGATGCCATAAAACAGCAGGATCAGCGCATAGTTGGCGCGACCGAGGCCGAAGACGAGGAACAGCACGTGGAATACACACCACAGCACGAAGCCGATCATCATGGCCTTGCGCGGGGTGATGATTTCCGCCACCACGCCGGAAATCCACGCCGAGAGGGCGGCGGCCAGACCGTAAAGCGTAAAGGCAAAGGAAGCCTGCGCTGGGGTGAATCCGAGTGTTTTGATGTAGTGCGACAGAAAAGCCAGCTCAAAGCCGTCGCCGGTCATAAACACGGCGATGGCGACATATCCCCAGATGAGGTTGAGCGGTAGACCATACCACTGTTTGTTATTTACGGACATGTTGACCTCGATTTCAGAGTGCAGATGAGTGTCTCCGCTGCACAGCAGCGGAGCATTATTGTTATTAAAAAAAGAGGGATGTTATTCGCGGATCAGCCTGCCGGCCTGTTGTAGCGCCTTATAGGCCTCATATCTGCGCTGATGTAACGAGCTAAACGCAGTCTCGCTGTGATAGGTGGCATCCACCTGAGTGAATTGCTTCATGGCCTCCGGCAGCGAAGCCGCGACTCTGCCCGCCACCGCGCCGAGGATGGCGGAGCCTAACAGCACCGGCTCGCTGCTGACGGTGCTCACGACGCTAACGCCGCAGGCGTCGGCCAGTAGCTGACGCACCAGCGGATGCTGTCCGGCCCCGCCGCTGATGACGATATTTTCACTCTCAATCCCGCAGGCGCGCTGGGCGTCGAGGATCTGTCGCAGGCCATAGCCAATCCCGCATAATCCGGCAACGTACAGCGCGGTCAGGTTATCCAGGTCCCGCTCCATCCCCAGCCCGGCAATCAGCGCTTTCGCGTGTGGGTCGGCAAGCGGCGCGCGGTTACCGAGAAATTCGGGCACCACGTGCAGACCGGCGGCCAGCGTTACCGCCTCAGAAGGCGAAGCCGTCTGCGCCAGTACGCGATCCGCCAGCCAGACCGGCAGAGGGACGCCCGCCGCTTTCGCCTCCTCGCGAGCCGCCGCCGCCGCCGGATGGAAGCTCAGCAACTGGTCGATAGCCGCGCCAGCGGCGCTTTGTCCGCCTTCAATCAGCCAGTAGCCAGGCACCATCGCCGAA
The DNA here is from genome assembly GCF_048822415.1 of Klebsiella sp. C360. Taxonomy (NCBI): domain Bacteria; kingdom Pseudomonadati; phylum Pseudomonadota; class Gammaproteobacteria; order Enterobacterales; family Enterobacteriaceae; genus Klebsiella; species Klebsiella sp. C360. The sequence goes on from NZ_JBMEZZ010000002.1 coordinate 466,680, forward strand.
TAGTATGGGCCCCAGACGCCGGGGACGAACACCGCTTCCTCAGTGGTGGTCATGGTGCAGGAGGAGGTGCCGAAGACGTAGGCCATATTGTTGACCGCGCCGTTAAGTACCCCGACGGTGCCGATGCCGCCCGCGTGGGCGTCAATCATCCCCACCGCCACCGGCGTACCGATCGGCAGGCCCATCGCCGCCGCCGCCGTGGCGCAAAGACCGTCGCCGCAGGGGGTCCCAGGTTCGACAATCCGTTGGCCGATGCGGACAAAATCTTCATCCGCCAGCTCTTCGAGGCCAATCTGGCGGAAGTAGCCGGCATCCCAGCGTTGTTCATGCGCCAGGTAGGTCCATTTACAGGTCACAGTGCAGACCGAGCGGGCTTCATCGCCGGTTGAGCGCCAGGTAAGGTAATCAGCGAGGTCGAAGAAGTGGCGCGCCTGCTGATAGATGTGCGGGCGATTCTCCTTCAACCACAGAATTTTCGGCGTTTCCATCTCCGGCGAAATTTTGCCGCCAACGTACTGCAGCACCGGGTGGCCCGTCGCGTTGATCTTTTCCGCCTGCCCGGTGGCGCGATGATCCATCCAGACGATAATATTGCGGTCCGGATCGTCGGAAGGCCCGACCGCCAGCGGCGCGTCGTTATCGCCAATCACCACCAGCGAACAGGTGGCATCGAAGCCGATCCCGGCGATCGATGACGGCGGGACGCCGGCGCTGGCCACGGCGGTTTTAATGCAGTAGCACACCGCCTGCCAGATCTCACGGCTCGACTGCTCCACCCTGTTTCCGGCGCTGCGAAAGAGGGTAATTTCCCGGGTCGCGTGGGCGAGAAGCTCGCCCCGCAGATTGAATACCCCGGCGCGCGCACTGCCCGAACCGACATCCACACCAATAATGTTTTGCGTATCGTTTTGCATCACATCCTCTCACAGGCTGGTTACGGATCAGAGATCCACGCTGTTCGGCAGGATCACAATGTCGCGTACGGTGACGTTTTTCGAACGCGTCACCATAAACAGCGCTGACTCCGCCACTTCAATCGGCTGCATCAAACTGCCGTTGGCCAGCGCTTCATCCATTTTGGCTTTTGGCCAGTCGTCCAGCAGAGCGGTCACCACCGGGCCCGGTAGTACGGCGCCGACGCGCACGCCATACTGCGCCACCTGGCGACGAGTCGTATGTACAAACGCCTGCACGGCGAATTTCGACGCGGTATAGACAGGCTCCCAGATCACCGGCACCACGCCCGCGATAGAGCTGGTGAAAATAATATCCCCGGATTTTTGCGCGATCAGATGCGGCAGGACGCTGCGCACGCAGCGGAAGGCGGCATTGATGTTGAGGTGCAGCACGCGGTCCCAGACGTCCGGGTCGCCCTCGGCCACCGGCCCGCCGATATAGGCCCCGGCGTTGGCGTGGAAGATATCGAGACGCCCGGTGAGCTGCAAAATGCCCTGCAGAAGGTTATCGACCTGGTCCGCCTGCATCAGATCCACCTGCAGAGCGAAGGCGTTTTCGCCTAGTTCGGCGACCAGTTTGTTGAGCTTTTCGCCTTCGCGGTCGATAAGCACCACTTTTGCGCCAGCTCCCAGCAGGGTCCTCGCGCACTCGAGGCCGATACCGGACGCCGCGCCAGTGATCGCGGCGACTTTACCGCTGAGGGAAGTATTCATAGAGGAGACAGAGTGGTTCATTTTATAATCCTTTGCCGTGTCTGGTTGCAACTATCGAACCCGAGGGCATCGCGTTCGAGGTGATGGACAAAAACATGGTAACCTATTGAATATCAGCATCATTATTCAGGCTTGCTGGCATGTTAAGGCGGTATGCGCGCGTACTTCCTGGCGTGAAATGGATGCTCAATCGATGAAGCTATGTTGCTCTCGCTTCATCGATTGAGCAAGTGGGGAAATTAACAGCGACATGATTTTGTGACGCAAGTTGGAAAAATGAAGAAGATAACGATTTACGACCTGGCGGAGCTTTCCGGCGTTTCGGCGAGCGCGGTGAGCGCAATCCTCAACGGCAACTGGAAAAAACGCCGCATCAGCGCAAAGCTTGCCGAAAAGGTGACACGGATTGCTGAGGAGCAGGGCTATGCGATTAACCGCCAGGCCAGCATGCTGCGCAGTAAAAAATCACACGTCATTGGCATGATTATCCCCAAATACGATAACCGCTACTTCGGCTCCGTCGCCGAACGCTTTGAGGAGATGGCCCGCGAGCGTGGCCTGCTGCCGATTATCACCTGTACGCGCCGAAGCCCGGATCTGGAGCTCGAAGCGGTAAAAGCGATGCTCTCCTGGCAGGTTGACTGGGTGATCGCGACCGGGGCGACCAATCCGGATAAAATCTCCGCGCTGTGCCAGCAGGCGGGCGTGCCCACGATCAATCTCGACCTGCCGGGGTCTCTCTCTCCGTCGGTGATTTCAGATAACTACGGCGGCGCGAAAGCGCTGACCCACAAGATCCTCGCTAATAGCGCCCGCCGTCGGGGAGAGCTGGCGCCGCTGACCTTCATCGGCGGGCGCAGCAACGACCATAACACCAGCGAGCGCTTACGCGGCTTCCACGATGCGCATCACGAGCAGGGGCTGCGCGTGCCGCAGGCGAATATTCTGGCTCCCGGCTATTCGAAAGGTCACGTTGAGGCCTGCCTGCAGGAGCGGTTTGGCAGCGCGAAGACGCTATTGCAGGGGATATTTGTTAACTCGACGATATCCCTCGAAGGGGTTGTGCGCTGGCTGTCGCAGGTGGGGCTGACCGGCAGCGAGCAGCCGCCGATGGGCTGCTTCGACTGGGATCCGTTTGTCTATCTGCTGGGACACGATATCGACATGGTGCAGCAGGACGTACCGGCGATGCTGAACGCTGTTTTTTCGATTATTGACGCCGGCGAAGCCAGCCAGCAGCGGATTGAAATTCCGCCGCGATTGATGAGCAGTAGCTGAGTCGCCGTCTGCTGATTGCCGTTAGCGCGTCAGCAGCCAGCGCGCAGTATGTTCATCGGTCACCAGACCGTTGATCCAGCCGCCTTTAAGGGCGGCCAGGATCGCCGGTCGTTTGTATTCTCCACAGGCCGCGGCAATCCGCGGGCAGTGGTTCTGGCGGATATCATAGCTGGTGATCATGCGGTTGATCTCGCTGTCTACCACCTCGCCTTCTGCATCGATAAACCGCCCGAGGATCTCCCCGATGCCGCCGCGGGCGGTCAGCTCATCCATCTGCGCCTGATTGATAAAGCCGTCTTTAAAGATAGGACTTTGCGTGCCCAGCGGACCAATGCCGACAAAAATCACATCCGCCTCCCGGGCGACGCCAGAGACGCTGCGGAATAAGCGATTGGTGCACCACATCTCATACTCATCCGCGGTCTGGGCGTAGCGCGGCGCAGGCCACTGATAGTACTTGGCCTTAATTTTGCGAGTGAGCAGCAGGGGCACGTCATCGTAATAGTTGCACTGCCCGTCGGCGTCCATGGCGCTGATCAGCGCCACGCAGCGGGTATTCAGGCTGTCGAAATCGATGCGCTGCAGCGCTTTTTTCAGGGTCAGGCCCGAGCCCAGGCCGATGATTTTCTCTTTATCATCCTGCAGATAGCGAGCCATCAGCTGATAGCAGCCAAACGATACGCTGTCGAGGGTACTCTCTTCGCTAAAGGCGGGGACCACATTGCATTCGAGAAGCCGGTACTTTTCCTGCAACAACTGCGCATAATCGAGGCAGTTCGCCACCGGATGGTGCAGATTAATCGACACAATCCCTTCTTCTTTCGCGGCGGCGATCAGCCGTTGCACCACCGGTCTGGAGGTGCCCAACTGGCTTGCGATCTCGCTCTGATTCTGCCCGGCGATGTAGTACATCCATGCGGCACGCACCTTCTGATCCAACCGGATATCGTCTTCTTTACTCATGGTTTCCCGCCCTAAGTTGCTGGCCAGGGCACGCAATTGGCCCGGCGAATATCCGCATTCTCGCCGTGGTTGCCATAACTGGCAAGCTTTTGCTCTTTAATGGTCATTTGTAATTTAAGTGGGTAATTGCTCTTTTGTGATCCATGGCTCTTATTTTGGTCAAATGATCAATTACAGTGGCGCCATCCACTCAAGGAGAGCAGAACATGAACAATCAATTCACATGGCTTCATATCGGTCTGGGTTCTTTTCATCGCGCGCATCAGGCGTGGTATCTGCATCGTCTGATCGCTTCCGGCGATAAGCGCTGGCGCATCGCGGCGGGCAATATTCGCAATGACGCCGAGCAGGTGGTGCAGGCGCTGACGGCGCAGGGCGGACGTTACGTCCTGGAGACCGTCAGCCCGGAAGGGGAGCGTGAATATGAAGAGATCACCTCAATTCAGAAACTGCTGCCGTGGCAGGCCGGGCTGCAGCCGCTGATTAATGAAGGGGCCAACCCGCAAACCAAAGTTATCGCCTTTACCGTGACGGAAGGGGGGTACTACCTGAATACCCGCCATCAGCTGGAAACCAGCAACCCCGATCTGCAGGCTGACCTGAAAGGCGAATGCAAAACTATTTACGGCACCCTCGCGCGAATTCTGGAAAAGCGCATGGCGGACAACGCCGGGCCGCTGACCCTGCTCAACTGCGACAACGTGCGTCATAACGGCGAGCGCTTCCACGACGGGATGGTGGAGTTCCTGCAGCTCACCGGCAAACAGGCGGTGATTGACTGGATGGCGGCCAATACCACCTGTCCGAACACCATGGTGGACCGCATCACCCCGCGTCCGGCGGCCGATCTGCCGGCCCGTATCAAAGCGCAAACCGGCATTGACGATAAGGCGCCGGTCATGGGCGAGACCTTTATCCAGTGGGTGGTGGAGAACAACTTCCGCGATGCCCGCCCGAACCTGGAAGCGGTCGGCGTGGAGATGGTCGAGTCGGTTATCCCGTATGAAGAGGCGAAAATCCGCATCCTGAACGCGTCCCACAGCTGCATTGCGTGGGCGGGGACCTTAATCGGCCAGCAGTATATTCACGAAAGCACACTCACCGATGTTATCTACGCCATTGCCGACCGCTACGTCACGGAAGATGTGATCCCATGCCTGGGCGATAACGGCATTGATTTGCCGACCTACCGCGATGTGGTGCTCAAGCGCTTTACCAACCCGCATATCCAGGACACCAACCAGCGCGTCGCCGCCGACGGTTTCTCGAAAATTCCGGCGATGATCGCCCCAACCCTGCAGGAGTGCTATCAGCGCGGCGTCCGCCCGGAAGCGACCGCCATGCTGCCGGCGCTGTTCTTCGTCTTTATGGAGCAGTGGCATAAGGGAACCCTGCCGTATCAGTACCAGGACGGCATCCTGGATGAGCAGGCGGTGCATGAGATGTATGAGGCTCAGGATCCGCTGGCTGTCTTCGCCCGTGATAAAGCTCTGTTTGGTGACCTGGCCGACAACGCGGATTTCCTGGCGCTGATGCGCGATAAAGTCGCCGCCGTTTACACGCTGATTAAATAAGAGGTGGCTATGTATCTGGGTATCGATCTTGGCACATCGGAAGTCAAAGCGCTGGTCATTGATGAGAACAATCAGGTTATCGCCAGCCATAGCGCGCCGCTGAGCATTCAGCGGCCTCATCCGCACTGGTCAGAACAATCACCGGAGTTATGGTGGGAGGCGACGGAGTATCTGATGGCCACGCTGCGGGAAAAATGCGCCCAGCACTGGCCGGCCGTCAAGGCGATTGGCCTCTCCGGACAGATGCACGGCGCGGTGTTGCTGGATGAAAAGGGGGAGACGATCCGTCCGGCCATTCTGTGGAACGACACCCGCTGCGCCGCAGAGTGCGCGGAGCTGGAGGAGATGGCGCCGGAGCTGCATCAGGTGGCGGGCAACCTGGCGATGCCCGGCTTTACCGCGCCGAAGCTGCTGTGGGTGCGTCGTCACGAGCCGCAAAACTTTCAGCGCACCGACACGGTGCTGCTGCCGAAGGATTATCTGCGCTACCGGATGACCGGGAAGAAAGTCTCCGATATGTCGGACGCCGCCGGGACGCTGTGGCTGGACGTGGCTAAGCGCGACTGGTCCGATGCGCTGCTGGACAAGTGCGGTCTGTCGCGCAGCCAGATGCCGACGCTGGTGGAAGGCTGCGAGGTTTCCGCCACCCTTGACCCGCAGGTGGCCGAACGCTGGGGGCTGAACGCCTCGGTGGTGGTGGCCGGGGGCGGCGGCGATAACGCGGTCAGCGCCATTGGCGTCGGCGCGGTCTCGCCGGGGGACGCGTTTATTTCGCTCGGCACCTCAGGGGTGCTGTTTGTGGTGACCGACGCCTATCGTCCGGCGCCGCAGTCGGCGGTCCATGCGTTTTGTCACGTTCTGCCGAACCTGTGGCATCAGATGAGCGTGATGCTCAGCGCCGCCAGCTGTTTGCAGTGGTTCTGCCGCCTGACCGGCACCACGGAGGTGGCGCTGCTGGCGGAGATTGCCGAGCTAAGCGAAGAGGAGAAGGCCAACGCGCCGTTCTTCCTGCCCTATCTCTCCGGGGAACGTACCCCGCATAACGATCCTGACGCTCGCGGCATGTTCTGGGGTATGACCCACTCCAGCCTGCGCGCCCAGCTCGGCTACGCGGTGCTGGAGGGGGTGAGCTTTGGCATCAACGACGGCCTGCAGGTATTGAAAGAGAGCGGGACGCCGATCGCGCAGTGCTCGCTGGTGGGCGGGGGCGCCCGCAGTCCGTTCTGGGCCCAGCTGCTGGCCGATATTCTCGCTATGCCGGTGGTGACCCACAAAGGCGGAGAGACCGGCGGCGCGCTGGGCGCGGCGCGGCTGGCCTGCCTGGCGGCGGGCAAACCGGTTGCCGCGGTATGTGAAAAACCGGAAGTCTGGCAGACCTGGCGTGCGGATCCCGTTCGCCACCACACCCTGATGCAACGCTACGCGCAGTTTAAGGCCCTGTATTTAAACGATCTGCATTATCGGCAGCATTAATTTTTATCACCATAACCGCTCCGGTGAACTGACCGGAGCGGCCTCCTGTACCCTGAAAACGAGGTCATTATGTCTATCAATAATAAACAGTGGCTCGGTTTACCCCTGAACCTGCTCTGGGGATACATCGCCATTGCCGTATTTATGACCGGCGACGGTTTTGAATTAGCCTTTCTCTCGCACTATATCAAAGCGCTCGGATTCTCCCCGGCGGAGGCCTCCTTTGCCTTTACCCTCTATGGCCTGGCCGCCGCGCTGTCGGCGTGGATTTCCGGCGTGGTGGCGGAAATTATTACGCCGCTGAAAACCATGATGATTGGCTTCGTGCTGTGGTGCGTTTTCCACGTGCTGTTCCTCGTTTTCGGCCTCGGTCACGCCAACTATGCGCTGATCCTGGTTTTCTACGGCATTCGCGGCTTCGCGTATCCGCTATTCCTCTACTCGTTTATCGTGGCGATTGTCCATAACGTCAAAAGCGACAACGCCAGCTCGGCCATCGGCTGGTTCTGGGCGGTCTATTCCATCGGCATCGGCGTCTTCGGCAGCTATATTCCGAGTTTCACCATTCCGCACATTGGCGAAATGGGCACCCTGTGGCTGGCGCTGGCCTTCTGCGTTACCGGGGGCGTGATTGCGCTGGCTTCCCTGCGCCATATTAAAACGCCGCAGCATATGCAGAACCTGACAACCCGCGAGAAGTTTGCCGAGCTGGGCCGCGCCGCGACGCTGCTCTATACCAACCGCAATATTCTGCTGTCGAGCATGGTCAGGATCATCAATACCCTCTCGCTGTTCGGCTTTGCGGTGATTATGCCGATGATGTTCGTCGATGAGCTGGGCTTTAGCACCTCGGAATGGCTCCAGGTGTGGGCGGTCTTCTTCTTCACCACCATTTTCTCTAACGTGCTGTGGGGCATTCTGGGCGAAAAACTGGGCTGGATGAAGGTGGTGCGCTGGTTCGGCTGCATCGGGATGGCGCTCTCCAGCCTGGCGTTTTACTACATCCCTCAGCACTTCGGCCACAGCTTTGCGATGGCGCTGATCCCGGCCATCGCCCTGGGGATCTTTGTCGCCGCCTTCGTGCCGCTGGCCGCCGTGTTCCCGGCGCTGGAGCCGAAGCACAAAGGCGCGGCGATTTCGGTGTATAACCTGTCGGCGGGGATGTCGAACTTTCTCGCCCCGGCGATCGCCGTGGTGCTGCTGCCGTTCTTCAGCACCATTGGGGTCGTCATCGCCTATACCGCATTGTACGTGGTGGCCTTTTTCCTCTGTGCGTTTATCCGCGTCGAGCAGCCGGGATTTTCCCACAAGGCAGCGCCGGCCAGCGAGCAGGTGGAGTTCTCTTAAGGTGATGCGGCTGGCGTGCCAGGCATGCCAGCCTTAATGAGGTGAATGATGAGTATTCAGGCAGTGATTTTTGACATGGATGGCGTGATTATTGATTCCGAAAGCCTGTGGCGGCAGGCGCAAATCGAGGCCCTTGCGCAGTGGGGGGCAACGGCGAGCGTGGCTGAGTGTGAAACCCTGACCAAAGGCAAACGCCTCGATGAAATTGCCCGCACCTGGTGCCGCTATTTTCAGCTTAACCTTGCCCCGTCGCTGCTGGAAGACGCCATATTGCAGCGCATCACCGGCCTGATCGCCGCCGAAGGCGAGCCGATGCGCGGGGTGCATGAGGCGTTACGCTATTTTCGCCATGCCGGTTATAACATTGCCCTCGCCACCTCCTCGTCCCGGCAGGTTATCGCCGCCGTGCTGAACAAGCTCTCGCTGTGGCACTTTTTTGACGTGATCTCCAGCGCGGACGATGAAGCGCAGGGCAAGCCGCATCCGGCGGTGTATCTGACGACGTTGGATAAGCTTAATCTCGACGCCAGCCGGTGCCTGGTGATCGAAGACAGCTTCAACGGCTTTTGCGCGGCTCAGGCCGCAGGTATTCCTACGGTGGTGATTGCCGAAGATAGCCAGCACGCGCGTTTTCAGGCCGCCGTGGGCCGCTACCGGGCGCTGCCTGAACTGCTGGAAGTCCTCACCGCCGAGCCAGAGGCGGCGGTTTAAGTAACCATTTGTGGGCGCAGACATTCCCGGGATGTAGCTGGTCGGTTAATCTCTTCTCTGCGCTCACGCCCCATTTATAGCTTTTATCCGCGGGAGAGGGGCAGGGGGCTGCGCCGAACCGGTGTTTTGCCGGGTGGCGGCTGACGCCTGACCCGGCCTACATTGACCCACCCGGCTGACCCGGCCTACATTGTTCCACCCGGCTGGCGCGGCGCTTGTCCGTGCTGCATGAGAGCCGCGGACCACAGGCCCGGCAAGCGCAGCGCCGCCGGGCGATGGGCGCCTGTCCGCCTCAGCGCAACAGCGGGCAGTCGGGCGGCAGCCGGCAGCGCAGGGCCGCCGGTAACAGCTCCATGCGGAAAGTTTTGCCGGTCAGCGGTTCGCCGTCGAGGTTAAACGTCATCTCATGAGGGGCGGTGATCTCAAACCACGAGGAGACGCCGTCGACAATATTCGGCGAGTTTTCCGGATTCGCCAGGGTGCTGAAGAGGGCAGGGATCAGCTCTTCGCCGGTGAAAATGCGCAGATGCAGCAGGCCATCGTTAATCAACGCCTCCGGACACAGCTGCTGGCCGCCGCCCGCCTGGCGGCCGTTGCCGATGCCGATGACCAGCGCATCGCCCTGCCAGTGAAAGTTCTCCCCGCGGATCTCACAGCGGTCCGGCTTCAGGGTATCCATGCGCATCAGGCCGTGGATTAAATAAGAGACACCGCCGAGCGCGGCTTTGAGTTTTTCCGGCGTTTCGGTGGTGATCCGGGTGCCGAACCCGCCGGTCGCCATATTAATAAAGCCGGTCTTATCATTAACCCGGGCGATATCTATCGGCACATCGCGGCCGACGATCGCCAGCTTCAGGGCGCTGGCCAGATCCTGCGGAATACCGACGCTGGTGGCGAAGTCGTTGGCCGTGCCCAGCGGTAAAATCCCCAGCGCCATCCTGCTGCCGCGCTCCACCAGTGCCGTCGCCACTTCATTAATGGTGCCGTCGCCGCCGCCGGCGATCACCGTTTCAACGTTCAGCTGCAGGGCTTCATCGATAAACCGTACGGCATCGCCCTTTTCCCAGGTGACGCGGACGTGGATATCGATCCCTTCGTCGCGCAACAGGTTAACCGCCTCGCGTAGCTGCGGTTCATTGGCACCTTTGCCGTTAAGGATCAGTAAGCTGGCAGTAAACGTAGACATCATCAAGGGAACCTTTATTGCTCAATGTTGCATAAAGTGTACCGCATGACGCCAGCGAAGGCCGAAGGAGAGACAAAAAAATAAGCCCGCGTAAGGGAGATTACGCAGGCTAAGGAGGTGGTTCCTGGTACAACTAGCATTTATGGGTTATGTTTTTCAGCGAAATGGATGATACCTGTTTCGATCGAAACGGTATGTGATCCGATTCTAATATCCTTACATCGTGAAAAAATAACGCAAATTAACTAGTTACCGTGTGGATTTCTGGTTGTCTGACCAGTAAAGTTGCGCATCAGCAGCGCATACTGCAGGGGCAGGTCATCCGGCACAGGCAACCATACGGTATAGCCGTCGCCCGGGGCCACCGGCATGGCTTCGCCTTTGCCATTTTCCATCTGCTCGAGGGTGAAGTTGACGTTACCCTGCGGGGTCATCAGTTCGAGACTGTCGCCAACGCTGAACTTATTTTTGACCGCCACTGCCGCCAGCGGGCCGTTACGCTCCCCGGTGAATTCGCCGACAAACTGCTGGCGCTCGGAGAGGGAGTAGCCGTACTCGTAGTTCTGATAATCGTCATGGGTATGGCGGCGCAGGAAGCCTTCGGTGTACCCGCGATGGGCCAGTCCTTCCAGCGTTTCCAGCAGGCTGGTATCGAACGGTTTGCCGGCGGCAGCGTCGTCGATCGCCTTGCGGTAAACCTGTGCGGTGCGCGCGCAGTAATAGAAGGATTTGGTGCGGCCTTCGATCTTCAGCGAGTGAACGCCCATCTGGGTCAGACGCTCAACGTGGGCGATAGCCCGCAGATCTTTCGAGTTCATGATGTAGGTGCCGTGCTCGTCCTCGAAGGCGGTCATGTACTCGCCCGGGCGTTTGGCTTCCTCGATCATAAAGACTTTATCGGTCGGCGCGCCGATGCCGAGGGTTGGCTCCACGGTCTGCACCGGGATCGGCTCATATTTGTGGACGATGTTGCCGACGTCGTCCTCTTTGCCTTCCGCCACGTTATATTCCCAGCGGCAGGCGTTGGTGCAGGTGCCCTGGTTCGGGTCGCGCTTGTTGATATACCCGGAGAGCAGGCAGCGGCCGGAGTAGGCCATGCACAGCGCGCCGTGGACGAAAATCTCAATTTCCATCTCCGGCACCTGGCGGCGAATTTCTTCGATTTCATCCAGCGACAGTTCACGCGACAGGATCACGCGGGTCAGCCCCATCTGCTGCCAGAATTTGACCGTCGCCCAGTTGACGGCGTTGGCCTGCACCGAAAGATGGATCGGCATATCCGGAAAGTTTTCCCGCACCAGCATGATTAAACCCGGATCGGACATGATCAGCGCGTCCGGCCCCATCTCCACCACCGGCTTCAGATCGCGAATAAACGTTTTCAGCTTGGCGTTATGCGGGGCGATGTTGACCACCACATAGAATTTTTTACCCAGCGCGTGGGCTTCATTGATGCCGAGCTGCAGATTTTCGTGATTGAATTCGTTGTTACGCACGCGCAGCGAGTAGCGCGGCTGGCCGGCATAAACGGCATCGGCGCCATAGGCGAAAGCGTAACGCATATTCTTCAGCGTTCCCGCCGGGGAAAGGAGTTCTGGTTTAAACATGGTGTTCTCGTTCTGATGACAGGTCAGATTCGCCGCACCCGGTGCGGCGAGTTGGGGGAGTGTCCCCACATTAAGGGCGGGCATTGTAGCGCCGCGGCGAAGGGGAGTAAATATCAGATGGGTATCTTTCAGCATGGCTAATTTGTTTGCCATTTTGAACCTGGGCAGTGCTCATACTGACAGCACTAATAGCGCCTGGTGGGATAGGCTCTATGGAATTCCCCCGGGTTGCGGCGTAAACGCCTTACCCGGGCTACGGCTTGCAGACGGCGGTGAACGTGTAGCCCGGCTAAGCGCAGCGCGAGCCGGGAAAAGGCTAACTACGCCAGCCGGCAGGCGTCCGCTTCCCAGCGATAGCCAACCCCGTATACGGCGCGGATAAACGACTGTTCGGCGTCCAGTGCCTCCAGTTTGCGCCGCAGGTTCTTGATGTGGCTGTCGATGGTGCGGTCGGTCACTACCCGATAGTCGTCATACAGATGGTTGAGCAACTGTTCGCGGGAGAAGACCTTCCCCGGCTCCTGGGAGAGGGTTTTCAGCAGCCGGAACTCGGCGGGGGTGAGGTCCAGCAGCTTGTCGCGCCATGAGGCCTGAAAACGCCCCTCGTCGACAATCAGCGGGCTCTGGGCGTCCAGCGCCTGCAGGTCGCGCTGTGGCTTGCAGCGGCGGAGAATGGTTTTCACCCGGGCGACCACTTCCCGCGGGCTGTAGGGCTTGCAGATATAGTCGTCGGCGCCGATCTCCAGCCCCAGCAGGCGGTCGATCTCTTCGATTTTCGCCGTCACCATCACCACCGGAACGTCGGAGAAGCGGCGGATTTCCCGGCACAGCGTCAGGCCGTCGGTGCCGGGCAGCATCAGATCCAGCAGGATTAGATCCGGCGGGGTCTGCCGAACGTAGGGCAGGACCTTGTCGCCATGGTTAATCAGCGTAGGCGCATAGCCGGCGGCCTGCAGATAATCAATCAGCAGCTGGCCGAGCTTGGGTTCATCTTCCACGATCAGAATGCGCGGGGTGTTTTCATCTACAGGCAATTCAGTCATACGTCTCTCGGTAAATCATGTTCCAGAGGTAACTCAACTTTAATGCTAACCCCGCCAAAAGGCGAATGGTCGGCGCGCAGGGCGCCGCCGTGGGCCGCTACGATATTGAGGCAAATCGCCAGCCCGAGGCCAGAGCCGCCGCTGGCGCGGTTGCGCGATCCTTCCGCCCGATAAAAGCGTTCGCACAGGCGGGCCAGCTGCTCATCGCTGACCCCGGGGGCGCTGTCGGCGAAGTCGATCACCAGCATCCGTCCGCTGCGGCGGGCGGTAATGTGCAGGCTGCCGCCGCTGTCGGTATAGCGCAGGCTGTTCTCCAGCAGATTGTTGAAGAGCTGCATCAGGCGGTCGCGGTCGCCGAAGATCATCGCCTGCTCCGGGAGCGACACCTGAATGCTCAGCTGCCGGCCGGCGAAGCGCTCGCGAAACGCGCCTGCGGCCACCTCCAGCAGGGTGATGATATCCAGCGAGGTTTTCTGGTAGGCCAGCGCGCCCTCATCGGACATCGACAGCTGGTGAAGGTCGTCCACCAGCTTGGTGAGGGTGGCGACCTCGGCCTGCAGGGAGGGAATGGACTCAGGAGTGAAGCGCCGGACCCCGTCCTGAATCGCCTCCAGTTCGCCGCGCAGCACCGCCAGCGGGGTACGCAGTTCATGGGAGATGTCGGCCATCAGATCGCGACGCATCTGCTGGTTGCGCTCCAGGGTGCTGGCGAGCTGGTTAAAATCCTGCGCCAGGCGGCCGAGCTCATCGCCGCCGGTCACCGTCACGCGGGTGGAAAAGTCGCCCGCCGCCAGCTTATGGGTGCCTTCCACCAGCCGTTTCACCGGCGCCAGCAGGCCGCGGGCCAGCGGGAAGGTGGCCAGCGCGGCAAGCAGGGTGGCAAGGGCAACGATCAGCCAGCTGGTGCGCTTCTGCTGCCGGTCGAAGTTAATGTCGGTATTGCGGGTTAGCCTTTCCACCGGCGAGGCGATCACTCTGCCTACCTCCACGCCGTTGACCATAATGCTGCGCTGGCTGCCGTCCTCCGGCACGCGCTCGCGGGGGCCCACCAGCACGCGGCCAGACTGATCGACCACCCAGAACATGGTGCGCCAGCCGTGGGGCGGCATTTCCGGCCTCGGGCGCGGGCCGTCAGGGGGGCCATCCGGCGGCGGCCCGTCCGGACCGGCGTCCGGCGCGTCCATCGCCCCCGGCTTAATGGCGTGCCCCGGCGGCGAGCGGTCGTCATTATCCCGTTCGAAGGTGCGCAGCAGCTGGAAGATAAAGCGGTCATTATTGCGCAGAAACGCCCAGCTGCCGTGCTGGGCATACTGCTCGCTCAGCGCGTCGCTGAGCATGGTTAACCGCTGCTCATTGCCGCGCTTGATGTAATCGATAAACCCGCGTTCGAAACTGATACGCACCGCCCAGTGCATGCTGATCAGCAGCACGATGCAGGTGGCGAAAATAGCGAGGAACAGCTTACCGGTAATGCCCGGGCGCCAAAATTTCACGATCCACTCCTGTTGCGTCGACGAATGACGGTATTACTTCCGACGTCATCCGGTACCCGGGAAAAGATGAGCGCTGGCAGGGCGATGATCGCCGCCATGCTCAGATAGGTATAGAGAAAGACCTGATGGGTGCCGGCGGCGTCGAGGCTCAGATGCTGCTGGCCGTACAGCCCCAGCAGCAGCCCGGCGATGGTCACGCCAATACTCATCGACAACTGCATCACCATCGACAGCAGACTGTTGCCGCTGCTGGCCAGATCGTCGGGGAGATCTTTCAGGGTCAGGGTATTCATCGAGGAGAAGCGGCTGGCGTTGATCATCCCCTGCAGAAACAGGATCAGCGGCAGCACATAATACCAGCCCGCCAGGGCGCTAAACATAAACAGCAGGCTGACCGCCGCCAGGCCCAGAGTGCTGGCGACCAGCACCCGACGATAGCCGAAGCGGTTGACCACCTGGACCACGATCCGCTTCATCCCCATGCTGCCGAGCACCATCGGGATCATCATCAGCCCGGCGTGGAAGGGGCTAAAGCCGAGGCCGATCTGCAGAAACACCGGGGTCATAAACGGCAGCATGCCGCTGCCGATGCGCCCGGCGAAGCTGCCGCCGAGGCCAAGGGAGAAGGTGCGGTTGCGAAACAGGTTGAGGCTGAACAGCGCCCGGGCGTTACCGCGGGCATGCCACAGGTACAGCAGCAGGGCAGCGAGGCCGACGGCCACCAGTCCCGCCAGCCAGGCGGGGGAAATGCCGAGCCCTTTCTGGCCGTCCAGGGCCAGGGTCAGGGTCGCCATCCCGGCCGCCAGCAGCACAAAGCCGGCGAGATCGAAGCGCCGGGTCTGCATGGTGTAGTTGGGCATCAGGCAGAGGGTGGCGATGGCCCCGACGATCCCCACCGGGATGTTAATAAGGAAGATCCAGTGCCAGGAAGCGTACTCCACCAGCACCCCGCCCAGCGCCGGGCCGAGCAGGGGGCCGACCTGCCCCGGCAGAGTAACGAAGGTCATCGCCGCCATGTACTGATCGCGCGGGACGATCTTCATCACCGTCAGGCGGCCGACCGGCACCATCATTGCGCCGCCGACCCCCTGCAGCACCCGGGCCATCACCAGCTGGTCGAGGGTGCTGGCCTGGGCGCAAAACAGCGATCCGGCGGTAAACAGCACGATGGCGGTAAAGAAAATATTGCGCACCCCGACCCGGTCGGCCAGCCAGCCGCTGGCCGGGAGCATCACCGCCACCGTCAGGACATAGGAGACGATGATCATATGCATATGCAGCGGACTCTCCCCGAGGCTTTTGGCCATCGAGGGGAGGGCGGTGTTGACGATGGTGGTGTCCAGCGACTGCATAAAGAAGCCGAACGCCACTATCCATAGCTGCCAGCGCACGCTGGCCGGGAGGTCTGTCATCTTATTCGCTTACCGGTTGAGTGGAATGACGCGAAAAACGCAGCCGCAAACGGTCAAAGAAAAGATAGACCACCGGCGTGGTGTAGAGCGTTAACAGCTGGCTCATCACCAGACCGCCGACGATGGTGATCCCCAGCGGCTGGCGCAGCTCGGAGCCGTCGCCGCCGGAGAGCACCAGCGGCAGGGCGCCGAACAGCGCGGCGAGGGTGGTCATCATAATCGGCCGGAAACGCAGCAGGCAGGCCTGGAAAATCGCCTCTTCCGGCGTCAGGTTGCCGGTGCGCTGCGCCTCAAGGGCAAAATCAACCATCATGATGGCGTTTTTCTTCACGATGCCAATTAATAACATGATCCCGATAAGGGCGATGAGGCTGAACGGGGCATCGAATATCTCCAGCGCCAGCAGCGCGCCCACCCCGGCGGAGGGCAGCGTCGAAAGGATGGTCAACGGATGCACATAGCTCTCGTAGAGCATCCCCAGCACGATATAGACCGTGGCGATGGCCGCGAGGATCAGGATCACCTGCGCGTTCATGGTCTGCTGGAACACCTGAGCGGTACCGGCAAAGGAGCCGCGTACGGTGGACGGCACCCCGAGCTGGGTCATCGCGCGGTTAATCGCCTCGCTGGCTTCCGACAGCGAGCGGCCGGTGGGCAGGTTAAAGGAGATAGTGGACGCCGCCGACAGCCCCTGGTGGTTCACCGACAGCGGGGCGTTGGCCGGCTGCCATTTGGCGAAGTAGGCCAGCGGGATCGGCTTGCCCTCGCTGTTGATGACAAACATCTTATCCAGGGCGCTGACGTCCTGGGTATAGGCCGGGTCGACCTGCATCACCACTTTATACTGGTTCAGCGGCTGGTAGATGGTGGAGATCTGCCGCTGGCCGAAGGCATTGTTCAGCAGGTTGTTGGCGTCCTGAACGCTGATGCCAAGGCGCGACATGGTATCCCGGTCATAGACCAGGTCCATTTCGGCGCCATTGTCCTGCTGATCCGAGTTGACGTCCGCCAGCTCAGGCAGCGCCGCCAGCGCTTTGCGGATCTTCGGCTCCCATTCGCGCAGCGCCGACAGGTCATCGGACAGCAGGGTGTACTGATAGCTGGCGTTCGACTGCCGGCCGCCGACGCGGATATCCTGCACCGCCATCAGGAACAGATTGGCCCCGGGCTCGTTGGCCAGCTTTTTGCGCAGCCGGTCGATCACCTGCTGCGCCGTCTCGTGGCGCTGGTCGCGCGGCTTGAGGGTGATAAACATCATCCCGCTGTTGACCCGCGAGCCGCCGGTAAACCCGGTGACGTTATCCACCGCCGGATCTTCGCGAATGATCTGCATAAAGTCCTGCAGCTTGCCGCGCATCGCCTGGAAGGAGATGCTCTGGTCGGCCTGAATGCCGCCCATCAGCACCCCGGTGTCCTGCTCCGGGAAGAAGGTTTTCGGGATCGAGATATAGAGCCAGACGCTGAGGGCGATGGTGCCCAGCACCACCAGGCCGGTCAGGCGGCTGTGCTTCAGCACCCATTTTAACGACTTACCATAGCCGCCCTGCATGGCCACCAGCAGGCGGCCAAAGCCGCGGTTGCGCGTCGGCTGGTGGGGTTTGCCGCTTTTCAGCAGCCAGCCGCACATCATCGGCGTCAGGGTGAGGGAGACCGCCAGCGAGATGCCGATCGCCACCGACAGGGTGACGGCGAACTCGCGCAGCAGGCGGCCGGGCAGGCCGCCCATCAGCAGCAGCGGCAAAAACACCGCCACCAGCGACAGGCTCATCGACAGGACGGTAAAGCCGACCTCGCGGCTCCCCTGCAGCGCCGCCTGCAGCGGTTTCATCCCCGCCTCCAGATGGCGGGAGATATTTTCCAGCACCACGATGGCGTCATCGACCACGAAGCCGGTGGCAATGGTCAGCGCCATCAGCGACAGGTTGTTAAGGCTGAAGCCGCACAGGTACATGGCGGCGAAGGTACCGATTAAGGAAACCGGGACGGCGACGGCCGGGATCAGCGTCGCGCGCCCGGAGCGCAGGAAGAGGAACACCACCAGGATCACCAGCGCCACCGAGATCACCAGCGTCTGCTCCACCTCCTCCAGCGAGGCGCGAATAGTCGGCGAGCGGTCCTGGGCGATCTGCAGATCGATGGCCGCCGGAATGGTCTGCTGCAGCTCCGGCAGGCGGGCGCGGATGCTGTCCACCGTCTGGATGATATTGGCTTCCGGCAGTTTGCGGATCATCAGCAGGATCGCCGGTTTGGCGTTGGTCATCCCGGCGTTGCGCACATCCTGCACCGAATCCGAGACGGTGGCGACATCCCCCAGCCGCACCGCGGCGCCGTTCTGGTAGTGGACGATCAGCGGCTGATAGTCGGCGGCGGTCTTCAGCTCATCGTTGGTCTGCACCTGCCAGCGGTGGGCGCTGTCCTCCAGCGCCCCCTGCGGTTTGCGTACGTTAGCGTCGCTGATGGCGGTGCGCACCGCGTCCAGCGACACGCCCTGGTTGAACAGCGCCTGCGGATTGAGATCGACGCGCACCGCCGGCAGGGAGCTGCCGCCGACGTCGACATCGCCGACGCCGTCGATCTGCGCGATGGTCTGCGCCAGCTGGGTGGAGGCGAAATCATACAGCTCACCCTGGGAGTAGGTGTCCGAGGTCAGCGTCAGGATCATGATCGGCGCATCCGACGGGTTGGCTTTGCGGTAGGTCGGCCGGCTAGGCATCCCGCTCGGCAGCAGGCTTTGCGCGGCGTTGATCGCCGCCTGGACGTCGCGCGCCGCGCCGTTGATATCGCGGTCGAAGTTAAACTCGAGAATGATGCGGGTGCTGCCCAGCGAGCTGGAGGAGGTCATCTCATTGACCCCGGCAATCCGCCCCAGGGAGCGCTCCAGCGGGGTGGCCACCGACGAAGCCATGGTCTCCGGCGAGGCTCCCGGCAGCGAGGCGCTGACCATGATCACCGGGAAATCCACCTGCGGCAGCGGGGCCACCGGCAGCAGCCGGAAGCCGAGAATGCCGCACAGGGTGATGGCCAGCGAGATGAGGATCGTCGCCACCGGGCGGTAAATGAAGAGGGCGAAAAACTTCACTTACGCCTCCTCTTCCTGACGCGGGAAGCGGCGCTTCAGATGCAGCGACAGGCGGTCGAACAGCAGGTAGATCACCGGGGTGGTGAACAGGGTCAGCACCTGGCTGAGCATCAGACCGCCGACCATGCCGATCCCCAGCGGACGCCGCAGCTCGGCGCCGACGCCGGTGCTCAGCATCAGCGGCAGGGCGCCGAGCAGGGCGGCGAGGGTGGTCATCAGGATCGGGCGAAAACGCAGCAGACAGGCCTGATAGATCGCCTCCCGCGGCGGCATACCCTGCTCGCGCTCGGCGGCCAGCGCGAAGTCGATCATCATGATGGCGTTCTTCTTCACGATGCCGATCAGCAGAATAATGCCGATGATGGCGATCACATCCAGCTCGCTGCCCGCCAGCCACAGCGCCAGCAGCGCCCCGACCCCGGCGGTGGGCAGGGTGGAGAGAATGGTGATCGGATGGATAAAGCTCTCATACAGCACCCCCAGCACGATATACATCGCCACTACCGCGGCAACGACCAGCCAGACGGTGCTGCCCAGCGCCGACTGGAAGGCCAGCGAGCTGCCCTGGAACTGGGTGCGGATATCGGTCGGGAAATCCAGCGACTGTTCGGCGGCGAGGATCGCCTCCACCGCTTCGCCGAGCGAATAGTTGTCCGGCACGTTAAACGAGATGGTGGTCACCGGGAACTGATCGAGGTGGTTCACCGACAGCGGGGTAAAACGCTGCTCCACCGTGGCGATGGCGGTCAGCGGCACGATGCCGCCGTCGCTGCTGGTCAGGCGGATATTATCCAGCGCCGCCAGGCCCGGCGTCGCTTCGGTATCCTGCTCAAGCACCACGCGATACTGATTCGCCTGGGTGTAAATGGTGGAGATCAGCCGCTGGCCGAAGGCGTTGTACAGCGCGTTATCGACGTCCGCCATCGAGATGCCGAGGCGGCTGGCGCTGTCCCGGTCCACCTTGATGTAGGCGGCCAGGCCTTTGTCCTGCCAGTCGCTACTGACGTCGGCCAGCTGCGGCTGAGCCTGCAGGCGGCTGAGCAGCGGCGGCACCCAGGTGCTCAGCGCCTCGAGGGAGTTCGCCTGCAGAGTGAACTGGTACTGGGTGCGGCTCACCGTGGTGTCGATGGTCAGATCCTGGGTCGGCTGCAGATAGAGCGCCACGCCGGGGACGCCGGCCACCGCCTGCTGCAGACGGCTAATCACCGTCTGAACGCGGTCGTCGCGTTCATCCAGCGGCTTGAGGTTGATCTGCAGGCGGGCGCTGTTCAGCGCCGGGTTGGTGCCGTCGACGCCGACAAACGAGGTCAGGCTCTCCACCGCCGGATCCTTGAGGATAATATCGGAAACCTGCTGCTGGCGCTGGGCCATGCTGGCGAAGGAGACCGACTGCGGCGCCTGGAGGGTGCCCTGGATAATGCCGTTATCCTGGATCGGGAAGAAGCCTTTGGGAATAAAGATCCACAGCAGGATCGACAGCGCCAGGGTGCTCAGGGCGACGCCGAGCGTCAGCCACGGATGGTTCAACACCCGGCTCAGCCAGCGGCCATAGACGGCGATCACCCGGTCGAAGAAGCGCTCGCTGGCCCGCGAAAAGCGGTTCTGCTTGCGCAGCGATTCGTGGCTTAACATGCGGGCGCACATCATCGGCGTCAGGGTCAGGGAGACCACCGCCGAGATAAGAATAGCGACGGCAAGGGTGACAGCGAATTCGCGGAACAGGCGGCCGACGATATCGCCCATAAACAGCAGCGGGATCAGCACCGCGATCAGCGAGAAGGTGAGGGAGATAATGGTGAAACCAATTTCCCCTGCGCCTTTCAGCGCGGCGGCCAGCGGTTTCTCGCCTTTTTCGATATAGCGCGAGATGTTCTCGATCACCACGATGGCGTCATCCACCACAAAGCCGGTGGCGATGGTCAGGGCCATCAGCGTCAGGTTGTTGATGGAGAAGTCGAGGAACACCATCACCGCGAAGGTGCCCACCAGCGACAGCGGCACCGCGACGCCGGGAATAATGGTCGCCGGGACGTTGCGCAGGAACAGATAGATGATCATCACCACCAGGGCGATGGCCAGCATCAGCTCAAACTGCGTGTCGCGCACCGAGGCGCGAATATTGGTGGTCCGGTCGGAAAGAACCTGCACCTTCACCGATTTTGGCAGGCTCTCGGTGAGCTGCGGCAGCATCTGGCGAATGCTGTCGGCGGTGTCGATAATGTTGGCCCCCGGCTGACGCTGGACGTTCATCACGATGGCCCGCTGCTGGTTGGCCCACGCCCCCAGCCAGCTGTTCTCTGCGCCTTGTTCGACGCTGGCGACGTCGCCAAGGCGGATCGGCGCCCCGTTCTGATAAGCGATAATCAGCCGGCGGTAATCCTCAGCGGACTGCATCTGATCGTTAGCGGAAAGCGTCACCGCGCGGGCCGGGCCGTCGAGGCTACCTTTCGCCGAGTTGACGTTGGCGCTGGTGATGGCGGTGCGCACGGTTTCGCTGGTCAGGCCGAGGGCGGCGATGGCCTGGGCGTTCAGCTTGACCCGCACCGCCGGGCGTTGGCCGCCGGCGAGGGTCACCAGACCGACGCCGGAAACCTGAGAAATCTTCTGCGCCACCCGGGTCTCCACCATATCCTCCACCTGGGTCATCGGAATGGCCGAGGAGGTGACGGCGAGGGTCATGATCGGCGGATCCGCAGGGTTGACCTTGCTGTAGACCGGCGGGTTGGGCAGATCGCTCGGCAGCAGGTTGGTGGCGGCGTTAATGGCCGCCTGCACTTCCTGCTCGGCGACGTCCAGCGGCAGGGTCAGCTGGAACTGGAGCGTGACGACCGAGGCGCCGCCGGAGCTTTGCGACGACATCTGCTTAAGGCCGGACATCTGGCCGAACTGGCGCTCCAGCGGGGCGGTGATGGCGGAGGTCACCACGTCCGGGCTGGCGCCCGGATAGAGGGTGACCACCTGGATGGTCGGGTAATCGACCTCCGGCAGGGCGGAGACCGGCAGAAAACGGTAGCCGATGATCCCGGCCAGCAGGATCGCCACCATCAGCAGCGTGGTGGCCACCGGACGCATAATAAATAGCCGGGACGGGCCGCCGGTGCGGCCTGGGGGTAACACCTGCATCAGGAACGCGCTCCGTGTTTACCGCTCTGGCGCGGGGCGGGCTGCGCCTGCTCGCCGCTGCTGGCGGTGACAACTTCCACTTTCGCCCCTTCGGTCAGGCGGTCAATCCCGTCGGTGACCACGCGATCCCCGGCGGAAAGCCCGGCGCTGATCACCACTTTCTGGCTGTCCTGAATCCCCGGGGTGACGCTGTGTTTGCTGACCTTATTCTCATCGTTCAGCACCCATACAAAATGCCCTTCGTTGCCCATCTGCAGGGCGGCGGCAGGGATCACCACCGCGTTCTGCTGGGTATCCACCAGCAGGCGGGCGTTAACGAACTGGTTGGGGAACAGGGCGTCGTCCAGATTGCTAAACCGCGCCTTCAGCTTGATGGTCCCGGTGGTCGCATCGATCTGGTTGTCGAGGCTCAGCAGCTCCCCGACGCTGATTTTCTGCTTATTGGTGCGGTCCCAGGCTTCGACGCTGAGCGCTTTGCCCGCTTTCTGCGCCTGCACCACCGTGGCGATGGTGCTTTCCGGCAGGGTAAAGACCA
This sequence comes from Klebsiella sp. C360, assembly GCF_048822415.1. Classification (NCBI taxonomy): domain Bacteria; kingdom Pseudomonadati; phylum Pseudomonadota; class Gammaproteobacteria; order Enterobacterales; family Enterobacteriaceae; genus Klebsiella; species Klebsiella sp. C360. The sequence continues at coordinate 489,174 of NZ_JBMEZZ010000002.1, forward strand.
CGTCGATCGGGTGCGTCTGGGTGAGAACCACAATCCCGGTGGTATCCCCGCTGGAAATCTGGTTGCCGATATCCACCTGCTTTAAGCCGACGCGGCCGTCAATCGGCGCGGTGATGCGCGTCCAGTCGAGCTGCAGCTGGGCGCTGGCGACGGCCGCTTCATCGGCCTTCACGGTGCCGGCGGATTCCACCACCAGCGACTGCTGGGTGTCGAGCTCCTGGCGGGAGACGAGGTTGGTTTTCACCAGCTGCTGGTAACGGGCCAGATCGCGGCGGGCGTTGGCCAGGGTGGCGTTATCTTTCGCCAACTGACCCTGCGCCTGGGCGAGGGCGACTTTAAACTGGCTGGGGTCGATCTGCGCCAGCAGGTCGCCGGCTTTGACCTGCTGTCCCTCCTGGAAGTGAAGGCTCAGTAGCTGGCCGTCGACCCGGCTGCGGACGGTGACGGTATTGGCCGCCGTCACGGTACCCAGCCCGGTAAGATAGCGCGGCACCGCTTGTTCGGTCGCGGTGGCGGCCTGCACCGGCGCCAGCGCGCCGCCAAAGCGACCATGGCGCGCGCCGCCCGGTCCCTGCGGACCCTGCCCGGCGGCGGGCGTCCCGCTGCCGCTCGTTCCACGGTCGTGCCAGAACCAGTAGGCGGTCCCGGCGATAATCACTACCGCCAGCGCGGCGCCCCAACGACGTATGTTACTGCCTTTCATTAGTTTTCGGTCTCATCCTGAAGCGTTTCGCTGAATGATACTAGTTTAGTGAGGGAAGGGGCCGTAAAAATGGAGGAATTATGAAAAGAAGGTTGAGAAATGTCTGGATAACGGCGGCGATGGCGGGCGGTCTCGCCGCCGATTTCCGGGGTGATATCAACTTTTAGTTTAAAAAAGTAAAAAATAGTTGTATCCGCAAGGGCTTTAATTAGATTTATGCGGTGAATAAATCAGTGCATTTCCATAATAATAAAATATGCACTTAAAAATCAACGTGTTGAATAATCAGGGGTCATTGCTGTGGCAAACGCAAACAAACTCACGCTCTTCATCGTCATTTTTATGCTGATGGGGATCCTCTCCGGCGCGGCTATCCATGCCTACGCGACGCCGACCACCATCTCCGCATGGGCAGACAACATCACGCTGCTGACCGATCTGTTTCTGCGCTTAATCAAAATGGTCATCGCGCCGTTGGTGTTCAGCACCCTGACGGTCGGTATTATGCGCCTCGGCGAGACGGCGACCATTGGCCGGGTGGGCGGTAAGGCGATGGTGTGGTTTATCACCTCGTCGGTATTGTCCATTCTCGTCGGGCTGGTGATCGTCACCTTCCAGCACCCGGGCGCCGGGCTAAACCTGACGGTGCCGAAAGAGGCGGTGGATACTGGCCTGGCGGTCAGCGGCATGAACCTGAAAGGGTTCCTGTCGCATACCATACCCACCAGCATCACCGAGGCGATGGCCAACAACGAGATCCTGCAGATCGTGGTGTTCTCGATGTTCTTTGGCATCGCCGGCGCGTCGCTGGGGGAGAAGTTTAATGCGCCGCTGGTGGCGGCTCTTAACGTGGTTTCGCACATTATGCTGAAGGTGACGGGCTATGTGATGTACGTTGCGCCGCTGGCCATCTTCGCCGCCATCTCGTCGGTGATTGCCTCGCAGGGGCTGGGAATTTTGCTCAACTACGCGTCGTTCATTGGCGGTTATTACCTGGCGGTGCTGCTGACCAGCGCGGTGCTGATTGCCGTCGGCTATATGGTGCTCAAGAAAGAGGTCTTCCGCCTGCTGAACATGCTGAAAGATCCGGTGCTGGTGGCCTTTACCACCAGCAGCTCGGAAGCGGCCTATCCGAAGACCCTCGAGCGGCTGGTGAAGTTTGGCTGTTCGCGCAATATCGTCTCGTTCGTCCTGCCGATTGGCTACTCATTCAACCTCGTCGGCTCGATGGTCTACTGCTCCTTCGCCGCGATGTTTATCGCTCAGGCCTATAACGTGTCGCTGAGCTTCAGCGAGATGACGGTCATGATGCTGACCCTGATGCTGGCCTCAAAAGGCATCGCCGGGGTGCCGCGCTCGGCGCTGGTGGTGCTGGCGGCCACCATTCCCAGCTTCCATATTCCGGTTGCCGGGATCCTGCTGCTGATGGGCATCGACCACTTCCTCGATATGGGGCGCTCCGCCATCAACGTGCTGGGCAACGGCATCGCCACCGCCATGCTGTCGAAAAACGAAGGTCTGCTCACCGACGAGGAAGCGCAGCCGGACTGGGAAGCGGAAAAAGTGGAAGCCTGATCCTGCCGCGCCCTCGCGCAGAGGGCGCCATTCCACATGGAAAAAAAGACCCCTGACAGGCACGTCAGGGGCAATGTGACGAAGTATCAGTTTTCCTCGTAAATAGTCTTTTTTCTTATATAAAGGCGCGCGGTAACGTCTTTATACCGAGGAAGCGTCAGAGTTTAACGTTATGTCTGGCAGCGCTGGCGCTTTTTTAGCATTCAGCGGCTATTTTCAGATTTCCGACAATATAGCCAGGTGAAAATCTTATTTTCTTCTGCACGCTATTTGCCTACCAGCGCTCACGTAACAGATTCATAAACTGGAAAAAGTCGTGGTTATTATTCAGGCTGTATTTTTCCATTATCTTATTCTTATGATAAGCGGCGGTGCGGGGGCTGACGCGCTGCAGGGCGGCGATTTTACTCATATCGAGACCTTCGAGAATACCGTGCACCACGGCGGTCTGGGAGCGCGACAGCACGCGATGCGGGCAGCTGGCGCAGCTGAGCTCCCGGCCTGCGTCGTCGGTGGCCGAAGGCGCCATACAATGCTGGAGCTCGCTTTTAATAATCGTCAGCAGTTGCGGAATACTGGCCGTCTTGAGCGAGACAAAAATGACCCCTTTCAGGCAGTTAATCATGAAATCCTCTTCCGGCAGCTGGTCGTAGCTGTGGAGGATAATCAGCGAACTGCCTTTTTTCCTGTTTTTAATCAGCGTATTGCACAGGTAGATTTCGCCGGGGATCACTTCGCAAATGATGATGTCTTCCCCTGACAGGTCATTATTCCGCCAGGAAAAGCGTGCCCGCTGATCGCCCCGGGTGAGGTCATTGACCATGGCGACCAGCGATTCACGGACAAAGGTGTTACGGGTATTGATGGTGACATTAATGTTTCTCATGGCGTTATTTCCTTACGCAAAAACATAACGCCATGCTGTGACACATCCTCCGGGCGTATGCGGTGTGTTGACTGTATTAAAGTGCCTACAATATGTTTTTATTATTCTACAGTGAATTATTTACGACGCATTGAACGCTTATCGTTGAAGGTAAATTTCTGCCGTCTCCTGTCTTTCAGATAGGAAATAAAACTGTATACAGAGATGCTGAAGAAAAAAATGCATAGCAATAAAACTAACCACGTTTGCATGGCCATTGTTTATACCTTGTTTGTGTTGCATGGTGTCAGAATTTGCCGCGAACGGCTAATACGTTTTGTTATATGCTTTTCTGTCCAATGAAAATCATACGACATCATCCTTATGTAGTAGCACTATAAGAAAGTTCTTAAGGTCATCGTCAGTCTCATTCCTCTCATTTCTCTCAGAAAATGAGAAAAATTAACACTTGCGAGTCATTCATATCCAGCACGGCCGCCGACATACCCCGTCTATCAGGAGATAAAGGCCAGCCCCTTACCAAAGATGGCGCGTACGGGCAGGTGGATCCCCTGCTGGCGAGCCTTGTGGCGCAGGCGGCTAACCACCACGTCGATGCGGTGCAGGTCAGGCTCGCTTTCATGGGCGAACAGGCAGGCATGGAGATCCAGCTTGCTGCACACTTCGTTGCGATTGCGCATTAAGAGTTCCACCAGGCGATATTCCTGCTGGGTTAACTCCAGCGTCCGGGCGTCGGGTGAGATCAGTTTATCTTCGTGCAGACGCCAGAGCCCGGTGGCGGGGGGAGAGACGGCGCTGGCCGTCTCCGGCGGCGGGGAGGCCGCCGGGCGATCCTGCCGCAGGCGGGCGCCGAGGGCGGTCAGGGTCTCCGCGAGGTGGGCGAAGTTAACCGGCTTGATCAGGTAAGCATCCGCCCCGAGGCTCAGCGCCTGCAGTTTATCCTGCTGCTGGCCGCGGGCGCTGACCACCACCAGACCGTAGTGGCCCAGCTCATGCAGGTAGCTCAGCACGCTGAAGCCATCCTCGCCGGGCAGACCGATATCTATCAGCACGATGTCCACCGGATGGCTGTGCAGCTGCCGCCAGAAGGCTTCGGCGCTGCACGTCCCCCAGACCTCGAAGCCGCGATAGCCCAGCCAGGCCAGCAGTTCATCCAGCAGATCGGGGTTATCTTCTATTATCGCCAGCCGTAAAGCCATGCGTCGTTCTCCTCTTAAGCAACCGTGGGGAGGGTGAGAATAAAGGTGCAGCCGTCCGGGCCATGCTCGGCCAGCCACAGTTTGCCATCATGAGCCTGCACGATCTGGCGCGCAACATACAGTCCTAGACCGGTGCCGCCCGGCACTGGCGACGTATGTTCCCCGCGCCGATAGCGCTCAAAGATCAGTTCCGCCTGTCCGGCGGGGAGGCCAGGACCGTAGTCGCGAATGCGCAGCTCTGTTTGCCCGGCATCGGCGTGAATATCGATGGTGATTTCGCCCGGCGGCGAATACTTGACCGCGTTATCCAGCAGGTTGGCGATGGCGATGCACAGCAGGCCGGCGTCGGCCTGTAGCTGCGGGCTTTCCACCGCGCCGTGATGGCGAATGTTCAGGTAATGGTCGTGAGAGATAGCCACTACCGAGGCCGCCATAGTGATCACCGTCAGCAGGGCGGTCTGCTGGCGGTCGACGTGCAGATCGTGGGAAGCGAGCCGGGCGTCGGCGAGGCAGTTATCGGTGAGCTGCACCAGACGGGTGGCGGCGCGGCCGATGCGATCGAAGCGCGCCTCCTGGCTGTCCGACGCCGCCGAGAGGCGGAGATTCTCCAGCGCGGCCTGGATCACCGCCAGCGGGGTGCGGAATTCATGCGCCACCATGCCCATAAACTGCCGCTGGTGGAAGCTGGCCTCGCGCTCGATCTGCAGCTCGCGCGCCAGGCGCTGCTTCTGCTCCAGCTGGCGGTTTTCAGCGCGCACCCGCAGGATGGCAATGATCAGCACCGTAATGATGTGGACGATCAGCGCATACTGCCAGAGGGAATAGATCGCCATATGAAACGGGATAATACCGTGGATCGACAGCTGCACCAGCACCGCGGCGGCGACATAGAACGGCGGCAGGAGCCCCAGCAGGAGGGTGTTGCGGTCGATAGCTTTTTTGCGCCACAGCCACCAGGAGGTGAACAGAAGCACCGGAGTGATAATGATAAAGATCACCCCTTCAATCTGCATGGCGAGGCCGTAAAACCCCAGCGGAATGCTGACCTGCAGCAGCAGGTTGAGCGCCACGGCGGCGATCAGCAGCCGGTAAAGCCGCGGCATATTTTTCTTCAAATCAAATATCTCGCTGTGCAGCCACAGGGCGGTGGCATAGCTGAACAGGGAGAGGCTGCTGATCATAAAGTCCTGGAAGGGCAGCGCGGCGCGGCCGAAAAACCACTCCGGGAAGCCGTGCAGGGCGGCTACCAGCGGATAATTGAGCGAGAAGAAGCAGATGCCCCACAGCAGACGCCGGCGCAGGGCCAGGGCCAGCCATAGCGCCACGCCGCTGGCGACCGCTGCGAGGCCAAAATAGAAGCTCCAGAAGGCGGTGTCGGCGGTGGCCCGCTGCAGATAGGCCTGCGGAGAAGAGAGGGAGGCCAGCAGGATCAGGGTGCTGGTGCTTTGCAGGCGAAAGACCATCTCATAGCCGGCGGCGGTGGGCGGCGGAGGGAGGATCAGCACGCTTTCCCGATAGTGGAGATCGCTCTCCCGGGCCAGGTCACGGTCGCCAAAGGTCCGCGCGGTCCACGGCGCGTCGCTGCCCAGTGGCCGGTAATAGAGAGTCAGGTGGTCGACGAAAGAGGGACCAATCTGCAGCCAGCGCGACTCGCCGGCAAACCAATCACCCGGCAGCTCGCTGCGCAGCCACAGGGTTTTGCGTGAATAGCCGAAGGAGGGGATTTGCCGGGTGGTGGCGAGCTGGTCCACGGGCAGGTCGGCAAAGCGATCGATGGTCATCTGGCCGCTGTCGTCCGCGTACCATTCGACGGGGATATCTGTTCCCAGTTGTCGGGGCGCCGACTGCGCCTGCGGGGCGATCAGCAGCAAGAGCAATCCGCAGCTGACCAGCCAGCCTGCCAGGAACCGCGGCCGGCAACGCCGGACCGCTGCGAAGATCGCAGACACCCTTTTCAATCACGCCCCCTTGCGGCATGCAAAGATTACTGACCGCAGACGACTGGCTACGGTATGGATAATACGCCCCCGGAAGCGGAGGAAAGTGGACAGGCCTGTCCGGACGAACAGGCCATTTTGCGTGGGAGACCAGGAATATTCCAGCGTAATCTGCAGCGCCGCGATCAGGACAGACCTGCTGCACGGCAGCGCCGGGCAAGGGCTAGCGGAAAACCACTTGCGCCCAGCGGGCCAGCCCGGCGGTTACTGAGCCAAAATCATCGCCACCGGCCAGCGGAATACCCGGGAGCTTGGCCGCCAGCGCCTTTTTGATCAGCGGTGAGCGGGCGCTACCGCCGGTCAGATAGATCACGTCCGGGGTGGTCTGGCTGCTGTCGATGGCAAGCTGCACCTGTTCCATAATGCGGCTCAGCGGCTGATCCAGCGCCGCTTCCAGCCCCTGCCGGGCGATGGCGGTGGCCAGCTCGTCCTGAATAAACGGCAGCGCGGTCTCGACGCTGTCCGCGCTGGAGAGGGCGATTTTGCTCTCTTCGGCGCTGCGCACCAGACGATAGCTCAGGCGCTGACGCCAGACCTTCAGCAGCAGGGCCACTTTATCGGCATCCCGGGCGCTGCGCAGCAGGTCGTTAAGCAGGCGGCCATTGGCGGTGCTGTAGAAGTCGCTCTGCGCCGGGACGTCGTTGATCGCCACCGCGTTCCACCACGGGAGGATCGGCAGCGCGGTGCCTTTTTCCGTTTCGCCGCCCATGCCGAGCAGGGGCATCAGGCATTTGAAGGCCAGGGCAATATCGAGGTCGTTACCGCCGATGCGGCAGCCGCTGTGGCCGAGCAGGCTCTGCTGGCGGTCGGCGCGCTCCCGCCACTGCGGGCCCATCAGCAGCAGGGAGCAGTCGGTGGTCCCGCCGCCGATATCGACGACCAGCACCCGCTTCTCTTCACTGAGGGTGGCTTCGAAATCCAGCCCGGCGGCCACCGGTTCAAACTGGAAGACCACATCGCGGAAACCGGCGCGGAGGGCGGCCCGCTCAAGGATCCCCTGCGCCTGGGCGTTGGCCTCGTCGCCGCCGAGGCCCTGGAAGTTGATCGGCCGGCCTATCACCGCCTGGTCGATCTGCTCGGGCAGCTGGCTTTCCGCCTGCAGCTTGATGTGCAACATCATGGCGCAGACCAGGTCTTCAAACAGGGCCACCTGCTGCGGCTTGAGGCCGCTGGCGCCGAGGAAGGACTTTGGCGATTTGACGAAGTAGACCTCTTCCGGATCTTCAACATACTGATGCAGGGAGGCGAGGCCGAACTGCACGCTGTTGCGCAGCACCTCAATGTCTTCGTCGCGGTTGGCGGCGATGGCCCGGCGCAGCAGCGCCTGGTTTTCGTCGCTGTGGGTCGGCACCTCGTGATGGCGATAGAGCCACTCGCTGACCGCTTCGCGCGTCGGCGCGCAGAGCATGGAGGGCAGCAGCGCGCTGCCGTTTTCCAGCGTCAACAGCTGGGGCTTGTTTTCCCGCATCACGGCCACCGAACAGTTGGCGGTGCCGTAGTCAAAACCAATAAACATCGTCTGCAAAATCCCCATGCCGGTGAAGAAGGGGGGCGACTTTAGCGGATCGCCGTCATGCCGACAACCGGAATTTAAAAGCAAGGCGCTGACGGTGAAGGGCGACTATCATTGAAACGCTATATAAAGGAGAGCTTATGGTGCTGTTACCCTGGACCCCGCCCTACGACTGGGGGTGGATGGTTGGTTTTCTGCAGGCGCGCGCAGTCGCCGGCGTCGAGCGTTTTCATGACGGAGGCTACAGCCGCAGCTTTCGCGTAGCAGGCCACGGCGGGCTGATTCATCTGGCGCCGGACGAGGAGGCGCAGGGCCTGCGGGTGACGCTCTCCCCGGGGCTGCAGCCGGTGGCGGAGATCTGCTATGCGCGAATTGGCCAGCTGTTTGATCTGGCCTGCGACCCGCAGCAGGTCGCTCGCACGCTGGGCGACCTGGCGCAGGCGCGGCCGGGGCTGCGCCTGCCCGGGGCGCTGGACGCTTTCGAACAGGCGGTGCGCGCGGTGCTCGGCCAGCTGGTGAGCGTGGCGATGGCCGCCCGGCTCACCGCCAAAGTGGCGGCCGGCTGGGGCGAACCGCTGGCGGATGCCCCCGGCTATGTTTTATTCCCAACGCCGGAGGCGCTTTCCCGGGCCGATCCGCAGGCGCTGAAGGCGCTGGGGATGCCGCTTCGCCGCGCGGAGGCGCTGATCCACCTTGCCCGGGCGGCGCTCAGCGGCGAGCTGCCCCTGACCGCGCCGACGGATATCGACGCCGGGCTGCGTGAATTGCAGACTTTGCCCGGGATTGGCCGCTGGACGGCCAGTTATTTTGCCCTGCGCGGCTGGCAGGCGAAGGATATCTTTTTGCCGGACGACTACCTGATTAAACAGCGCTTTCCGGGAATGACCCCGGCCGCCATCGCCCGCTATGCTCGCCGCTGGCAGCCGATGCGATCTTATGCGCTGTTGCATATCTGGTATACCGATGACTGGGCGCCGGCGGCGGAATAGCCGTCCGGGGCGCATACCACTGGTATCGGGGCGCTGAAATCCCTATAATTGCCGCGTTTGGCGGTCCGCCGCCACCCTCCATCTCTATCCAGGTTAATCAGGTCGCAAAAATTTATGACTGATATGTCCCATCAGTGCGTCATTGTAGGCATCGCCGGCGCATCGGCTTCTGGCAAAAGTCTTATTGCCAGTACTCTCTATCGCGAATTGCGTGAACAAGTTGGCGACGAACATATTGGCGTCATTCCGGAAGACAGCTATTACAAAGATCAAAGTCATCTGTCGATGGAAGAGCGCGTCAAAACTAACTATGACCACCCGAGCTCAATGGACCACAGTCTGTTGTTCCAGCACCTGCAGATGCTGAAAAGCGGCCAGCCGATTGAGCTGCCGGTCTACAGCTACGTCGAGCATACCCGCACGCCGAACACCATTCACGTCGAGCCGAAGAAGGTGATTATTCTTGAAGGGATCCTGCTGCTGACCGATGCGCGCCTGCGTAACGAGCTCAACTTCTCTATTTTCGTCGACACCCCGCTCGATATTTGCCTGATGCGCCGCATTAAGCGCGACGTTAACGAGCGCGGCCGCTCCATGGACTCGGTGATGGCCCAGTATCAGAAGACCGTGCGCCCGATGTTCCTGCAGTTTATTGAGCCGTCGAAGCAGTATGCCGACATCATCGTGCCGCGCGGCGGCAAAAACCGCATCGCGATTGATATTCTGAAGGCCAAAATCAGTCAGTTCTTTGAATAACCTGGCCGAATTGTGTAACGTGCAAAGAGTAGCCCTGTTGCCCTCTCCGCCGCGAAGCGTGCGGGAAGCAGCCTTATAAGGAGAAAGCCCATGCGTCTGTGTGACCGAGATATCGAAGCCTGGTTGGATGAAGGGCGACTGGCCATCAATCCGCGCCCGCCCGTTGAGCGTATTAATGGCGCGACGGTTGATGTACGGCTGGGTAATAAATTCCGCACCTTCCGCGGCCACACGGCGCCGTTTATCGATTTAAGCGGCCCGAAGGCCGAGGTGAGCGCCGCGCTGGACCGCGTGATGAGCGAAGAGATCGTTCTGCCGGAAGGGGAGGCCTTTTTCCTGCATCCGGGCGAACTGGCGCTGGCGGTGACCTATGAGTCGGTCACCCTGCCTGCCGACCTGGTGGGCTGGCTCGACGGACGCTCCTCGCTGGCGCGCCTGGGGCTGATGGTGCACGTGACCGCGCACCGCATCGACCCGGGCTGGTCCGGCTGCATCGTGCTGGAATTCTACAACTCCGGCAAGCTGCCGCTGGCGCTGCGCCCGGGGATGCCCATCGGCGCGCTGAGCTTTGAACCATTATCGGGCCCGGCGGCCCGGCCATATAACCGCCGTGAAGACGCCAAATATCGCGACCAGCAGGGCGCGGTGGCGAGCCGAATCGACAAGGATTGATAACGTCAACGGGGTGTTGCTGAGGGTGCCATGAGACGAATACTGACAACGCTGATGATCCTGCTGGCGGTCATTGTCGCCGGGCTTACCTCGTTGGTATTGCTGGTCAATCCCAACGATTTTCGCGCCTATATGGTGCATGAGGTGGCAGAGCGCAGCGGTTATCAGCTTGAACTCGATGGCCCGCTGCGCTGGCACGTCTGGCCGCAGCTCAGCATTCTCAGCGGGCGCATGACGCTGACCGCCAGAGGCGCTGAAGAGCCGGTGATCCGCGCCGACAACATGCGCCTCGACGTGGCGCTGCTGCCGCTGCTTTCGCACCAGCTGCAGGTGAAGCAGGTGATGCTCAAGGGGGCGGTGATCCAGCTGACCCCGAAAACCGAGGCGGTTCGCGACAGCGCGGCGCCGGTGGTGCCGCATGACAACACCCTGCCGCTGGCCCCGGAGGACCGCGGATGGTCCTACGACGTGCGACAGCTGCAGGTGGCCGACAGCGTGCTCTTCTTCCAGCATGAAAACGGCGAGCAGGTGACCGTGCGCGATATCCGCCTGCAGATGGAGCAGGATGAGAATCACCGGGCCACCGTCGATTTCTCCGGCCGCGTCAACCGCGACCAGCGCGACCTGGCGCTGAACTTCTCCGCCACCGTGCAGGGCGGCGACTATCCGCATTCGTTAAAAGCCGACTTTAGCCAGCTCAGCTGGCAGCTGTGCGGCGCCGAGCTGCCCCCCGACGGCATCAATGGTCAGGGGAGTCTGCAGGCCAGCTGGCAGGAAGATAGCAAGACCCTGCGCTTTGATAATCTGAACCTGATGGCCAGCGGCAGCACCCTCACCGGCAACGGCAGCGTGGTGCTGGGAGAGCGCCCGGACTGGTCATTGGATCTGCATGCCACCACCCTGAATCTCGACAGTCTGCTGGCGTCCTCTTCGCCGGCGACCGACAGCAGCGCCAGCCAGCAGGGCCAGAGCCAGACGCGCCCGCTGCGTCCGGTGATCGCCGACAGCGATGAGCGCGAAGATTACCAGAGCCTGCGCGGCTTTACCGGTCGGATGGTCCTGAGCGCCGACCAGCTGCAGTGGCGTGGCCTGAACTTCACCCAGGTGCAGAGCGAGATCAGCAATAAGCAGGGGCTGCTGACGGTCAGCAAAATGCAGGGCAACCTCGACGGCGGCCAGCTTTCCCTCCCCGGCACCCTTGATGCCCGCGGCGACACGCCGCAGGCGACGTTCCAGCCGGCGCTGCAGAACGTGGAGATCGGTTCGCTGATCAAAGCCTTCAACTATTCCTTAAGCCTGACCGGCAAGCTGTCGCTGACCGGCGAGTTTTCCGGAGCGCGCATTGACGCGGATGATTTCCGCCGTCGCTGGCAGGGCCAGGCGCAGATCCAGATGACGGATACCCGTACCGAAGGACTTAACTTCCAGCAGCTGGTGCAGCAGGCCGTGGAGCGCAGCACCAACGTCCGGGCGCAGGAAAACTATGACAACGCCACCCGGCTGGATGCCGTGAGCAGCCAGCTGACGCTGGATAACGGGCTGGTGACGCTGAACCGCGTGCAGGGGCAGTCCGACGTGATGGCGATGACCGGCGAAGGACAGCTCGATCTGCAGAAAGAAAACTGCGATATGCGCTTTAACGTGCGCGTGCTCGGCGGCTGGAAAGGTGAGGGCAAGCTTATCGATCGCCTGAAGCAGACCGCCATCCCGCTGCGCATCTACGGCGACTGGCAGTCGCTGAGCTACAGCCTGCAGGTGGACCAGATCCTGCGTAAACAGCTGCAGGATGAAGCGAAGCAGCGCCTCAACGACTGGGTCGAACGTAATAAAGGCAGCAAAGAGAGCAAAGATGCCAAAAAGCTGCTCGATAAGCTGTAATCGTCCAGACCAGCAGCCCGGGACTACCGGGCTGTGAGCATGTCGTCCAAGTGTGATGTCACGTTGATGCCTGGCGGCGGCTACGCCTGACCCGGCCTGGGATGTGCAGCGGGAGGTAATCCCCCGGTTTGTGTCGCCATCCCGTAGGCCTGATAAGCGAAGCGCCATCAGGCAGTATGGCGGCGGTAGAGCATCAATTCCCCGTGATCTGAGAATGTCGTCCAGGTGTGATGTCACGTGGATGCCGGGCGGCGGCTACGCCTGACCCCGCCTGGGTTGTGCGGCGGGGGTAATCTCCCGGTTTGCGTCGCCATCCCGTAGGCCTGATAAGCGAAGCGCCATCAGGCAGTGTGGCGGCGGTAGAGCATCAATTCCCTGTGATGTGAGCATGTCGTCAAAGTGTGATGTCACATTGATGCCGGGTGGCGGCTACGCCTGACCCCGCCTGGGTTGTGCGGCGGGGGTAATCCCCCGGTTTGCGTCGCCATCCCGTAGGCCTGATAAGCGAAGCGCCATCAGGCATGGGTTTGATTAGCCGTCCCACCGCCCGGGATACCCCGGACCGTTTTATGCCTGACGATTACACCTCATAATCCAGCTCATCCTGCTTTGCCGGCGGAACGATCTGCACCTTTTGCACCCGATGGCTGTCGACCTGCAGCGTACGCAGGGTATAACCGTCAATCTCAATGGTTTCTCCCACCTGCGGCACATGCTGCAGATACTCCATCAGCAGACCGGCAACAGTGTGGTACTCACGTTTATCATCCAGCGGCAGCGGAACATACTGCACCAGATCCTCCAGCGGCATATGGCCGTTAACCGTCCACGAACCGTCCGGATGGTGCTGAATATCGTGCCTGGCGTCGATCTCCTCCACCTCGTTGGGCAGATTGCCGGCAATGGTCTCCATCACGTCGCTCAGGGTCACAATCCCCTCGACGGAGCCAAACTCATCCACCACAAAGGCAAAATGGGTGCGGGCCTGACGAAACTGCTCAAGGGCGGAGAGGAGCGGTAACCCTTCCGGAAAGACCAGCGGCTGGCGCACCAGCGCCTGCAGATCCAGCGGCTCCTGGCGCAGGGACTGCTGGAGCAGGTCGATAACATGCACCACCCCCAGCAGGTCTTCATTATCTTTCCCGCCGGTCACCACCAGCCGGGTGTGCTGATTTTTCTCCACCAGGCTGCGGATCTCTTCCTCCGGCGCGCTGAGGTTGATGCGCTCGATATCATGGCGGGAGGTCATAATACTGCTGACGCTGCGCTGATTCAGGTTCAGCACCCGCTCAATCATCAGCCGTTCCTGCGGATTAAACAACGGATGATGGTCCTGATCGGCGACCAGCGACGCCGTGTCAGCATCCAGTTCAGCTTTATCTTTCTGCCCGCTCAAAAGATTCATTACCGCCTCGGTAGTGCGCTGACGCAGCGTCATATTGGCGGAGAGAAAGCGACGGCGGTTAAACAGCGCCAGCTGGTTAAGGGCTTCAATCATCACCGAGAAGCCAATTGCCGCATATAAATAGCCTTTCGGAATAATAAAGCTGAAGCCTTCAGCAATCAGGCTGAAGCCGATCATCAGCAGGAAGCTCAGACAGAGGATCACGATGGTCGGGTGGCTGTTAACGAAGCGCGTCAGCGCCTTGCTGGCCATCAGCATCAGGCTGATAGCGATGATCACGGCGGCCATCATCACCGCCAGGTGGTCGACCATGCCGACCGCGGTGATCACCGAGTCGAGCGAGAAGATGGCGTCGAGCACCACGATCTGCGCCACCACGGCCCAGAATTTGGCCCCTCTGCGCTGGGTGGGATTATCGCTGTCTTTTCCCTCCAGCCGCTCATTAAGCTCGACGGTCGCTTTAAACAGCAGGAACAAGCCGCCGAACAGCATAATTAAATCGCGGGCGCTGAAGCTGAAGTCGTGAAAAACAATCAGCGGTTTGGTCAGGGTGACGAGCCAGGAGATAGAGGCCAGCAGCAGGAGACGCATCACCATCGCCAGCATCAGGCCAGTGATCCGCGCGCGGTCGCGCTGGGCGGGCGGGAGCTTCTCAGCGAGGATAGCGATAAAGACCAAGTTATCGATACCTAACACCAGTTCGATAACGACCAGCGTGACGAGACCTGCCCAGATTGACGGATCGGCAATCCATTCCATATGTATTAAAACCTGTACGACTGCGGTATGTGTTACCCCGATCATGGATAAGATGGGTATAAAATGCAATAACGACGCGGATAGCGCCCTGCCACGGGTGGATATATTTCCAGCAGATTAAGCGAACCGATAAGAATTATGTTCCGGTAAAGAACAGTGAAAAAATAACACTATGGCGGTTGCCTGGAATAAGCGGGCCAATATCAGAACGTCTGCCGCTGGGTTTCCGCCAGGGCGCAAAAGCGGCGTTGTGCCACCATTCGTCGCAGCCAGAGGTGATGCCCACGCTGTGGGGGAAGAGCGAAATTCCTCGTAAAATCGGCATAATTCAGCTCATAAAGGGGGCGCAGAATAGGGCGGCTCCTGGTTTTATTCCGCCGATTATGGCTTGTATAGCGACCTGTCCAGCGGTAAATGCTGAAATATATTACCTGGATAAATTTATTATCTATACCTATTCTTTGCGGGCATAGGTGCGGCACGGCAGCCCTGGCGTGCTGGCGCGCCCTGTGGACGGGGATCTCGGCCACTTTGCACGGCGCAGAGAAACGCACCGCTGAATAACCTGATCGAGAATAAGATTATTCTCACTTCTAACTGTTGGTAAAAGGGAGTTATGTGTATTCTTTTACGTGACAGTGAATTTAAGAATTTGGCGGGCAGATGCCCGGGCAGTATCCGTGTATTATCAGTTTCAATGGATTTGTGACATGTACAATTTTGCAAAACCGCGTGTTTTGCAACCAAACAGGTGAAGATGAATATGGCGAATTTGAAAGCGGTTATTCCGGTCGCAGGACTAGGCATGCATATGCTGCCGGCCACAAAGGCAATTCCAAAGGAGATGCTGCCGATCGTTGATAAGCCAATGATTCAGTACATTGTTGACGAAATCGTCGCCGCCGGGATCAAAGAGATTGTTCTGGTGACGCACTCCTCGAAGAACGCGGTGGAAAACCACTTTGATACCTCCTACGAGCTGGAAGCCCTGCTTGAGCAACGCGTGAAGCGCCAGCTGTTGGCGGAAGTCCAGGCCATTTGTCCGCCGGGCGTAACCATCATGAACGTGCGCCAGGCGCAGCCGCTGGGTCTGGGCCACTCTATCCTCTGCGCCCGTCCGGTCGTCGGGGATAACCCGTTTGTGGTGGTGCTGCCGGATATCATCCTCGACGGCGGTACTGCGGACCCGCTGCGCTATAACCTCGCCGCTATGGTCGCCCGCTTTAACGAGACCGGCCGCAGCCAGGTGCTGGCGAAACGCATGCCGGGAGATCTCTCCGAATACTCCGTGATCCAGACCAAAGAGCCGATGGTGGCGGAAGGGCAGGTAGCACGTATCGTCGAGTTTATTGAAAAACCGGACGAACCGCAGACTCTGGACTCCGACCTGATGGCGGTGGGCCGCTACGTGCTGTCGGCAGATATCTGGGCCGAACTGGAGCGCACCGAGCCGGGCGCCTGGGGGCGTATCCAGCTGACCGACGCCATTGCCGAGCTGGCGAAGAAGCAGTCCGTCGACGCGATGCTGATGACCGGCGAAAGCTATGACTGCGGTAAGAAAATGGGCTATATGCAGGCCTTCGTCACTTACGGAATGCGTAACCTGAAAGAAGGCACCAAATTCCGCGAAAGCATTAAAAAACTGCTGGCCTGAACGCCAGCCTGAGACCGGGCGGCAGGTTCTGAACATCGGTCCTGCCGCTCATAACGTTATGCAGAATTTATTCATAACGTGAATGTTATAACGATTGTAAAGAAACGTATGGCTTCGGAGACTTCTGGTAGTTTGTCTCTGGCCTCTGTGGTGCAATGGTCGGAGTAGCGGCAATAATGCTTTATGAATAGTCACTTAGTGCGACAATTCCTAAAGTGCAGGGAAAGCGGTCAACGTCAGCCAAAAATAAAACTTGACTGCGATCATGTTTCCGCTTTAAACATCTCACTTGCATGCATAAAAATGTGAAATGAATTAGCATGCGAGCTGGTACAGACATTATGGATAATCCCTGAGCACGGCAGTGGACATCATCGAAGGATCACAGGTATATGAACTGGCAACTCATCTCATTTTTTGGCGATAGCACCGTTTTGCTGCCCAGCGCAGCGGCGCTGTTTATTGTCCTGATGCTGCGTAAAACGTCGCGGTTGCTGGCGTGGCAGTGGAGTTTGCTGTTCGGCATCACCGGCGCCATCGTCTGCGCCTCCAAACTGGCCTTTATGGGCTGGGGATTAGGTATTCGCGAGCTGGATTACACCGGCTTCAGCGGCCACTCAGCGCTCTCCACGGCCTTCTGGCCTATCTTCTTGTGGCTGCTCAGCGCTCGTTTTTCGGCGGGTGTGCAAAGAGCAGCGGTCGCCACAGGCTATGTTTTAGCCGCAGTGGTGGGGTATTCACGGCTGGTCATCCATGCGCATTCCGTCTCGGAGGTGATCGCCGGCCTGCTGCTGGGTGCTGCCGGCAGCGCACTATTCTTACTACTACAAAAGCGCACTACTCATTCCGAATATATGTATATTCCCTGGGGAGGACTTGCATGTTTGGTGATGGTCCCGCTTATCCTGTTGCATAGCGGCAATAAAGCGCCGACCCAGTCCCTGCTGGGGCAGATCGCCACTACAATTGGTCCGTTGGACAAGCCCTTTACCCGCAACGATTTGCACAAGCAGGCTTGGTAATTGCCATTTGTTTTACAGGGGAAATTAAGTTTTCGCTGGTTAATTAGTCAAATAAGAAAATAATCTACTATATGCCGCGCAATTGATAATTCATATTTATGAAATAATGAAGTGCTACTACATTGATATTGCATATTTGCCTGGATATAGCCGTGATCAGACGTTTCTTAAAGGCGTTAAGAAAGTACCTTTTGCTGATTTAATGTATATCCAAACACTGGAAACTATTAGAAATTGTAGTTGACTATGACGACATCATCTGATTTTAGAATGACACGATTGTCATGAAAAAATGTCTTTTTTTCAGATGGTTAGCTGTGCATGTGTCGGCGCTGTGATGTCGTGTAGATGTTCGAATGGTGAGAGCAGTAAATAATCTTATTGGCGAACCCCTATTTTTCGCCAATAAAACAGCGGATAGGATTAATTGGCAGATATTCGGCAGTAAGACTCCCAATTGTGACCGAAATCCCGTAGACTTAACGCCGCAAAAATAAAGGCCTGACCAATTATTCATCCACAGGTCGATAAAATAAGTCGTTCAGGTAGTCAGTGCGCTGGTAGCTGTTAAGCCAGGGGCGGTAGCGTCGCTGAAGTTGCTTGCTGCTGTACAATTGCTACTGTTCAACGGCTGTAAAAATCGACCCTGCCAGGATGAATACCCTTATCAGCTATCTATCCATTTTACACGGATATCCTCAGAAGTTGGTCAGGAGCGGTTGCTGATATCACCTGGACATTAATTTTCCCATCTCATCGATAGCCTGTAGGGTAAAATTCGCCTACATTGTGAGCTGGGTGGATGTGATAATGGTTTCGAGCAGCTTAGGGTAACTGTACTTGCCTCGCCGGTGTTGCACAGTGAAGTCAACTGGTGCCGCGAGCGCTTTCTATCTTGGTATTCCCCTCATTCTCATTGAGATACGACAGCGGGGCTGAAAATGGATCTTGTACAATGATAAAAATTGCGCGCATTGCCGTGACGCTGGGTTTACTTTCCTCATTGGGAGCCCAGGCTTTCGCGGCTGGGTTAGTGGTAAATGATAACGATCTGCGTAACGACCTTGCCTGGCTTTCCGATCGCGGGGTCATCCATCTGAGCCTGTCGACCTGGCCGCTGAGTCAGGAAGAGATCGCCCGGGCGCTAAAAAAGGCCAAACCGTCCTATTCTTCTGAGCAAGTGGTTCTGGCTCGTATCAACCAGAGACTGTCTGCTTTAAAAGCCGATTTCCGGGTCACCGGCTACACTTCGACCGACCAGCCGGGTACCCCGCAGGGGTTTGGTCAGACGCAGCCGGCAGATAACTCGTTAGGTCTGGCGTTCAATAACAGCGGCGAGTGGTGGGATGTCCACCTCCAGGGCAACGTCGAAGGGGGAGAGCGTATCAGCAACGGATCGCGCTTCAACGCCAACGGCGCCTATGGCGCGGTGAAATTCTGGAACCAGTGGCTCTCCTTTGGCCAGGTGCCGCAGTGGTGGGGTCCGGGGTATGAAGGCAGCCTGATCCGCGGGGATGCCATGCGGCCGATGACCGGCTTCCTGATGCAGCGAGCAGAGCAGGCGGCACCTGAAACCTGGTGGTTACGCTGGATAGGCCCATGGCAGTACCAGATCTCTGCTAGCCAAATGAATCAGTACACTGCTGTCCCACACACTAAAATTATCGGCGGTCGTTTCACCTTTACGCCGTTCCAGTCACTGGAATTAGGCGCATCGCGGATAATGCAGTGGGGAGGGGAAGGGCGGCCTGAATCACTCAGCAACTTCTGGGATGGTTTAACAGGCAAGGATAATACCGCCGCGAATGATCCCAATGAACCGGGCAACCAGCTGGCCGGTTTTGACTTTAAGTTCAAACTGGAGCCGACCCTGGGCTGGCCGGTGAGCTTCTATGGACAAATGATCGGTGAGGATGAGTCTGGTTACCTGCCATCGGCAAATATGTTCCTCGGTGGAGTGGAAGGCCACCACGGCTGGGGTAAGGATGCGGTGAACTGGTATCTGGAAGCGCATGATACACGCACCAATATGAGCCGAACCAATTACAGCTATACCCATCACATCTATAAGGATGGCTATTATCAGCAGGGTTATCCGCTGGGTGACGCATTGGGCGGTGATGGTCAACTCATAGCCGGTAAGGTTGAGATTATTACAGAGGATAACCAACGCTGGAGTACGCGCCTGGTTTACGCCAAAGTTAACCCAGAGAACCAATCAATCAACAAAGCATTCCCACATGCTGATACTTTGAAAGGTATACAGCTAGGCTGGAGCGGAGATGTGTATCAATCGGTCCGGTTGAATACTTCACTGTGGTACACCAACGCGAACAACAGCGACAGCGATGACGTTGGGGCCAGCGCAGGCATAGAAATACCGTTTAGTTTATAAGGCTGAATGCTGAAAACAGGGGAGAGAGGGTGGTAGCGCTGCAGGACGCAGTCAGTTTTTTCTCTCCATAGGCCGGCAGGGAGGCAACGGCAATGACAGCTGCTCAGGAATTGGCAAATTTTGATTTACTGATGATGTGACATTATGAAGAAAAAACTTGTTAGATTTTCGGCATTAGCGTTGGCAATTGGGTTTTTATCGGGTTGTACGGTTATCCCTGGTCAAGGATTAAACAGTCTGCGTAAGAACGTGGTTGAGCTTCCAGATAGCGACTATGATCTGGATAAGCTGGTCAATGTGTACCCGATGACGCCGGGCCTGATCGATCAGCTTCGTCCGGAAACTGTTCTGGCTCGTCCAAACCCGCAGCTTGATAATTTGCTTCGTAGTTATGAATACCGTATTGGAGTGGGTGACGTGCTGATGGTCACGGTGTGGGATCATCCGGAATTAACTACTCCTGCAGGGCAGTATCGCAGTGCCAGCGATACCGGTAACTGGGTTAACTCCGATGGCACCATTTTCTACCCATATATTGGTAAGGTGCAGGTGGCGGGTAAAACGCTGAGTCAGGTACGCCAGGATATAGCTAACCGTTTGACCACCTATATTGAGAGTCCTCAGGTCGATGTGAGCGTTGCTGCTTTTCGCTCTCAAAAGGTGTACGTGACAGGTGAAGTGACAAAATCAGGCCAGCAACCTATTACCAATATTCCTTTAACGGTGATGGATGCAATAAATGCTGCGGGTGGACTGGCACCAGACGCAGACTGGCGTAATGTTGTACTGACTCATAATGGTAAAGATACTAAAATATCACTTTATGCATTAATGCAAAAAGGTGATTTGACACAAAATCAAATGTTATATCCAGGGGATATTCTCTTTGTACCACGAAATGATGATCTTAAAGTGTTTGTCATGGGAGAGGTCGGCAAACAGAGCACATTGAAGATGGATCGGAGTGGAATGACATTAGCGGAGGCAATTGGGAATGCTGAAGGTATGTCTCAAGCATACAGTGATGCTACGGGGGTCTTCGTAATTCGGCAGTTGAAAGGTGATAAACAAGGTAAAATTGCTAATATATATCAGTTGAACGCGCAAGATGCTTCCGCGATGGTACTTGGTACAGAATTTGAGTTACAACCTTATGATATCGTCTATGTCACATCGGCTCCATTAGTACGTTGGAATCGTGTAATTTCCCAACTAGTACCTACTATTACTGGCGTACATGATATGACTGAAACTGTAAGATATATAAGGACGTGGCCATAAAATGTTTGAATCTATTTTGGTTATTTGTACGGGTAATATATGCCGTTCTCCTATTGCTGAGCGTATCTTAAAATCACTTTTGCCTAGTAAACATATTGAATCTGCTGGGGTTGCTGCATTGATAAATCATCCAGCAGATGGTTCAGCGATACGCGTAGCTGAGAAACATAATTTACATCTTGATGGTCATGTTAGTAGACAGTTAACTTCAAAGATTGCAAGCCAATATGATGTTATTCTTGTTATGGAACAGAGACAAATAGAGCATGTTTGTCGAATTGCCCCTGAGGCAAGAGGGAAAACTCTACTATTAGGTCATTGGTTGGGAGCAAAAGAAATTCCAGACCCATATCGTAAAAGCGATGAGGCCTTTGAATCAGTATATCAATTAATTGACCAATGCTGCCAAAATTGGGCAGAAAAATTGGTATAAGAATCTAGGAATAACTGCATGACACCGATTGTTAATAACAAAACTCAACAAGCTGAATCAGATGATTTTGATCTTGGACGTTTGTTGGGTGAGCTTATAGATAATAGAAAACTAATAATTTCTATTACATCAGCTTTTACTGTATTAGCTGTATTATATACACTGCTAGCAACCCCTATATATCAAGCTGATGCTTTAATACAAGTTGAACAAAAACAAGGGAACGCTATTCTAAATAGTATCAATCAAATATTACCGAATAGTCAACCAGAGTCTGCACCTGAATTAACCCTACTCCAGTCAAGAATGATTTTAGGAAAAACAGTTGATGATCTTAATTTACAGGCTCAGGTAAAACAAAAGTATTTTCCTGTAATTGGACGTGGGGTTGCAAGGCTCTTGGGAGAGGAGTCAGGATCTATTACAGTTGGAAAACTTTATTTACCACAAGTTGAGGGAGGAGATGCTCCTCAGGTGATTTTAACTGTAAATGATGGGGAAAGATATACTATTGCTGGTGACGATTTTACTCTCGAGGGAAAAGTTGGCGAGTTAATAAATGACAAAGGTGTTACTCTATTAATTAAAGAAATTAACGCGCAACCGGGAAGTGAATTTGTAATTACCTATCTTAATAAGTTGAAAGCGATTAGCAACTTGCAAGACGCCTTTAATGTTGCCGATCAGGGGAAAGATACTGGTATGCTTTCATTGACGTTAACAGGTGACAACCCGACCTTAATAAAGAATATTTTAAATAGCATCAGCAATAATTACTTAGAGCAAAATGTGGAAAGACAAGCGGCACAAGATGCTAAAAGCTTGGATTTTTTGAACGAGCAGTTACCGAAAGTAAGGAGTGATCTTGATTTTGCAGAAGATAAATTAAATGCTTATAGAAAACAGAAAGACTCCGTTGATTTAACGATGGAAGCAAAGTCAGTTCTTGATCAAATTGTAAATGTTGATAATCAATTAAATGAATTGACATTTAAAGAAGCTGAAATATCGCAGTTATATACAAAAGAGCATCCTACATATAAAGCATTAGTTGAAAAAAGGAAAACACTTCAAGATGAGAAAGTTAAGCTAAACAAACGTGTTAGCTCCATGCCTTCTACGCAACAGGAAGTACTAAGATTAAGCCGCGATGTTGAGTCTGGAAGGGCAGTATATTTACAATTATTAAATCGTCAACAAGAGCTCAATATTGCGAAATCAAGTGCTATAGGTAATGTCCGTATTGTAGATGATGCAGTTACTGAACCTAACCCAGTAAAGCCTAAAAAAATATTAATAATAATAATAGGAACAATTCTTGGTGCATTTATTTCTATTGGCATTGTCTTGTTAAGAATGTTTTTATTAAGAGGTATAGAATCACCAGAGCAATTAGAAGAGGCTGGTATAAATGTCTATGCAAGCGTTCCTGTAGCTGAATGGTATAAGGCAAATCTAGTCAAAGGCAATAATAAACGAAAAGAACCTGAATCTTTACTTGCAATAGAAAACCCCGCTGATCTAGCAATAGAAGCTATTAGGAGTCTCCGTACAAGCCTTCACTTTGCAATGATGGAAGCAAAAAATAATATATTAATGATTTCAGGTGCAAGTCCAAATGCAGGAAAAACATTTATAAGTACAAATTTAGCGGCGACAATGGCCTCTAGTGGAAAAAAGGTATTATTTATTGATGCTGACCTTCGCAAAGGTTATGTACATAAAATATTGGGTTCCAATAATGATAATGGCTTATCTGACTATTTATCTGGAAGAGTATCCCTTGAAAAAGTGATTACAACTGTTACAAAAGGGAATTTTGATTACATTCCCCGCGGTCAGGTTCCGCCCAATCCTGCCGAATTGTTGATGCATCCACGCTTTAATGAATTGATTTCGCAAGTATCTAAGCTTTATGATTTAGTAATTATAGATACTCCCCCTATATTAGCAGTCACAGATGCTGCAATTATTGGTCGTTATGTTGGTACTACTTTACTCGTGGCAAGATTTGAAATTAATACTACCAAAGAAATACTTGTGAGTATTAAACGTTTTGAGCAAAGCGGAGTGAATGTAAAAGGTTGTATCCTTAATGGGATGGTAAGAAAAGCCAGTAGTTATTATGGCTATGGTTACAACCATTATGGGTATGCATATTCCGAAAAGAATAATAAATAAGTTATCGGGCCTTGTTACACAAGGCCTAGTTAGTTTAATTCCATATGTCGAATAAATGAAGACAGAGGAACCTATGAAATTTTTGCAAAGAAATTTTTATTGTATTATTGCATTGGCAATATCTGATTTTGTTAGTTTTGTTGTATCTCTATATTTGTCACTGTGGATTTTGTCGCAGGTTCTTACGAACTTTCAACAGCGTGTCCCTGATGAGCAAATTTATGGATGGATAGCCCTACACTGGTTGCTTGGGGTATGCTGTGTAATTTGGTTTGGCGTAAGGTTAAGGCATTATTTTTATCGGAAGACATTTTGGTTTGAATTGAAGGAAATATTGCGAACGTTGGTTATATTTGCAGTTATTGAAATAGCGGTAATCGCATTCGCAAAATGGTATTTTTCACGGTATGTTTGGCTATTAACATGGTTATTTTCTTTCTTATTAGTTCCTTTCTTTAGAATTGGAACTAAATATTTATTAGATAAGTCAGGTTTTTGGCTTCGGGATACTTGGATTATAGGGAGTGGTAAAAATGCAAATGAAGCATATAAAGCAATAAATAGCGAAAAAAATCTCGGCCTACATGTCGTTGGTTTTATAACAACATCTGTTGATGGTAATGAATGTTTATCGTTAACGAATGTAAAAAATTTAGATGTCTCACCCGAATGGTTAGAAACAATAGATAAAAGAACACAATTCATAGTTGCAGTAGAAGCGAACGAGGGAGAAACCAGAAATCGTTGGTTGAGGGAATTCATGATCAAAGGGTTTAGATATGTTTCCGTGATACCTACTCTTCGAGGTGTTCCTCTTGACAGCACTGATATGTCTTTTATATTTAGCCATGAAGTTATGATATTCCGTGTGCAGCAAAATTTGGCAAAACTCTCCTCCAGAATCTTAAAAAGAGCATTTGATATTATAGGCTCATTATCAATAATAATTATTATCTCTCCGTTGTTAGTATATATAAGCCATAAAGTGAGAAAAGACGGCGGGCCGGCTATTTATGGTCATGAGCGAGTAGGTAAAAATGGGCGAAAATTTAAATGCTTGAAGTTTCGATCTATGGTGATAAATTCTAAAGAGGTATTAGAGAATTTATTAATAAACGATAATGAAGCGAGAGAAGAATGGGAAAAGACATTTAAATTGAAGAATGACCCAAGAATTACGAAAATAGGGCATTTTCTTCGAAGAACGAGTCTTGACGAATTGCCCCAGCTTTTCAATGTTCTTAAAGGTGAAATGAGCTTGGTAGGACCACGACCCATTATCACAGAGGAATTACAACGTTATAATGAGGAAGTGGATTATTATCTTCTTAGTAAGCCTGGTATGACAGGGCTTTGGCAAGTTAGTGGCAGGAGTGATGTTGACTATGATACACGAGTATACTTAGATTCGTGGTATGTTAAAAATTGGTCGATGTGGAATGATATTGCCATTTTGTTTAAAACTATTGCCGTTGTTTTGAACCGTGATGGAGCATACTAAAATCTTTTAAAAAATAAGGAAAAAAGAATGAAGATTACTATCATCAATACATTGTATTATCCATACAGATTAGGTGGAGCGGAGGTCTCCGTTCAGGTTTTAGCAGAATCCCTTGTCAAAAGAAACGTTGAAGTTACAGTTTTAACCCTGCACGAAGGGAAAAACTTAAAAATAGACTCAGTTAATGGTATAAAGATATATTACTTACCTCTCCTTAATTGTTATTGGCCATATGATAGCAGTGAGCACAGCAAAATTCATAGATTACAATGGCATATAAAAGATCTATATAACAGAAAAATGGTTAAATTAGTTAATACTATTCTTCAGGATTTGCGTCCTGATATAGTACATACTAATAACCTCTCCGGATTTTCTGTTGGAGTATGGAGGGTTTTAAGAAAAATGAACATCCCAATAGTGCATACTACTAGGGATTATTATCTCTTTCATCCCAACTCTACGTTGTTTAAGAATGGCAAAAACATTAAACCAACAAATATTTTTGTAAAACTTAACGTTCTGTATAAAAAATATATGAGTCAGGATGTCGATGCTTTTATAGGAATTAGTAAATATATATCCGACTTTCATTATAGATTTGGTTTCGCTAATAAAGGGCTACATGGCTATATTTATAACCCTGTTTTAAAACCGAATATTACAATTAGCCACAATAATATAGATAAAATAACCATTGGCTATATTGGGAGACTAACCTCGGACAAGGGATTTGATGATTATATTAATATCGCTCAAAAATATCAGGCTTGCAAATTTGTAGCTGCAGGGAAACCTGATGCATCAGAAGAGTCAAAGGATTTATTAAAAAAAGCAAAGAAATCAAATGTTGAAATTCTTGGCTATATTCCAGTTGATGAATTCTTAAATAAAGTTGATGCAGTATTGTTACCAATAAAATGGAATGAACCTTTTGGAAGAGTTGTCGTTGAAAGTGCACTAGCCTATAAACCGGTTTATACGAATTATGTTGGTGGAATTACAGAAATATCATCATTTTTTCCATGGGTTAAAGATATCCATTCATTTGACGAACAAGAGTTGAAAAGTACTATTAGTTCTGTTATGCAAACTTTACGCGACAAACAAAACCCATTTTGTTCCGAAATTCATGTTGATAACTATCTTAAAATATACAATAAGATAGTTAAAAATAATAAAATGGTAAAAGCATGAGAATAGACATAAATAAAATTGTGCCTCAAGTTTTTTTAGCGTTTATATTAGTTAAAGCTTTTTCAGGTCCTATTGGAATAATTTTTCAACCATTAAATTATGTACCAACGTTAATGATGCTTATACTTATGCTGAGGCGATGGGCAATCGACGTAATGACCAAACCTGTATCTCTTGTTTTGGTTACCTTGGTGATATTATATTTTATAATAGGGATTGGAAATTTTAGCACATTACAAGCCTCTTTTGGTTTGTATATAATGATACCTTTCTTTTATTGCTTGACCTATAGCAAAACAATTGCCTATTATGTGTTCAATGGAACCCAAAAAGTATATTTCTTTTTATTCATTACTTGTTGCATTGGCATTGCCTATGTAAGTATGTTCGGTGCGCCATGGTTGGGCGGGATAATAAATGTCGGTGGGGTTGATAAAGTCATATCTCGAGATTGGACAACTGGTGGAGTATTACGTAACCCAGGATTTACTGCCGCATCTTTTGATGCTGCAACTCTTTTAATGATTTCCTCTTTTTTTATCATTTCAAAATTTTTCGAAGACAAAAAATTTGTACTGGCTTTCTTGATTTTTTTAACTTCAATTTATTTTATATATTTGACGACGACTAAAACTACTATAGTAACTTTAATCATTGCATTGGTTTTAATGCTCACTCCAGTCTTTTTGACTAAAATAATGGTCAAAATAATCATCATTGTGTCGATTTTATTTAGTTATTTTTACATGATCCCACAATTAAAATATGAAACATATGATCCTCAAAATACGCTTTTGATGCGGATGTATAGTACATGGCCTAGAGCTATATCGTTGCTCGATGATAGTATATCTATTTTTGTTGGTAAAGGTTTTGGTGCAATAGGTACACCAGCTCAATATTTTTCTCCTAAATTTTACAGTCCAGGAGATAATGTTTTAGTTTACATGTATGTTATTTGTGGGTTTGTTAGTGTAATTTTGGTCGGTTTGTTTGTTTTTAAATTCTTATTTTCAAGGTTTTATGATGCCTCTCTGGCAAAGAAATATTACATCATTTGTTTTTGCATTATGGTTGGTGGAGTTACATACAACCTTTTTGAATCAGTTTTTTATTCAACAAGCTTGGGCGTATTAATAGGTTTTTTGTTTGATAAAAATGCATGTAAACTTTCTTTCAATTTCAATCATAAAATTATTAGATAAGGCGTCCAATGAATTTCAAAAATAATTTACTAGCATTATTTTTTGCGCAAACTTGCTTTGTGCCTTCTGTTCATGCATTTGAAATTGGGATACATACACATGCGCAAAGGTACTCACAAAATGCTCAGCAAATAACTTCTAATTTGAAAAAATATGGCTTTAATAGTATTCGTAGTGATATTACATGGGAGTGGGTAGAAAAAAAACCAGGGAGTTTTTCACTGAGTAACGCTGCAAAAAAAAACCAAGATTTGATTGACACGATGGCTAACAACAACCATAACGCCATGATTGTACTTGCATATGGTAACGGTAATTACACACCATCAGGATATCCTGAAAATGAAGAACAAATAAAAGCTTTTAAAAAATACGTTAGATATATTGTTAGTTTAAATAAAGGGAAAGTGAAATATTATGAAGTATGGAATGAATGGGTATACAAAACAGGAATAAAAGATAGGAGCGTAAATGTTCCTTCGACAGATATTTACTTGGAACTTGTGAAACAAACATACGAAACTATAAAAGAGATAGATCCCTCAGCAATAGTTGTGTCTGGAACGATAAATCCAACCAATGCACGGGATGTAATGTGGTTCGATGAGTTACTAAAAAAGGGGATATTGAAATACTTAGATGGTGTGTCACTTCATCCCTACTCATTTATGCATGGTAATAAAAAATTAAGAAATCCAACCGATAATTTCAATGATGTGATTGAATATCAAAATCACTTAGCTAGGAGAAATAACGGCGTTAATGTGCCTATCTATATAACTGAAATGGGAGTCCCTACATATGATGGTGAGGGCGGAGTGACCCGTTTGAATGCTGCTATATTTGCTTTTAAATATACATTGCTAGCAATGTCTGATAAAAATATAAAAGGAATTTGGTGGTATGATTACTCCGACGACGGAGTTCAAAGAAAGAATAAAGAGAATAATTTTGGATTCTTCGATCATTATTATCATCCGAAATCTTCAGCTGTTGCTATGTATGAATTGATGAAACTGGTACAGGGTAAAGATATATCTGCTAGTATCATTAATGACAATGTTTCTGTGACTATGAGAAACCCATCAGATAATTCGCAAAGAATAATTTTATGGAATGATAATAAATCTAAGTTATTAAGTTCTAAAGAGACTGATAAAATTTATATAAATAACGATATCTCAAACCCAAGTAAAAAACTTTTTATTAATACACCAAACTTATACTGAAGGTAATATGTTATATATAAACGGTAGATTTTTAACCCAACAAGTAACTGGTGTTCAGCGTTTTGCTCTTGAGATTTCAAAAGAGTTAATTAAAGTTCGCGATGATATTATTTTCTTAGTTCCACATAAAAAACTTGTAAGTTCATTTGAGGGTAAGTGTAACATTGAAGTTGTTTCTGGAAAAGATGGGCATTATTGGGAGCAATTGACCCTACCTATGTTTCTAAAAAAAAACAATGACCCTTTGCTACTTAATCTATGTAGTACTGCACCAGCGTTTTATAATAACCAAGTTGTCACTCATCATGACATCACCTATAAAAGATATCCCAAAAGTTTTTCATTAAAATTTAGATTGTTATATGGCTGGTTAGTCCCTAAAATTCTTAAAAATTCAAAGAAAATAATTACCGTTAGTAACTTTTCAAAGAATGAGATATCAAACTTCTTCCATATAGATAAAAATAAAATCGATGTTATCTACAATGCTGTAGGGCAAGAATTCCATACTACTACACCAAACCGTATTGATAAAGAAAAACCATATGCATTAGCAGTATCATCACCAAATTATCATAAAAATTTTCATGGATTAATTGATGCCTTTCTAAGTACTGAAATCGATCTAAACTTAAAAATTATAGGAGGAGGGGCTGCAAGTTTTAAGAAAATGAATTTCAGTAACGAAGATGATCCAAGGATACACTTTCTAGGTAGAGTCGATGATGATAAATTGATTCAGCTATATATGAATGCGGAGTTTTTCATCTTCCCTTCTTTTTATGAAGGTTTTGGAATACCTCCATTAGAAGCTCAAGCATGTGGATGTCCTGTCATAGCCTCTAACGAAGCCTCTATGCCCGAGGTATTAGAACAAAGTGTTCTTTATTTTTCTCCCCATTCAAAACATGAAATGCAAAATGCTTTGCTTGAAATTTACAATGATGCTGAATTAAGGGTTAAACTCAAAAAATTAGGAGTCAAGAATAGCCATCGTTTTTCATGGAAACACTCTGCAGAAAAAATTAATTTATTACTTGAAGAGTTGGAAAACTAAAATGAAAGTACTTCATGTTGCTGAAGTTATTAAGGGAGGAGTATCCTCCGTTATGAATGAACTACTTCTATCGCAAATTAAAAACGATAACATTGAAAGAGTATGTTGTTTGATTCCTGATTCACAAAGAGATGAGCTGAACATTGGCGATTCTCATATATATACTTTTAAACGTAATGGACGTAATCTATTATCCTTTATATTTTTTGTTTGGATGTTCATTAGAACTGTTATCAAAGAAAAGCCGACGATAATTCATTTACATAGTACGTTTGCAGGCTTATTCGGGAGAACCGTTTTGATATTTTTACCTTTTTATAAAGGTCATGTAATTTACTGTCCACATGCTTTTTCATTCATGATGGCAAAGAGTAAATGGAAGTTAAATTTATATGCAATAGTTGAACGTTTTCTTTCAAAATTTACCGATGCTATTATTTGTGTAAGTAACTATGAAAAGGAAATAGCAATGGTTAATGGCATACCTAAAGAAAAGTTATTTACCATATACAATGGAGTTTCTGAAGTTGAACACATTGATAAATTACCAAAAAGTGATCTTTTTAATATACTATATGTCGGTCGCTTTGATTACCAAAAAGGTTTTGATAGATTAGAGAAGATTATTAACGGATTAAATTATTCAAGCAGTAATATTAAGTTTACAATAATCGGTGACTATGTCTCAGAAAGTATTAATAATAATAGAAAAAATCTAGATAATGCTTATTTTACTGGCTGGTTGCCAAAAAGCGAAATTTATTCATATTATTATAATGCAGACTTATTGATAATACCTTCCCGCTGGGAAGGGTTGGCCATGGTACCTCTTGAAGCATTTAGTTGTAAGCTCCCAGTTATGGCTAGTTCCTGCACTTCTTTTCCTGAAATTATCAAAGATAAATATAATGGTTTCTTAGTAGACATGGATAATACTGAAATTGTTATTCAGTTACTTAATGAAATAGCGGCTGATAAAAATATTGACACTCTCGAAAGCCTTGCCTCTAATGCGTATGTTACTTATCTTGAAAAATTCTCTTCAACAAAAATGAATGAAGATGTATACGATTTATATCGTATGAGCGAATCTGTCTGCTGATTTAAACTAATGAAATGGAGTATACAGGAAAGTGATGCAAAAAAATATTTTTTATTATCCTTATGATTCAGGTGTTAATAAGTATGCAGAAAGAGTTCGCTCAATATTATCTGGGTTTTCAACGGTCATGCCCTTAAATATTAAAGAAGAGCTTTATTTTTTTTTAACGTTTAAAAAAAAAAGAGGGGGTGTTGCAATTGTAAATTGGATCGAGAATATGATCATAACTCCTAAAAGGCGGAAAATCAGTCTATTGGGTGTTTTAAAACTGATTGTTTCCCTTTTAGTACTCAAATATCGGTTTGATAAAGTTATATATATTCAACATAATTTATATCCTCATGATACTTTCGAGTCTCATATAAAAATTGCAAAATGGATTATTGAAAAAATATCTCTTTTAGTTGATGTTGTTGTAGTCCATAGCCCCTTATTTGAAGATAAAATATATATACCTCATCCCTTATATGAATATCCACTTAAAGAAATTAACATAAAATGTGACTTGATAGTACATAAGGACTCATATTTGATCTTTGGGAGAATAGAGAAATATAAAAAAATTGAGGAAATAATTATCTCTTTCCCTCCATCTAAGAAATTAATAATTGCAGGTTTTTGTAATGATAAAAAATATGAAAAGGAATTAAATGAGATTCTTTCAAACAAGGAGAACATTACTTTCATTCCTCGTTATCTAACTGATGAAGAAGCCTCCTTATTATTTATGTCATGTAAAGCGTTAATAATCGGACATGCTGATCAAGACATGATAGTTTCTGGTTCTTTTTTTTATTCTTTGACACAACAATTGCCAGTGCTGGCGATAAAAACCCCTTTTTTAGAATGGGTTCAATCTGAATCCAAAAGTGATATCTTATTGACTTTTAATAACATCATTTCTATGATGGAATTTATTGAAAGTCAAAAAAGTGGCTTTGATAAGAAAATTGGTTTTGATAAAAATACTATTGATGAACTAAATTCAGAGTTTGGAGACGATTATATCTCTAAAATTATAAAAACAATTATTTAATTTAAACTAATAGTAGGAAATAAAATGTTTGATTTCATCATAAGCAGAAAGTCACAAGAAAAAAAATGTGTATTTTGGTGGGAACCTAAAGACGGTAGTTTTAATGCAGGAGATCATTTATCTAAGATCGTTGTACAACAGATGTTAGCTTTAAAAGATCTTGAACTTACTCAAAAAATTAATGTTAAAAATAAATTAATGGCAATTGGTTCCGTTATGCACTTCGCTAACGAAAATGACTGCGTATGGGGGACGGGGATCAATGGAAAAATTAGTCTAGATGCTTTAAAATTCAAGAACCTTGATGTTAGAGCTGTTCGAGGGCCAAAAACGCGAAAACTATTATTAGATATGGGTCTTAAAGTTCCTGAAATTTATGGCGATCCTGGTTTATTACTACCATTTTTTTTCTCACGTGATACGTTATTAATAAATAATGAACAAAAAAAAGATTTTATCGTAATCCCACATATGAATGAGGATTTTTCGTTATATAAAAAATATAATAATAACATTTGTTCTCCAAAACAAGGTGCTATATCATTTACACGCCAAATTGTTAATAGTGAGTTTGTTATTTCAAGTTCATTACATGGGGTAATTATAGCAGAGGCTTATGGTATACCTGCTGTGTTACTTGAAAATAGTAGCGGAGAATCATCATTTAAGTATGATGATTATTATTTAGGTACTGGACGTGACACGTACCCTATTGTGCACAGTATCGAAGACGCATTTAAGGTTAAGCCTGCATGTTCAATTAACGTTCACCATATAGCTTTGCCTTTATTTAATGCTTTTCCATATGACTTATGGGAAAACAAAAAAAACAGTGATATTTAAATTTTTAATACAAAGCAGTACTTAAGCAACAGCTGTTAACTGATTAAATTAATTTACATAACAGATATTGGATATAACGATATCTGTTTAACACCATTAAGTGTAAAAATGAAAAAAAGTAATGAATTAGATAATCTACAACCTGACAAAAAAAACCTTTATTCAGGTGTCGCATGGTATTTTTTCAGTAATTTGTTTCCGGCATTTAGTTCATTATTAATTTTTTCATTAGCATCAAGGATTATAACGCCTGGTGATCTAGGCGCTGTAACCTTGGCAGCAACTATAACTACTATCCTAACGAGTATTTGTGCTGTAGGCTTTGGTGATGCTCTAATTCAATTCAAAAATGTCGACAAAAAACATTTTAACACTGTTTTTTTTATTTGCTTAGTTTCTTCCTTGTCTATTTATTTCATATCTAGTTTAATTGTTGAATATTATGTAATTCCTACATTCAATATTGTTTTTAAAACTGTATACCCTGTAATAGCGTTAAAAATAGTAATAGATTCATGCGCGATTGTACCATTGTCGTTTTTAACAAGAACGATGGCTTTTAAATCAATAGCAATAAGAACTATGTATTGTTCTATTGCATCCATAATATTATGCTTGCCAGTATTATATTTTGGTGGTGGAGTTTGGGCCATTGTTTTAAGCCAGTTAAGCACATCAGTAATCAGTTACATAATCTTAGCGACTTCTTCTAAACTTAAACTTAGACCTATTTTCAATAAATCAAGCTTTACTGAATTAAGTCGTTTTGGTATAACTACGACGTTTACAAAACTAGTTACTTCAATTAGTATAGATAATGTTATTATTGGAGTGTACGGTAGCGTCACCACTTTAGGAATATATGCCTTTAGTCGCAGGGTTTTTGGTTCTATTGCTGATGTTTTGAATAATGCTATTGCGAATGTTAGCTATCCTCTTTATGCATCAGTGCAAACAAAACCATCGCAATTAAAGAATGTTTTTTTTAAAACGACCTTTTTCTCAACTCTATTGAGCTTACCTGCTTTTACGGGATTAATAATAATTTCTCCTCATCTTATTCCACTTGTATTCGGAGCTCAATGGCTTGTAGCCATTCCTGTCATTCAAGTTTGTTGTGTAATCGGTTTTATTTCATGTATTGGCTCACTGCAAATGTCTCTTATTAAGGGCTTGGGAAATACTGCTTGGATTCTCAAGTATCAAATTTTTCAGCAGATAACGACAGCTCTTTTAGTTTTTTTGTTTGCTAAGGATGGAGCACTAGTATTAATTGTATCGATTGCTATAAAGACTTTTATCATATGGCCTTATACGGTTTACTATATATCTAGAATTTTAGGCGTTACTACTTTTTCTTATATTTCTAATTTTATTAAACCTTTAACTTCTGTTGTCCTGATGTATCTAGGTTGCTATGTTATAGACAGGCAATTAAGTGCGGCTAATGAGTTGTTGAATGTATTAGTGTTGATTTTATCTGGTGTTGTAATATATTGTTTTTTCATATTCATATTGGCCAGAAAAGAAATTTCTGAATCTCTAACAGCAATTAAAACGAGAAAGAAACAAAAGGTTGAAAATTATGAGTGACTTTGCAATTAATTTTATAATTCCTGTTAGGCATTATAGGTCAGTACAGGATTGGCAGAGTGTTAAAACCAATCTTGAGCATACGTTGAAGTCAATCTTTGGACAAACAAACGATAACTGGCATTGTTATATTATTTGTAACCGCGGTACAGATTTGCCAAAATCAGCTAATCATGAAAATGTAACTGTTTTAGAGTCTGATTTTGAATTTATATCGTTACCAAATAAAAGTGTTGATCCTGAAGCTTACCATGATTTGATCCGTAAAGATAAAGGGGCGCGAGTTTACGAAGCCTTAAAATATTGTAAAGCTAATGATTTTTTTATGGTTGTAGATTATGATGATTTTGTACACCGAGAATTAGTTGAATTTATCAATGATAGGATCAAGAAAAATGCGGGAGAATACTTTTATGGTTGGCTTATTGATGTAGGATATGTATATTCCGGAGGTAATGTAGCTCTTTTGAATAAAGCATTTGATACAATTTGTGGTACATCAAATATTGTTCGAGTTTCTTTTTTTGAAAAATTCTATGATGAGTATGGGAATTTGCCACTTTTATACATTAAAGAGTTACTAGGAAGCCATCGTTACATAAAAAATTATATGAGCAAGGCTGGTTATTCTTATGGCAGTTTGCCTTTCCCTGGAGCTGTATATAATGTGGGGATTTCTAATTCATCAAGCCAAACGGGATCAGTAGTGAAAGAAATCTTTTCATTTAGAAAGTTTTTAAAAATGCCACGTACGATGATAAAATTATGGCTCTCTATTAGATTATTCACTACAAAAAGCAAGAGGATGTTCAATATACATTGTTAGCTTTAGATAAGGTATTTTTTTATTCATTATTAATTGAACATTACCTTTCTTTTTAAGAATTATACTTGTTTGTCCTTACATTATTGGGCTAACATTATCATCACATTTAAGCTGCGAACATGTCGCAGTGACCACACCTGACAGGAGTATGTAATGTCCAAGCAACAGATCGGGGTTGTCGGTATGGCTGTGATGGGGCGTAACCTTGCGCTGAACATCGAAAGCCGTGGTTATACCGTCTCCGTTTTCAACCGCTCCCGTGAAAAGACCGAAGAAGTGATTGCCGAAAACCCAGGCAAGAAACTGGTTCCTTACTACACAGTACAAGAGTTTGTTGAATCCCTTGAAACACCACGTCGTATCCTGTTGATGGTGAAGGCCGGGGCTGGCACCGACAGCGCCATCGATTCCCTGAAGCCTTACCTTGATAAAGGCGACATCATCATTGATGGCGGCAACACCTTCTTCCAGGACACCATCCGTCGTAACCGTGAACTGTCTGCCGAAGGTTTTAACTTTATCGGTACCGGTGTTTCCGGTGGTGAAGAGGGGGCTCTGAAAGGGCCTTCCATCATGCCTGGTGGGCAGAAAGAAGCCTATGAACTGGTTGCTCCGATTCTGAAGCAGATTGCTGCGGTTGCTGAAGACGGTGAGCCATGTGTGACCTATATCGGTGCTGACGGTGCTGGCCATTATGTGAAGATGGTTCATAATGGCATCGAGTATGGTGACATGCAGTTGATTGCTGAAGCTTATGCGCTGTTGAAAGGCGGTCTGGCACTTTCCAACGAAGAGCTGGCGCAAACCTTCACCGAATGGAACGAAGGTGAGCTAAGCAGCTACCTGATCGACATTACCAAAGATATCTTCACCAAGAAGGATGAAGAGGGTAAATACCTCGTCGATGTCATTCTTGATGAAGCAGCAAACAAAGGTACCGGTAAGTGGACCAGCCAAAGCTCACTGGATCTCGGCGAACCTCTGTCTCTGATCACCGAGTCCGTTTTTGCTCGTTATATCTCTTCTCTGAAAGACCAGCGTGTAGCCGCTTCGAAAGTGCTGAGTGGTCCGCAGGCTCAGCCGGCAGGTGATAAAGCTGAATTTATCGAAAAAGTGCGTCGCGCTTTATACCTCGGTAAAATCGTTTCCTATGCTCAAGGCTTCTCTCAGCTGCGTGCTGCTTCTGATGAATACAACTGGGATCTGAACTACGGAGAGATCGCTAAGATTTTCCGCGCGGGTTGCATCATTCGTGCACAGTTCCTGCAGAAGATCACCGATGCGTATGCGCAAAACGCGGGCATTGCTAACCTCCTGCTGGCGCCATACTTCAAACAGATCGCTGATGACTATCAGCAGGCGCTGCGTGATGTCGTGGCTTATGCCGTGCAGAATGGTATTCCGGTACCGACGTTCTCTGCCGCCATTGCCTACTACGACAGCTACCGTTCCGCAGTTCTGCCAGCTAACCTGATTCAGGCTCAGCGTGATTACTTTGGTGCGCACACCTATAAGCGTACAGATAAAGACGGTGTGTTCCACACAGAGTGGTTGGAATAATTTTCTTCAAACAGTCAGGCCATTTGGCCTGACTGTTTTAATTTTATATTTAATGTTGCAACCTGACCTTAAGCATTTCCTTTCTAAAAATATTTCTAATATCTAATTTTTAACCTTTTTAAGAATTTGCCATATTTATTATCTTGTACGCCTATATTAGTCTGCTTCTGGCCTCAGTGATTTACTGGGTGTTAAATAACAGGGTTTTAATTAAAGGATATTAATATGTTACTTCCTGTGATAATGGCTGGCGGTACCGGCAGTCGTCTCTGGCCGATGTCTCGCGAGCTTTACCCGAAACAGTTCCTCCGGCTGTACGGGCAGAACTCCATGCTGCAGGAAACCATCACCCGACTCTCGGGCCTTGAAATCCATGAACCGATGGTCATCTGTAACGAAGAGCACCGCTTCCTGGTGGCCGAACAGCTGCGCCAGCTCAACAGGCTGTCCAACAACATTATTCTCGAGCCGGTCGGGCGCAACACCGCCCCGGCCATTGCTCTGGCGGCCCTTCAGGCCACCCGTCACGGTGACGACCCGCTGATGCTGGTTCTCGCCGCCGACCATATCATCAATAACCAGCCGGTCTTCCACGACGCCATCCGCGTCGCCGAGCAGTATGCCGATGAAGGCCACCTGGTCACCTTCGGTATCGTGCCGAACGCCCCGGAAACCGGCTACGGCTACATCCAGCGCGGCGTGGCCCTCACCGACAGCGCCCACACCCCGTACCAGGTGGCCCGCTTCGTGGAGAAGCCGGACCGCGAGCGCGCTGAGGCCTACCTCGCCTCCGGGGAGTACTACTGGAACAGCGGCATGTTTATGTTCCGCGCCAAAAAATACCTCTCCGAGCTGGCCAAATTCCGCCCGGATATCCTCGAAGCCTGCCAGGCCGCGGTGAACGCCGCCGACAACGGCAGCGACTTCATCAGCATCCCGCATGACATTTTCTGCGAGTGCCCGGACGAGTCCGTGGACTACGCGGTGATGGAGAAAACCGCCGACGCGGTGGTGGTCGGTCTCGATGCCGACTGGAGCGACGTCGGCTCCTGGTCCGCCCTGTGGGAGGTCAGCCCGAAAGATGAGCAGGGCAACGTCCTCAGCGGCGACGCGTGGGTGCACAACAGCGAAAACTGCTACATCAACAGCGACGAGAAGCTGGTGGCGGCCATCGGCGTGGAGAACCTGGTGATTGTCAGCACCAAGGACGCCGTGCTGGTGATGAACCGCGAGCGTTCCCAGGACGTGAAGAAGGCGGTCGAGTTCCTCAAGCAGAACCAGCGCAGCGAATACAAGCGCCACCGCGAGATTTACCGTCCCTGGGGCCGCTGCGACGTGGTGGTCCAGACCCCGCGCTTCAACGTCAACCGTATCACCGTGAAACCGGGCGGCGCCTTCTCGATGCAGATGCACCACCACCGCGCCGAGCACTGGGTCATTCTCGCCGGCACCGGTCAGGTGACGGTCAACGGCAAGCAGTTCCTGCTGACCGAGAACCAGTCCACCTTTATTCCGATTGGCGCCGAGCACAGCCTGGAAAACCCGGGCCGCATTCCGCTGGAAGTGCTGGAGATCCAGTCGGGGTCGTACCTTGGCGAGGACGACATTATTCGTATTAAAGACCAGTATGGTCGTTGCTAATTTTTTTCGGGACAAAACGCAGAATGACACAGTTAACATGCTTTAAGGCTTATGACATCCGTGGTGAACTGGGCGAGGAGCTGAACGAGGACATCGCCTACCGTATCGGCCGCGCCTACGGCGAATTTCTGAAACCCGGGAAGATAGTGGTGGGGGGCGATGTGCGCCTCACCAGCGAGTCGCTGAAGCTGGCGCTGGCCCGCGGGCTGATGGACGCCGGCACCGACGTGCTGGATATCGGCCTGAGCGGTACCGAAGAGATTTACTTCGCCACCTTCCACCTCGGGGTGGACGGCGGTATCGAGGTGACGGCGAGCCACAACCCGATGAACTACAACGGCATGAAGCTGGTGCGCGAGAACGCGAAGCCCATCAGCGGCGACACCGGCCTGCGTGACATCCAGCGCCTGGCGGAGGAAAACCAGTTCCCGCCTGTTGACCCGGCGCGTCGCGGCACCCTGCGCCAGATTTCGGTGCTGAAGGAGTACGTTGACCACCTGATGGGCTACGTGGACCTGGCGAACTTCACCCGTCCGCTGAAGCTGGTGGTGAACTCCGGCAACGGGGCGGCGGGGCACGTGATTGATGAGGTGGAGAAACGCTTCGCGGCGGCCGGGGCGCCGGTGACCTTTATCAAGGTGCATCATCAGCCGGACGGCCATTTCCCGAACGGTATCCCGAACCCGCTGCTGCCGGAGTGCCGCCAGGACACCGCCGACGCGGTGCGTGCGCATCAGGCGGACATGGGGATCGCCTTTGACGGCGACTTCGACCGCTGCTTCCTGTTCGATGACGAGGCGTCGTTTATCGAGGGTTACTACATTGTCGGCCTGCTGGCGGAAGCGTTCCTGCAGAAGCAGCCGGGGGCGAAAATCATTCACGACCCGCGCCTGACGTGGAACACGGTGGACATCGTGACCCGCAGCGGCGGGCAGCCGGTGATGTCGAAGACCGGGCATGCGTTCATCAAGGAGCGGATGCGCCAGGAAGACGCCATCTACGGCGGGGAGATGAGCGCGCACCACTACTTCCGCGACTTCGCCTACTGCGACAGCGGGATGATCCCGTGGCTGCTGGTGGCGGAGCTGCTGTGCCTGAAGAACAGCTCGCTGAAATCGCTGGTGGCGGACCGCCAGGCGGCGTTCCCGGCGTCGGGGGAGATCAACCGCAAGCTGGGTAATGCGGCGGAGGCGATCGCGCGCATCCGGGCGCAGTATGAGCCGGCGGCCGCACACATCGACACAACGGACGGTATCAGTATTGAATACCCTGAGTGGCGCTTTAACCTGCGCACATCCAACACGGAGCCGGTGGTGCGCCTGAACGTTGAGTCCAGAGCGGATACGGCGTTGATGAATGCAAAAACCGAAGAGATTTTAGCTCTTCTCAAGTAATGCATTATCCATAATGGAAGCCATAGGGGCAGATTTTAATCGTATTATTGACCTTATGGCTTATTCTTGACATCCCACTGGTCAAAGCGTAAAACCGCCCACAGCATTATTTAATTTCGTGGCTATCCGCCATTACCCAGTTAACTGATTAAAGTGTAATCGAATGAAAATTACTATTTCCGGTACAGGTTATGTTGGTTTATCGAACGGTATCCTGATTGCGCAAAACCACGAAGTGGTGGCCCTGGATATCGTACAGGCCAAAGTGGATATGCTTAACCAGAAGATCTCTCCGATTGTCGATAAAGAGATTCAGGAATATCTGGCAGAAAAGCCGTTAAATTTCCGTGCCACTACGGACAAGCACGACGCCTATCGTAATGCCGACTACGTGATCATTGCGACGCCGACTGACTACGATCCGAAAACCAACTACTTTAATACCTCAACGGTTGAAGCGGTTATTCGCGATGTCACCGAGATCAACCCGAATGCGGTGATGATCATTAAATCGACCATCCCGGTGGGGTTCACCCGCGACATCAAAGAACGTTTAGGGATTGATAATGTTATTTTCTCTCCTGAGTTCCTGCGTGAAGGCCGTGCGCTGTACGACAACCTGCACCCGTCGCGTATTGTCATCGGTGAGCGCTCTGCGCGTGCCGAACGTTTCGCAGACCTGCTGAAAGAAGGCGCAATCAAGCAGGATATCCCGACCCTGTTTACCGACTCCACCGAAGCGGAAGCGATCAAACTGTTCGCTAACACCTATCTGGCGCTGCGCGTTGCCTATTTCAACGAACTCGACAGCTATGCTGAAAGCCAGGGGCTGAACAGCAAGCAGATTATCGAAGGGGTATGCCTGGATCCGCGTATCGGCAACCACTACAACAACCCGTCCTTTGGCTACGGCGGCTACTGTCTGCCGAAAGATACCAAGCAGCTGCTGGCGAACTACGAATCGGTCCCGAACAACATTATCGCGGCTATCGTCGATGCCAACCGTACCCGTAAAGACTTTATTGCGGATTCTATTCTCGCCCGTAAGCCAAAAGTGGTGGGTGTGTATCGCCTGATCATGAAGAGCGGGTCAGACAATTTCCGTGCCTCTTCTATTCAGGGCATCATGAAGCGCATCAAGGCGAAAGGTATCCCGGTTATTATCTATGAACCGGTGATGCAGGAAGATGAGTTCTTCAACTCCCGCGTCGTGCGCGACCTGGATGCCTTCAAACAAGAGGCGGATGTAATCATTTCTAACCGTATGGCGGAAGAGCTGGCGGATGTCGCGGATAAGGTTTATACCCGCGATCTGTTTGGCAACGATTAATTCTGCCTGTCTGACACTGGCGGCTCCCCGCCGCCAGTATGCTTCTTTATCTCCCCGCTATATCCCTCACTGCGCGTATTTCTCGCACATTCAGATTAACCTCAATAAATTGTGATGGACATTACGATCCTGCTCAAAACCCGTTGCGGGTTGAAAACAGGTCCGATAAGTTAAACTTACCTTGTGAAGAGCTACCGTCACTGTGATGTAGATGCCGGAGATAAGCGCCGGGAGGTAAAACGAAGCCTGCAACGCAGGCTTTTGTTATTTATGCCCTGAGGAAATATGTGGAACAGGGCGCGAGTAACGTTATTTTTTCTTGCCTTAAGGCCACGCCAAAACGCAGAATGAACGGTCATTCTGTCATATCATTTTTTTATCTCTTAATATTATCTTAATCTAAATGCAATATGGAGCGAGTCTTACCACTTGCGTTTATTAAACGTCAGTTTTGTTTTCTTTCTGTCTTTCAGATATGAAATTAAAAAGAAAACAGACACAGCAAGTAGTATGGCAGCCACTACTAAGAAAAATAGGTTTTCCATAATATCTACCACAGCTTTCTGTTGGTTGAATCATTAGCATGTTAAGCAACACGTCAGCCCGGAAGCGCTGAATTGCGATCTCTAACATATCCTGTTCTTAAGAAAATTCCTACAGAAAGTAATGTCTTTTATTTATCAGGAGAAAATGCTGAAGGATCCATTAAAAATAGTATTGAAAAGAGTGACAGCAGGTGACCAGGCTTAAAGTTGTTGGCTTTTTCGCTGGCGGGCAGATGAAACTGGTTTCAGCACCGTCGTTAAAACCAGTAAAAATTATTCTTTAGCACAAAAAAGTATAGCCTGTGCCAGGCTCGGGTAAAGAAATGAATGATAAAGGAAGACAATACGGGATGCTTATCCGTTGCCGCAATCAGCGGATTGCGGCAGGGCAGAGACAGGTTAGATCTGATAGTAATCCTTATACCACTCCACGAAGTTCTTCACGCCTTCTTTCACTGATGTCTGTGGCTTAAAGCCCACCAGGTCATACAGCGGCTGGGTGTCTGCACTGGTGTCCAGCACATCGCCCGGCTGAATCGGCATCATATTCTTCTTCGCTTCCATCCCCAGAGCTTCTTCCAGGGCGGTGATATAATCCATCAGTTCCACCGGCGAGCTGTTGCCAATGTTATAGACCCGGTACGGCGCGGAGCTGGTGGCCGGGGAACCGCTCTCAACGGTCCAGTCGGCATTGGCCTGCGGGATCACATCCTGAACGCGCACCACCGCCTCGACGATATCGTCGATATAGGTGAAATCGCGCTTCATCTTGCCGTAGTTGTAAACGTCGATACTTTTCCCTGCCAGCATCGCTTTCGTGAACTTGAACAGCGCCATATCCGGGCGGCCCCACGGACCATAGACCGTAAAGAAGCGCAGCCCGGTGGTCGGGATGCCGTACAGATGGGAATAGGTATGCGCCATCAGCTCATTGGCTTTCTTGGTGGCGGCGTACAGGGAGACCGGATGATCGACGGAATCCTCCGTGGAGAACGGCATTTTGCGATTAAGGCCGTAAACCGAGCTGGAGGAGGCGTATACCAGGTGTTTCACTTTGGTATGGCGGCAGCCTTCCAGAATATTCAGGTACCCCATCAGGTTTGCGTCGGCGTAGGCATACGGGTTTTCCAGCGAATAGCGCACGCCGGCCTGGGCCGCCAGGTGGATCACGCGGTCAAACTGTTCTGCGGCGAACAGCGTCGCCATACCCTCACGGTCGGCAAGATCCAGCTGCTGGAAATGGAATGCCGGAGAGGACAGACGATCCAGACGGGCCTGCTTCAGGCTGACGTCATAGTAGTCGTTCATGTTGTCGATCCCGACAACGTCATGCCCTTCATTCAGCAGGCGCTGCGCGATATGAAAGCCGATAAAACCTGCGGCACCAGTGACCAAAAACTTCATATTTTTCCTCCGGGGTGTGGATATCCCGTTCTACATAACGGCCGATTTTACACTGGCTTGCGGCTGGGATCACTTGCTTTGCCGCGTCTTATCCGCCAGGCGTGAAGTGAAGGGTGTTTTTTTCTGGCAAAATCGTGGTGGCAAAGGCTGATAAATAACAACGTTTCTCATTTGACTGTTAGCTGTCGAATAATAACCTTGTGACCTGTCAGCGGTTTAGCGATTCATGGCGCAATCATAAAGGTCGCCAATCCCCCCGGTATGGCGTAATTTTGTTTAAAGTTATATTTTCGTCAGCGGATGATTTAGCAAATGGGCAAAATCTCTGCAGTGTTTTCTCTGGTTTTTTGATGAATATCAATGGATTAGATTGGTTTTGTTTGTTTAGTGAATGTTTATAATGTGTATTATTTGAGTAATCCATTAATC
The DNA here is from genome assembly GCF_048822415.1 of Klebsiella sp. C360. Classification (NCBI taxonomy): domain Bacteria; kingdom Pseudomonadati; phylum Pseudomonadota; class Gammaproteobacteria; order Enterobacterales; family Enterobacteriaceae; genus Klebsiella; species Klebsiella sp. C360. Next base: position 532,364 of record NZ_JBMEZZ010000002.1, read on the forward strand.
AGTAGGCTTTTTTATTTTTATTCCCCGCGACCAGCGCTATAATCTGCGGACGATTTTCTTTGTGGAATGTGCAGTGTAGAGCATGAGTCGTTTATCCCTCCTGTCGGAACAAAGCGCCGTCGCCATGTGCAAAGGGCCATCAAGCCTGGCCGCGCGTTGTCTCCCTGGCGGCGAAAGCGATGTCTCTTCTTATCTTTCCCCGCATCGTGGACGCTCCTTTCTGACGCTTGCTGACACCGGCAGGCCGCCCGTTTCCCTTTCGTCGGTGGCGGAAAGCGCACGTGTGATACCCTGCGTAAATGAGAAAGTCCTGATGGTTAACCCGGCGGCAAATGCGGAAAGTGTGGGGCATTTCGCGGCCAGGTGAGGACAGATGCATATTAAAAGCAGAGATATGTCCCAGGACATATCTCTGCTTTTAGGTTTTCAGGACACCCGTTCCGTCAGGCTGGCTTTTCAGACCGCTGAGTGAATGTTCTGCCGATAGCCTGAAGCGAAAGAGGGTGGCGTTTAGCCTGAAACACGGGAGCAGTACGCATTTTGGTTGCGACAGCCAATGGCGGTAGCGTGCCTGAAAAAGGCCATTCCACCCGACGGTCGATTGATTGATAGTAAAATAAAGCAATTATTTATTTAAGGATTTCATTATGTTACTTCCTGTAATTATGGCTGGTGGTACCGGCAGTCGTCTCTGGCCGATGTCTCGCGAGCTTTACCCGAAACAGTTCCTCCGGCTGTACGGGCAGAACTCCATGCTGCAGGAAACTATCACCCGACTCTCGGGCCTTGAAATCCATGAACCGATGGTCATCTGTAACGAAGAGCACCGCTTCCTGGTGGCCGAACAGCTGCGCCAGCTCAACAGGCTGTCCAACAACATTATTCTTGAGCCGGTCGGGCGCAACACCGCCCCGGCCATTGCTCTGGCGGCCCTTCAGGCCACCCGTCACGGTGACGACCCGCTGATGCTGGTCCTCGCCGCCGACCATATCATCAATAACCAGCCGGTCTTCCACGACGCCATCCGCGTCGCCGAGCAGTATGCCGATGAAGGCCACCTGGTCACCTTCGGTATCGTGCCGAACGCCCCGGAAACCGGCTACGGCTACATCCAGCGCGGCGTGGCCCTCACCGACAGCGCCCACACCCCGTACCAGGTGGCCCGCTTCGTGGAGAAGCCGGACCGCGAGCGCGCTGAGGCCTACCTCGCCTCCGGGGAGTACTACTGGAACAGCGGCATGTTTATGTTCCGCGCCAAAAAATACCTCTCCGAGCTGGCCAAATTCCGCCCGGATATCCTCGAAGCCTGCCAGGCCGCGGTGAACGCCGCCGACAACGGCAGCGACTTCATCAGCATCCCGCATGACATTTTCTGCGAGTGCCCGGACGAGTCCGTGGACTACGCGGTGATGGAGAAAACCGCCGACGCGGTGGTGGTCGGTCTCGATGCCGACTGGAGCGACGTCGGCTCCTGGTCCGCCCTGTGGGAGGTCAGCCCGAAAGATGAGCAGGGCAACGTCCTCAGCGGCGACGCGTGGGTGCACAACAGCGAAAACTGCTACATCAACAGCGACGAGAAGCTGGTGGCGGCCATCGGCGTGGAGAACCTGGTGATTGTCAGCACCAAGGACGCCGTGCTGGTGATGAACCGCGAGCGTTCCCAGGACGTGAAGAAGGCGGTCGAGTTCCTCAAGCAGAACCAGCGCAGCGAATACAAGCGCCACCGCGAGATTTACCGTCCCTGGGGCCGCTGCGACGTGGTGGTCCAGACCCCGCGCTTCAACGTCAACCGTATCACCGTGAAACCGGGCGGCGCCTTCTCGATGCAGATGCACCACCACCGCGCCGAGCACTGGGTCATTCTCGCCGGCACCGGTCAGGTGACGGTCAACGGCAAGCAGTTCCTGCTGACCGAGAACCAGTCCACCTTTATTCCGATTGGCGCCGAGCACAGCCTGGAAAACCCGGGCCGCATTCCGCTGGAAGTGCTGGAGATCCAGTCGGGGTCGTACCTTGGCGAGGACGACATTATTCGTATTAAAGACCAGTATGGTCGTTGCTAATTTTTTTCGGGACAAAACGCAGAATGACACAGTTAACATGCTTTAAGGCTTATGACATCCGTGGTGAACTGGGCGAGGAGCTGAACGAGGACATCGCCTACCGTATCGGCCGCGCCTACGGCGAATTTCTGAAACCCGGGAAGATAGTGGTGGGGGGCGATGTGCGCCTCACCAGCGAGTCGCTGAAGCTGGCGCTGGCCCGCGGGCTGATGGACGCCGGCACCGACGTGCTGGATATCGGCCTGAGCGGTACCGAAGAGATTTACTTCGCCACCTTCCACCTCGGGGTGGACGGCGGTATCGAGGTGACGGCGAGCCACAACCCGATGAACTACAACGGCATGAAGCTGGTGCGCGAGAACGCGAAGCCCATCAGCGGCGACACCGGCCTGCGTGACATCCAGCGCCTGGCGGAGGAAAACCAGTTCCCGCCTGTTGACCCGGCGCGTCGCGGCACCCTGCGCCAGATTTCGGTGCTGAAGGAGTACGTTGACCACCTGATGGGCTACGTGGACCTGGCGAACTTCACCCGTCCGCTGAAGCTGGTGGTGAACTCCGGCAACGGGGCGGCGGGGCACGTGATTGATGAGGTGGAGAAACGCTTCGCGGCGGCCGGGGCGCCGGTGACCTTTATCAAGGTGCATCATCAGCCGGACGGCCATTTCCCGAACGGTATCCCGAACCCGCTGCTGCCGGAGTGCCGCCAGGACACCGCCGACGCGGTGCGTGCGCATCAGGCGGACATGGGGATCGCCTTTGACGGCGACTTCGACCGCTGCTTCCTGTTCGATGACGAGGCGTCGTTTATCGAGGGTTACTACATTGTCGGCCTGCTGGCGGAAGCGTTCCTGCAGAAGCAGCCGGGGGCGAAAATCATTCACGACCCGCGCCTGACGTGGAACACGGTGGACATCGTGACCCGCAGCGGCGGGCAGCCGGTGATGTCGAAGACCGGGCATGCGTTCATCAAGGAGCGGATGCGCCAGGAAGACGCCATCTACGGCGGGGAGATGAGCGCGCACCACTACTTCCGCGACTTCGCCTACTGCGACAGCGGGATGATCCCGTGGCTGCTGGTGGCGGAGCTGCTGTGCCTGAAGAACAGCTCGCTGAAATCGCTGGTGGAGGACCGCCAGGCGGCATTCCCGGCGTCGGGGGAGATCAACCGCAAGCTGGGAAATGCGGCGGAGGCGATCGCGCGCATCCGGGCGCAGTATGAGCCGGCGGCCGCACACATCGACACAACGGACGGTATCAGTATTGAATACCCTGAGTGGCGCTTTAACCTGCGCACGTCCAACACGGAGCCGGTGGTGCGTCTGAACGTTGAGTCCAGAGCGGATACGGCGTTGATGAACGAGAAAACCGCCGAGCTGCTCAACCTGTTAAAAGAGGAATCGCTTTGAGTCCTATGTTTTCAGCGATCTATCGCTACCGTGGCTTTATTATTGACAGCGTTAAACGGGACTTTCAGTCCCGTTACCAGACCAGCTTTTTAGGCGCGGCATGGCTGATCTTGCAGCCGATCGCCATGATTTCCGTCTATACATTAATCTTTTCTGAATTAATGCGTGCCCGCCTGGCGGGCATGGACGGCCCTTTTGCCTATAGCATCTACCTCTGTTCCGGGGTGTTAACCTGGGGGCTGTTCACGGAAACGCTCAACAGTCTGGTCAACGTTTTTCTGACCAACGCCAATATTCTTAAAAAGCTCAGCTTTCCGCGGATCTGTTTACCGATCATCGTCACCGCTTCGGCGTTCATTAACTTTCTGATCATTTTCGGTCTGTTTGTGCTGTTTCTGATCGTCACGGGCAATTTCCCGGGCATGATTTTCTTTGAAATCATTCCGGTACTGATCGTCCAGATGCTGTTCACCCTGGGCCTGGGGATTATCCTCGGCGTGCTGAACGTTTTTGTCCGCGACATCGGCCAGTTCGTCAATATTCTGCTGCAGTTTTGGTTCTGGTTTACGCCTATTGTTTACGTGTCCAAAACGCTGCCGGAATGGGTATCAGGCCTGCTGGCCTATAACCCGATGGCGACCATTATCGGTTCCTATCAGAACGTGATGCTCTATCACCAGAGCCCAGACTGGATGGCGCTGCTTCCGGTCACGGTGGTGTCGGTCATTCTGTTTTTATTTGCCTGGCGTTTATTTAAAAAACATGCCGCTGATATTGTGGACGAGATTTAATCATGAGTATCAAAGTTCAGCACGTCGGCAAGGCGTATAAATATTACCCATCCAAATGGAACCGGGTCATCGAGAAACTGCTGCCGGGCGATAAGCCGCGGCACAGCAAAAAATGGGTGTTAAAAGACATCAATTTCAGCATTGAACCCGGTGAAGCAGTCGGTATTGTCGGGGTGAACGGCGCAGGTAAAAGTACGTTGCTGAAGCTGCTGACTGGCACCACCCAGCCCACCAAAGGCAGCATTGAGATCCAGGGGCGCGTCGCTGCGCTGCTGGAGCTGGGCATGGGTTTCCATCCCGACTTTACCGGCCGGCAGAACGTGTATATGTCCGGGCTAATGATGGGCCTGAGCCGGGAAGAGATCGAGCGCTTAATGCCGGAGATCGAAGCCTTTGCGGATATCGGCGACTACATTGAAGAGCCGGTGCGCATCTATTCCAGCGGCATGCAAATGCGCCTGGCGTTCGCCGTGGCCACCGCTTCTCGCCCGGATATTCTGATCGTCGATGAAGCGCTCTCCGTTGGCGACTCCCGCTTTCAGGCGAAGTGCTACGCCCGCATTGCGGACTTCAAAAAGCAGGGCACCACGCTGCTGCTGGTTTCCCACAGCGCCGGGGATATCGTCAAACACTGCGACCGCGCCATCTTCCTCAAAAATGGTGACATCTGCATGGACGGCACCGCCCGTGACGTGACTAACCGTTACCTGGATGAGTTGTTTGGCAAACCTGATAAAGACAGCGCCAGGAAAAGCGAAACGGCTACCTCGTCAGCCAGTGGCGAAAGCCAGATGTCGCTCGATGAGATTGAAGATGTGTACCACACGCGACCAGGCTACCGTCCGGAAGAGTACCGCTGGGGGCAGGGCGGCGCGAAAATCATCGATTACCATATTCAGAGCGCCGGGGTTGATTTTCCGCCTTCGCTGACGGGCAATCAGCAGACCGATTTTCTGATGAAGGTCGTGTTTGAATACGATTTTGATTGCGTGGTGCCAGGCATCCTGATTAAGACCCTCGATGGCTTATTCCTCTACGGAACCAACTCTTTCCTCGCCTCAGAAGGGCGCGAGAATATTTCGGTTTCCCGCGGCGATGTTCGGGTGTTTAAATTTAGCCTTCCGGTGGATTTAAACAGTGGCGATTACCTGCTGTCATTTGGTATCTCTGCCGGCAACCCGCAGACGGATATGACGCCGCTGGACAGACGTTACGACTCCATTATTTTACATGTGACCAAGAGCATGGATTTTTGGGGTGTCATCGATCTTAAGTCGTCCTTTACTAGCTACCAATGACGTTGAGAAAAACGATTCCATGACTAAAAACTTAAACACGCTGGTTAGCGAATTACCTGAGATTTATCAAACTATTTTTGGCCATCCCGAGTGGGATGGCGACGCCGCTCGCGATTGTAATCAACGTCTCGATTTGATTACCGAACAGTACGATAACTTATCCCGCGCGCTGGGCCGCCCGCTTAAAGTTCTCGATCTGGGCTGCGCTCAGGGCTTTTTCAGCCTGAGCCTGGCAAGCAAAGGCGCGACTATCGTTGGTATCGATTTCCAGCAGGAAAATATTAACGTGTGCCGCGCGCTGGCCGAAGAAAACCCCGACTTTGCCGCCGAATTCCGGGTAGGCAGAATTGAAGAGGTGATCGCCGCGCTGGAAGAGGGCGAGTTTGATCTGGCCATTGGCTTAAGCGTGTTTCACCATATTGTTCATCTTCATGGTATCGATGAAGTTAAACGTCTGCTCTCGCGCCTGGCGGATGTCACCCAGGCGGTGATCCTTGAGCTGGCGGTGAAAGAAGAACCGCTCTACTGGGGCGTTTCTCAGCCGGACGATCCGCGCGAACTGATTGAGCAGTGCGCGTTTTATCGCCTGATTGGCGAGTTTGATACCCATTTATCCCCCGTTCCGCGCCCGATGTACCTGGTCAGCAACCACCGGGTGCTGCTCAACGATTTTAATCAGCCGTTCCAGCACTGGCAAAATCAGCCCTATGCCGGGGCCGGCCTGGCGCATAAGCGCAGCCGTCGCTACTTCTTTGGCGAAGATTATGTGTGCAAGTTTTTCTATTACGACATGCCCCACGGCATCCTGACGGCGGAAGAGAGCCAGCGTAATAAACATGAACTGCATAATGAAATAAAGTTCCTGGCGCAACCGCCAGCGGGCTTTGACGCGCCGGCATTACTGGCCCACGGCGAAAACGCCCAGTCTGGCTGGCTGGTGATGGAAAAGCTCCCGGGTAGCTTGCTGAGCGATATGCTGGCGGCCGGGGAAGAGATCGATCGTGAAAAAATCCTTGGCACCTTGCTCCGTTCCTTAGCGGCGCTGGAGAAGCAAGGGTTCTGGCATGACGATGTGCGCCCATGGAACGTGATGGTTGATGCACGGCAGCATGCCCGCTTAATCGACTTCGGCTCTATCGTCACCACCCCACAGGACTGCAGCTGGCCGACAAACCTTGTCCAGTCGTTTTTCGTGTTTGTGAACGAGCTGTTTGCCGAAAACAAAAACATAAACGGTTTCTGGCGCTCGGCGCCCGTGCATCCGTTCAACCTGCCGCAGCCGTGGTCAAACTGGCTGTATGCGGTCTGGCAGGAGCCGGTTGACAGCTGGAACTTTGCCCTGCTGTTAGCGCTGTTCGACAAAAAAGCGAAACTGCCTTCAGCTGAACAGCAGCGTGGGGCGACGGAGCAGTGGATCATCGCTCAGGAGACGGTGCTGCTAGAGCTTCAGTCCCGGGTGCGCAATGAAAGCGCCGGCTCGGAGGCGATGCGTGGTGAAATCCATGCCCTGGAGCAACAGATCGTTCAGCTGCAGGCGGCACAGGATGCGTTAGTCGAGAAAGCGCAACAGCCAGTGGAAGTCAGCCATGAGCTGAGCTGGCTGACTGAGAATATGGCGCAGCTGACCGCGCTGCTGGAGTCGGCACAAGCGCACGCCCAGGCTGACATTCAGCCCGAGCTGCCGCCGGAAACCGCTGAGCTCCTCCAGCGACTGGAAGCCGCTAACCGGGAGATTCACCATTTACATAACGAAAACCAGCAGCTTCGCCAGGAAATTGAAAAAATCCATCGCAGCCGTTCCTGGAGAATGACCAAGGGTTATCGTTATCTGGGACTGCAGATCCATTTGCTGAGGCAGTATGGTTTCGTGCAGCGTTGTAAACATTTTATTAAACGCGTCCTGCGGTTTGTTTTCTCGTTTATGAGAAAACATCCGAAGGTAAAACATACCGCGGTAAATGGGTTACATAAGCTGGGCCTTTATCAGCCGGCCTATCGTTTGTATCGTCGTATGAATCCGCTGCCGCACAGCCAGTATCAGGCTGATGCGCAAATTTTATCGCAGACTGAGCTGCAAGTGATGCATCCGGAGCTTTTACCTCCGGAGGTTTATGAAATTTATCTCAAACTAACGAAAAATAAATAAGGAGATTAACTTGCATATTTTGATTGATGTCCAGGGTTACCAGTCGGAAAGTAAATTCCGCGGTATCGGTCGCAGTACCCTGGCCATGAGCCGCGCCATTATTGAAAATGCCGGCGAGCATCGCGTCAGTATTCTGATCAATGGTATGTATCCCATTGACAATATTAATGATGTAAAAATGGCCTATCGGGACCTGCTGGCGGATGAGGATATGTTCATCTTCTCCGCCGTTGCGCCAACGGCCTATTGCAATATTGATAACCACGGCCGTAGCAAAGCCGCCCAGGCGGCCCGCGATATCGCTATCGCCAATATCGCGCCTGATATTGTCTATGTTATTAGCTTCTTCGAAGGCCATGGGGATAGTTATACCGTGTCCATTCCGGCGGACAATGTGCCGTGGAAGACAGTGTGCGTATGCCACGATCTGATCCCGCTGTTAAATAAAGAGCGTTATCTCGGCGATCCGAATTTCCGCGAGTTTTATATGAACAAGCTGGCGGAGTTTGAGCGGGCGGACGCGATCTTCGCTATTTCGCAGTCGGCGGCCCAGGAAGTGATCGAATATACCGACATCGCCAGCGATCGAGTGCTGAACATCTCCTCGGCGGTGGGGGAAGAGTTTGCGGTTATCGACTATTCCGCCGAGCGTATTCAGTCTTTAAAAGACAAATACAGCCTGCCCGATGAGTTTATTCTGACGCTGGCGATGATCGAGCCGCGGAAAAACATCGAAGCGCTTATTCACGCCTACAGCATGCTGCCTGCCGAATTGCAGCAGCGCTATCCGATGGTGCTGGCGTATAAGGTGCACCCGGAGGATCTGGAGCGGATTCTGCGTCTGGCGGAAAGCTATGGCCTGTCACGCAGCCAGCTTATCTTTACCGGCTTCCTGACCGACGACGATCTGATTGCTCTGTACAACCTGTGCAAACTGTTTGTGTTCCCGTCGCTGCATGAAGGTTTCGGCCTGCCGCCGCTGGAAGCGATGCGCTGCGGGGCGGCGACCTTAGGTTCAAACATTACCAGCCTGCCGGAAGTCATTGGCTGGGAAGATGCCATGTTCAATCCGCATGACGTGCAGGATATTCGCCGGGTGATGGAGAAGGCGCTGACCGATGAGGCGTTTTACCGTGAGCTGAAGGCGCATGCTCTGACGCAGTCGGCCAAATTCTCCTGGGCCAACACCGCCCATCTGGCGATCGATGGTTTCACTCGCCTGCTGCAGTCGTCCAAAGAGGCGCATGCCGGGCAGGTGGAAGGCGTGACCGCCTCGCGCATTCAGACGATGCAGAAAATTGATGCGCTGAGCGAAGTCGACCGTCTGGGTCTGGCGTGGGCGGTTGCGCGCAACGGCTTTAAGCGCCATACCCGCAAGCTGCTGGTGGATATTTCGGTTCTGGCGAAGCATGACGCGAAGACCGGGATCCAGCGCGTCTCGCGCAGTATTCTTAGCGAATTACTGAAATCCGGCGTGCCGGGTTATGAGGTTTCCGCCGTCTACTACACCCCAGGCGAGTGTTATCGCTACGCCAACCAATATCTGTCCAGTAACTTCCCGGGCGAATATGGTGCCGACGAGCCGGTGCTGTTCAGCAAAGATGATATTCTGATCGCCACCGATCTGACCGCGCATCTCTTCCCGGAGGTGGTGACGCAAATTGACAGCATGCGCGCCGCCGGGGCGTTCGCCTGCTTCGTGGTGCATGATATTTTGCCATTACGTCGCCCGGAGTGGAGTATCGAAGGCATTCAGCGTGAATTCCCGATCTGGCTGTCCTGCCTCGCAGAGCACGCAGACCGGCTGATCTGCGTCTCTGCCAGCGTCGCCGAGGATGTGAAAGCGTGGATTGCGGAAAATAGCCATTGGGTGAAACCGAATCCGCTGCTGACCGTCAGCAACTTCCATCTGGGCGCCGACCTCGATGCCAGTGTACCGTCCACTGGTATGCCGGACAATGCACAGGCGCTGTTAGCCACGATGGCCGCAGCCCCTTCATTTATCATGGTTGGCACCATGGAGCCGCGCAAAGGCCACGCCCAGACGCTGGCCGCCTTCGAGGAGCTGTGGCGCGAAGGCAAAGAGTACAACTTGTTTATCGTCGGCAAACAGGGCTGGAACGTTGACAGCTTGTGCGAAAAATTACGCCATCATCCGCAGCTGAACAAAAAGCTGTTCTGGCTGCAGAATATCAGCGACGAGTTTTTGGCCGAGCTATATGCTCGTTCACGCGCGCTGATCTTTGCCTCGCAGGGCGAGGGCTTTGGCCTGCCGTTGATTGAAGCGGCGCAGAAAAAGCTGCCGGTGATTATCCGCGATATCCCGGTGTTTAAAGAGATTGCTCAGGAACATGCCTGGTATTTCTCCGGGGAAGCGCCGGCCGACATCGCGAAGGCCGTCGAAGACTGGTTAGCCCTGTATGAGCAAAACGCGCATCCTCGCTCAGAAAATATCAACTGGTTAACCTGGAAGCAGAGCGCGGAATTTCTCCTGAAAAACCTGCCGATTATCGCGCCAGCCGCGAAGCAATAATCGCTATCAACAGGGCCGCCCCGGTGGCCCTTGTGATGAGTTCGTTATGAAAATTATTTTTGCTACTGAGCCAATTAAATACCCATTAACGGGCATCGGTCGGTATTCCCTGGAGCTGGTTAAGCGGCTGGCGGTCGCTCGCGAAATCGAAGAGCTGAAGCTGTTTCACGGCGCGTCGTTTATCGATCAGATCCCCCAGGTAGAGAATAAAAGCGATACCAAAGCCAGCAATCATGGTCGTCTGTCGGCGTTTCTGCGCCGCCAGCCGCTGCTGATTGAGGCATATCGTCTGCTGCATCCACGGCGCCAGGCATGGGCATTGCGCGACTATAAAGATTACATCTACCATGGTCCCAATTTTTATCTGCCGCATCGCCTGGAACGCGCCGTGACCACGTTTCATGACATCTCCATTTTTACCTGCCCGGAATATCATCCAAAAGATCGGGTTCGCTATATGGAGAAGTCCCTGCACGAGAGCCTGGATTCGGCAAAGCTGATCCTGACCGTCTCTGACTTCTCGCGCAGTGAAATCATCCGCCTGTTCAACTATCCGGCGGATCGGATCGTCACCACCAAGCTGGCCTGCAGCAGCGACTATATTCCGCGCAGCCCGGCGGAGTGCCTGCCGGTCCTGCAGAAATATCAGCTGGCGTGGCAGGGCTACGCGTTGTATATCGGCACCATGGAGCCGCGTAAAAATATCCGCGGTTTGCTGCAGGCCTATCAGCTGCTGCCGATGGAGACCCGCATGCGCTACCCGCTGATCCTCAGCGGTTATCGCGGCTGGGAAGACGATGTGCTGTGGCAGTTAGTCGAGCGCGGTACGCGGGAAGGGTGGATCCGTTACCTGGGCTATGTCCCGGATGAAGACCTGCCTTATCTGTACGCGGCGGCCAGAACCTTTGTTTATCCCTCCTTCTATGAGGGATTCGGTTTACCTATTCTTGAAGCGATGTCTTGCGGTGTGCCGGTAGTATGTTCCAATGTCACTTCTTTGCCTGAGGTGGTTGGCGATGCCGGCCTCGTTGCCGATCCTAATGATGTAGACGCGATTAGCGCGCATATTTTGCAGAGCCTGCAGGATGATAGCTGGCGGGAAATCGCCACCGCGCGCGGTCTTGCCCAGGCGAAACAGTTTTCGTGGGAGAACTGTACGACCCAGACCATTAACGCCTATAAATTACTCTAAGGGTGTCAGTTGAGAGTTCTACACGTCTATAAGACCTACTATCCCGATACCTACGGCGGTATTGAGCAGGTCATTTATCAGCTCAGTCAGGGCTGCGCCCGCCGGGGAATCGCAGCCGATGTTTTTACTTTTAGCCCGGACAAAGAGACAGGACCTGTCGCCTACGAAGACCATCGGGTCATTTATAATAAGCAGCTTTTTGAAATTGCCTCCACGCCGTTTTCGCTGAGAGCGTTAAAGCGTTTTAAGCAGATTAAAGATGATTACGACATCATCAACTACCATTTTCCGTTTCCATTCATGGACATGTTGCATCTCTCGGCGCGGCCTGACGCCAGAACGGTGGTGACCTATCACTCTGATATTGTGAAACAAAAACGGTTGATGAAGCTGTACCAGCCGCTGCAGGAGCGATTCCTCGCCAGCGTAGACTGCATTGTCGCCTCGTCGCCCAACTACGTGGCCTCCAGCCAGACCCTGAAAAAATATCAGGATAAAACCGTGGTGATCCCGTTTGGTCTGGAGCAGCACGACGTGCAGCACGATCCGCAGCGGGTGGCGCACTGGCGGGAAACCGTCGGCGATAACTTCTTCCTTTTCGTCGGCGCTTTCCGCTACTACAAAGGGTTGCACATTCTGCTGGATGCCGCCGAGCGTAGCCGGCTGCCGGTGGTGATCGTCGGGGGCGGGCCGCTGGAGGCGGAAGTGCGTCGTGAAGCGCAGCAGCGCGGGCTGAGCAATGTGGTGTTTACCGGCATGCTCAACGACGAAGATAAATATATTCTCTTCCAGCTCTGCCGTGGCGTGGTCTTCCCCTCGCATCTGCGCTCCGAGGCGTTTGGCATTACGTTACTGGAAGGCGCGCGCTTCGCCAGGCCGCTGATCTCCTGCGAGATCGGCACCGGGACCTCGTTCATTAACCAGGACAAAGTGAATGGCTGCGTGATCCCGCCGAATGACAGCCAGGCGCTGGTGGAGGCGATGAATGAGCTCTGGCATAACGATGAAACCGCCAGCCGCTATGGCGAAAACTCGCGTCGTCGTTTTGAAGAGATGTTTACTGCCGACCATATGATTGACGCTTACGTCAATCTCTACACTACGCTGCTGGAAAGCAAATCCTGAGGCCAGCTACCCCCGCCGTTGCGGCGGGGGTCAACGCGTTAGTGCCGACTTTTCAGATTATCAATCACTTCCCCGAGATCCAGCCCCTGGTCCTGCAGCAGCACCAGCAGGTGATACATCAGGTCCGACGCCTCATTCTTCAGCTCGAAGCGGTCGTTCACCGTGGCGGCCAGCGCGGTCTCCACGCCTTCTTCCCCCACTTTCTGCGCAATGCGCTTGGTGCCGCTGGCATACAGCTTCGCCGTGTAGGAGCTCTCCGGGTCGGCGTGCTTACGCTCGGCCAGCAGCTGCTCCAGCTGATAGAGGAACAGCCACTGGTGGCCGGCGTCGCCGAAGCAGCTGGTGGTGCCTTTGTGGCAGGTCGGCCCGATCGGGTTCACCAGCACCAGCAGCGTATCGTTGTCGCAGTCCGGCGTGATGCTCACTACGTTGAGGACATGGCCCGAGGTTTCACCCTTGGTCCACAGCCGCTGTTTGGTGCGTGAGTAAAAGGTGACCTTGCCGGTGGCTTCGGTTTTCTCCAGCGCCTCCTTGTTCATGTAGCCCAGCATCAGCACTTCGCCGGATACGGCGTGCTGCACGATGGCCGGCATCATGCCGTCCGTTTTTTCCCAGTCCAGCTGTTCAGTCAACATACCCTTATCTCCGCGCCCTGTGCCGCCAGGTACGCTTTCAGTTCGCCAATATTAATAATCTGTTTGTGGAATACCGAGGCCGCCAGCGCGCCGTCAACGTTGGCGTCGCGGAAGGCTTCAAGGAAGTGTTCCATGGTGCCCGCGCCGCCGGAGGCGATCAGCGGCACATGGCACACTGCGCGAACCTTCGCCAGCTGCTGCAGATCGTAGCCGTTGCGCACCCCGTCCTGGTTCATCATATTGAGGACGATCTCGCCCGCGCCGCGCTTCTGCACTTCCTCCACCCAGTCGAGGGTTTCCCACTGCGTCACCCGGGTGCGGCTCTCGTCGCCGGTGTACTGATTGACGTGATATTTGCCGGTCTCTGCATCAAACCAGGTATCAATCCCCACCACAATGCACTGCACGCCAAAGCGGTCGGCAAGGCGGGTGATCAGCGTCGGGTCGGCGAGGGCAGGGGAGTTAATCGAGATCTTATCGGCGCCAAAGGAGAGGATCTGCGCCGCGTCTTCCAGCGACTTGATCCCGCCCGCCACGCAGAAAGGAATATCGATCACTTCCGCCACCCGCGACACCCAGCTCTTGTCGACCACCCGGCCGTCGCTGGAGGCGGTGATATCATAGAACACCAGCTCGTCGGCGCCTTCGTCGGCATAGCGCTTGGCCAGCGGGACGATATCACCGATGATCTCGTGATTACGGAACTGCACGCCTTTCACTACCTGGCCGTCGCGGACGTCGAGGCAGGGGATTATCCGTTTTGCCAGCATTGAATGGCCTCCGTTACGTTGAATTTACCTTCCAGCAGCGCGCGACCGACAATCACGCCGCGCACCCCGGTGCCGCGCAGGGCGGCAATATCATTGAGATCGCCGATGCCGCCGGATGACTGAAACGCCACCTGCGGGTAGCGGGCGCAGACTTCCTCATACAGCGAGACGTTGGAGCCCGCCAGCGTGCCGTCACGGGAGATATCGGTGCACAGCACATGCTGCAGGCCGACCGGCAGATAGCTCTCCACCAGCTCCTCCAGGGTCACGCCGGAGTTCTCCTGCCAGCCGCTGACCGCCACCTGCTTATTGCCGTCGGCGTCGATACGCACGTCGAGCGCCAGCACCAGCCGTTCAGGGCCAAAGCGTTTAAACCAGCCTTTCACTTCCTCCGGGGATTTCACCGCGGTGGAGCCGACCACCACGCGGGCGACGCCGGCTTCAAGCAGGGCCGCGACATCCGCCTCGGTCCGCACGCCGCCGCCGACCTGCACCGGGACGTCAACGCCGGCGACCAGCGATTTCAGCAGCGGGATCTGGCGCTTCGCCGGATCCTTCGCCCCGGTCAGGTCGACCAGGTGCAGGACTTCCGCCCCCTGAGCGGCATAGGACTGCAGGCGCGGCAGCGGATCGCTGCCGTAGTCGCGCTGCTGGCCGTAATCGCCCTGGTGGAGACGAACGACGGTGCCGTCGATTAAATCTAACGCAGGAATAATCATCACATCTCCAGGAAGTTTTTCAGCAGCTGCGCCCCGGCGCTCCCGGAGCGCTCCGGGTGGAACTGCACGCCAAAGAAGTTATCTTTCTGCACCGCGGCGGTAAACGCCTCGCCGTAATTGCACTGGGCGATGGTGTACGGGTTGACCGGCATGGCGTAGCTGTGGACGAAGTAGAAATACGCGCCTTCTTCAATGCCGCGGAACAGACGATCGCCCGCTTTGGCATACACCCGGTTCCAGCCCATGTGCGGCAGCGGCAGGCCGTGGTCGGTCATCTTCGGCACCTCTTCCTCGATAATGCCCAGCAGATCGACGCCGTTGTTCTCTTCGCTGCGCTTGCCGAGCAGCTGCATGCCCAGGCAAATCCCCAGCACCGGCTGGGTACAGGCTTTGATCAGGTCGATCAGATCGCGGTCGCGCAGCTGGTCCATCGCCGCCTGGGCGGTGCCGACGCCGGGAAGAAACAGTTTATCGGCACGCAATACCACCTCCGGATCGCGGCTGACCACTGGCTCATAGCCGTGGCGGCCAATCGCCGATTTCACCGAATTGAGGTTGGCGCACCCGGTATCAAGGATCACCACATTCATCACAGCACCCCTTTGGAAGACGGCAGGGCATCGCCCTGGACGCGGATCGCCTGGCGCAGCGTACGGCCAAAGGCTTTGAACAGGCTCTCCACGCGGTGGTGATCGTTCTTGCCCTTGGTTTTCAGGTGCAGGGTCACCGCCATGGTGTAAGAGAGCGAGCGGAAGAAGTGTTCCACCATCTCGGTGCTCAGATCGCCGACGCGCTGATAGGTGAAGTCCGCCTTATACTCCAGGTGCGGACGGCCGGAGATATCCAGCGCGCAGCGGGCGAGACACTCGTCCATCGGCAGCACGAAGCCGAAGCGGTTGATGCCGCGTTTGTCGCCAAGCGCCAGCTTCAGGGCTTCGCCAAGGGCCAGGCCGGTATCTTCCACCGTGTGGTGATCGTCGATGTACAGATCGCCGCCGACGTTGACCTCCATGCGGAAGCCGCCGTGGGTGGCGATTTGGTCGAGCATATGGTCAAAAAAGCCGACGCCGGTGTGGATCTTGCTGCCGCCTTCGCGGTCCAGCCACACTTTCACATCCACCTGGGTCTCTTTGGTGATGCGCTCGACGTGGGCATAGCGGTCGCGGCGGGTCAGTTGCTCGCAGATGGTCGGCCAGTTCAGGGTCTCGCGGTCATAGCGCAGACCGATAATCCCCATGTTATCCGCCAGCTCAAGGTCGGTGGCCCGGTCGCCAATCACGTAGCTGTGGGCTTTATCCAGCACGCCTTCTTCCAGCCACGGCAGTACCAGCTGGGTTTTCGGCTTGCGGCAGGCGCAGTTGTCGCCCGGGAAGTGCGGACAAATCAGCACTTCCTCAAAGTTAACGCCCTGCGAGGCGAAGATCTGCATCATCAGGTTGTGTGGGCCATCAAACGCCTCCTGCGGCAGGCTGTCGGTACCCAGACCGTCCTGGTTGGTGATCATCACCAGCTTATAGCCTTCCTGCTGCAGCTTCAGCAGCGCCGGGATCACCTGCGGCTCGAACGCCAGCTTGTCGAAACGGTCCACCTGGAAATCTACCGGCGGTTCGGAAATCAGGGTGCCGTCACGGTCAATAAAGAGATACTTCTGGGTCATACATTCTCCGCAGTCAAGGCGTCAATCACGCGCTGGCTCTCGGCACGGGTACCGATAGTGATACGCAAACAGCCGCTCAATGAAGGTTGTTTATTCTGGTCACGTAAGATAATGCCCTGATCCCACAAAGATTTAAACACTGCGCTGGAGGCGGTTATCCGCGCCAGGACGTAGTTGGTCTCGGAATCGAAGACCTGCTCCACGCAGGCGATGCCGCGCAGCTGTTCCACCAGGTAGCGGCGCTCGTCGAGGATCTGCGCCACGCGCTGACGCATCGCGGCGATCCCTTCCGCGCTCAGCGCCTGGGCGGCGATATCGGCCACCGGCGTGGAGAGCGGGTACGGCGCGATCACTTTCAGCAGCACGTTAATCACCTCGGCGTTGGCGAGGGTGAAGCCGCAGCGCAGGCCGGCGAGGGCAAAGGCTTTGGACAGCGTGCGCAGCACCACCAGGTGCGGGTAGTCGCTGAGCCAGCCGGCGAGGGTCGCCTGCGGGCAGAATTCAATATAGGCTTCGTCGGCCACCACGATGGCTTTGCCGCGGGTCATCTCCAGCAGGTCGCGCATCGACTGCGGGTCGATAATCTGCCCGGTCGGGTTGTTCGGGCTGCAGACGAAGACCACTTTCACCCCGTCCAGCTTTGCCTCAATCCCCGGCAGGTCGAGCTGCCAGTCGGCCAGCGTCGGCACGGTGCGGCATTCGACGCCGATGGTCTCGGCGCTGACGCTGTACATGCCGTAGGTGGGCGGGCAGTAGAGCACCGCGTCTTCGCCTGGCTCGCAGAAGGCGCGGATCAGCAGCTCAATGCCTTCGTCGGCGCCGCGGCTGACCAGCACCTGCTCCGGTTTAACCCCGGCGTAGCGGGCGTAGTTCTCAATCACCGCCTTCGGCTGCGGCTCCGGGTAGCGGTTCAGCGTCTGCTCGGTCAGCTGGAAAGCCACGGCGGTGGGGAATTCGTTAGCGTTCAGCCAGACGTCGCCTTTCCCGCCCAGGCGGCGAGCGGATTGATACGGGGTCAGCGCGCGGACGTTGGCGCGGGCTAAATCTTCAATGCTCATGCTTGCTCCTTCAGGGCGGCAACGCGCAGCGTTACGGCGTTTTTGTGGGCGTCAAGGCGCTCGGCGGCGGCCAGAATCTCAATCGTCGAAGCGAGGGCGGCAAAGCCGTCGCGCGACAGCTCCTGCACGGTCATCCGCTTCTGGAAGTCGGCCAGGCCGAGGCTCGAACAGGTGGCGGTATAGCCATAGGTCGGCAGGACGTGGTTGGTGCCCGAGGCGTAGTCGCCCGCGGATTCCGGCGACCAGTCGCCAAGGAAAACCGAACCGGCGCTGGTGATGCTCTCCACCAGCTCTCGGGCCTGACGGGTCTGAATGATCAGGTGTTCCGGGCCATACTGGTTGGAGATAGCCACGCACTGCGCCAGGTCGCGGGCCACGATGATGCGGCTGGCGGAGAGCGCCACGCGGGCGGTTTCGGCGCGCGGCAGGGCGGCCAGCTGGCGCTCCACGGCCTCGGCGACGCGGCTGCCCATCCCGGCGTCCGGGGTCAGGAGGATCACCTGCGAGTCCGGGCCGTGTTCCGCCTGGGACAGCAGGTCAGAGGCGACAAAGTCCGGGTTGGCGCCGCTGTCGGCGATCACCAGCACTTCCGACGGGCCGGCCGGCATATCGATGGCCGCGCCGTCCAGACGCTGGCTGACCTGGCGTTTGGCTTCCGTGACGTAAGCGTTACCCGGGCCAAAGATTTTATCCACCTTCGGCACCGACTCGGTACCGAGGGCGAGGGCGGCGATGGCCTGCGCGCCGCCGACGTTAAAGATGGTTTTCACGCCGCACAGCTGTGCGGCGTAGAGGATCTCATCGGCGATCGGCGGCGGCGAGCAGAGCACCACCTGCTGACAGCCGGCGATGCGCGCCGGCGTCGCCAGCATCAGCACCGTGGAGAACAGCGGCGCCGAGCCGCCCGGAATATACAGCCCGACGGAGGCGATAGGGCGGGTCACCTGCTGGCAGCGCACCCCCGGCAGCGTTTCGACATCCACCGCCTGCAGCTGTTGCGCGTTGTGGAAGGACTCGATGTTTTGCACCGCCACCGCCATCGCCTGCTTCAGCTCGTCGCTGAGGCGCTCGCCGGCGGCGGCGATCTCCGCCTCGCTCACCTGCAGCGCGGCGACGGTGGTTTTATCAAACTTCGCGCTGTATTCGCGCAGCGCCGCGTCGCCGTTGGCTTTGACGTTATCGAGGATCGCCGCCACCGTTTTACTGATGCTGTCGGAGGCGGAAATCGCCGGGCGCGTTAAGAGTTGTTGCTGTTGGTCTGCGCTACAGCCGTTCCAGTCGATGATTGTGTTGAAGCTCATGATTGTTTTCCCCTGTGTGTCCCGTGACCGGCTGGCCGATTACTCCATCATCTTCTCAATCGGCAGCACCAGAATGGAGCTGGCGCCCAGCGCCTTCAGTTTTTCCATGGTCTCCCAGAACAGGGTTTCGCTGCTGACCATGTGCATCGCCACGCGCTGCTTGTCGCCCGCCAGCGGCAGAATGGTTGGCCGTTCGGCGCCCGGCAGCAGGGCAACCACTTCTTCCAGACGTTCGGTCGGGGCGTGCATCATGATGTATTTCGACTCGCGGGCCTGGATCACGCCCTGAATACGGGTCAGCAGGCGGTCAATCAGCTGCTGTTTGGCGTCGTCCATTTCGCCGTCGCGCTGGATCAGGCAGGCTTTGGAGCGGTAGATCACTTCCACTTCGCGCAGGCCGTTGGCTTCCAGGGTGGCGCCGGTGGAGACGAGGTCGCAGATGGCGTCGGCGAGGCCGGCGCGCGGCGCCACTTCCACGGAGCCGTTCAGCAGACAGGATTTAAAGGAGATACCTTTTTGATCGAGGTAACGCTTCAGCAGGTGCGGGTAAGAGGTGGCGATACGTTTGCCGTCCAGCGCCGCCGGGCCGTTCCAGGCTTCATCCACCGGGGTCGCCAGCGACAGGCGGCAGCCGCCGAAGTCCAGGCGACGCAGGGTGAAATAGCGCGGGTCTTCGCCCTGGGCGCGGCGGCTGAGCAGCTCTTCTTCCAGCACGTTTTCGCCGATAATGCCGAGGTCGACAACACCGTCCATCACCAGGCCCGGGATATCGTCATCACGCACGCGCAGAATGTCGATTGGCATATTTTCCGCCAGCGCAATCAGACGCTGGGTGTGCAAATTGACTTTAATGCCGCAGCGGCTGAGTAATTCGCGTGAATCTTCGCTTAAACGGCCTGATTTCTGAATAGCTATGCGTAAACGGGTGTTGTCTAACATTGTTCTTTTCCTCTGAATACCTGTCTGAATCTGTCCGAATTTGGTCCAAAAAAAAGCCCCCGGAAGTGAATCTTCCGGGGGCTCTCTGCGCGTTCATGCACCACTGGAAGATCCAAATGTCTTCCAGCACACATCGCCTGAAAGACTAGTCAGGATGATGGTGATGATGGTGGTGTTTAAATTGAACGCGGTTCATAAAAATTCTCTGTGAATGACTATGCATTTGATGTCCTTTAACCTAAACCACTTTCGCCGCAGAAAGCAAGGGCTTTTTTCTATCATTAATTCATTTCACATTGAGCGAAGAAATTGTCAGTTGCCGCTGGCTGGCGTAGCCTGTAATCAGCACAGCGAAAGAGTCAGGAGCCTGGGATGAAAAAGGTCGCGATAGTCGGTTTGGGATGGCTGGGGATGCCGCTGGCGCTGTCGTTGACGGCGCGAGGCTGGCAGGTCACCGGCAGTAAAACCACGCAGGATGGAGTGGAGGCGGCGCGGATGTGCGGGATCGACAGCTATCCGCTGCGCCTGGAGCCGCAGCTGGTCTGTGATACCGAGGACCTCGACGCGCTGATGAACGTCGATGCGCTGGTGATCACGCTGCCGGCCCGGCGGACCGGGGCGGGGGAAGGGTTTTATCTGCAGGCGGTGCAGGAGATCGTCGATACCGCGCTGGCGTACCATATTCCGCGGATCGTCTTCACCAGCTCCACCTCGGTGTATGGCAACGCCAACGGTACGGTGAAAGAGAACTCCCCGCGCCTGCCGCAAACCGCCAGCGGGCAGGTGCTCAAGGAGCTGGAGGACTGGCTGCACAATCTGCCGGGGACCTCGGTGGATATTCTGCGCCTGGCCGGGCTGGTGGGGCCGTCCCGCCATCCGGGGCGTTTTTTCGCCGGCAAGTCGGCGCCGGATGGCCAGCACGTGGTCAACCTGGTGCATTTGCAGGATGTGGTGGCCGCCATCGAACTGCTGCTGCAGGCTCCGAAGGGCGGGCACATCTATAATCTATGTGCGCCCCGCCATCCGGCGCGCGGCCTCTTTTATCCGCAGATGGCCCGCGAGCTGGGGCTGCCGCCGCCGGTCTTCAGCGACAGCCCGGACGGCGGCCAGGGCAAGATTGTGGATGGCAATCGTATCTGCAATGAGCTGGGGTTTGAGTACCAGTACCCCGATCCGCTGGTGATGCCGATGGAGTGATCCGCCAGCGGTGATTCGCATACCGTAAGGGGGTAGCGATGAAACCACTGCTGGATGTCCTCGTGATCCTCGACGCGCTGGAAAAAGAGGGGAGCTTTGCCGCGGCGTCGGCAAAGCTCTTTAAAACGCCCTCGGCGCTGAGCTACACCATTCACCGGCTGGAAAGCGATCTCAATATTCAGCTGCTCGACCGCAGCGGCCACCGCGCGCGCTTTACCCCTACCGGACAGATGCTGCTGGAGAAAGGGCGGGAAGTGTTGCACATCGCCCGCGAACTGGAGATCCGGGCGGTTAAGCTGCAGCAGGGGTGGGAACATACCCTCCGCCTGGCGGTGGACAGCACCTTTCCCGTGGCGCAACTCTCGCCGCTAATCGCCGCCTTTTATCAACAGCAGCCGCTGACCCGGCTGCGCTTCACGCTGACCCCCTCGCTGCTGGACTGGCGGCCCTTGACGGAAGGGCAGGCCGATCTCCTGCTGGGGGCGCTCGGCGAGCCGCCGCCGCTGAGCGGCTATGATTATCTTCCCCTTGGCGAGCTGGAGCTGCTGCTGGTGGTCTCCCCGCAGCATCCTCTGGCGGCGCGGAGCGCCCCGTTGAGCTGGCGAACCCTGCGGCGTTACCGCGCGGTGGCCACCGGCGAGGGCGGGGCGCTGCTCGCCGATCAGGAGACCCTGACGGTGTGTGACGCCGCGCAGCAGCTGGCGCTGCTGCGCATGGGGCTGGGGTGGGGCTGCCTGCCGCGTTATCAGGTGCAGTGGCTGCTGGAGAGCGGCGAGCTGGTCAGCCTGGTCGTGCGCGGGCTGTCGCCTCGTCAGCGCGCGTGGATCGCCTGGAATGACGCCGCCTGCGGTTTGGCCGGGAAATGGTGGCGCGAATCGCTATTAGCAAATAGTGCTATTTTTACAATTTATCATACGGAAATCGTATAGATATTAGCATGTTAAAAATTATGCTCACGCAATGAACTTCATAACATCTTGTCAACGCCGTTGATATTGTTGCAAAATATGCGGCCTGAAAACCAGAGACTAGCCGACGCTTTTTTTAAAGTGTCGGTTATTTTTTTGGTCGAAAGACACATCATTCAATACCAAGAGGCCGGGCTTCGTACCGGATAGATATTTACTAAAAACCGACAGTCGTTGTCGCTGAGGAATAGAAAGAAATGGGGCAATTTTTTGCTTACGCGCTGGCGTTCACCGTAAAAGGGGATAACTATGTCGCATAACGCTACTCCAAATACCTCTCGCGTGGAATTACGTAAAACACTTACGCTAGTTCCGGTTGTAATGATGGGCCTGGCCTATATGCAGCCGATGACGCTGTTCGATACGTTTGGTATCGTCTCTGGTATGACCGACGGTCACGTGCCGACGGCCTACGCCTTTGCGTTAATCGCTATCCTGTTTACTGCCCTGAGCTATGGCAAGCTGGTACGTCGTTACCCGTCCGCCGGCTCGGCGTATACCTATGCGCAGAAATCCATCAGCCCGACCGTTGGCTTTATGGTGGGTTGGTCCTCGCTGCTCGACTACCTGTTCGCGCCGATGATCAACATTCTGCTGGCGAAAATCTATTTTGAAGCGCTGGTGCCTTCGATTCCGTCGTGGGTGTTTGTTATCGCGCTGGTCGCCTTTATGACCGCCTTTAACCTGCGCAGCATTAAATCCGTGGCCAACTTCAACACCGTGATCGTGGTGCTGCAGGTGGTGCTGATTGCCGTTATCCTCGGCATGGTGATTTATGGCGTGTTTGGCGGCGAAGGCGCCGGTACGCTGGCCAGCAGCCGTCCGTTCTGGTCCGGTGATGCGCACGTGATCCCGATGATTACCGGGGCGACGATCCTGTGCTTCTCGTTTACCGGCTTCGACGGCATCAGCAACCTGTCTGAAGAGACTAAAGATGCAGAGCGCGTCATTCCGCGCGCGATCTTCCTGACCGCGCTGATCGGCGGCCTGATCTTCATCTTTGCCACCTACTTCCTGCAGCTGTACTTCCCGGATATCTCGCGCTTTAAAGATCCGGATGCGTCACAGCCGGAAATTATGCTCTACGTGGCAGGTAAAGCCTTCCAGGTTGGCGCGCTGATCTTCTCCACCATTACCGTACTGGCGTCCGGTATGGCGGCGCACGCTGGCGTGGCGCGTCTGATGTACGTGATGGGCCGTGACGGCGTGTTCCCGAAAAGCTTCTTCGGCTATGTGCACCCGACCTGGCGCACCCCGGCGATGAACATCATCCTGGTCGGCGCTATCGCCCTGCTGGCGATTAACTTCGACCTGGTGATGGCGACGGCGCTGATTAACTTTGGTGCGCTGGTGGCGTTTACCTTCGTTAACCTGTCGGTGATTTCGCAGTTCTGGATCCGTGAGAAACGCAACAAGACGCTGAAAGACCACTTCCAGTATCTGTTCCTGCCGATGTGCGGCGCCCTGACCGTCGGCGCACTGTGGGTCAACCTGGAAGAGAGCTCGATGATTCTGGGCCTTATCTGGGCCGGTATCGGTCTGGTCTATCTGGCCTGCGTGACCAAAAGCTTCCGCAACCCGGTGCCGCAGTACGAAGACGTGGCGTAAGGCGTAGCGTGATGTGAATGAGAAAAGCCGGAGGGAAACCTCCGGTTTTTTTTTCGTTTGGCCCGGTGCGATACCTTTTGCCCGGCGGCGCTGCGCTTGCGCGGGCCTACGGTGATGGTTAACCTTCTGAAATTTAATGGTTATGTAGGCCGGGTAAGCAAAGCGCCACCCGGCAACATATTGGGCACGGAGCCTGATTTATTGCCCGGCGGCGGTGGAGACTGTTATCGGTTTACCACGTTCTCAGACTCCGTAGGCCGGGTCAGGCGCAGCCGCCACCCGGCAATATGTTGGCCACGGAAACGATGGCCGGACAGTTCCGTCTCCCTTGGGGAGAGGGCCAGGGTGAGGGGAAGCAACGCCGTGTGGTCATTTATGTTATCTGTGGCTTCAGCGCACATTGCGCTCCCGGTTAGCTTTCTGCGTTATGTCTCACACCGCACAGGGAGCGCACAGGGAGCGCACAGGGGGCGGCCAGTCGCCGCCGCCCCCTGTACCCCCGGGCTCCGGCCAGCAAAATCGCCGCTACGCGGTCCCTTCGACTTATCCCTGCAGGCTTCGGGTCGGGCCGAGGCAGCGTCCGTGCAAAACACGGCCCTCAGCCCGCATCCATGCGGGCTGCCCCGGCCTTCCGGGAACGTCTCAGCGATTTTGAGGCCGCCAGCACCGGCAGTTTCAGCAAGGCTGGTGAATAAATTAACGACAGGTCGCACGAACTCCAGGCCGGGTAAGCGAAGCGCCACCCGGCACAGAAGCGGCTCCGCGCCCGCTGTCCTTGCCCGGCGGCGCGGCGCTTGCCGGGTCTGGGGTGTTGAGTAGCCTTCTGATAGGTAAATGACTTTGTAGGCCGGGTAAGCGAAGCGCCACCCGGCACACAAGCGGCTCCGCGCCCGCTGTCCTTGCCCGGCGGCGCGGCGCTTGCCGGGCCTGGGGTGTTGAGTAGCCTTCTGATAGGTAAATGACTTTGTAGGCCGGGTAAGCGAAGCGCCACCCGGTACACAAGCGGCTCCGCGCCCGCTGTCCTTGCCCGGCGGCGCGGCGCTTGCCGGACCTGGGGTGTTGAGTAACCTTCTGATAGGTAAATGGCGTTGTAGGCCGGGTAAGCGAAGCGCCACCCGGCACAGAAGCGGCTCCGCGCCCGCTGTCCTTGCCCGGCGGCGCGGCGCTTGCCGGACCTGGGATGTTGAGTAACCTTCTGATAGGTAGATGACTTTGTAGGCCGGGTAAGCGAAGCGCCACCCGGCAGAAATCCGCGTAAAGCGGTTAAACAGGGGCATTTTTGGGGCAGCCGCAGGGGCACCTGCGGGGTGTTTATTGCGGCGGCGGTTCGAAGCAGAGGCTACGCTCCAGGCATTCGTCGCAGCTCGGCGAGCGGCAGACGATCTCCCCCTGCGACTGCAGGCAGCGCTGGCGATAAAAGAACTTCTTCCAGCGCATATGGTGGACGTTCTGCGCCACCAGTTGCGGAAAGCAGTCGCTCATTAGCCGGCCCAGTTCCGCCCGCGAATCCAGACCCAGATCCTCCCATAGATGATTAAACGCCAGCGCCGCCCCGGCGACGATCGGCGCCATCGGTTCGGCTCCCGGCGCGATCCACTCCGCCAGCCATCGCGCCAGCTGGCGGCGCTCTTCGTCGCGGGTGGCATTCAGCTCCGTCATCAGCCGGCGGCGGCTCAGCGCCTCGCTGTCCAGCGGCGTCGCCACCTCGCCCAGCCGCTGCTGCAGGGCCAGCCACGCCTCGACGCTGAGCCCCATGCGCAGCGGAAAGCAGCCTTTTCCGGCGTGATACCGTCGCCACAGGCGGGTCAACCAGTCGACCGGCGCCATCAGGCGACCCCCTGACGCAGGCGCGATGCCGCCAGGCTCTGTCGCCGCCGCTGCCACCAGGCGGGCAGCACCTCGGCGACCGACCGCCACGCGCCGTCCACCTGCGGCTCAATGCCCTGTCGCTCGAGCTGTTGCCATGGCGTATGGCCGATACGCACGCAGAACACCGCTTTCACGTCGGCGAGCAGCGCGAGAAGCGCCGCCAGTCTGGCTTCGTTCTCCTGCTGCTCGCACTCCTCCGCGCCGCCGCAATATTTCGGCGTAAAGCGCTCGCCCACCAGCACCATGCCGGCGGCAGACAGGCTGTAGATCGAGAAGCGGTCGGCATGGCCAAAATGACAATCAATTACCTCGCCGCGGCTGGAGGCCACGGCCACCAGACAGGCATCATCGGCCTCCGACTCTCCCCGGGTGGCGAGGCTGGCATGAAGTTCGGCGCGCTGATGGAGGATGGGCAGCCAGTCGGGGAGGCTGTCCGGGTCCGGCAGCTGGGTAAACTGCTGGCTGCGGTCTTCGCCCAGCATGCCGATGGCGTCGGCGCGGCACTGGTGGCAATGCGTCATCTGCGGCATCGCGGCCCCGCACTGGCTGCGGATCGCGGCGAGCATCCCGGCGTCCGGCTCTGGCTGGCCGTTGAGGCCAAAGACCGTGCCGTGCTCCGGTCTGGCAATCAGCGGCATAATATTGTGAATAAACGCGCCGCTTTCCCGCAAACAACGGCTGACCTCGGCCATGCCGCTGTCGTTGATCCCCGGGATCAGCACCGAGTTTATCTTGACCAGCACCCCGGCGTTGGTCAGCCTGCGGACCCCCTCCAGCTGGCGGGCTATCAGGATCTCCCCGGCTTCCCGCCCGCGGTAGCGTTCGCCGTCGAGCCACAGCCAGGCATAGATTTGTCCGGCGATGCCGGCATCCAGCGTATTGATGGTCACCGTAACGTGATCCACACCGACCTCCAGCAGGCGATCCACCGCGTCGGGCAGCATCAGCCCGTTGGTCGACAGGCATAATTTCAGGTCCGGAAGCTGATCGCGGACCAGCTCCAGGGTGCGGAAGGTGCGGGTCATATTGGCCAGCGGATCGCCGGGCCCGGCAATGCCGACCACCGACAGCTGCGGGATGGCCTGGGCCACCTGGCGCACTTTCAGCACCGCCTGCTCGGGGGTCAGCAGCGTCGAAGACACCCCGGGGCGGGATTCATTGCTGCAGTCGAATTTACGATTGCAGTAGTTGCACTGCAGATTGCAGGCCGGAGCGACCGGGAGATGCATCCGGGCGAAACGGTGGTGCCCGCTGCGGGAGTAGCAGGGGTGTGCGGCGACCTTATCGGCCACCCGCGGCGCTAACGCGCTGGCGTCCGCCGACTGACAGGCGTTGCCGCCGGAAAAAGAAGAGCAGGAAGTCATGGTCGTACCTTCTTGGTTGGGCGATACCTTCCTGCTGCAAAGGGCATACCAGAGAGGGATTTTTTATCATGCTGAAAAGAAAGGTGTTATTCCGCATCCCTGCGGCAAAATATTGTCGTGTTCCCGCCGCGCAGGCGACAATGTCCTGAACCTGACACCGTGGCTTACAGACGCGGCAGGGTGATATCCATGATCTGGATCCGGTAGGCGACCTGGCGCGGCGTCATCCCCAGCAGCCGCGCCGCCTTGGCCTGCACCCAGCCGGCTTTTTCCAGCGCGGCGATCAGCCGCTGGCGTTCGTCCAGGCTGTTGTCCAGCCAGCTGTCTTCCGCCGGCCCGCTGGCGGGCAGGGCTTTGGCCGGACGTTCCTGGTGGGTGAAGAGGATCACGTCGCGATCGATCAGGCCGCTCTCGGACATCACCGCCGATCGTTCGAGGCAGTTCTCCAGTTCGCGAACATTGCCCGGCCAGCTGTACTCCATCAGCAGACGGATCGCCCCCTCGCTGATCCGCAGCGTGCGCCCCTGATGCTGGCCAATTTTGCGCACCAGAAAGTGCGCCAGCTCGGCGATGTCCTCCTGACGCTCGCGCAGCGGGGGCAGGGCGATGGGCATCACGTTCAGGCGATAGTAAAGATCCTCGCGGAAGTGGCCCAACCGGACCTCCTCCTCCAGGTGGCGGTTGGTGGCGGCGATGATGCGGACATTCACCCGCAGGGTCTCATCGCCGCCGACCCGCTCCATCTCTCCCTCCTGCAGGATGCGCAGCAGCTTAGCCTGGAACGAGGCGCTGCTTTCGCCAATCTCGTCGAGGAACAGGGTGCCGCCATCCGCCAGCTCAAAACGCCCCTTACGCTGGCGCACCGCGCCGGTAAAGGCGCCTTTTTCATGGCCGAACAGTTCGCTTTCCAGCAGGTTGTCCGGCAGCGCCGCGCAGTTAAATTTGACGAAGGCGGCGCCAGCCCGCGGGGAATGGTGGTGGATGGCATTGGCGATCAGCTCTTTCCCGGTGCCGCTTTCGCCGCGTACCAGCACAGTGGTGTCCCAGCGCGAAACCTGGCGGATCACCTCCACGATCTGGCGCATCGCCGGGCTCTTGCCGACCATATTGTCAAGGCCCACCCCGCGCGACGACGAGCAGGCAGGCGGCCGTTCCACCTTCGGCGGCTGGCGGCCCGGCAGGGTGGCGGAGGCCGGGAGGATCATCAGCCGGATGGTCTGGGCGATGAGGTTGGCGACGGTTTCGAGAAAGCGGGTGCAGGCCGGCAGCCGCTCTTCCTGGCGCGCCATCGGCTGGGCCGCCAGCACGCCCATGGGCCGGGCGTTGGGCCCCATTAGCGGCACGGCGATAAACGGCAGATCGTAATCGTAGAGGCTCAGGCGGTCGAGAAAACGCTGATCGTCGGCGACCCGGGGCAGCACCAGCGATTGCCCCTGGGCCAGCACCGTCCCCACCAGCCCCTCGCCGGGACGATAGCGGATCTGCGCGCTGCCGGGGAGAGTCTGCTGCTCGGTTTGCTGCAGCGCTTCGATACTGAGGATCTCCTGCTCGCTGTCGTACAGACAGATCATCCCGTGCTGCATAAAGGCATCGTTGTGCAATACGCTGAGCACCTCCTGCAGCGTTTTGCTGGCCTCGGTGGCGCGGCTCAGCACCACGCTTATCCGCTGCATGGCGGTGAACTGCTGAGAGAGGTCGAAGCGTCTGACGGTGGTGTCCGGGTCGGATTCGGGGATCATGCTTCACCTCCGGTCAGGGTGTTAAACAGCGGGAAACGCAGGGTCAGGCAGGTGCCGCCCTGCGGCCGGGAAGTCAGCTCGATGGCCCCGCGATGGTGCGCCACCAGGGTCTGGATCAGCCGCAGCTCCATGCCTTTGCCCGGCGAATTCAGCGCGTCGGGGGAGTGGGCGTAGCGCACCTGCAGCAGCGGCACGTTGTCGGTCAGATACAGCGCCAGCCAGCCGTCGTTTTCCTCGGCATAGAGCTGCATCGCCAGCGGGACGGAAGGCAGCTCGGCGGCGAGGGCCAGGGTGCGGTCGAACCACAGGCTTAAGCACGCCAGCAGCTGAGTGCGCTGGCCAAAGCCGATCAGATGCGGCGAGGCCATGTCCAGCTGCAGCCCCTCGGCATCGAAGCGGGTGCGGTAGAGGGCGCACAGGTCGTCGAAAAAGGGCTGCAGCGGCCAGACGGCGGGGTTTTCGAGATCCAGCGACGGACGACAGCGCTGGAGCCGGGCCATCGCCTCTTCCCCTTCGCGCCAGGCGGCCTCCAGCGCCACGTTGCCGCTGCTCTCGCCGTTCAGCCGACGGGCCGCCGCCAGCATGTTAATCGGGCAGTTCAGCTGGATCAGCGCGGCGTCCAGCGACTCGCGGATCGCCGCCAGCAGCTTGCCGGCGGTCATTTGCTGCTTCAGCCGGTCGAGGCGGCCCTGCTCCTGCTGCTGGCGCTGCTGGGTACAGTCGGCGATCACCACCAGGGTTCGCGCCAGGGCGCTGTCGATAAAGTAGCGGCTGGCCTCTTCGCTGACGCCGGGCAGCGGCCAGCAGGTCACCGACAGCCAGCGCGCGGCCCCGCGGATCGCCACCGGCAGGATCTGCTCCACGCCGGGCGTCATCCGGCCTGGGGAGACCTGCAGCTCGGTGAGCAGCTCCCGGCCGCCGCAGTCGGCGCAGAAGGTTTTATAGGCAAGGTTGTCCATCACCACCCGATCCTGCTCGTCCACTACCACCACGGCGGCGGGAATATTATTCAGCACCGCCTCCATCAGAGTCATATGGTTGCGCAGCCGCTGCTCCAGGGTATAGCTGACGCTGATATCCCGCTGCATCGCCAGATAATGCTCCAGTTCCCCTTGCGGACTGAGCACCGGAGTGATGTCAATCTCCACCAGGTACAGGCCGCCGTCCCGCCGCTGGTTAATCAGCTGGCCGCGCCACGGCTGACGCTGGAGCAGGGTATGCCACATCTCCTGATAGATCTCGCGCGGCGTCTGGCTGCTGGCCAGCAGGCGCGGGTTCTGATTTAACAATTGCGCCAGCGAATAGCCGGTCTGGCGGCAAAACGCCGGGTTGGCGTAGATGATCCTGGCGCTGGCGTCGGTGAGGGAAATCGCCACTGAGGCCTGTTCCACCATGGTAAAAAACAGCCCCGGATGTTGTTGAGTCAGCGCGCCGGCGATGGCTTCCGGCGCGGCGTTATCGAGCATCATATTCAGGGTCATCGCAAACTCCTGTGTCGCAGTTATGACAAATTGTCCGACACCCTGCGCGGATCGCGGCGGGCTGAGCCGAACCCGGATAACCATGCAAACGGTGCGCCCTTATCGAAACGACCGCACGAAACATTGATCCGACAGGGGGAAAATCCGCTGATTTTTACCTTTCGGTCCGGCGGGGGCGCCTTGCGCGGGCGCTGCGGCGGCGGGAAGCGATCCTGATGGGGCAGGGATGGGCCGTCACGGTGCAGGGCAACCTGGCACAGCCTTCGCAATACCCCTGCGGTAATCCCTATTTCCGACACCATTCCGACAGGAGCGTACTATGGCGAACATTGGCATTTTCTTTGGCACCGATACCGGTAAAACCCGCAAGATCGCGAAACTGATCCACAAGCAGCTGGGGGAGGCCGCCGCTGCCCCGGTCAATATTAACCGCGCCACGCTGGCGGACCTGCTGGCCTACCCGGCCCTGCTGCTGGGCACGCCGACGCTGGGCGACGGCCAGCTGCCGGGCCTTGAGGCCGGGGGCGAGAGCGAGTCGTGGGCCGAGTTTATCCGCAACCTCGGCGACGTCAGCCTGCAGGGAAAAACGGTGGCGCTGTTTGGCCTCGGCGATCAGCGCGGCTATCCCGATAACTTCGCCAGCGGGCTGCGGCCGCTGTACGACGCCCTGCGCGCCCGCGGGGCGACGATGATTGGCAGCTGGCCGAACGAGGGGTATGAGTTCAGCGCCTCATCGGCGCTGGAGGGGGAGCGGTTTGTCGGGCTGGTGCTGGACCAGGATAACCAGTTCGACGAGACCGAAACGCGTCTGGCGACCTGGCTTGAGGAGATCAAACCGCACCTGCTGTAGACGCTGGCGGGTGGTCTGCCGGCTACCCGCACAGCCCCGGCTGGCGCGCTAACATCTCAGCCAGCCACTGGCGCTGGTGGCGGCGCTGGCTCTGTTGAATAAGGTAATCGCGGGCGCTTTCCAGCGCCTGTTCAGGCGTCATCGGCGCGGCGGGGCGGATGGCTTCGCACCATACCAGGTGCCAGCCCAGCTCGCTGGCCACCGGCGCGCTCAGCGCATTTTCCGTCAGCGCAAACAGGGCCTCCTCCAGCTGCGGATAGAGCAACCCCCGCCCGATCCACCCCAGTCGCCCGCCGTCCAGCGCGCTCGGGCAGTGGGAGTGTCGCTGGGCCAGCGGCGCAAACGCCTCGCGGGAGGCCGCGATTTGCCCATGAAGCGCCTGGATGCGCGAGTAAACCGCCTGCTCATCGCCATCGACGGTGAGCAGCAGATGGCGGGTCAACCGCTGTTCCGGGCGCATAAACTGCGCCTGATGCCGCAGATACCAGGCCTGCACCGCGGCGGGATCCGGCTGCGGCGCCTGGCTGGCAATCCCGGCGAAGGCGGTTTCCAGCCGGGCATGGTGCAGGACGATCGCCGCCCGCTCCGGCGGCGTAAATCCGCCCTCATCCAGCCAGAGGCGCAGCGAAGCGGCGAGGCCTTCCCGTAGCGCGGCGGGGATTGCCTCTGGCGCGACTTCGGCGACCAGCGCCTGCTCCACGCGGGCCTGACGCTGCCAGGCCGCCTCGAAGGCCTCCCGGTCCGCCGCGGCGATGGCCGCCGGTTCGCAGTTCCAGCGGCTCTGCGCCAGCCGCCGCCGGCCAAATCGTTGCCATGGCTGCATTATTCTTCCTCCTCTGCCAGGGCCAGCGCGGTCACCGGAACCTGGAACCAGCGGCCGCCGAAGTCGACGATATAGCCGTCCCCGCGCTCGCCCCGATCGGTGGCCTCAATACGCCCCTGCTGACCGACGTTGACCACCACTTCGCCCTGCAACGTCAGCGCCGTCTGGCAGGTGACGTTATCGCCATACTGCAGATTCCCCGCCAGCCAGGGACGATCGCCGGCAATCAGCTCCTGTTCGCGGCAGCCGACGATCCGGTCGCTCTCCGGGAAGTGGACCTGGTAGATGACCTGGTCCTGCAAGAATACCCCCCAGTCGCGGACATAGCCGATGCTGCCCCGGCGCACCAGCAGGGCGCCGGACGGCAGGCCCGCATAGGTGCCATCGTTACGGATGGCGCGCACGACGCGGACCGCTTCGCTAAAGGTAAATGTGGGTCTCATGGCGTGTTCTCCTCGAACTGCTGCTGATAACTCTCTGCCAGCAGCCGGCGCGCCAGCAGCCAGTGCGCGCGCGGGTTCTCCTCCAGCTGGTTGAGCAGGGGCACTTCCGCCCGCAGCTTGCGGTGAAAGGCGGCCAGCACCGGCAGGCTGCAATGGGCCAGACGCTCGGGCTGGTAGGGAACGGCGAAAAACTGAAAGAAGGCGTCGGCGGAGCGCAGGTCGTCTACGCCGGGGATCTGATAAAACCACTCCATGCTTACCCCCTGGCCTGCAGCGTTTCGGCGCCGCAGAGCGCGTGATAGATTGCCGCCAGCTCATCATCCCGCGGGCTGCGTTTGCCGGTTTCCGCAAAGTGGCGGAGCGCCGGCAGCAGCTGGTCAATTTGCGCTGACGTCAGGTGATAGCCCATCCGGTCGAAGACGCCGTTAACCGCCTGGCGACCGGAGTGTTTGCCCAGCACCAGCCGATAGCCGCGGCCCAGCAGGGCGGGGTCGATCGCCTGATAGCTCTCGCTGTCGCGCAGCAGCGCCGCGACGTGCACGCCGGACTCATGGGTAAAAACCAGCTCGCCCACCAGCGGCTGCTGGGGATCGACAGGGCGGCGGGTGGCGAGGGCCACCTGTTCGCACAGCGCCGGCAGGGCGGTGAAACGCACCCCGGTCTCGACGCCCAGGCAGCGCTCCAGCCCGAGCGCCACCGTTTCCAGCGCCGCGTTGCCCGCCCGTTCGCCCAGGCCCAGCACGGTGGTGTTTACGCTGGTGGCCCCGGCGCGTACCGCCGCGAGGGTGTTGGCGGTGGCCAGCCCGAGATCGTTATGGGCGTGCATCTCGAGTTCGCCGGGCCAGACGTTACGCAGGGCGGCGATCTGCGCCGCGGTGGTAAACGGGTCGAGGATACCGACGGTGTCGGCATAGCGCAGACGGGCAGCCCCCGCCTCGCCGGCCTGCCGGGCAATATCCCGTAGCGTCGCGTCGCTGGCCCGCGAGGCGTCCTCACAGCCAATGCAGACCTTCAGGCCAAGGGTATGGGCGAGGTGGATCAGACCCGTCAGCCGCTCCAGCAGCAGCGGTAAGCTCTCGCGCAGTTTGTACTGCCGCAGCTTGTCGGAGGCGGGGATGGAGATATCCACCCAGTCCATGCCCAGCTCGGCGCTCAGGCGAATTTCGCCGGCCTGCATCCGGCACCAGGTCATCAGCGTGGCGCCCGGAAGCTGACGGCGCACCAGCCGGATACGGGCGCACTCCTCCTCGCCCATCGCCGGGGTGCCGACCTCCAGCGCCTCGATCCCCGCCGCGTACAGCGCCTCGGCGATGGCGATTTTTTCGCTGGCCTGGAAGGCCACGCCGGGACTCTGTTCGCCATCGCGCAGGGTGGTGTCATTGATCAGTACGCGTCCCATTTTCGTCTCTCCGTCTTAACCGTAGACCGGCGCGAAGGCGCCATCCTGCAGGAGCGGCTGGCCGTTTCGCCAGTAGGGCGACAGGGCGCGCAGCCGGTCGATAACAGGAGGCAGGGCGGCGATGACGTAGTCGATCTCTTTTTCCCGGGTGTAGCGCGAGAGGGAGAAGCGAACGGTGCCGTGGGCCGCGGTGTAAGGAATATTCATCGCCCGCATGACGTGCGACGGCTCCAGCGAGCCGGAGGTGCAGGCGCTGCCGCTGGAGGCGGCGATCCCGGCCTGATTCATCAGCAGCAGGATCGCCTCGCCTTCAATGCACTCGAAGGCCAGATTAAGCGTGCCGGGCACCCGCGGCTGGCTGCCGCCCATCACCGTTACCGCCGGAATGGCGCTCAGGAGATGATGTTCAAGGCGATCGCGCAGCTGGCTTATCTGCGCCATGCCCGGGAGGTGGACCTGCGCCAGCTCGCTGGCGGCGCCCATGCCGACAATGCCGCTGATATTTTCCGTCCCGGCCCGCCGGCCATGCGCCTGGTGGCCGCCGCGCAGCAGCGGGCGAAAACGCGTTCCCCGCCGCAGCCAGAGGCAGCCCACCCCTTTGGGGCCGTGGAATTTATGCGCCGAGCAGGAGAGCATATCGATCCGCGTCTGGCTGAGCGCCATCGGGATTTTGCCCACCACCTGCACGGCGTCGCAGTGAAACAGCGCGCCCTGCTCATGGGCCAGCTCCGCCAGCTCGGGCACCGGGAACATGACGCCGGTTTCGTTATTGGCCCACATGATGCTGACCAGCGCCACGCGTGGGCTAAGCGCCGCCCGAAACTGCGCCATATCCAGAGCGCCCTGCCGATCCACGGCGATACGGTGGATCAGGTATCCCTGGCGCTCCAGCTGTTCGCACACCGCCAGGGTGGCGGGATGTTCGACCGCGCTGGTGATGATCTCGCGCCGCTCCGGCATCAGGGCCACCGCTGAGGCGATGGCGGTGGTCGTGGCCTCGGTGGCGCAGGAGGTAAAAATGATCTCGCTGGGGTAGTCGGCCCCGAGCAGAGCGGCCACCTGCTGGTGCGCCCGTTCAAGGGCGGCCTGCGCTGGCAGACCAAAATCGTGAATCGACGAGGGATTGCCGTAAAAGTCGGTCAAAAAGGGCATCATCGCGTCGAGAACCATCGGGTCGAGACGGGTGGTGGCGTTGTTATCGAGATAAACAGGTTTCATTGTGTCCCCCTGGGGTTAGTTAACCGCGGCCGGGGCCGCCACCACGTCCATGTAACTTCCGGTGCGCTCCATCAGCTTTTGCTGCAGCCAGGCGAGGGTCATGTCGGTCATCATGCAGCCGCTGCAGCTGCCGGAGAGGCTGACGGTGACCTGGCGCGGGGTGACGCTCACCAGCGTCATGTCGCCGCCGTCGGCCTGAATGTGCGGGCGCAGCTCGTTGATGGTATCGACCACGCTTTGCCACTGCGCATCGTGGGCCGTCTCCGCCGGCAGGGGGGCGGGCTGCTGTTGGGCGAGGATCGCCGCCAGCGCCAGCTCAATTTTTTCATGGCAGGCGGTACAGCCCCCGCCGGCCTTGGTGTAGTTGATCACCTCCTCGAGGGTGGTCAGGCCGTTGTTCACCACGGCCCGGCGAATATGTCCTTCGTCGACGCCGAAGCATTTACAGATCAGCTTGCCCTCCTCATGCTCCTCCTCAAGGCTTTCGCCGCGAAAATGGGCGATAGCCGCACGCAGCGCCTCCTGGCCCATCACCGAGCAGTGCATTTTCTCCGGCGGCAGGCCGTCGAGGTAGTCGGCGATCTGCTGGTTGGTGATCTGCCCGGCTTCGGTCAGGGTGTGGCCGATAATCAGCTCCGTCAGCGCGGAAGAGGAGGCGATGGCGCTGCCGCAGCCGAAGGTCTGGAAGCCGGCCTCCTCGATGATCTCGGTGTGCGGATCAACCCGCAGCATCAGGCGCAGCGCATCGCCGCAGCTTAATGAACCCACATCGCCCACCGCGTTGGCGTTGTCGACCACGCGCGCGTTGCGGGGATGAAAAAAATGGTCTTTCACTTTCTCGGAGTAGTTCCACATGCTGTCAGCTCCAGGGATGATGACGAAAACGCCGGGGCGCGGTGCACCGCAGACTGGCGGTGGTACTGTTCCCCAAGCAATTGCGGTACCAACGCATAAAAACCTTATTTGTTAATGACCTGGTGGGTTAACCACCCCCGACAGAGCCGACACTGTTGTGGCGTTTTGTGGGCTTTGTCACATAAACGACAGGCTCAGGGCTGCGGGTCGGGCTCCTCCCGCCACGTCTGCTCCTCCAGCAGGCGGTTAAAGCGCTGCGGATCGCGTTGCCGCGCGCTGCGGCGCTGCGCTTTTTCATACCAGGAGAGCTGGATCTCCTGCAGTAAGCCGAGGATGGTGGTCTGATCGGGAACCCGTTCGGCGCGGACGCCCACCTGCAGCAGCTGGCGAAAAACCGCCTCGCCAATCGCCACGCAGAACAGGGTGACGCAATCCTCCAGGGCGTGGATACGCTCGGCAATTTTCTCGGTCTGATGGCCGCTGACGACCGGGAACTCCACCACCCGCAGCAGGGTGACCCGATCCGCCTTGACGCCGTAGACCACCAGCCGCGGCGTGGCGCCAAAATGCTGATCGACATGGCGGTAATCGGAGCTGGCGAAGGCGACTTTCATCGACCACTCGTCGGCGTGGACCATCTCAAACTGACGGTTAATGAGCGGCATAATCGTCTCCTGGAGCTTGCTGGGGGTCGGCGCCCTGGCGAAGCGGCGATCGGTAGAGGTCGGTGTGGTGATGGCGGTCGCGCAGCAGATTGGCCAGCTCAAACAGCGTATCGCGCATGCCGGCGTACCCCTGGCGAACCCGGCGAAACTCGCCGAGCCGATCGAAAAGGGGAAAGCCGACGCGGATCAGCGGCAGGGCAAACTGCTCCGCCAGATCGCGGGCGTGAGAGTTAGCCACCAGCAGATCGGCGGGTTGCTGGCTCAGCAACTGCTGGAGATCCTCCAGATCCCCCGGCACCACCCGCTCGACCGGCAGCTGGCGCAGGCTGGGGTGGCTGGTGGGGGCGACCAGCGGGCCGGGCTGTATCCCCTGGCTGCGGGCGAAATCACACC
Organism: Klebsiella sp. C360; assembly: GCF_048822415.1. NCBI lineage: Bacteria > Pseudomonadati > Pseudomonadota > Gammaproteobacteria > Enterobacterales > Enterobacteriaceae > Klebsiella > Klebsiella sp. C360. The sequence continues at coordinate 568,869 of NZ_JBMEZZ010000002.1, forward strand.
AGGCCGCCAGCAGGTCGCCCTCCGCGGCCATCGCCATGCGCTGGCCCTGCAGCCACATATGGCAGTCGATCATCGCATCCTGCAGCTGGCCGCGCTGGCGCTCAATCCAGGCCGGTACGCGGCGCCCGGACAGCTTCGCCAGCTGATGGATAAAGGTATCGCAGTGGTCGAGGGTCATCAGGTGCGGCAGGGCGATCACCTCTCCGCGGCTGCGCTGGCTCAGGAGCGATGCCGCCCGCTGCAGCGACACGCCGATGGCGAAGCTGCCCAGACTCTGGCCCATCTGCGCAATCTGGCGCAGCGAGGCGCCGCCCTGGGTCAGGGGCGTAAAATCCCCCTGACCCAGGTGGCCATCCATCGACAGGGAGAGGTCCGGCAGGACCACCGGCTGCAGGCCAAAGGCCTCCACGCAGCGGCTCAGCCATTCGATATCCCCTGGCGAACAGAGGTGGCTGACCAGCAGGTTGACCCGCCGGGGACGCTGCCCCGGACGCGGCCCCGGCGCCACCCACTGCTCGATGATGCTCTCGATCACCGCGCTGTAGCCGTTTTCCATGGAGCCAAAAAAATCCGGGGTGTTGACGGTGAGGATCGCCACGCCGTGATGGCGGGGATGCGCCTCGCGAAACTGGCGTACCACCCGGGCGATATCGCTGCCCTGCGCCTCCGCCAGTCCGGTGCTGAGCAGCACAATGGCCTGCGGACTGTGGCGCTGGCAGAGGGTGTCGAGCGCGGTGAAGATATTGCCGTCGGCGCCCATGATCGTGGCGGTCGGATCCATGGCCGTCGACTGCAGGGGCACCGGGTCATGAAAATGCTGAATAAAGAAAACTTTGGCGAAGGCGCTGCAGCCCTGGGCGCCATGGACCAGCGGGATGGCCTGGGCCAGCCCAAGGCTGGCGAGGATCGCCCCGAGCGGTTGCCCGGTTTTAATCGGGCTCACCGCCAGCGGTTTTTCGCTACGGATAAGGTCTGCCATGGTGTTCTCCTAGCGCCACGGGGCGCGGGCATGCGTTTGCGGCCAGACGGGGCTGGCGAGGGTCAGACAGAGCTGGCGGGCGAGGGTGATGATGCCCTGGTAGCCAGCGTAGGCGTGCTCCCGCTCCTGATTGATATCGAGGAACGGCAGCCGGGCTTTCCAGGCGGTGTACATATTGCGTCCGCCGGCGATCATCAGATCCGCCTGATAGCGGTACACCACGTCGAGCAGGGTGCGGGCGTTGCCCTCCTCAAGCATCACCGCCTCGTCGCCCATCAGCTCCCGGATCCGCTGTTTGTCCTCCTCGGTGGATTTCCGCGTGCCGGTGGCCACCACGGTCATGCCGAGATCCTGCAGGGCCGAGACCACCGACCAGGATTTCACGCCGCCGGTGTAGAGCAGCACTTTGCGCCCGCGGAGCTGCTCGCGCCACGGCGCTAGCGCCTGCTCCGCTGCTCGCTCCTCGCGGGCGATCAGTGCCTCGGTGCGGCGGCACAGGTCGTCATCCCCCAGCAGCGCCGCCAGCTGGCGCAAGGCGTCGGAGGTGGCGCGGATCCCGTAGAAGCTGCCCTCAAACCACGGCGTGCCGTAGCGTAGCTCCAGCCCCCGGGCGACGTTGATCAGCGCTCGCGAGCACACCAGCATATTGGCCTGCGCCCGGTGCAGGGTCTGGATCTCGGCAAAGCGGCCGTCGCCGGAGAGGCTGCCGAGGACGCGGATCCCCAGCTCGTCGAGCAGCGGCTGGACCTGCCAGAACTCGCCGGCGATATTGAATTCGCCAATCAGGCCGATATCGTGGCGCTGGGCCGGGGCAAAGGGCGTGTTGTCCGGCCATGGGGCGGGTTCGCGCTGGCCAATCACCTGCCTGAGCATTACGTCGCCCGCCATCCGGTTGCCAAGATTTTTGCTGCCGTAGAAGCCGGCGGCGTCAATGGCGATGACCGGGACGCCGGTGGCGGTCTGCGCGGCCTGGCACACCGCCTCAATGTCATCGCCTTCCATCGCCGGTACGCAGGTGTTGTAGATAAAGACCGCCGCCGGGCGATAGCGGTCGACGATGTGACGCACGGCATGGAACAGGCGGCGTTCGCCGCGGCCCATAATCACATCCTGTTCGTTGAGATCGGTGGTAAAGCCGAGCCGGTTGAGGGCCGGGCCGGCGCTGACGCTGCCGCGGTTATCCCACGAGCTTCCCGCGCAGCCGATAGGGCCGTGCACCAGGTGCGCGACATCGGCGATGGGCAGGAGCGTTATCTGCGCGCCGTCGAAGGCGCAGCCGCCGGCGGTGGCGCCGGGCTTAGGGGCGCTGCAGCCGGATTTTTGCTTCTGGTTGTGCTCGCAGGCGGGTTCGTCCAGCAGCGCCAGAATTTCCTTTCCCTTCATAGTGACCTCGTTGACGGTGGGAGACCGGGGAGGTGATGCAATTCGCGCTCCAGGGAGAGGGGGGTTGATTTTTAAGGAAAAAGGGTTGTGGGCTTTGCGACAAAGGCAACAATCAGACAGGGGGGAGGCATGATTTATCGCGCTGATAACTGGATTTCAGACTGGTGAAAGGCGGGAAGGATCGATAAGGTGGAATATTCCGTTCACCGACCTTCCTCACTATTTCATCGCGCCCTCTGCGGGTGAACGGCATGGGGGGCGTTTCGCCCGCCCCCCATGACCCCCCGCATGGCGCTGAAAATTGCCGCTGCGCGGTCCGCTCCACTCCGGCTTCATCTGGCGGAACGGGCGGACTCGACATCCTTGTCTCGACCGCCCTCTGGCCGCCGTCCTGGCGGCCAGTCCTGGATGCGCGCCTGCGTTCTCGCCAATTTTCCTGATGCGCCTAACCCCCCGCTGTCACTTTTGTCCCTGTCCTGCGGCGCTTGCCTTGCTGAAAGAAATTACGCCCCCTGCGGGGGCAAAAAAAGGCCCGCGGGGTCGGCGGGCAACAAGCACAACACAACGATTAAAAAACACGCTCCTCCAGAGGGTTATCCCGGTTGAGGCGCTTCGCCAGCCACGGCGGCAAACGGCCGGCCAGCAGCGTATTGATCGCCTCGCACTGGGCCTGGATCGTCGTGCCCGGCGGCGCTTTCATCGGGTGGATCCGGTGGCGGATCAGCCGGGCGGCGGCGGGCCCGCCGATCTCCTGGCAAAACAGCAGCTGACAGTCCTCTATAAGCCGGGCGCGCATCTCGCTGGCGTCAGACGTCGCCGAAGGGGAGGCATAGCGGCGCAGATCCGCCAGCCAGCCGCCCTGGTCATCGAAGGCATAGATAAAAAACAGCCGGTTCTGGCCAAAATGACCATTGATGACCAGGCCATCCTGTGAACAGAAGGCGACCCGCAGCTGGGGCGTCCGCTGGGGTGACCGGGCGATGCGCAAATGGCCGGGCAGCACCCCCTGCAGGCAGGCGATGACCCGCGCCCAGCGGGCCGGGGACATCACCGCCGTCGCCGAAGGAAAGCTGGCGGCCAGCTGAGGCTGCGTCAGGGTGGTTAACCGTTCCGGGGTCAAGGTTTCGCCGCACTCCTGCGCCAGCCAGTCGACGACTTGCACCGGCTGCACCTCCGGCAGCGTCTGGAACAGCGCCAGCAGACGCCAGAAAAGGGTATCGTTATCGGACATTTCCAGCTCCTTATAGCAGCGTGCTGCGGGTGGCGCGCAGGCTTATCGGAAAGACCGGCCGCCCCGGCTGCGGATTGACGTAGTAGCGACGTCCCCCTTCAAGGGCAATCGCGCCGCCCCAGCGGTCCGTCTCGTCATGTTCGACCTGAAGCACCCGGGCCTCCAGATCCTGTTTGGCGATATAGGCATACAGCGCCTCGCCGCGCTCACGGAAAATCACGATGGGCATACTCCCTCCTGGCCCCGCCTGCGGCGGGGCGCCTGATGGTTAACGAACGAGGTCGAAGCTGTAATCGGTTTTGCCCAGCTGGCTGGTGTCGTGGTCCAGTTTTTCCAGCACGGCGTTCACCAGCGTCGTGACGATGTTCATCGCGCCTTCATAGCCCCAGGTGGTCTGGCGGTGCAGATGATGGCGGTCGAACAGCGGAAAGCCGAGACGGATCAGCGGCACTTCGAAGGCTTTGCCCTTCGCCAGGGTATCGCGCTGGATAAACTTGCCGTAGGAGTTACCGATCATAAAGTCCGGCTGACGGGTGAACATCAGCGACCGGAAGTGCCACAGGTCGCAGTTGATGAACACTTCGCTGTCCTGGCCGTAGGGCGAGGCGTCGAGCATTTTCTTCATCGCCTTTTGCCAGCGTTTATTGGCGTTATGGCTGAGGATCACCGTCGGCTCGCAGCCCAGCTCCAGCAGGAAGCGCGTCAGGCCCATCACGAAATCCGGATCGCCGTAGAGGCCGAATTTTTTGCCGTGCAGCCAGGTGTGGGAGTCCAGCATCATGTCCACCAGCCGGCCGCGCTCAAGGGTCAGGGCGTCGGCGATCGGTTTGCCGGTCAGCTGACTGACGGTCATCAGCAGCGCGTCGGTAGCGGCCAGACCCAACGGAACGGCTACCTCCGTGGCGGGCTGATTCCACATCTCCTGAACCACCTTTTTGCTTTTCACCAGCTGCCATGGCTGCAGCAGCAGGGTGTCAATGGCGTCCGGCGCGGTTTTGATCTCCTGCTGGCTGGTGCCGCCGGCGTACATCCGGTAATGGCCGTCGGCGGGGGTGTCGAGCACCTCTGAAGGGTCGGAGAGCAGGCTGCAGGGGACATCCATCTGCGCCATCATCCGCTTCAGCACGCGGAAGTTGCCGAGATAGGTCTCAAATCCGGTCACCAGATTGAGCTTTTGCAGTTTGCCCGGCTGCCCGGCGTAGTCAGCGGTAAAGGTCTTCGCGAACCCTTCGAACATATTGTCCCAGCCGGTGACATGGCTGCCGATAAAGCTGGGGGTATGGGCGTAAGGAATGGCGATACTGTCGTCAACAAATCCCTCTTTTTTGGCGTTGGCGATAAACGCCTGCAGATCGTCGCCGATCACCTCGGCCATGCAGGTGGTGGAGACGGCGATAATCTCGGGTTTATACAACGCGCTGGCATTCTGCAGGCCCAGATTCATGTTGTTGTTGCCGCCGAACACCGCCGCGTCCTCGGTCATCGAGTCGGAGACGCAAGCCACCGGCTCCTTAAAATGGCGGTTAAAGTAGGTGCGGAAATAGGCGACGCAGCCCTGAGAGCCGTGGACGTAGGGCAGGGTGCCGGCGAACCCCAGCGCGCAGAGTACGGCCCCGAGCGGCTGGCAGGCTTTGGCCGGGTCGACGGTCAAAGCCTCGCGCTGGAAGTTCAGCGCTTCATACTCGGCGGTGGTGGTCCAGGCAAATACCTCCTGGACGCGCTGCGCGTCGTGCGCCTCTTCAAGGCTCTTTTTGTTCTGGAACAGGGTCTGGTATTCATCCTGTTCAAACAGCGGATAACAGCTGTGAATTTTATCGATCGTTTGGCTCATGGTGTTCTCCTCCCGCGCCACAAATCGGTGGACTGACGGGACAGTGAAGGGGCAATCACGCAGACTTCAGCCACGGGGCAGTCAGTTCGTTCCACGCCGGATTGTTCAGGGTCATATCCATATCGCGAGCAAAGATGGCGAAGCCGTCATAGCCGTGATAGGGGCCGGAATAGTCCCAGGAGTGCATCTGGCGGAAAGGCACCCCCATTTTCTGGAAGATATATTTCTCTTTGATCCCGGAGCCGATGAGGTCGGGCTTCAGCGCTTTGACGAAGGCCTCCAGCTCATAGCTGCTGGCATCGTCAAACAGCAGAGTGCCCTCTTTCAGGTCCGGCAGGGTGCGGTCGTAATCATCGTTATGGGCAAACTCGTAGCCGGCGGCGATGATCTCCATCCCGAGATCCTCATAGGCGCCGATGACGTGGCGCGGCCGCAGCCCCCCCATGTACAGCAGCACTTTGCGCCCCTCCAGCCGCGGGCGATATTTGGCGATGATGGCCGCCATCTGTCCCTCATATTTGGCGATCACCGCTTCCGCATTGGCGCGAATGGCGTCATCAAATTGATCGGCGATTTTGCGCAGCGATTCGGCGATTTTGGTCGGGCCGAAGAAGTTATATTCCATCCACGGGATCTGATGTTTCTCCTCCATATGGCGGGCGATATAGTTCATCGAGCGGTAGCAGTGGACGAGGTTTAGCTTAACGAACGGGGTGTTCTCCATCTCCACCAGAGTACCGTCGCCGGACCACTGCGCCACTACCCGCAACCCCATCTCCTCCAGCAGAATGCGCGAGGCCCAGGCGTCGCCGCCGATGTTGTAATCGCCAATGATGGCGACATCATACGGGGTGCTGGCAAACGGCTGCCCTTCGCGGTTGTTCAGCACCCAGTCGCGCACCACGTCGTTGGCGATATGGTGGCCCAGCGACTGCGAGACGCCGCGAAAGCCTTCGCAGCGCACCGGGATCACCGGTTTATCCAGCGCCTTGCTGCTGGCGTTGGCCACGGCGCTGATGTCATCGCCGATGAGGCCCACCGGGCACTCCGACTGAATAGTGATCCCTTTGGTCAGCGGGAACAGCAGCTCCATCTCTTCAATCAATTTGCTCAGCTTTTTATCGCCGCCGAAGACAATATCGCGCTCCTGAAAATCTGAGGTGAAGTTCAGGGTGCCGAAGCTGTCGACGCCGCTGACGCCGGTATAGTAGTTGCGCCGTCCGGCGCGCGAGTACTGGCCGCAGCCGATGGGGCCGTGCGAGATATGGGCCATGTCTTTAATCGGCCCAAACACCACCCCTTTCGAGCCGGCGTAGGCGCAGCCGCGCACGGTCATCACCCCGGGCTGCGATTTACGGTTCGAGATAATGCACTTGCCGACGCTCTCCATCTGCGGATCGCTGATCATCATGTGCTTTCTGCGCTCTTTGCGCGCGGTTTCGGGAAACACTTCCAGGACTTCCTGGATGAGCGCAAGGTTACGTTCGCCTGTTGCGTTGGTCATGGTGAGGATCCTGTGCTCAGGCCGCGTTTTCTTCAGCGGCGGTTTTACCAATGATGCTGGTGTCTTCTTCTTCCATGATGCCGAACTCCATCAGCAGCGACTCCAGCTCGTCCATGGTGCAGGGGGTCGGCACCACTTTTTTGGTGTTATTGACGATCTTCTGCGCCAGCTGACGATATTCGTTGGCCTGCTGACAGGTCGGGTCGTACTCGATCACCGTCATTCGGCGGATCTCTGCGCGCTGCACAATGTTGTCGCGGGGAACAAAGTGGATCATCTGGGTGCCGAGCTTTTCCGCCAGGGCGATGATCAGCTCGTCTTCGCGGTCGGTTTTGCGCGAGTTACAGATCAGGCCGCCGAGGCGTACCTTGCCGGATTTGGCGTACTTCACGATCCCCTTGGAGATATTGTTGGCGGCATACATCGCCATCATCTCCCCGGAGCAGACGATGTAGATCTCCTGGGCTTTGTTTTCGCGGATCGGCATGGCGAAGCCGCCGCAGACCACGTCGCCGAGGACGTCATAGAAGACGAAATCCAGATCTTCTTCATAGGCGCCTTCTTCCTCGAGGAAGTTGATGGCGGTGATCACCCCGCGCCCGGCACAGCCGACGCCTGGCTCCGGGCCGCCGGATTCGGCGCAACGTACATCGCCATAGCCGATTTGCAGCACGTCTTCGAGCTCCAGATCCTCGACCGAGCCCACTTCCGCCGCCATCTCCATAATGGTGTTCTGGGCTTTAGCGTGGAGGATCAGACGGGTGGAGTCCGCCTTCGGATCGCAGCCGACGATCATTACTTTCTTACCCATCTCGGCGAGGGCCGCGACGAGATTCTGGGTGGTGGTGGATTTACCGATACCGCCTTTACCGTAGATAGCGCATTGACGCATGGTCATGGTGACTTCTCCTGTTGTTGAGTGTTTGCCAGCAGAGAAGTGCAGGGAACATACCAGCTGTGATTTTTTATGCAGTTATTTGATAAATAAGTATTTTCTGTAAACCGGCCGCGCCGGGGGCCTGCGCAAACGGCACAATAACGCCACCAAATGTGCGAAACAGAACAATTTCCCGCCACCGGCCCGGCGCGGCGCTTTGTCGCCTGTTCAACAGCTTGTCGCGCCCTGTGTCTTATTCCCCGCAATTCCGCCGGACGGACCTGCGCCTTTCTTCCCTTAACCTGTTGAATTAATAAGCGACAGGCGGCAATCCGCGAGCTGGCACAGGCTGTGCTTGAAGAGGAAACAGGGTTTGCCGCGGGCTGTCGCGGTAAAGAGAACGCTCACCTTCGAGGATTGAACGATGTCCGGAAACATGAAAACAATGGATGGCAACGCGGCGGCGGCCTGGATCTCCTACGCCTTTACCGACGTGGCGGCCATCTATCCCATTACCCCCTCCACGCCGATGGCGGAGAATGTCGATGAATGGGCCGCTAAGGGGAAAAAGAACCTCTTTGGTCGGCCGGTGCGCCTGATGGAGATGCAGTCTGAAGCCGGCGCCGCCGGGGCGGTGCACGGCGCGCTGCAGGCGGGGGCGCTCACCACCACCTACACCGCGTCGCAGGGGCTGCTGCTGATGATCCCCAATTTGTACAAAATTGCCGGGGAGCTGCTGCCGGGCGTCTTTCACGTTAGCGCCCGGGCGCTGGCGACCAATTCGCTGAATATTTTTGGCGATCATCAGGATGTGATGGCGGTGCGCCAGACCGGCTGCGCCATGCTGGTGGAGAATAACGTTCAGCAGGTGATGGACCTGTCGGCGGTGGCGCATCTGGCGGCGATCGCCGGGCGGATACCCTTTATCAACTTCTTCGACGGCTTTCGCACTTCGCACGAAATACAGAAGATCGAGGTGCTGGAGTATGAGCAACTGGCGGCGCTGCTGGACCGCCCGGCGCTGGAGCGCTTTCGTCGTCAGGCGCTGCATCCGGATCACCCGGTGATCCGCGGCACCGCGCAAAACCCGGATATCTACTTCCAGGAGCGGGAGGCCGGTAACCGCTTCTACCTCGCGCTGCCCGATCTGGTGGAAAGCTATATGGCGAAGATCACCGCGCTCACCGGGCGGGAATATCACCTGTTTAATTACCACGGCGCGCCGGACGCCGAGCGGGTGATTATCGCCATGGGCTCAGTGTGCGACACCGTCCAGGAGGTGGTGGATGCGCTGAATGCGGCGGGGGAGAAGGTGGGGCTGCTCAGCGTTCATCTCTATCGCCCGTTCTCGCTGGCGCACTTCTTCGCGCAATTGCCCGCCAGCGTGCAGCGCATTGCCGTCCTTGACCGCACCAAAGAGCCGGGGGCGCAGGCGGAACCGCTGTGCCTCGACGTCAAAAACGCTTTCTATCAACGCGACGATGCGCCGCTGATTGTCGGCGGCCGCTACGCCCTCGGCGGTAAGGATGTGCTGCCCAACGATATCGCCACGGTGTTTGACAACCTCAGGCAGCCGCTGCCGAAGGACGGGTTTACCCTGGGCATTGTCGATGACGTCACCTTTACCTCGCTGCCCGTCCGGCAGGAACCGCTGGCGGTCTCCCACGCCGGGATCACCGCCTGCAAATTCTGGGGCATGGGCTCGGACGGCACCGTCGGGGCGAACAAAAGCGCCATCAAGATCATCGGCGATAACACGCCGCTCTATGCTCAGGCCTACTTTTCCTACGACTCGAAAAAGTCCGGGGGGATCACCGTCTCGCACCTGCGCTTTGGCGACCGGCCAATCACCTCGCCCTACCTGATCCACCGGGCCGATTTTATCGCCTGCTCTCAGCAATCCTATGTCGACCGCTACGACCTGCTGGAGGGGTTGAAGCCGGGAGGCACCTTTTTGCTCAACTGTAGCTGGTCCGAGGCGGAGCTGGAGCAGCACCTGCCGGTCAGCGTCCGGCGCTATCTGGCGCAGGAAAAGATCGACTTTTATACCCTCAACGCCGTGGACATCGCCCGCGAGCTGGGCCTCGGCGGGCGCTTTAACATGCTGATGCAGGCGGCGTTCTTTAAGCTGACGGCGATTATCGATCCGCAAACTGCGGCGGACTATCTCAAGCAGGCGGTGGAGAAAAGCTATGGCAGCAAAGGGGCGAGCGTCATTGAGATGAACCAGCGGGCGATCGAGCTGGGGATGGCGGCGCTGCGTCGGGTGACGGTTCCCGCCCACTGGGCGACCCTCGAGGCGCCGGCGCCGAATGCGACAACCCTGATGCCGGACTTCATCCGCGATATTCTGCAGCCCATGAACCGCCAGCGTGGCGACCTGCTGCCGGTGAGCGCCTTCGCCGGGATGGAAGACGGCACCTTTCCCTCCGGCACCGCCGCCTGGGAGAAGCGCGGCATTGCCCTGGAGGTGCCGGTCTGGCAGCCCGACGGCTGCACCCAGTGTAACCAGTGCGCCTTCGTCTGCCCGCATGCGGCGATCCGCCCGGCGTTGCTGAACGCTGAAGAACAGGATACGGCGCCCGCCGGGCTGCTGAGCAAACCGGCCCAGGGGGCCAAAGACTACCACTATCATCTGGCTATCTCGCCGCTGGACTGCTCCGGCTGCGGCAACTGCGTGGAGAGCTGCCCGTCGCGCGGCAAGGCGCTGCAGATGGCCTCCCTCGACAGCCAGCGCGCGATGGCCCCGGTCTGGGACTACGCGCTGGGGCTGGCGCCAAAAGACAACCCGTTTCGCAAAACGACGGTCAAAGGCAGCCAGTTCGAAACGCCGCTGCTGGAGTTTTCCGGCGCCTGCGCGGGCTGTGGCGAAACGCCCTATGCCCGGCTGATCACCCAGCTGTTTGGCGACCGGATGCTGATCGCCAACGCCACCGGCTGCTCTTCGATCTGGGGCGCCAGCGCGCCTTCGATGCCCTATACCACCAACCACCGCGGCCACGGGCCGGCCTGGGCAAACTCGCTGTTTGAGGACAACGCCGAGTTCGGGCTGGGCATGATGCTCGGCGGCCAGGCGATCCGCCAACAGATCGCCGGGGAGATGACCCGCGCCCTGGCGCTGCCGGTCAGCGACGCGCTTCACGCCGCGATGCGGCAATGGCTGGCGCAGCAGGACGAGGGGGAGGGGACCCGCGAGCGTGCGGACCGCCTTAGTGCGTTGCTGGCGGCGGAAAAAGAGGGGGTTCCGCTGCTGGAGCAGCTCTGGCAGAACCGTGACTATTTCGTCCGGCGTTCGCAGTGGATCTTCGGCGGCGACGGCTGGGCCTACGATATTGGCTTCGGCGGTCTCGATCATGTGCTGGCCAGCGGGGAAGACGTCAATATTCTGGTGTTCGATACCGAGGTCTACTCCAACACCGGCGGCCAGTCGTCCAAATCGACCCCGGTGGCGGCGATCGCCAAGTTTGCCGCCCAGGGGAAACGCACGCGGAAAAAAGATCTCGGCATGATGGCGATGAGCTACGGCAATGTTTACGTTGCGCAGATCGCCATGGGCGCCGATAAAGATCAGACCCTGCGGGCCATCGCCGAGGCTGAAGCCTGGCCGGGACCGTCGCTGGTGATCGCCTACGCCGCCTGTATCAACCACGGCCTGAAAGCCGGGATGCGCTGCAGTCAGCGCGAGGCGAAGCGGGCGGTGGAGGCGGGATACTGGCACCTGTGGCGCTACCATCCACAGCGCGAAGCCGAGGGCAAAACGCCGTTTATACTGGACTCTGAAGAGCCGGAAGAGAGCTTCCGCGACTTTCTGCTTGGCGAGGTGCGCTATGCCGCGCTGCACAAAACCACCCCGGATCTGGCGGACGCGCTGTTCCGGCAAACGGAGGAGGATGCCCGGGCCCGTTTCAGGCAGTACCAGCGGCTGGCGGGGGAGTAGCAGGCAGCAGGTTAGCGATTTACGACTGCTGCATCACGTTCAGCAGCGTATCCAGCAGGCCGGGAAAACGGGCGTCCAGATCTTCCCGGCGCAGCGAAATCATATTCTCCCGTCCCTGAGGCCGCTGCCAGATCACACCGCTGTCGCGCAGGACGCGCCAGTGGTGGGTCATGGTGGACTTGGCCACCTCTTCCTGACGCAGAGCGTTACAGCTCTGCTCGCTGCCGTCGGCCAGCGTGCGGATGATCTCCAGTCGCAGCGGGTTGCCGAGCGCGGAAAGGACATTTTCCAGGCGAATTTGTTCTCGTTCAGGGTGATTGGCGATCATAATAATCCTGTGTCGGCGGTGGCGCGGCGCATGGCGGCCGCAGCCCGTATCGGCGGCTGGCGGCTACTATACCCAAACTCCTGTTCTCATGCCACGCGCGCCGCCGCAACCTGACCAATCATAATAATAGTAAAAACAGTTCGAATATACTCGTACAATTGTACTATCATAAGCGGCAGTGAAATGAACTGCGGATCATTCCGACCGCAGACTGACAGTCAAAACGACTAAGGACGCATCATGCCCCGACCCATCCCCCTCGAACGTTATCGCAACATCGGTATCTCCGCGCATATCGATGCCGGTAAAACCACCACCACCGAGCGCATCCTGTTTTACACCGGGATGAGCCATAAGCTGGGTGAAGTACACGATGGCGCGGCAACCACCGACTGGATGGCCCAGGAGCAAGAGCGCGGGATCACCATTACCTCGGCGGCGGTGAGCTGCTTCTGGCCGGGTATGGACCGCAGCTTCGAGCCGCACCGGATCAATATCATCGACACCCCGGGGCACGTGGATTTCACCATTGAGGTGGAACGTTCCATGCGCGTGCTCGACGGCGCGGTGATGGTGTATGACTCCGTCGGCGGGGTGCAGCCCCAGTCGGAGACCGTCTGGCGCCAGGCGAATAAATACCATGTCCCGCGGCTGGCCTTCGTCAACAAGATGGACCGCCCCGGCGCGGACTTCTTCCGCGTGGTGCAGATGATGATCGACCGCCTGAAGGCCAACCCGGTGCCGATTGTCATCCCCATTGGCGCTGAAGAGCATTTTACCGGCGTCGTCGACCTGGTGAAAATGCGCGCCATCCTGTGGGATGACGCCACCCAGGGCATGACCTTCAGCTACGGGCCGGTCCCTGACGATCTGCTGGCGACGGCCCGCGAGTGGCGGGAGAAAATGGTCTCGGCGGCGGCGGAAGCCAGCGACGCGCTGATGGACAAATATCTCGAAACCGGCGAGCTGGACGAGGCGGAGATCGTCGCCGGTCTGCGCCAGCGCACGGTGAAGGGTGAAATCCAGGCGGTGCTCTGCGGTAGCGCCTTTAAAAACAAAGGTGTGCAGCGCATGCTCGACGCGGTGGTGGAGCTGATGCCGTCGCCGCTGGATATTCCGGCGATACAGGGCGTGGATGAGAAAGGCCAGCCGGCGGAGCGCCATCCGAGCGACGATGAGCCGCTGTCGGCGCTGGCGTTCAAACTGATGACCGATCCCTACGTCGGCCAGTTGACCTTTATCCGCGTCTACTCCGGGACGCTGAAGAAAGGCGATGCGGTGTGGAATCCGGTGAAGGGCAAGAAAGAGCGCATCGGGCGTATCGTCCTGATGCAGGCCAACGATCGCCACGAAGTGGACGAACTGCACGCCGGGGATATCGCGGCCTGCGTTGGGCTGAAGGATGTCACTACCGGCGATACGTTATGCGACCCGGATGCGGTGATTACCCTTGAGCGGATGGAGTTTCCGGAGCCGGTGATTTCGCTGGCGATTGAGCCGAAGACCAAAGCGGACCAGGAGAAAATGGGCATCGCGCTGCAGCGGCTGGCGGCGGAAGATCCGTCGTTCCGTCTGCATACCGATGAAGAGTCCGGCCAGACGATTATCTCCGGCATGGGCGAGCTGCATCTGGAGATCGTTGTCGACCGGATGAAGCGCGAGTTTAACGTCGAAGCCAACATTGGTCGTCCGCAGGTCACCTACCGCGAAACCCTGCGCAAGAAAGTGACGGACGTGGAGGGCAAATTTGTGCGCCAGTCCGGCGGTAAAGGACAGTACGGGCACGTCGTGCTGACCCTGGAGCCGCTGGAGCCGGGCAGCGGTTTCGTCTTCGAGGACGCCACCAAAGGCGGGGTAGTGCCGCGCGAGTACATCCCTTCCGTGGAGAAAGGGCTGCGCGAAGCGATGGGCACCGGCGTGCTGGCGGGCTATCCGGTGGTTGACGTGAAAGCGACCCTGACCTTCGGATCGTACCACGATGTGGACTCCTCGGAGATGGCGTTCCGCATGGCGGCGATCTTCGGCTTTCGGGAAGGGGCGCGCAAAGCGGACCCGGTGATCCTTGAGCCGGTGATGCACGTGGAGGTGGAAACGCCGGAAGAGTACGCCGGGAATATCATGGGCGATCTCTCTTCCCGTCGCGGGATGGTGCAGGGAATGGAAGAGCGCTTCGGCAGCCAGATCATCCGCGCCGATGTGCCGCTGGCGGAGATGTTTGGTTATTCCACCACGCTGCGCTCGATGTCTCAGGGACGAGCAACCTACAGCATGGAGTTCCACCACTACGCGGAAGCGCCGCGCAACGTAGCGGATGAAATCATCGCCAGCCGCGCGAAAAGTTAAGCCAGTCATCCCGGGTAGCGGCTTCGCCTTACCCGGGCTACTCTGGCACCAGCGCCCAGGCCCGGTAAGGCGAAGCCGCCCCCGGGCAAAAAGGTAAGCACGAACCGGGGATGCAATGCCCGGCGGCGCTGCGCTTGCGCGGGCCTACGGTCAGGTGTCCTCCCCGGTCATCGTTTGTAGCCCGGGTAAGGCGTTAGCCGCAACCCGGGAATTTCAGCCAATCAGACAATATCCTGCGCGTACTGCCACAGCGCCTTCAGCTGCGCCAGCTTCTCTTTATCATCCGCGTACTGCTGATACAGTTTGTAGCCCGGGTAAGGCGTTAGCCGCAACCCGGGAATTTCAGCCAATCAGACAATATCCTGCGCGTACTGCCACAGCGCCTTCAGCTGCGCCAGCTTCTCTTTATCATCCGCATACTGCTGATACAGCATCTGCAGTTCATCGGCATAGGCCTGCAAAAACTCAGGCGTAAATACCTGACGACGGTGCTCTAACCAGCGCTGCTGCTCGGCTTCATCGAGCGTGCCGGGAAAGTTGCGCGCCCGGTAGTTAAACAGCAGGCGTTCGATGCGCTTGTCGGCGAAGGTGATATCCAGCGCCGGCAGATTGCGCGGTTCCGTTTCCAGCACGATTTTCATCGCCGCGCGGTCGGCATCGCTAAAGAACCCATTGTAAAGCTGGGCGTCGACGTTTTCGGACGGCACGAACGGCTCGGCTTCGGCATAGACCGCCACCACTTTCTCCCGCACCTGCGGATTCGCCCGCAGCAGCTGGGCATTCTCCAGACAGCGCTGAATGGAGATCCCCAGCCGGTCGGCATCCTGCGGGCGCAGGGTATTGGCCTGGGCCAGCACCGGACATTTGTTCAAATGCACCAGCTTGATCGGCGCCGCCGGCAGATCGCCAAGCTCGGCGCGCGGGGTGTAAAGCCGCTCGCGCAGGGCGTCCGCATCCAGCTCCAGCAGCGGCGCCATATCCCCCGCCAGATCGACCATAATCACCGCATTGCGGTTTTCCGGATGCCAGGCCAGGGGCGCCACCAGGCTGGTGTTGCCGCGCGCGGCGCCGAACATGCCGGAGACATGCACCAGCGGCTTCATCTGCGGCACGTCGATGAGCGTCGCCAGCTTGCGCTTATTGCGGTGGCTGTAGAGATAGTCAAACAGCCGCGGCTGCCGGGTTTTCACCAGCTTCGCCATGGCGATGGTGGCGTACACGTCGGCCATCGCGTCATGGGCGTTCTGGTGTTCAATACCGTTGGCGACGGTCAAATGTTCAAGGCGGAAGCTCGGCAGACCCTCGTCATTTTCCGGCCAGGCGATCCCTTCCGGACGCAGGGCATAGCAGGCGCGCATCACGTCGAGCAGATCCCAGCGCGAGTTATCGTGCTGCCAGCTCCAGGCATAAGGGTCATAGAAGTTGCGATAGAAGATATTCCGCGTCACTTCGTCATCAAAGCGCACATTGTTATAGCCGACGATGCAGGTTTGCGGCACCGTGAACAGATCGTGGATGCGGCGGGCAAACGCGGCCTCGTTATCCCCTTTGGCCAGCGCTTCCTGCGGGGTGATCCCGGTGATCATTACCGCCTGCGGCTGCGGCAGGTAATCGTCAGCGGGCTTGCAGTAAAACACCTCGGGCTCGCCCAGCACGTTTAACTCCGCGTCGGTGCGGATGGCGGCGAACTGTGCCGGCCGGTCAAGGGAAGGGCTGGTGCCGAAGGTTTCATAATCGTGGAATAAAAATCCGGGCTGGTTGACGCTGTCTTGCATAGTCTGTTCATTATCCGTGGTGGCGTGCGACCGGTATGGTAAACGATTTGCCCGGTCATCAGAAGGGTAACGGCAAGCAACATCCTCCGCCGTGTCATATTTTCTTGCAATTAAACCCTGATATGAAACGCGAAGTTCCGTAAAAAGGACGGCGGATCTGTAAATCTAGAGGATATGCCGTTGAAAGGCCGTTTGTTTATTGCTGTATCTTTGCTCGCTTCGAGCGTTTCCTGCGCATTTGCCGTCGACTTACCTGCTACGGTCGCGCCGCCTTCCATTCAGGCTGGCTCCTGGGTGCTGATGGATTACACCACCGGTCAGGTACTGACCGCGGGTAACGAACATCAGCAGCGCAATCCTGCCAGCCTGACCAAATTAATGACCGGCTACGTGGTCGATCGCGCCATCGACAGCCATCGTATCACCTTTGACGATATCGTCACCGTGGGGAAAGACGCCTGGGCGAAGGGCAACCCGGTGTTCGACGGGTCATCCCTGATGTTCTTAAAGCCAGGGGATCGCGTCAGCGTCCGCGACCTCAGCCGCGGGCTGATTGTCGACTCCGGCAACGACGCCTGCGTCGCGCTGGCCGACTATGTCGCCGGCGGTCAGCCGCAGTTTGTCGCCCTGATGAATCAGTATGTCGAAAAACTGCATCTGCAGGATACCCATTTCGAAACCGTCCACGGCCTCGATGCCCCGGGCCAGCACAGTTCGGCCTATGACCTGGCGGTGCTGTCGCGGGCGATTATCCATGGCGAGCCTGACGTCTACCACATGTACAGCCAGAAAAGCCTGACGTGGAACGGCATTACCCAGCAAAACCGTAACGGTCTGCTGTGGGATAAAACCCTGAACGTCGATGGCCTGAAAACCGGCCACACGTCGGGCGCCGGGTTCAACCTGATTGCCTCGGCGGTGGATGGCCAGCGCCGGCTGATCGCCGTGGTGATGGGGGCCGACAGCCCGAAAGGCCGCGAGCAGCAGGCCGCGAAACTGCTGCACTGGGGGCAGCAGAACTTCGACACCGTGCAGGTGCTGCAGAAGGGGCAGAAGGTCGGCAGCGAGCGCATCTGGTACGGTGATAAAGAGCAGATTAAGCTCGGCACCGATCAGGATTTCTGGTTAGCGCTGCCGAAGGCGGAAGTGTCGCGGATTAAGGCGAAATACGTGCTGGATAAAAAGGATCTGGAGGCGCCGATCGCCGCCAACCAGCGGGTCGGCGAGATTTCGCTGTATGACGGCGACAAGGTCGTGGGCCACTATCCGCTGGTCACCCTCGAAAGCATTAATAAAGGCGGGGTGTTCTCGCGAATGAGCGATTACCTGCACCACGAGCTGTAACCACGCCAACCGCCTCTTTGCAGGCGGTTTTTTTTCGCCTGCCGCCCGGCAGACGCAGTGACAACATCGCCGTTTTTTTCATCAGCCGCAATGGCGACTCTGTGAATTCGCGCACATACTGAGGGGGGATCTCCTGCTAGATTGGCTGTACATTTATACAGTAATTTGTTCGCGAAGGAGGCAAGATGAACTACAGCGTCACCCCCCTCGGCAAGAAAACCATTGCCGGTTTCCATCTGGTCGGGCCCTGGGATCAAACCGTCAGGCAGGGGTTTGAGCAACTGATGATGTGGGTTGAGGGCCGGCAGGTGCCCGCCCGCGAGTGGCTTGCCGTCTACTACGATAACCCGGAGGACGTGCCGGCGGAAAAACTGCGCTGCGCCACCGTGGTCGCCGTTGACGAGGATTACGTCATTCCCGCCAACAGCGAAGGGGTGATCATAACGGCGATTGCCGGCGGGGATTACGCCTGTGCCCGCGCGCGGGTGGTGGATCACGACTTCGCCACCCCGTGGAGGCAGTTTTTCGACAGCCTGCTGCAGAGCACGGCGTATCGCATCGCCCCCCAGCCCTGCTTTGAGGTCTATCTTAACGACGGCAACCACGACGGCTACTGGGATATCGACATGTATGTTCCCGTCGCCCGCGTCGCGTCGTAGCGATTTACCCCTGTTCCGGACAAGGATTTTTACATTCCCGGCACGCTCCGGGCGAAAAAGCAGTTACAATTGGCCTTTTCGTTTTGCCGGAGAGGGTTGTGCGCGCTGATAAATCACTCAAGCCATTTGAGATCCGCTTGTATCGCCATTATCGGGTGGTGCATGGTGTGCGGATTGCGCTGGCCTTTGTGCTCACCTTTTTGCTGGTGCGGCTGCTGAACGTGCCTGAGGGGACCTGGCCTCTCATCACCCTGGTGGTGGTGATGGGGCCGATCTCCTTCTGGGGCAACGTCGTGCCGCGGGCGTTTCAGCGCATCGGCGGCACGATCCTCGGCTCGGCGCTGGGGCTGGTGGCGCTGAAGCTTGAGCTTATCTCCCTGCCGCTGATGGTCCTCTGGTGCGCGGCGGCGATGTTCCTCTGCGGCTGGCTGGCGCTGGGCAAGAAACCCTATCAGGCGCTGCTGATCGGCATCACCCTGTCGGTGGTGGTCGGGGCGCCGCCGGGCGATATGCATACCGCCCTGTGGCGAAGCGGCGACGTGATCTTCGGCTCGCTGCTGGCGATGCTGTTTACCGGTATCTGGCCGCAGCGGGCGTTTATCCACTGGCGCATCCAGATGGCCAGCTATGTCACCAACTTCAACCGCCTCTACCAGGCCGGCTTCTCGCCAAATCTGGTGGATCGACCGCGGCTGGAAAAGCATCTCCAACAGGCGCTCAACGACGTCGTCAAAATGCGCGGGCTAATCACCCCCGCCAGCAAAGAGACGCACATCCAGAAGGCGATCTTCGAGGCTATCCAGACCGTCAGCCGCAACCTCGTGTGCATGCTGGAGCTGCAGATCAACGCCTGGTGGGCAACCCGTCCGGGCCACTTCGTCATGCTGAACGCGCACACCCTGCGGGAGACGCAGCAGATGACCCAGCAGACGCTGTTGGCCATCGCCCACGCCTTGTATGAAGGGAACCCTCAGCCTGTGCGCGCCAACAATGAAAAGCTGAATGAAATCGTTCTCGAACTGCGCCAGCTGATGAAAGAGCAGGGTGACGATAGCCTGGCGGAAACCCCGATCCATGGCTATGTTTGGCTCTCTATTGAACTGGCGCGCCAGCTGGAGCTGCTGTCGCATCTGATCTGCCGCGCGTTGCGCAAATAAGCACCAGATGCACCGGGTAACTGCATGGGTTGTTTCGATTCAGCAGCGTTTAGGGTTATGATAAACGCAAAGGAAAAAACATTGTCATCAGCGACTGCTAGCAGTTATGTTAGCCCTATAACGCAGTCGCTTTACGAATCCGAATCTCAATTATTAGGGGTGTAAAAATGGAAACAACTAAGCCTTCTTTCCAGGACGTACTGGAGTTTGTTCGTCTGTACCGTCGTAAGAACAAACTGCAGCGTGAAATTCAGGACGTTGAGAAAAAGATCCGTGATAACCAGAAGCGCGTTCTGCTGCTGGACAACCTCAGCGACTACATCAAACCGGGCATGAGCGTGGAAGCTATCCAGGGCATCATCGCCAGCATGAAGAGCGATTACGAAGACCGCGTTGATGACTACATCATCAAGAATGCCGAGCTGTCCAAAGAGCGCCGCGACATCTCTAAAAAACTGAAAGTGATGGGTGAAGCCAAAGTCGAAGGCTAATCCCAGCTGTCCGGCGGCGGTCAGCGTCGCCGGGCTGTTCTGCACTACCACCTCCCGTCTCTTTTTCTGCGAAAACTTTGTCCCGGCAACTGCCTCTCTCCACCGACTCTTTGCTATACTGCCCCGCGAAAACGTATTGATATCGGAAAGGTTTCTCTCATCCTGGCCGGGCATCTGACGCAGCGGCGTCAGGGCGATATCTCAACACCTCTCACCTCTCCGACGATCGATTCGCCAGAAGACAAACTCAGGTGCTGACCGGGCGCGACAGAATCTCTTCCGCTGCTTTCGCCGACAGGAGTCAACCCCACGTGATTAAGTCATTCTTTGCCGCACTCTCGTTTATCAGCCGTCTGCCGGTCCCGGCGCGGTTATCTCAGGGCCTGGAGATCGAACAGTACCAGCGCAGTATCGTCACCTTCCCGCTGGTCGGTTTATTACTCGGCGCCATCGCCGGCGCGGTGGTGTACCTCCTGCAGCCGTGGTGCGGCGTCCCGCTGGCGGCGCTGTTCGGCGCGCTGGCGCTGGCGCTGCTCACCGGCGGATTTCACCTTGACGGGCTGGCCGATACCTGCGACGGCATCTTCTCCGCCCGCACCCGCGATCGAATGCTGGAGATCATGCGCGACAGCCGGCTGGGTACCCACGGCGGGCTGGCGCTGATTTTTGTGCTGGTGGCGAAGGTGCTGGTGGTCGGCGAACTGCTACTGCGCGATGTCAACCCCATCGCGGCGCTGGCGGCGGCCTGCGCCGTCGGTCGCGGAATGGCGGTGCTGCTGATGTATCGCCATCGCTATGCGCGGGAAAAAGGGCTGGGCAATCTGTTTATTGGCAAAATTAGCCTGCAGCAGACGCTGGTGACGATGGCGCTGGCGATCGCGCTGGCCACCGCCCTGCTGGGGCTGCATGGGCTGCGCGCCGCGCTGATCGCCCTGGTGCTGATCTGGGGTCTGGGGTGGGCGCTGAAGCGAACCCTCGGCGGGCAGACCGGGGATACCCTCGGAGCGGCGATCGAGCTGGGTGAATTACTCTTTTTACTGGCGCTACTGTAAGGCCTGGCATCAACGGTGAGGAACAGAATGGAAACACTTTCGGCGTTACTGGCTGCCATTCCGCAGCCCGATGTGACGGGCATGGCGCGCGCGCAGCAGCATATTGATGGCCTGTTAAAGCCGCCCGGCAGCCTTGGCCGTCTGGAGAGCCTGGCGGTACAGCTGGCCGGTCTGCCGGGGCTGCAGGGGCAGCTGGCGCTGACTGAAAAAGCCATCGTGGTCATGTGCGCCGACCACGGCGTCTGGCATGAAGGCGTGACCCCTTCCCCGCAGGCGGTGACGGCCATTCATGCCGGCAATATGGTGCGGGGCAACACCGGCGTCTGCGTGCTGGCGGCGCAGGCTGGCGTGAGAGTGGAGGTGGTGGATGTCGGCATCGACGCCGAGCCGCTGCCGGGCCTGATCAACCTCAAGGTGGCCCGCGGTAGCGGGAATATCGCCCGGACGGCGGCGATGAGCCGTCAGCAGGCGGAGACGGTGCTGCTGGCCAGCATGCGTTTCGCCCGCCAGCTCGCCGCCGACGGGGTGAACGTCTTTGGCGTGGGGGAGCTGGGGATGGCCAATACCACCCCGGCCGCTGCGACGATCAGCGTCCTGACCGGCAGCGACCCCGACGCGGTGGTGGGCTGCGGGGCCAATCTGCCGCTGGCGCAGCGGGGCCATAAGGTGGCGGTGGTGCGCCAGGCGATCGCTCATAACCAGCCGAACCCGGCGGACGGGCTGGACGTGCTGGCGAAGGTGGGCGGTTTTGATCTGGTGGGTATGACCGGGGTGATCCTCGGGGCGGCCTCCTGCGGTCTGCCGGTGGTGCTGGATGGCTTCCTCTCCTACGCTTCGGCTCTGGCGGCCTGCCGCATGGCCCCGGCGGCGCACCCGTATCTTATCCCTTCGCACCTGTCGGCGGAGAAAGGGGCGCGGATCGCCCTCGACGCGCTGGGTCTGCGCCCGTATCTCGATATGGACATGCGCCTGGGGGAGGGCAGCGGCGCCGCGCTGGCCATGCACCTGCTGGATGCCGCCAGCGCGATGTACCACCAGATGGGGACCCTGGCGCAGAGCAACATTGTGCTGCCCGATAGCGCGCCAGCGTCCTGATGATAAAGCGCATCGTCTCGAGGATGGGGGACGGTGCGCCGGGTTTACAGCGCCTGCTGCCAGACCGCCTGCGGCAGCAGGTAAACCTGCGCCGGGGCGCGCATACCGTCGCTGACAATATGGCCGATACCGCTGGCCATCACCGCCAGGGTGACGTCAAAGGCGTTAAGGCTGTCGCCGAAGCCGGCGGTCAGGTTGAGCATCGAGCCATTGGCCATCAGGTAGACGGTTTTGTCAGCCATGCGGTAGGCGTTGATATACGGCATCACCTCTTCCTGAGGGTACTGGCGCAGGTACTCGCCGTCGATCTCTTCCGCCACGTGGCCGACGTTAAGGATAAACACGCCCGCTTTCGCCCGGTCCAGCGCCTGGCGATTAACCACGTTTTTACCGCCTGTCGCGGTGGCTACCACGTCCGCCGAGGCGATAGCCTCCTGGAGATCGACCACGTGCCAGCCGTCATAGGCCGCCTGCAGCCGACGGGCAGGATCGATCTCCGCCACCATCACCTGGCCGCCAAAGGCTTTTGCCGCCGCCGCGACGCCCTGGCCAACCAGGCCGTAGCCGATCACCAGCACTTTTTTCTCATGCAGGGTGAGATGAGTGGTCTGGAAGAAGGTGTGCCAGGCGGTGAGTCCGACCATATGGCGGTTATGCAGCCCCTCTTTGACCGGCAGATCGTCCCAGTTAAAGATCGGATAGCCGGGCTGAATATCCCCCAGCCGATTGACGCCGGAGCCGGTGGCTTCCAGACCCGCCACGATGTTGCCGAACTCGCCGCGCTGATGGAGGAGGGTGGTGATATCGGCTCCCATTTCGCACAGGTGAGTGGGCTGCCAGGCGATCGCTTTTTCCCATGACTGTTGCCAGTCGGCATCGCTCATATTGCGCCAGGCGCAGGCCTCGGCGCCGCGCTCCACCAGCCAGGCCACCACATCGTCCTGCACGGTGGTGGGGTTACAGGTGGTTAAAAAGACCTGAGCGCCCTTGTCGAGGATCCCCTGCACCAGCGGGATCATTTTCATGTCGAGGTGCATACAGCAGGCAAGGCGGACGCCGCTGAGGTCGGGCAGGGCGGCGACCTGACGCAGGGTACGCGGCATATTCTGGCTGGCCCATGCCACTTCTTTCGCTAAAGAGATTTTATTATTCACTGGGTTATGACCTTCAGTTCGCAAAAGGGGTATCCCCCTGATAGAAAAGGGATTCTATCAGCCCGGGCGAGAATTCACAGCCCTGGGCCGCCCGGAAATCGCCGCCCGCGCGATCCCCTGCTAAATACAGGGTTGTTAATGTAAGGTTAAAAAAAGAAAATAAAATATAAGTAACTCCTATGATCTGAGCGATAAAGCGATGTTGAGCGTTATTCCCGCAGGCCTGTTTTCACGGCTGCGGATTTTCCTTGGGCGGCTGAAGCCGCACGCGCTGCCGGTGGCTCGTCGGCATATTGTGCTGGGCTCCATCGGCGCCGGCACCGGGCTGGCGGTGACCAGCATGTTCAGCCACTGGCTGCTCGGCGAAGTCAACCTGTGGTTTATTGCCCCCATGGGCGCATCGGCGGTACTCCTGTTTGGCGTGCCGAGCAGTCCGCTGGCGCAGCCGTGGTCGATTGTCGGCGGCAATGTGCTGTCGGCGCTGATCGGCGTCACGGTGGGTATGCTGGTGCCCGACCCGGCGCTGGCCTGCGGGCTGGCGGCGGCGCTGGCTATCGCCGGGATGTATTTTCTGCGCTGCCTGCATCCTCCCGGCGGCGCGGTGGCCCTGACGGCGATCCTCGGCGGCGCCGGGGTGCACAGCGAAGGCTATCACTTTGTGCTGACGCCGGTGCTGCTCAACTCGCTGATGCTGGCGCTGTTGGCCATCGTGTTTAACAATCTGGTTGGCCGCCGCTACCCCCATCCGCTGGCGGCGGAGGAGGTCAAATCCCGTGCGGTGCCGCTGGGCATTTCGGTTACCCGGGAAGATATTCACGCCGCCCTGCTGGAAGGCCAGTTCCTCGACATTGACGAAGACGATGTCCAGGAACTGCTGGAAAATATCGAACAGCAGGCGCGCCAGCGCATCGCGGCGGCTGGCCGCCGCTGACAGCGCCCTCCCGGCCGCGGGTTAGAGATCGCCGGTTAGATACTGCGCGACCCCGCGGCCAAAACTCCAGTCGCCTTTCTGGTTGCTGATAATCGACACCATCACATCATCGCCGCTCAGGCCGCAGTGTTCCGCCAGCTCCTCCTGCAGAATGGCGAAGAAACGCTGCTTCTGCGCGTCGCTGCGCGGGCTGGTATAGACCCGCACCACCACCTGATCCCGCGTGCGGGTCAGTCCGAGGCCGGTATCTTCAATCACCATATGATGGGCTTTGTTTTCGTGAACAATCTGGTAGCGGTCGCGTTCCGGTACCTCGAAGGCGCGCAGCACGGCGCGATGAGCGGCATCCAGCAGGGTTCTGATCTCCTGTTCCGTACGGCCTTCAATCAGGTCAAATGTCAGTAATGGCATGCAGGTGGTCCTTATCGTTAGGGAATAATCGCTGTCTGATATGGATGCTAGCCGATGCCGTCGCGGGCAAAAACCGCTATAGTTGAATACATTGTTTTTACTGGTGAACAATCAATATGAGCGAGAGTCGTCCGGAGAGTTACTGGGCCCATCTCTACTGGCTGACGGTGCTGGAAGAGCAGAAAAGCTATACCCGGGCCGCGGAAAAGCTGGGGATCAGCAAGTCGGCCATCAGCCAGAAAATCAGCGAGCTGGAGCGGGTGACCGGTAAAACGCTGGTCAATCGCACCACCCGCAGCGTCAGCCTCAGCGACGACGGTCTGCGGCTGGTGGCGGAGCTCAGTGAGCCGTTTGGCCAGCTGCGGGATATTTTCACCGGCGCCTGCGATGAGGGCGGGCCGCTGCGGGGGACGCTGCGCCTGACCGCGCCGGTGGCCTTTTCCCGTCAGCAGCTGGTGCCGGCGATCGCACCGTTTTTGCACCAGCATCCCCAGCTGCATCTGCAGCTGGAGGTGACCGACCGGCTGGTCTCTCTCGGCAGCGAAGGGTTCGACCTCGCCATCCGTCACTGTCGGCGCGAGGCGCTCCCGGACACCCACGTCGCCTGGCCGCTGTGCCACACGGCCACGCTGATCGTCGCATCCGCCGACTATATTCGCCGCCATGGCCGGCCGGAGACGCCTGACGATCTGCGTCAACACCAGTGCCTGACCTATCCCCGTGGGCCCCAGCGTCCGCAGTGGACGTTCGCCTCCCGCCAGACGCCCGATGAGCGGGTGACCATCAATGTGCAGGGGCCGTTCGCCACCAACAACAGCGAGTCGCTGCGCGATGCGGTGCTGGCGGGGTTGGGGGTGGCGCTGCTGCCGGATTTTAGCGCCCGGGAGGCTATCGGCCGCGGGCTGGTGCAGGAGCTGCTGCCGGCGTGGCAGCCGGTGGAGGTGTTCGCCGATCGACTGTACGTCATCCGGCCCTATACTCCGCGGGTGTCGCGCGCGGTGGAGACCTTTAGCCGCTACCTGAAAGCGACCTTCAGCGAGCCGCGTCCAGCTCCCGGGCCAGCGCCTCGCTGAAGCGGGGGAGCAGATGGCGCTCGCCGGGAAGCAACTGCGCCAGGGTGACGGTTTTGTCGGCGCGGTAGACCCGCCCGCTGCCGAGCTGCGCTTCGAAGGCGTTCGCCGCCTGATGCGCCGCGCTAAGGTCGGCGTCAATAAGGATCACCGCATGGGCCAGCACCACATGGCCGCCGCTCGCCGTCTGCGGCCGCCAGTACTGGGCGGTACCGACAATCTTGCGCGCCTCCTCTCCCTCTCCGCAGGCGAGGTTATACCGGCCATCGCAAAAGGAACCGCTCACCGCCCGGGCGTGGCTGGCAACGCCGAAGCGCGCGAGGGTGCGCTGCAGCACAGCGCACAGGGAGTGATAGATGGGTTCGGCGGCTTCGCCGAGCGGCTGCTGCACCGGCCAGGCGAGGCTGAGGTTGATAATCCCCGGCCCCTGGGGCACCAGACCGCCCCCGGAGCGGCGGAGCCATACCGGCCAGCCCCGCGCGGCAAAACGCGCGCTGACCGCCGGCAGGTCCGCAAACTGACGATAGCTCCCCGGCACCACGAATCCCTGCGGCGCCTGCCAGAGCTGGGCGACGGCCTCGCCGGCGCCGGCTTTGGCAAACAGCGGTTGTTCCGCCTGGGTGGGGTCCTCGCAAAACTGCAGCGCCAGCGAGGCGGGGGTAAAGCGGCGTGGCCAGCAGTCGGCCAGGGGCAACAGAGACATGCGTTCTCCTTACCGGAGGGCGCGGGTCGCGCCCTCCGAAGGCTGGTCAGTCGACAGTATGCTTTTTCATCAGCAGCGCGGTGAGCGCTGACAGCAGGCATCCCGCGGTCAGATAGAGGGCCACGCTGTGCCAGGAGCCCCCGGAGAAGGTGACCAGCGCCGCGGCGATAAAGGGCGTAAAGCCGCCGCCGACCACGCTCGCCACCTGGTAGCCGACGCCGGCGCCGCTATAGCGATAGCTGGCGCCGAACAGCTCGGTAAACATCGGCTGCTGGACGCAGACCACCATATCATGGGCGATATTGGCCAGCATCAGGGCGAAGAACAGGATCCAGAAAACGGACTGACTCTCCAGCGCCATAAAGAACGGAAAACCGCTCAGCGTGCCGATCAGCGCCCCGGTAATATAGATCCGCCGGCGGCCAAAGCGGTCTGCCAGCCAGGCGAAGCAGGGGATAGTCAGACAGCTGAGGCCGCCCACCAGCAGGCCGATGTTGAGGAACAACTCGCGCGGCAGGCCGAGGTTTTGCGTCGAGTAGTTGAGGGCGAAGGCGGTGACGATGTACATGGTCAGCAGTTCGCACAACCGCAGGGCAATAATCAGTAAAAACGCCCCGGGATGGCGAAGCAGGGCTTCCACCACCGGCAGTCGCTTTTTCACCTGCGGCGCGTTGGCCTGGCTCTGCTGGGCTTCAAACTCCTGCGATTCGGCCATACCGTTACGGATCCACAGCGCTATCAGGACCAGCGCCACGCTGAACAGGAAGGGTAAGCGCCAGCCCCAGCTGAGGAACTGCTCGTCGGTGGTCAGGCTGCTGATCAGCGATACCAGCCCGGTGGAGAGCAGCAGGCCGACGCCGTAGCCCACCTGCACCCCGCTGCTGTAAAAGGCTTTTTTTCCCTTCGGCGCGTTCTCCACCGAGAGCAGCGCCGCGCCGCCCCATTCGCCGCCGACGGCAAAGCCCTGAACCGCCCGCAGGAACACCAGCAGCACCGGCGCCCACCAGCCGATCTGGCTGAATGAGGGGAGCAGGCCGATGCAGGCGGTGGCGATACCCATCATCCAGACGGTCATCATCAGCATCCGCTTGCGCCCGAGACGGTCGCCGAAGTGGCCAAAGATAATCCCGCCCAGCGGGCGAAAAAGAAACCCGACGCCGAAGGTGGCAAACGCGGCAAGGGTGCCCATCGCCGGGCTGATTTGCGGGAAAAATTCGCGGTTGAACACCAGCGCGGCGGTAATGCCATAGAGAAGAAAATCGTACCAGTCGACCACGGCGCCGGCAAAGCTGCCCCATGCCGCCCGCCGGGCCCGATGCAGCGAATCCGGCGCCTCGCCGGGCTGCACGCTTATTGTTGAATCCATACCCTGTCCTGTCAGTCACGTAATTCGTTGTTATTGGAATGAGACGCTTTTCGCGTAGCGTCTGCACTGAGACTACCGCGCAGCGGCCGCGGAGGAAAGTAGTTTGCCTGCTAAGCGGCGAGCTGGTGCAAAAATAAGCGACCGGAAAGGCGGGCGAAATCACACCCTTTACTCAACATTCTGGCAATTTGCCAGCAAGCTTATACTTTTAATTAAATCAACGGATAACAAAGAGGAGCACCTTTTAAGAATTGACGTAAATGGTTTACACTTAACATGTCTCCTTCTCTGGAATGGTGAGTTAAATGCGTCTACTTCTTGCAGTTTTATTTTGTTCTGTCATGTTGCCTTCTGCTTATGCTGAAAAACTGCCTGCGCCGACAGGAAAACCTGTACTGACCATTTCCGGCAAAATCGGAAATACGAACGTCGGTGACAAGGCTGTTTTTGATCTCGCGATGCTGGAAAAGCTGGGCATGAAGACGGTGGAAACCACCACCCCCTGGTACACCGGCAAGGTCCGTTTTGACGGCATTCCCCTTAATAAACTCATGGATTTAGTCGGCGCTAAAGGCCAATCCGTCCGCGTGCTGGCGCTTAACGACTATACCACCATTATCCCGATGGACGATTTTTATAAATTCCCGGTCATTATGGCGTTAAAAATGAACGGCCAATATATGCGCGTTCGGGATAAAGGCCCGTTATTTATCGTCTACCCTTACGACAGCAGCGCTGAATTACAGAACCAGATCTATTATTCCCGATCGGCCTGGCAAGTTTCTAAGATTATAATAGAGTAAGGGTCGGATCTTGAATCGAATACTCACGGCTATTATTTTGTCGTTGTTTATTGTGACTGGATATATTACTTATCTGGTGCATGAGCGACAAAGTGAGTTGCAAAAATTTACCCGCTATACGGACTCGTGGTCAATGTCGCAGATGGTATCGGAATATATGCGACTGGAGTCTCGTCTGGCGGGAATGGCGATTGGGGCCGAAGGGGCGGACCACGATGAGGTGCGCCTGCGCCTCGAGATCATGATGAGCCAGATCGAACTCCTGCAGGAGGGCGATCTGGGTCGCTTTATTAATAAAAGCGAACAGCGGAAGGCGGTGGTCGCCACGCTGATCCGCAATCTCCATTTGCTTGATAAACAAGTTGATACCATGACACCGGCGCAGGTTAAAGCGATCCTGCCGGTGTTAAGCGAACTGGATGGTCCCCTGACCTCAATGGCGGCCGCCACGCTGACGCAAGATATTAATATCGTTAATATCACCCATGATAAAATTCAGCATCTCTATTATATCTACTCGGTGATCTCCATTCTGCTGATCGCCATGTGTATTTCCCTCGGCCTGCTGATGCTGCGGCAGAATAATAACCTGCGGCGCGCCCACGTTCGTATGAAAACCCTGGCCAACGATCTGCAGGCCTCGAAAGAGAAGCTGCAGGTGCAGAACCGTCGACTGCAGTACGATGCCTACCATGATTCGCTGACCGGTATGCCAAACCGTCTCTCTTTCTGGCAGCGTCTGCAGGAGATCGTCAATCAGGTGCGCCCCTATAATGGCTGCGCCGTGGTGATGCTTTTCGACCTCGACAGCTTTAAGGATGTAAACGATACCCTCGGGCATGACGCCGGCGATAAGCTGCTGCAGGATCTGGCCAGCCGCCTCTCTTTTTTCCGTAAAACCTCTGAGACGCTGTATCGTCTCGGCGGCGATGAGTTCGCGATGCTCTCTTACGATCTGACCGAAGAGATGGCGCTCGAGCGGGCCAATGTTATCCGGGAGAAGATCAGCCAGCCCTATCAGATCTACGATGCGCAGATTAATATCGACGCCTGCATCGGGATCGTGATCTCTGATGGCGAAAGCCGGACCGATTATCTGTACAAGTGCGCCGACCTCGCCCTGTATGAGGCGAAAAAAGAGGGCAGCGGCCATGTGCAAATCTTCCGGCCGGGAATGCTGCAGCGTCTGCAGGAGAATAAATCGTTTGAAGACGATCTGCTGCAGGCCCTGGCCCATGACGAATTCAAAGTCTACTACCAGCCGATCGCCGATACCGTTACGCGCGAAATCTACGGTTATGAAGCGCTGGTTCGCTGGTTCCATCCGGTGCGCGGCGCCGTGCCGCCGACGGTGTTTATCCCGGTGGCAGAGAAAATCGGCCTTATCAATGCCCTCGGCGAGTGGGTGCTGAAAACCGCCTGTGCCGAAGCGGCCAGTTGGGCGACGCCGCTCAAGGTCTCGGTCAACGTTTCACCGATTCAGCTGATGAACACCTCGCTGACCGACACCATTATCAGCGTATTGCAGCAGACTGGACTCGATCCACGACGGCTGGATCTGGAGATCACTGAGTCGGATGTGTTCAATGAGAACACCCGTTCGCTGGAAATTCTCAGCCAGCTGCGCGAGCAGGGCATTCAAATCTCCATCGATGACTTTGGTACCGGCTATTCTTCGTTGTCGCGTTTAAGCTACTTCCCGTTCGATAAAATCAAAATCGACCGCTCGTTTGTTATCAATATTCCGGAGCAAAAAGACGATCTGGATATCGTGCGCCTGATTATCAGCATGGGAAAGAGCCTGCATATGCGCATTGTGGCTGAAGGTGTGGAGACCGAAGAGCAGTTGGCCTCGCTGCAGGCGCTGGGCTGCGACCTGGTGCAGGGCTATTTAATCGGCAAACCGAGTCCGCTGCGCTAAATGAAATATGAAGGCCCTTAAAGATATTATTCCGGGCGATTTCAGCAAGCTGGAATCGCCTTTTTTATTTTCCCTTAGCGCTAATCCCAGAGGGGTATAAAAAGGAGTAGAGATAAAATTCGCCAGGAAAATAATATCCTTCACCTTTGAAAGAGGTATATGATATGCATCATATAGGCTATTTCTGACCGTATCCTTTGCGACGGTAAAGTGAGGCGCAATCATGCAGCGAATTATTATTCCCACCCATTACGTTCATACCCGCAGCACGCCGCTGTGGACTAAGGAGACCGCTCCGGCCTCTATCTGGCGCCGCCATCTGGACGCTGGCACCCGCCAGGGGGTCTATCCCCGGCTGTCGGTGATGCAGGGGGCGATCCGCTATCTCGGCTATGCCGATGAAACCAGCCCCGAGCCGATTGAAACGCTGACCATTGAAGCCGGCCAGTTTGGCGTTTTTCCGCCGGAAAAATGGCACTGCATTGAGGCCCTCTCAGAGGACACGGTATTTAATGTCGACTTCTATGTTGATCCGAAAATTCTCATCGAGGGATAAAATTATGAACAGTGAAAATAAAGGTTATACCTTAGCGGTAGAGAATGGCCGGCTTCAGCGGAAACAAGAAAAAATATTCCTCAAACCGATGGTCTTGTATATTCCGCAGCAGGCGGTAGAGGCCGTTAATGGGCTGCTGAGCGATCTGCCGGACGACAATTTAGAGGGGGAGTTTGTGCTGACGGTCACCAATAACAATAACGGCGTCTCGGTCGATAAAAGCTTTTCCTCGCTGGCGGCGCTGCGCGACCCGCTTACCGCGGCCGATGCGGTGAAGGAGCTGATCAATATCGTCCGCGGCTATGAGTCCGACGAAGAGACCAACGTTTGCGGCTGGTAAGGCCGCTATCCCGCTGCCGGCTGGCCGCTGTCGACCAGGGCCATCTGACCCACCAGCCACTCCCGCAGCGCGATAATATCCGCCCGCTGCGCTGCCGCTTCGGTGGTGACCAGATAGTAGCTGGCGCCCGGCAATGCGCCGCTGAATGGCGCGGATAACACCCCGCGCTGCAGCAGATCCCGCGCCAGCAGTTCGCTGGCGATCACCGCCCCCTGGCCGGCCACCGCCGCCTGCAGGGCATGGGTTTCATCGCTAAAGGTTAACCCCGCGTCAATATTCAGCGTCGGCGGTCCATAGCGGCGACGCCAGTTCTCCCAGCTCGGCGAATCGGCCGGTACGTGCCGGTTGGCGACGTGAAACAGCGTCACCTGCGCCAGATCGTCAGGCCGGCTGAGGGCCAGCGTCGGGCTGGCGACCACGATAAAGCGATCCTCATGCAGCAGGGTACAGCACAGATCCGGCTCGGGCGTTTCGCGATAGCGAATCGCGGCGTCCACCGTGCCCAGTTGCAGATCCACCCGTTCGACGCTGGTGTGCAGACGCAGGTCGATAGCCGGAAAGCGGGCGGTGAAGTCCGCCAGCCGTGGCACCAGCCAGTGGGTGAGAAAATTGGAGGTGGTGGTGACGGTTAAGGATGGCGGCTGGCGGGCCTGGGCTATCTGGACGACAGCCTGCTCCAGGGCGCTGAAGGCGCGCTGGGTGGCGGCGTAGAGGATCTCGCCATCGGCGGTCAGGCTGACGCCCTGCGCGCTGCGTTCACAGACCCGGCACTCCAGGACCGATTCCAGCAGTTTGATCTGATGGCTGACCGCCGTCGCGCTGACGCCGAGCGCCCCGGCGGCCAGTTTAAAACTACGGTGGCGGGTGACGGCGTGAAAGGCGCGCAGGGCGCCCAGCGGCGGCAGGCGAGGGGTTCTCATGGCTGAGTTTTTCTCATCTATGGCTGAAAACTATGCGTTTGTGTGTCCCTGTATAGTGGCGATAGGCTACGGACATGTAAAGACGATGACATGAGTTATTTTCATGCCGTTTAATGTGTCAGGAGCTGAATATGCACGTTTTACACCACCATGCCGCCGCGAACGCGGGGGGAACCATCGACCCGCGCGGCCGCGCCATCGCCCTCAGCGTGGTCTTCGCCGCCGGGGCCTTGCTGTTCATCATGGCCCCCGTTATCGGGGCGAGCGGCACGCTGGGTCTGCTGGCGCTCCTGATCGCGGCCTTCGGCGCCGGATGGGGATTCGCGCGCGCGCAGCCCTGGCTCTATCGGGCGCCCCTGACGGCGACGCGCTGGGCCTTCCTGGTGTCGGCGGCCGGCTGGCTGCTGGCGCTGGTGGCCTGGTATGGCGGCCAGGCCTGGCCGGCGCTGCTCCCCGGCGTGATGTTCGGTAGCGCGGGGGCGGCTGTCGCCTGGCGCGTTGCCGCGGGACGGGCGGCACTGTCGGGTCGCCGCGTCAGCGGCGCCACGGCGCTGAGCGTGGCTGTCGCTATCGCGGCGACGCTGCTGACCTGGCACACCGCCGGGGCAGGACGCGGCGGCGTGAACTTTGCCTTCGCCGTGCTGCTGGACTGGGCGCTGCTCGGCGCGCTGATTGTGCGCATACGCCAGCAGGAGAGTGCGGCGTAGTTGCTGCCGCTTGCCGGGTTCAGGCGAGCCGATCAAGCGAAACGGGATAAGTCGTCCGGCGGGGTGATAAATTTCTTCTACACTGTTACTGGCATCACATTCCTGCGCGGCTGGCATCTCAGCCGGCCGCCGTCGGCATTCAGTCCAGGCACGGGCCTGCAGGCTGGTTATCCTGAAAGAGGAGTCTGTAACATGGCATTTGTCACCACCCAAGACGGCGTCAATATTTACTTCAAAGACTGGGGTCCGAAGGAAGCTCAGCCGATTGTTTTTCATCACGGCTGGCCGTTAAGCGCCGACGACTGGGATAACCAGATGTTGTTTTTCCTTGCCGAAGGCTTTCGGGTCATCGCCATCGACCGCCGGGGCCATGGCCGCTCCGATCAGGTCAGCGAGGGGCATGATATGGACCATTATGCGGCAGACGTCTCGGCGGTAGTGGAGCATCTGGATCTGCACAATGCGGTCCACGTCGGGCACTCCACCGGCGGCGGTCAGGTCGCCCGCTACGTGGCCCGCTACGGCCAGCCGCAGGGGCGGGTGGCGAAGGCTGTGCTCATCAGCGCCGTTCCGCCGCTGATGGTCAAAACCGAACAGAATCCTGGCGGCACGCCGATCGAGGTGTTTGACGGTTTCCGCAAAGCGCTGGCGGCTAACCGCGCCCAGTTCTATCTCGACGTCGCCTCTGGCCCGTTCTATGGCTTTAATCGTGACGGAGCGGAGGTGTCGCAGGGGACGATCCAGAACTGGTGGCGACAGGGGATGATCGGCAGCGCCAAAGCCCATTATGAAGGTATTAAGGCGTTTTCAGAAACGGACCAGACCGAAGATCTTAAGTCGATTACGCTGCCGGTGCTGGTCATGCAGGGCGATGACGATCAGGTGGTTCCCTATAAAAATGCCGCTATCCTGCAGGACCAGCTGCTGCCCAACAGCCAGCTGATCGTTTACCCTGGCTTCCCGCACGGGATGCACACTTCCCACGCCGATACCATCAACGCCGATCTGCTGGCGTTTATCCGCGCCTGATCTTCCCTTTCGCCGGGCGGAATGCCGCAATGGCCTTCCGCCAGCGCCCCGGTCGCCCGTCGCCGGGGCGCGCCGGTTGACGAGCAGGGGAAATCTGCTTAACTCATGGGATACCTGACGACTATTTTCCCCCTGGCAGGATAAAACGCCGGGTTTCCCGCGGGAAACCCGGTGGAATTCTGCGCAAGAGACAAGAGAGAGACAATGAAATTAGCCGGACTTCATCCCGACGAGCAGCGTCGCCTGCAATCGCTTCGCTCTTCCGGGCTGTTGAATAGCGGGAAAGAAGAACGCTTTGATCGCCTGACCAGGCTTGCCCGTTCGCTGTATAACCTGCCGGTGGCGTCCATCAGCCTGGTAGGGGAAGATCTGCTGCATATCAAATCCTGTGCCGGTCTGGATGTGGACACGGTGCCGAGAGATATTTCATTTTGCGCCCATACCATTTTGCAAACCGACCCGCTTATCGTTAACGACATGCAGCAGGACGAGCGTTTTCACGACAACCCGCTGGTGATCCAGGCGCCGTTTATCCGCTTTTACGCCGGGTACCCGGTGCAGCTGCCGGATGGCGCGACGGTGGGGTCTTTTTGTCTGATGGACCATCAGCCGCGTTCGTTTTCCGCGCATGAAATGCAGATCTTAAGCGATCTGGCGGCGATCGTGGAGGATGAGTTCAAGGTGCTGGATGCGGCAACCTCTGATGAGCTGACGGGACTGTTTAACCGCCGGGGATTCCTCACCCTGGCCGAGTATGCCCTGCTGACGGCCCAGCGCCGTCATGAGCCGGTCAGCCTGGCGTTTGTCGACCTCGATCGCTTTAAGCACATCAACGATACCTGGGGGCATGAAGAGGGCGATCGCGCGCTGATCGCCATCGCCGATTTGATGAAAGCCGCCTTCCGTGAATCCGATATCCTCGCCAGGCAGGGGGGCGATGAGTTTATTATTCTGTTCGCTAATACCAGCC
The DNA here is from genome assembly GCF_048822415.1 of Klebsiella sp. C360. NCBI lineage: Bacteria > Pseudomonadati > Pseudomonadota > Gammaproteobacteria > Enterobacterales > Enterobacteriaceae > Klebsiella > Klebsiella sp. C360. The sequence continues at coordinate 603,736 of NZ_JBMEZZ010000002.1, forward strand.
GCCACGATGCCGCGGCGGCGATGGAGACGCTCAGCCACAACGTGGCGCGTTTCAACCAGCAGGCGGCTCACCCCTGGCAGCTGGCGTTCTCCTGGGGCTGCGTGGAGTACGATCCCGCCAGCCACCCCAGTCTCAACGCGCTGGTGGCCACTGCCGACCGCCTGATGTATCAGGCGAAGCAGAAACAGGGGCGCGAGCGCCGTTAATCCTTTGCGGCGGCGGCATTCAGCAGGTACTCCTGCGCCTGCTGCCGCTTCTGCGCATAGTCACCGAGCAGCGCCTGCTGCGATTTCCCCGCGTTGTCATAAAACAGGCCGCCCTGATCGGCGATAAAGTCATAATGCTGTTCCAGCTGGCCTATCACCCAGTCGATACGTTGCAGGGTGAGCAAGGTGCAGGACTGGCCATGCAGGTCGTCTTCAATATCCAGCACGTGTGAGCGGAAGGCCTCCAGGGCAAATAACCGGCTCAGCGCGGCAGGGTCCGCCAGCGCCGTCTCCCAGCGCGCCGTTATCTGCTGAAAATGAGCCTGCACCTGCGGAGATGCCCGCCGGGCGCGAAGCCACACCAGCTTGCGCCGGTAGCTTTCGACCGCCAGCCGCTTCATCTCGCGATACTGCGCCAGCTGCTGTTCGGCATCGGGCACCCGGGTCATCAGCCAGCTAAAAAAGAAGCGGGTCTCAAAGCGCTCGACAAAGTGAAACAGGGGATCGGCCAGACCGTTGCTGTTGAATTCTCTCAGCGGGTCGAAGGGATACATATAGCCAAAATCGAACAGCCACAGCTGCTCCTCCCGGTCCACCAGCAGGTTCCCGCTACAGAGATCCCACTCCATCAGCCCCTGCTCCTCACAGGCTTCCAGCGTGGTGAACAGCTGAGCGATCAGCGGCGGGGTCAGCTGGTGAATCGCCTCGCCATCGATCCAGGGGGAGAGGAGGATGCCGAGGCGATAATCGGCATACAGCGTCGGGACGATGTGGGTGAAGCGCGGTGCGGTATTTGGGTCATCCTTCAGCCGTTGCAGCGCCTGCCTGCGCTGTACCTCGTTTAAAAACGACAGCTGCCCGTTAAGGTTGGCAACGCCGGCGACGGCGCGTCGTTTCTTTAAATTGTACTCCTTGCCGGCGATGCGCAGCCGGTAAACCTCGCCGGTCAGCCCCGAACCGTATACCTGCACCACATAGGGTGAATCCGCAGCCAGCGCGGCGAGGGTCTCCGGCGGCAGTGGACAGTGATTGACGTCGCCGACGATAAGAGGTTCTCCGCTGCGATCGAACGCCTGCTGCTGCTGTTGTCTGAGGTTCATGGCGCCTCCTTAAAAGTCATGGGACAGAGTGATTCATCCACGCTATCTCACCCGCAAGCGTCAGCAAAATCATCCTACCGCCGGGCGCTTTTTCAGGCTGAGCGGTGGCGCGTTCATGGAGGATACCTGGGGCGTAGGGCGGCGGCCCTGACGCCGTTGTCAATGAGGTGTTTGCCAGGCTGGGTGCGATTCAGAGTTAACGCCAGAGACGCAAGAAAGCAAAAAGCCTGCTCGAAAGCAGGCTTTTTAAATTTGGCTCCTCTGACTGGACTCGAACCAGTGACATACGGATTAACAGTCCGCCGTTCTACCGACTGAACTACAGAGGAATCGTGTGGAGTCGTATCTTAGCGGCGAAAAATCTTTTGTCAAACATCAATTCGCCCGTTCAGGTGCAACTGCCGCTTCCATCAACAATTTGTTGTCATTTCCGACAATGATTACGGAAAAATACTTTGCAGGATATCCATTTCTCGATCATCATTTGAAATGTTGTTTCAACATCTCTCACTAAGGTCTCTCTTGAACGTCACCTCCGCCGTACGCCAGGCCGTCGAACGGACATCCTGGTTTAAAAAACGTCAGCGTTATCGTGTGCTGTACTGGCGCGAAATCAGCCCTCTCGCTGTGCCCATTCTGCTGGAAAATGCCTGTGTGCTGTTGATGGGGGTGTTGAGCACCTTCCTTGTCAGCTGGCTGGGCAAAGAGGCCATGGCCGGGGTGGGCCTGGCCGATAGCTTTAACATGGTGATCATGTCGTTTTTTGCCGCTATCGATCTGGGTACCACGGTGGTGGTGGCTTTTAGCCTCGGCAAGCGAGATCGGCGGCGGGCGAGAGCGGCCGCGCGCCAGTCGCTGGCCATTATGACCCTGTTTTCCATTGTGCTGGCGGGAGTGATCCACGCTTTTGGTCAGGAGATTATTAATTTTGTCGCCGGCGATGCCACCCCGCAGGTGAAGGACCTGGCGCTGACCTATCTCGAGCTGACGGTGCTGAGCTATCCGGCGGCGGCGATTGCGCTAATCGGCAGCGGGGCGCTGCGCGGCGCCGGGACCACCAAAATCCCGCTGTTGATCAACGGCGGGATGAACATCCTCAATATCCTAATCAGCAGCGTGCTCATCTATGGCCTCTTCTCCTGGCCGGGGCTGGGCTTTGTCGGCGCCGGTCTCGGGCTGACCATTGCCCGCTATATTGGCGCCATCGCCACTATCTGGGTGTTGATGGTAGGCCTCAATCCCGCGCTGCGGCTGTCGCTGAAGGGCTACTTCAAACCCTTTAACTTAGCCATTATCTGGGAGGTGATGGGGATCGGCATCCCGGCCAGTATCGAATCGGTTCTGTTCAATGGCGGTAAGCTGCTGACCCAGATGTTTGTCGCCGGGATGGGCACCAACGTTATCGCCGGCAATTTCATTGCTTTTTCGGTGGCCTCGCTGATTAACCTGCCGGGCAACGCCCTCGGCTCCGCCTCGACGATCATTACCGGCAAGCGGCTGGGGAAAGGGCAGATTGGCCAGGCGGAATTCCAGGCCTGGCATGTGTTCTGGCTGTCGACCATTATTCTGACGCTGATTGCCTGGGGCAGCGCCCCGTTCGCGGGCTTTATCGCCTCGTTCTATACCCATGAAGAAGACGTAAAAGAGGTGGTGAAGCAGCTGCTGTGGCTCAACGCCCTGTTTATGCCGATCTGGTCGCTGTCGTGGACTTTACCCTGCGCCTTCAAAGGCGCCCGTGACGTACGTTATACCATGTGGGTGTCGATGCTCGGCATGTGGGGCTGCCGGGTGGTGGCGGGCTATACGCTGGGTATCGTGCTGGGGATGGGGGTGATTGGCGTCTGGTTAGGGATGGTGCTCGACTGGGCAGTGCGCGGCGCGCTGTTTTACTTCCGCATGGTGAGCGGTCGCTGGCTGTGGAAGTACCCGCGGGTGAAGGCCTCAACGCCGGAAACCTGATCCGTTTGCCGGATAAACGCCATTTTTTGCGCAAAGTGAGGAATTATTCGGCAAACGATTCATTTTATTAAAAACAGGCTTTACAGCGTCCTGCGTCATCGTTAATATGCGCCCCGTTCACACGATTCCTCTGTAGTTCAGTCGGTAGAACGGCGGACTGTTAATCCGTATGTCACTGGTTCGAGTCCAGTCAGAGGAGCCAAATTCCTGTTTTCAGGCGTGCTTATAAGTTCCTATTTAATTAGGTTTCAATGAGTTAGCGTGAAAATCTTTCCCGATGCATATCTGATTTTCCCTCCGCATCCGGCGAAATTGGTGGTCTGATTTGGGGTCATTTCAGTTCGATAATGGAATGACCACCATATGTCCCTTTCCGACGCGAAAATCCGCACTATCAAGCCTTCTGATAAACCCTTTAAACTGACTGACTCTTAAGGTCTGTATCTGCTTGTCAATCCGGGCGGTTCACGCCTCTGGTATCTCAAATATCGCTTCAACCGAAAAGAATCCCGTATAGCATTAGGTGCCTATCCGCAGGTCTCGCTTTCTGACCCCCGTCAACAGCGCGACGGTATCCGTAAACTACTGGCGCAGAACATCAACCCAGCGCAACAACGTGTTGCCGAAAAAGCCGCCGCTTCACCGGAAAAATGCTTTGAAGCCGTGGCACTCGAGTGGCATAAGACCAACAAAAAGTGGTCGGCTGACTATGCAGAGCGCATCCTTGCCAGCATGAAAAATCATATCTTTCCGGCGATTGGTCATCTGCCCGTCACGATGTTAAAAACACAGCATTTCACGGCGTTGCTGAAAGTTATCGAGGACAAAGGCTTTCTTGAAGTCGCGTCCCGAACCCGGCAGCAACTCTGCAACATCATGCGTTACGCCGTTCAGCAGGGGCTGACTGAAAACAATCCGGCGCTGCATCTGGAAGGCGTCACCGCGCCGCCGGTTTAAAATCACTATCCGCCCTGCCGCTGGAGCGGTTGCCCGAACTGCTGGAACGTATCGGTGACTATCAACAGGGGCGACAGTTAACACAACTGGCGGTAGCGCTGACTTTGCATCTGTTTATCCGTTCCAGCGAACTGCGCTTTGCCCGCTGGAGCGAGATAGATTTCAGACATAAAATCTGGACCATTCCCGCCACTCGCGAGGCAATCGACAAAGTTCGTTTTTCAGGTCGTGGCGCAGAAATGCGTACTTCGCACATTGCGCCGCTTTCCCGACAGGCAATTGCTATTCTGAAGCAGATACAAGAGATTTTCGGCCATCTGGAACTGGTGTTCCCCGGCGCACAGGCCAATAGCCCTTGTTTTTTGTTGGGGCTGCGAACGATACCCGAGCGCCGGGGCGGCAGCCGTTGAGGTGTGGTGGGGCTTCGGTTGTGCTCTCTGAGCAACCGCCCGCTTGCGCGGGTTATCCCCCGGATCGTCCAGATCCTCCTCGGTATCGATTCATGTTCTCCTTATGGGTTAAATGGCCTGAAAAGGCAGTGTCAGAATCCAGCCATGAGCTGGCGCAGTTGAGTTATCTGGTGCAAGTCGAAAGGACTGCGTGCGTCACTTTCTCGCGACTTTGCGGTTAAAGTGACGCACTGGTACTGGTGCAGCATCTGAAAATTTTTCGTCTGGTGCAGTTTTACGGTCACGCGGCAGCAAAGCCTTCGGCAATGCAGACCACTGCCCGTCATGAAGGAATTGACGCTCCGGTTCAGGGAGCGTCAGTGTTTACAGTACAAATCCGTAGTGAGAACCATCCGGCAGTTCAACATCAAGACGTAGCTTGCCGCCAGTCGCTTCAACGTAGCGTTTGAGAGTGGAAAGCTTCAGATCGCGCCCTGGTTTTTCCATTCCTGCAACGGTAGGTTGCCTGATGCCCAGCGCCTGTGCCATCTCCACCTGCGTTTTCTGTACTTTCTCACGCAGTTCGGCAAGGTGAATGTTGAGCAGTATGTCCGTCGCCATCGCCTGAGCTTCGGCCACGACTTCAGGTTTTTCATCCGCAATAAGCTGTTCCAGCGTTCTGCCCATCGCGTTACTCCTTCTCTTTTAATGTGTTCAGCCAGTTCGTGAATTCCCTGTCAGCAACAGGGAGCATCTCATCGTAAAAACGTTTTTCATTGCCGACCTTATTTCCGGCACAAAGCACAATGCCGGTACGGGTCGGATCAAAAGCAAAAAACGCTCGTATCGGCTCGCCCCGACTCTGAATACGTAGCTCTTTCATGTTGCTGTAGCGGGAACCTCTGACCGTATCGGCATAAGGTCTGGACAAACCTGGTCCCTTTTCCCGCAGGACCAGCAGCGCTGCAAGCATGCTGACCCTGTCGGTATCGCTGAGCGAGGCAAACCAGCGATCAAACGTATCCGTTGTTTTAATTGTCCACATGGGACCCCCTAATAAATATAGGTTAAATGCTATATAGATGTAAAGCTATAAAGCGGATTATGAAGTGATGGGATGAGGGATTCATGCGTCATTACTTCAAAGATGAAGACGCATTCGGGTATTTCAGTGAATAACATGCAAGACATTTACCGTTTTACGACCTGTACCGAAAAACCAGTTCAGGTATTAACGCAGTGTGAAGAGTGACCTTAACTGCAACGCAGTCCGACATTTTCAAAGGTATTGTCGGTAACGGGACGACCAGCCTGAAATCAGGCCGCTTCTTGCAGGTCGTGAAGCGTAAGGGCAGCCCGGAGGGCCATTCGTAGCATGGGGGAAATTATACGAATGCTACTGGCGCAGAAAGAGGAAACTGTTTTTGCCTGAAAAACATTTCCCGTTGATTTGATTAGATGCTGAGTTGCCGCGCGTCACTGGCGTTCTCTCGATCTCCCACCCGCAAGGGCAGGCAGAAGATCGGGAGGATCTGTTTACCTTATCGATATTCTGATTTACGGTAGCGCGATGGCCAGATGTCCTCAGGCGCAACATCTAACGCTTCAGCAATCAATCTTTCGCCTTTGGGCCAGTGGCGGGTAAGCGCATTAGCCAGCGTGGAGGACGCCAGCCCGGCATTACGGGAAACCGCCGCCAGCGACATTCCCCGCTTTTTCAGCGCCGCAATAATGTCGGCAGAATGCCAGTCCTGTCGCATCATGCGGCCACCTCGTCGATAAACTTCACGCCATCGGCAGTGCGGAGCCAGCGCGGCGCTTTCATTTCCGCAGCGAAATAGTTGATCAGTTCATACAGCAGGCAGCTAAGGTGTTTCTCCATTTCAGAGTAAAAGCCTTGCCCTGCCAGCATCTGCGTCAGGGAGAGACAGTAGCGACAAAGCTCTGTGCATTCAGGCTCGAAACGGGGGAAATTTGCAGGGAGGGTGTCAACGGTCAGGCTTTCAATAAGATGGGGCGGGACGGGCTCTAACAACGTGTGTTGTAACAGCGTCAGACAGGCATTGAGCCTGCCGCATAGCGCCATTTTCAGTGTGGGATCGTTGCTTTCAATCAGTGTTTCGGCGAAGTTTTCGCAGTGGTCGGCAAGGACGGTGAAGTCCGTAGCGGCGCTAAAGGGAACTGTAAGCAGCTTGTCGGACGATTGACTTAAAGGAAGTAAAAAAATTAGGCATAATAACCTCGTTAGTTTCTTTGAGAAAAGCACCACCAATAGGGTGCCGGGAGGCTCAAAACGGTCTAACGAAACCGCGGACTTATTTCCCCAACGGGTGTTGTATTCGTCGCCCTCCCGACCTTGATCGGGTAGCATACACCCGCCGTCCTTACGAACGGAGGGTACAAAAAAGCCAACACTGACGGGGTTGGTTTTGGCCGCGTTAAATGAGGTTTTGAGTCCTCAGTTCAGAGGGTATTACAACCAAATGCGGCAGGTAAGAATGGCGAGGAAATATTACTGATTTTCTGGAGGTTTATTCCAGCAACCGGAACTTTCGCTGTCGAAAAACTCTATGCGGACATCCTGCCCCAGATTCTCTTTGATTAATTGGCTTGCCCTGTTGCAATAAGCATGATCTCTTCTAAAAACAGATACCGCAACTCGCTGTATTCCTGTTCCCGCCATGCGTTTTAACAGATGTATATCATGCTCTCCCATTCCCCAGCCCAAAATCACCAGACTTTCTCGCGGCTCGACGAGAACTTCCCTATAAACCGTTGAAAGATAGAAACTATTTTGAATGGAGTTTACTTTTTGCTTATGCGTTCCTTCACTTACGAACAGAGGAATAACTTCCTCGCTCTGCCATCGTTCCAGAATGGATTCAAGCAGCCCCGCTCCGCGGATATGAATTTTATGTTCATGTTCAATACGGTTTCGACATAATACGAGACTGCCATGCGGATAAAAAACAAGCGTATTGGATTGTTCATCGCCGTATGGCGCTCTTAACCGCTGCCAGTCTTCTGCAAAAACGCCTCTGGCAAGAAAACAATCCTTAAATCGGTGACGATCGTTTTTATCCAAGCCGTAGGTCATCGTCCAGTAAACAATAAGGTCATAGTTGAGCGAAATAACCGTATCGAATCTTTTCAAAAAATCATAAATACAGGGCAGTTGCCCGCTAACTTCATGGTGTTCGGGGTGCACATCGCGAACGGCCTGAATAAGGCATTCACGAATACTGAGGTAGGCTTCGTGAGTACGCGCATCCTCAATTCGTAAAGATTTATTGACGTTTGTAGCTTGCCAGACAATGCGGAGGATAAGCTCAAAATCTTCGGTTTCAAAAAAATCAAACAGCCTACGCGCGTCTTCCGCCAGACTCTCTCGCTGTCTGACGCATTCAAGCAGAGATCTATACGCAAAACGAGAGCTTACGGCGATACTCGCGCCATTGCCTAATAAGATCGTTCCATCATAGCTTTGCTCAAGCTCAGACCAGGGACGAATAACAGACTCCATACTCGGTTTTCCTGTCTATAAATAAATTATTTCTTTAAATATAAATATGTTATGTCAATGACACAACCACGCGAATAAAATCAGACGTTCTGTTTCGCTATTCGAATCAGAAACATACCATTAACAGTTAAGGGATAGTTCATCATCGCACTCAAGTCCAGGTAATAAGCCGTATGTCCATGTAGCTATTATCCTCATGATTTTATAGACTATCTCACCGACAGCATCGTTTTGCGGCAGTTAAACGCCCCTCCGATTCAACAACATAAATTTATGGTCAGGCAATGAAAAAAGAAGCCGTCACGGGCAAGAACGGATCAGAATCAGAAGAGGCGCGCGAGGCGGAATTCGGCTTCTATGAGTTTTTCGCTGGCGGTGGTATGGCCCGAGCCGGTCTGGGAAAACTGTGGCGATGCCTGTTCGCCAACGACATGGATCCGATAAAAACGTCAAGTTATATCGAGAACTGGGGAGCCGAACATTTTGATGAGCGCGATGTGCGTGAAATCAAACCAAGCGATCTGAACGGACGCGCTGATTTAGTCTGGGCCTCCTTTCCCTGTCAGGATTTATCGCTGGCCGGCAATGGGCTTGGGATAGGCAAGATCAACGCCAGCCAGAATGAAACTACGCGTTCCGGCGCGATATGGCCTTTTCTAGATTTAGTAGACAAACTTGGAGAGGAAAATCGGCAGCCGCCTATACTGGTTCTTGAAAATGTCCTTGGGCTGCTGACATTGGATCAGGGACGCCATTTCGCTGCGATATGCCGTCAGTTAAGTAAAATGGGCTACCGCTATGGCGCGATGATCATTGATGCAAAGCTCTTTCTGCCTCAGTCCAGACCCCGCGTGTTTATCGTTGCGATTAGTCGTCAGTTCTCCGTTCCTGCATATTTACTTTCAAAAGAGCCTCTGACGCAATGGCACTCATCTTCGCTTCTTCGCGCCTGCGAGGCGCTTCCGGCGGAGACTCGCGGTGACTGGATCTGGTGGACGCCCGGCGACGCGCCGGATTCGAGAACAAAGGAACTTGCCGACCTTATTGATTGTGAAGATCAAAACGCGTTATGGCACTCTGCCGATGAAACCCAAAGACTGATCGATATGATGGCGCCGGCGCATCTGACACGTCTGACGAAAGCGCGCGAATCAGGGGAAACGACAATCGGCAGTCTTTATCTTCGCATGCGTAGAGAAAAAGGTGTCAACCGGCAACGAGCTGAAATCACGTTTTCTCCTGTTATCGGTTGCCTGAGAACGCCGAAAGGCGGCGCATCGCGCGCCCGTATTATCGTCGCCGATAAAGGCGAGGTGAAAACGCGCCTGCTGTCGGTTAAAGAAGCGGCGGCATTAATGGGGTTGCCAGAAAATTTTATCCTTCCGACCGCGTATCAATCATCTTTTAAGATCATTGGCGACGGACTTGCCGTTCCTTCCGTCCGTTTTCTGGCCGAGCGCGTACTGGAACCTCTGGCGGCATCGGTCCGAAACGACAGCCATCAGATAGAGGACAGATAAGCATGAACTGGACGCTGCCCGTTACGCCCGATGGTTGGGAAAGTAAGCTAGTCGATTATTTTCTCCGGGTCGGCGCTGACGGCGATGCACAGGATATTCGTTGGTTTGAAGTGACGCCGTCGACGCTCGCGGCGGCATTCGCCGACAGCGGCGTCGGCGCGGATGAAATAGAAGAAGCATTTCGGACCTGTATGTCGAAAATACCGGATCTGCCGCTGCGTCTTGAAAGCGGCATGATGGAAAGATCCAATGACAAATCGCCCGGATATTTCACTTATCTTGTCATGACGCTGCTTATCAGCAGTCAATTCGATGCCCAAGAAGGACACAATGACTTTCGCCTGAAATTACAAAACTGGCTGCGGACAGAACATAGCTATCAGAATCTGGCAGGCGTTAACGCCATGTGGGAAGCGCTGGCCGGGTGGCTTGAACGACGAATTCAGAAAGGAGAATCCTATCGCCGCCTCTGTCTGCCAGAGATCCCCGCAAGCTGGAGCCATATCGGCTATACACTGCGTCTGGCTTTCCCCGGGAAAGCGGATCTGCGTTTGATGCGCCGTGTTCTTACAAGCCATCCGCAAGCCGTTTCCAGTCCCAGACTATTAATTGATTATTTCCAGGCAGCGATTCAAAAAGAGAATGCCTCTCATGCGCTGAGAGAGGCGTTTAGCGAGTTCAGAGAAGCCTGGTTTTCAGGACGCAGAGCGCTTGCCGACATGCCTTTCTGGCGTTTACGTCAGCGGGCTATGTCATTGATCTCCGATGTTGATACGCGTAAAGCAATCATTGATATGCGCGTCGATTTCGACGGTTCGCGATGTTACTTCAGCGCCGCCAGCGAGAATGACGAAATCGTTTTCGCCCCTTCGTTGTCTGATGCGTTATTATCGGCTTCTGCGGGAAATAGCTATAATTTGGGCATCGCCACGCAGAGCGGCCTGCTCTTTTTCCATCAAGTCGGCCATGGATGCTGGAGAGCTATAGCCGCTCCTGATGAGTTTTCTTTCAAATTTCACATCGCGCTATCCTGTAAATACGCTGCGCGCGCGAGCCAATATTTTGACGATGCGGTCACAGAAAACGACTGGATTCTGACGTCGCGTCCGCAGAGTCGTCATGCGGCTATGGAAATATTTCGTGCGCTGAAAACATCCTCGACTACGCTGGATGAACAGATTTCTCGCTTACAGCTTTCCGGCGGCATCCGAGTGCCGGGCGGGTGGCTGGGACTACCCGCTTTTCTACCGACCGTCCATTCAGACACGCAAAATTACAGAATTTACTCGCCCCAGGGAAACGGCGCGAAAGTTAGCGTCAGGGAGAAAGATGGTCGCTTGACGTCATCAATGCCTCTTAACGGCGAGTTTATTATCGAACCTGAGCTGGAAATCGGCGAGAAAACGCCGCCATGGCGACAACGGGCGCGTTTTTTCGAGCGCGCCGTTCCGCGTCCTGCGCAGGAAGATAGCGCCAGATATCGCCTCGAACCTCTTACCGATTGGAAGACGTCTCCCCTGACAACGCCGGCATTCCACATTGAACTCCCCCTGACGACAGAAAATAACGATGAACGTCTCGAACATCTCCTTGAAGCGATTTACGCAAGCGGCGCCAGCGGATGGGAGGAAATCGAATTGGTCGCGCTTCTGGAACGCACCGCAGACAGAGTCAATGTGTGGCATTTGATTCGCTGTTTGCATGACGCAGGTCTTATAGAACCGCGCTTACGCCAAGGCTGGAAAGGTCGGGTATGGACGTTAGTCAAACCTTCGCTGCTTCGTATCCGCAATGGGGATAACAGCATGATCGTCGTGGAAGGCGCTACCTGCGCCAGCCTTATGGATGATTTTCAAAAAGCGGTCTCCGGGCTGGGCGGAAAATGCTTTCGTCGCAGCGGCGTAAGCGTCTGGTCTCCTCCCGTATGCGGCGCAGAGATCGATGATCCTGTCGAGTTGTCCCGAGTTATGGAATGGCCGCTTATTGATACATCGTCAACGCCTGATATGACGCCGCTTGCGTTAACCTCGACCTGTCGTACCGCCGAATTTCACCTTCAAGCGGCAGTGTGGGACTGGCGTTCAGGGCGTTTCTCTCCGCATGCGGCCTCCGATAACGCCTCGACGCTTTTAACGCGCCATGTCCATCCAGGCGGGCGCGATCATGACGTATTCAAGGTTGTTTCCCGGCGCAAAATGGCGTTTTTCTTATCCCGAACCGCCGCGATTATTGCCGCGAATGTGAGTGCGCGCCGTCCGACATTCAGACGCGTCGGGAATCATCGCTTTATTTGCCTTGCCGACGATTGTGGTTTGCCTGACGCGTTAGCGATGGGATTACGACGCAGCGTGCTCAGAAACGGCGGCCCGACGGAAGTCGGGTACGCTTATCCTATCGACGACGTCGCTTTCCGCTGGCTGAATCGACTGCTTCCCGGATGCTTCGCTCCATTCCCGCCGGATGGCAGCGATGACGCAAATCGTTTAGTTGCAGCAGCGCGCCATTCCGGCGGGAAAACGCGCCTGCGGTGGCAAAACGGACGGCTGGCGTTATAGGCTGAAAAATAAGGAAAAGAATAATGAAAGATCTTCCCTGGTATATTGGCCGATACGATCGACGAAACGATCGGTTCTCGTATTTTAAAGTCGTCGCTCAGCAAACGGAAAATGGTTGGCACGCAATCGACAACCCTAAAAAAATGTTTCCTCGTACAGGTGAAGTCGAACTTACCGGATTCGACGCGTCTCAGCTTCGTCCAAACGACTGGATCGTCTTTCAGGTAGATACCTATACGCGCAGCAAATTGACGAGAGCGAAACATCCTCGCCGTATTTATCCTTATTATGATTTATCCTCGGCGCAGTCTCTTCAGAACGCTCGCCATCGTCTGAGCCTGGAAGGCATCGAAACGTGCGGCGAACCGGGGCAATGGACTATTCGCTTCGAGGCGGGCGGAGTCATTCTGGCGAATCTGACAGAGTCGAAACCAGGTTGTTTTATTCTGTCACGGAATCAGCATGTTGCCGAATATGCGTTTAATAACAGCGGAATCATCTCCGTATCCGGTCTGTCTGAAAATAACAAAATATTTTATATGCCGGACGCAGATGCCTCGCCCACGCGACGC